>CAMCYR010000013.1 GCA_945885475.1 Chitinophaga pinensis
CATCATTTGAATTGATCTTCGCAGCACGCTCTAATAAACGACTATGTAAGTAGAATACATCACCAGGGTATGCCTCACGTCCCGGAGGTCTACGTAACAACAAAGAAACTTCACGGTAAGCAACCGCTTGTTTAGATAAATCATCATAAACAATTAATGCCGGTTTACCACAATCGCGGAAAAACTCACCAATTGCTGCACCTGCGAAGGGCGCGTAAAACTGCATTGGAGCAGGATCGGAAGCTGTTGCGGCAACGATAACCGTGTAAGGCATGGCACCGTTTTCTTCTAATACGCGCTGAATATTCGCAACAGTCGAACCTTTTTGTCCGATTGCAACATAGATACAGAATACAGGTTGACCTGCTTCGTAAAATTCTTTTTGATTAATGATCGTATCGATCGCTACTGCAGTTTTACCTGTTTGACGGTCACCAATGATCAACTCTCTCTGTCCACGTCCAATAGGAATCATCGCATCGATTGCTTTCAAACCTGTTTGTAAGGGTTCAGTAACCGGTTGTCTGTAAATAACCCCTGGCGCTTTACGCTCCAATGGCATTTCATATAATTTTCCTGCGATTGGTCCTTTTCCGTCAATTGCGTTACCCATTGTATCAACAACACGACCCAACATTCCTTCACCAACCTGAATGGAAGCGATTTTTCCGGTACGTTTTACAACATCGCCTTCTTTAATATCATTTGATGAACCTAATGTTACAGCTCCTACGTTATCTTCTTCAAGATTCAAAACGATTCCTTTCAATCCACTGGCGAATTCGATCAACTCACCCGACTGTACTTTTGAAAGTCCATAGATACGAGCGATACCATCACCTACTTGTAAAACGGTACCAACCTCTTCCAATTCCTGCTCAGATTTAAATCCTGATAATTGTTGTCTTAAAATTGCAGATACTTCTGCGGGTTTTACTTCTGCCATTTTTATTTAGTTAAAAGTTATAAAGTTATAAAGTTCAAAGTTGAAGAGCTTTGTGTTCTTCTTCTTTTCTGTTTTTTATTTTAATTAAAATTCCTTGATGAATGGGTTTTCTTTGAATGTGCGCTTTAAGTTGTTTATTTTTTTAGCGATGGTAGCATCTACTTGTTTGTCACCTACACGAATAATAAATCCACCGATAATGTCTTTGTCAATTTTTTCTTCCAACACCACTTCACTTGAGCTAGCTCCTTTTACGATCTCCATTACTTTTTTGCGGATGATATCATCAATTCCATTTGCAGTAGTAACAACAGCTGTCAGGATTTTCTTTTTCTCTTTGTATTGGTTTACAAATTCAACAGCGATCTCCGACAAATAAATCTCTCTTCTTTTAGCCGTGATCAATTGAATATACGTATCCGTTACTTTGTTTAATTTTCCTGCAAATATTTCTTTTAAAACAGCTTGTTTTTTATCTGTTTTAATAATAGGACTCTTTAAGAATGTTACAAAATCGTGATTTGATTTACATAGATCAACAATTGTTTTCATATCGCCATAAGCCTGCTCGAAAACTCCTTGCTCCATTGTCAAGTCGATGAATGATTTTGCGTATCGCGATGCTACTCTGGTTCCTTGCATTGTTTGAGTATTGAATAGTGAGATTGAAATAGGAGATGCTATTTCTAAGATCTCCTATCTGAAATCTTATATCTAGTTTAAGTTTACGTCTTTTAATAACGTATTTACCAATGTTTTTTGTTTTTCGTCAGAAGACAATTCTGATTTAAGAATTTTCTCAGCAATTTCTATCGATAAGCTTGCCACCAGATTTTTAAGTTCAGTGATCGCAGCCATTTTTTCGTTTTGAATATTGTCCCGGGCAATTGTCAATAAACGTTCACCTTCTTTTGTTGCCAAACCTTTTGCGTCTGCAATCATTTTTTCTCTGATCTCACGCGCATCTTTCAATAACTGATCACGTTCTGCTCTTGCTTCAACCAAAATACGTTCGTTGTTTGATTGTAATGCTTTCATTTCTTCTTTTGCATTTTCTGCAGCAGCTAGAGCATTTTCAATTGATTGCTCACGTTCTTTGATCATTCCAAGAATAGGTTTCCATGCAAATTTTTTCAACAAGAAAAGAATGATTGAAAAAGAAACAGCCATCCAAAAAATTAAGCCGATCGAGGGTTTTACTAATTCCATTTATTTTAGTTTTTATATTTTATTGCCTAACGCTTTGCTTCTCGAAGTGACAGCGCAAAATGATTTCGTTTAAAAAAATTGTCTGCAGCAACCCTGCAGACAATTTTTTTTGTTTTTTACTTGATGATCAAAACTACTAATAGTCCGATAACCATCGCAAAGAACGCAGCACCTTCAACAAGTGCAGCCGCAAGAATCATGTTCGAACGGATGTCGTTGATTGCCTCAGGTTGACGAGCGATTGACTCAAGTGCAGATCCGCCAATACGACCGATACCGATACCTGCTCCAACTGCTGCTAAACCTGCTCCTAAAGCTGCAATACCATAAGTGTTGCTAACTTCTAATAATACTGATGATAACATAGTGTGTTGTTTTATTTTTTTTGCCCTACCGGAAAATGATACATTCTGACTGCCGGCAAAGCTACCCAATCAGAATTCAATTTTTTAATGCTTTTCTAAAGCGTGATCGTCAACGTGATTGTGAACATCGTGTCCTTCATCGATCGCCGAACCAAAATAGATCGCTGATAAAAGCGTGAACACGTAAGCTTGTAAGAACGCTACCAGCAATTCCAAAAAGCCCATAAATACAGTAAACACCAAAGAGAATATTGAAACACCGAAACCTAAGCCCGTATTCATTTCACCAAAGATAAAGATCAAACTAAAAAATGCCAATGCAATGATATGACCGGCTGTAATGTTTGCAAACAATCGTATCATCAATACAAACGGACGAAGAAATACTCCAAGAATTTCAATTGGCGTAAGAATGATCAACACAGGAATCGGAACGCCCGGCATTGCAAAAACATGTCGCCAATAATGTTTGTTCGCTACCACAAATGTGATCAAGAGCGTAAACCCTGCCAGCACCATTGCAATAGAAATGCTACCTGTTAAGTTTACTCCTCCCGGGAAAACTGGAATCAAACCCAAATAATTACTGAACATAATAAAGAAGAACACCGTTAGAAGGAAAGGCATAAACTTTTCATATCTCTTATCACCAATACTTGGCTTTGCAACATCGTCACGAACAAAAATGATCAATGGCTCAACAAACGACTGAAGACCACGTGGCGCTTTGCCCTGATTGTTTTTATATGCTTTTGCTACGGTAATGAAAACCCATAACATCAATAACATCGTTACAAGCATAGATGCAACGTTTTTTGTAACTGAAAAATCTGTCAATTTTAATGTCGCTTCTTCATCAACAGTGCCGGTTATGTCATCAAAAACAACAAGACTTCCTTCGTGCAAACGGTAATTATATTTGCCTAGAAACGAAGCATGACCATGGTGAAACTGTGCAGATGAAAAAACATCAAAACCCTTGTCCGAATAAATAATAATCGGCAAAGGAATAGAAACAGAATGTTCTCCTTCACCCCACATGTGCCAATCGTGAGAATCAGCAACGTGCTCTAGGATCATTTTACCGGCATCAAAAGTAGTGCTTTCTTCATGCGCTTTTTCGCCCTGTTCCTTCGGCTCAGCAGCATTTTCATGCTTCTCAGCATCGATCGGTTCGTATGCAAAAGAGGTAAAAGTGACAAAAAATAGTGCCACAATTAGTAAAAAATGCTTGGATATATTGATTTTGTTAGCCATTTCCGAAATACGTTTCTCCGTTTTTTAAATTCGGGTGCAAATTTAGGCAATTAAACAACGATTTGAAAAATTTTGGAGCTGTTTTTTTACTGATTTCTGTCAGTATAATAATCTGCAATGCAAAGCCTTGATTATGAGCGACAAATTTTATTTTTTGAACTGCTTCAGAAGCATAACTACTTCGAAACCACTATACAAAAGATATAAAACCAAAAACCAAAGCGTAAAACCCAAAGCGGCTTCTTTTTTGAGTAAAGCGTATACGGTTATGATAATCAAATATCCAAACAGTTTTATGCCGGTAATTCCCAAATAATAGCCGATAAAACGCTTGGGATCCTTTTCCGATAAAGATATCAGGATATAATGAATAAATGCTGTACTTGCAAAAAAAAAGAACCATAAAACCCACATAAAATCGCTTTGAAAACGATCAGATGCGTACTTTTCCCAAATAAAAAGGATTCCTGAAGTAGATATTGAAAAAATAAGGAGTTTTAACAGAAAGGGTTTAAGGGTTGTACTCATTTTTATATGAAGACCTCGGTCTCATTGATTTATTTTTTTATAACGTCTTTGATAAAATAATAGATGGCCAGAAACACAGAGAGCAGCGTAAGCGATAATGTGAACGCTGGAAATTTCAATGCCAGCCATTTATCTAATTTTATACCGCCCAATACACCGCCAACAATAATGGCGGCCATCTGAACCGCCATACCCGAATATTTCACATAGCCATTAAGCTGTTTTTTCGGCGGGCTGGGGTTTTTCTGTTGTTCCACCTTTAATGTCTTTTATTACTCCGCCCATACTGCAAGAACCCGAGAAAGCTGCTCCCGGCTCAATTGCAATTTTATTGGTTATTATCTCTCCACTCAATTTTGAGGATGCTTTTAGCGATAACAGTTCAGATACTCCGATCTTTCCTTTAATTGTACCGGAAATATCCGCATTCTGACAAATGATCTCTCCTTCTATACTGCCGGAAATACCTACCACTAATTTTCCTTTTACATTTATTGATCCCGTTAACGAGCCATCAATCCGTATATCGCCATTTGTAGTAATATCTCCTTCAATGATTGTACCCGCCCCGATCAAGTTTACCGATGGGCTATCCGTTGTGTTGTTTTTTACCATTTTATTGAACATTTTGATAGTTTTTAGTTCTTTTTGGGATAAAACTAGTCTTTTTTACACTAAAAGCCAAGTTATTTGAAATATTGACTAAAAAATTCCTGATACGCTCCTATGTTTTTATCCTTATAAAAAATCGTGTAATTTTCTGCTGAAATGATAAATGACTGATAGGTTCCTTTTTCAAGATCCGCAAACAGTTCACTTTTTGATGACACGCTGCTGTAATAATTCATGCCTCTGTCTTTCCCCTCAAAAGTTTTTACACTCACTAACTGATGGGTAATGTCAAGGAAAATGCTTGATATTGAAATATCGGCAGTACTGAAAGATTCTGTATTAAAATCAGAAAGTTTGGTTTTAAATTTATTCAGGTCTCCTTTTCCGTTTTCAATTACAACCAAGCAATAATATTCTCCTTCTTCATTAAAATTAAATTTTGATTTGGGTTTAACAACAACAGAATCGGACAGCACTTTGGGCTGTTCAGGATTCTTTTGTTTCTTAATCATATCGATTATTTCCTGCGCCTTTCCCTTAACAGGATCTTTCGGGTATTGAATAACAACCTGCGTTAATGCACTTTCAAAAGCGTTTATGTCTTGCGTTCTACCTATACATAGTGCTTTCAAAAAACTAAACCGAGGCATTAAACTACTTTTTGAATATAAAGAATCTGCTTTTTTACAATTTTCTAATGCCTGCGGATAGTTTCCTGATCCATAAAGCTGATATGTTTCGGTATAAAAATTTTCAACCTGACTTTTGCTCGCAGCGATATCTGCTGCATACCCTGGATTTTTAATGATGGCGGCATAATCCGAATCAGGGTAATCGTTTACTAAAAGATTTTTATAATAATCCGATTTCCGCTGATTGTTCATCGCTAAATAAATACGATATAATTGATAATACGAATTTAGTTTATACTTGTTTTCGGGATAACGCTTGATCAACTCTTCAAACGTTTCTGTTGATTTCAGATTATTCAGCAATTGTTCTTTATAAATGGATCCAACTTTATAATAAGCCTCTATGATTCTTCCATCAGATTTTGCAAGCGCATCGGGAGTGGTTGGTACATTTTTCAAATAAAAATTTTTGTCTTTTTTCCCTTTTGTTTTAGAGGCCAGAGATGTGCCACCATTGAGCGTTTGCATCGAATCGGACAAATCAGCCGGGTTTTCGTCTCCGACATTTTGAACTACCTGCTCTTTTTCACTTCTTCTCCAGTTGTCTTCCAGTTTCCGCGCTGCCCACTTTTTATTAAATGCGCCAACACCAAAACTTACTGTTGAGGGATTATAAAAATACCAGGCGCTGGAACTGGGGTCGCTGTTATCGGTTTTTCCCGGACTTACAAGCTGTGGATTACTTAATTGAAATAGGCGCTCTTCTTCTTTTCTTTTTTCATCATCTTCCATCTTCGAGATCATTTTATCAACCAGCTGCTCCCGCTCTTTTTCCGACATCTTACCAATGCGCTGCAAACTGTCTTCAAGCGATATTATGTTCAGATTAATAACCAATGCTGTTAAACTGGTTTTCTTCTCATCTATAAGAGCATAATCAGGATAATCCTTCGGTAAAAAAGTTATTGAGCTGTCGTAATTAGCCTGTGCATTTTTATAATCCAGTTTTTCAAAATAAAGATCCGCTCGCTTTAAATAAGACAATGCTTTTTGAGTATTGTTGGAAGTGCTCGCCTGAATGGATTTTCCGAGGTAGGTCATTGCAAGCGGAGTATCATTTTCTTTTTGAGCGATATCTGACAATGCGTAATAGATTTGATCCTGAAACTCAATGTTTTTATCGTCACGGAGCATTTTATTCAATTGCTTTTTAATGGTCTTACTTCCTCCGGAAGAGATGTCATATAACTTCGCACGGTTTATTTGTGCATTAAAGGCCATATCATAAGAAGGATGCAAACCGGGAACCAATGAATAGTACTGTGATGCTTTCGCATTATCTCCCAACTTTTCATACACCTGGGCTAAAACATAAGTATAACGGGCTTTTGTAGTTTTTTTACGTGTAAGTGCGATTGCTTTTGTAAGGTGTCTGATAGAAGGCGAGTAGTCCTCTCTCTTTAAGTAAAAATCTGCTGTAACAGCCGCTAATTCATTCTGATAGGAACGATCGTTTGGAAAATCGGTGGCATTTCTTATTTCGTCAATGCTCGCTTCTGAGAGAGAATAGCTGCCAATCTCATTGTTTGTTCGAATCATCCAAAGCATTCCATTGTATTTCGCCGAGGGGTTCGGATAGATCTTTGATACATATTCGAATGCTTCCAACGCCGAAAAAAGATCACGCCTATAAAAGTGCGCTTTACCGATCAACATATAGTTTTCATCGATCCACTTACATGCGTTCGGAATCTCTTTTTTAGATTTTTTTTCTGTAATCGCATGTCTTTGGATAACGACAGAAGACTTTTTTATTGTTTTGTCACAATCACTGAAATAGTTCTTTGACGAGGTGTTGTTGGTATAAATAAAAAGGGGGAGTATTTTCGAAAAATCATCTTTGTTCGCTTTTTCAATTTTCTTAACCGTTTCTTTTATATTTTCATTTGAATAATAATAACCATTGAAACGGGAAGTCATATTGTGCCAACCACGATGCATAAAGGTGTTTTTATTTGTTTTACATGCATTCAAAAGAAATGCCGTGCAAACAAATAAACTGACTTTAAAATAATAACTGATTTTATTTTTCATGCTTCGTGTTCGGTTTCTGCCTTTAAAAAAGATGTCGCTATCATTTGCCGCAACAACATATAACTGCAGAATCACAAAAATATTTTATTTTTAGTAAAAAACACCACAAAATAGTAATTATTACGCAGAAAGCGATAGAAATAAATGCCCCCTTTAACCAAAATATTTTGCGATATTTGTAACTAATATGAGTGATCAACAGGAACAAAAAAAGAAGTTTTTGCAGCGTTTGCGCCACCGCTACCGTTTGGTAGTGATGAATGACGATACGTTTGAGGAAAATCTTTCTATTCGTCTAACTCCCCTAGGACTCGTAATATTACTAGGTTCTGTTACCATTGTAATGGTGATGTTAGTTACTTCACTGATTGCTTTTACCCCTATCCGCGAATATATTCCGGGATATGCGGATGTTGGCATGCGCAGAGAACTTATTAAAATGGCAGTGCATTCAGATTCATTGGAACAAGCACTTACCGAACAGAACATGTTTAACAGCAACATTACCAGTGTTTTAAAAGGTAAAACAAAACCTGATACAACTAAAAATCGCCCTGATAAAAGCAAAGAATACGAAAAATTGTCCTTGAATCCTTCGCAAAAAGAAGCTGCATTGCGACAGTCAATTGAATCACAGGACAAATATAGTTTGGCTTATGGTTCCGAAAGCAACAAAAGTGGAATAAGCAACTTTTTCTTTTTTACACCTATAAAAGGAATTGTTTCTGAGCAATTCAAAAGTAAAGATCAACATTACGGTATCGACATTGTCGGACCGGAGAACGAGCCCGTAAAGGCTACCTTAGACGGAACAGTTGTTTTGGCTACTTGGTCGTCAGAAACCGGTTATACGATATCTGTTCAACATTCTAATAATTTAATTTCTGTTTATAAACACAATTCTGTTCTATTAAAAAAAGTAGGTGACTACGTAAAATCAGGTGAACCGATTGCGATCATTGGAAATTCGGGTGAACAAACAACCGGACCGCATTTACATTTCGAATTGTGGTACAATGGAAGCGCGATCGATCCCCAAGGATATATGGTTTTTTAAATTTATAAATGAATAAGAAACCTGCGTTTTATAGAGCACGGTAGCTCTGAAGCGAATCACCTCAGCGAGGAAAAAGAAAGATAAATGTTTGATACAAAAATGACTGTTAAAAAAAACATAGCGATACTTGGTTCAACCGGTTCAATAGGTACACAAACACTGGATGTTATCCGGGCCAACCCCGATGCATTTGCGGTGGAGGTGCTAACAGGTAACGGAAACGCGGATCTACTTATAAAACAGGCCATCGAATTTGATCCGAATACCGTTGTTGTAGCTGATGAAAGCAAATACCAATACGTTAAAGACGCTTTATCTTCCCACGATATTAAAGTGTTTGGTGGCAATAAAGCCATTACGGAAGTTGTACAGATGGACAACATCGATATTGTATTGGCAGCCATTGTAGGTTATGCCGGGCTGGAATCTACTTTGTCGGCAATCAATGCGGGCAAACAAATTGCATTGGCAAACAAAGAAACACTGGTTGTTGCAGGCGATATTGTAACGGCTCTTGCAAAACAAAAAGGCGTTAACTTATATCCGGTGGATTCTGAACATTCGGCTATCTTTCAATGTTTGGTGGGTGAATTTCATAACCCAATTGAAAAAATTTATTTAACCGCTTCGGGTGGACCCTTCAGAGGTAAAGACAGTGCTTTTTTAAGTTCAGTAAAAAAAGAACAAGCTCTCAAGCATCCGAACTGGGAGATGGGTGCAAAAATTACCATCGACTCTGCATCTTTGATGAATAAAGGATTAGAAGTTATTGAAGCAAAATGGCTATTCGGATTAAAACCGGAACAGATCGATGTGATTGTTCATCCGCAAAGTATAGTTCACTCACTTGTTCAGTTCACCGATGGCAGCATGAAAGCGCAAATGGGATTGCCCGATATGAAGTTACCGATACAATATGCAATTGGTTATCCCGACCGGATGAAATCGGATTTCCCGCGTTTTGATTTTATGAAATATCCCCATCTCACATTTGAACAAGCCGATACAAAAACATTTCGTAACCTTGCACTTGCGTTTGATGCAATGAACAAGGGTGGCAATGCACCTTGTGTTTTAAATGCCGCAAACGAGATTGCTGTTGCCGCATTTTTAAAAGATAAAATTGGGTTTTTACAGATGAGTGATGTGGTAGAAAAGTCTTTGCAAACGGTTTCACACATAGCAAAGCCAAGTTATGAAGATTATGTAGAAACTGATAAAGAAACAAGGAGAGTTGCAATAGCATTGATATAGTTGTAAATCGTCATTATTAAAGATGTCGTTTCGAGCAAATTCGAGAAACGGTATCTCATTATTTAGAACACGTTTGCCAATTGGCAGACCCCGTGTCGTAGCACGGGAAGACAGTTAATATTTTAATTAGTTATCCGTAACCATGTTAACACAAGTAGCACAATTTATATTAAGTCTTTCAATACTTATCGTATTGCATGAATTAGGGCATTTTATCCCTGCACGAATTTTTAAAACCCGTGTAGAGAAATTTTATTTATTCTTCGATCCTTACTTTTCATTATTCAAAGTAAAAAAAGGAGATACTGAATATGGTATCGGCTGGCTTCCCTTAGGAGGATATGTGAAAATATCCGGAATGATCGATGAATCGATGGATAAGGAACAAATGAAATTGCCCCCACAAGATTGGGAATTCCGTTCGAAACCAGCTTGGCAGCGCTTGATCATAATGATTGGCGGCGTAACCGTAAATGTTATTTTGGGTATTCTGATCTATGCAATGGTATTGTTCGCCTGGGGTGAAGAATATCTTCCAACACAAAATGCGAGCTATGGTATCGCTTGTGATTCACTTGCATTAAAAATGGGATTAAAAGACGGAGATAAAATTGTTTCTGTAAATAACCAGGGCGTAGAAAACTTTTCAAGAATAACGGGTGAAATTGTGTTGAACGATTATAAAAGTATTCAGATCGACCGCGATGGAAGCAAACTTGACATCGCTGTTACGGAAGATAACATCAGTGAAATGATTAAAAATAGTAAGAGCCCTTTTATTGCTCCACGCATTCCTTGTATTGTGGATTCAGTTATTCCCGGCCTTGCTGCTGAAAAATCAGGATTTAAAAAAGGTGATAAAATAATTGCGATCAACGATAAGCCGGCAAGCTTTTTTAACGAAGTAACAAAAACGTTAAGAGCAAACACTTATACCCTTGCAAACATAGAAGTTTTAAGAGGTACAGATACGCTGTTGCTCCGGACACCAGTAAACAAAGACGGAACTATTGGTTTCCAGACGGCATCAATTAATAAATTTTTAAAGCTTGATACGATCAACTACTCCTTTTTTGAAGCATTCCCTGCAGGATTTTCTAAAGCCAAAAAGACACTTGTTGATTATGTAAAACAATTTTCTGTGATCTTTACGGTTAAGGATGCTCACAAACAATTGGGCGGATTCGGAACCATTGCCAGTGCTTACAGCACATCATGGGACTGGGAAAACTTCTGGGGGTTTACCGCATTTTTAAGCATCGCTCTTGCAATCATGAACATATTACCAATCCCGGCTTTGGATGGCGGTCATGTGATGTTTTTGTTGTATGAAGTGATCACACGTAGAAAACCAAATGAAAAATTTATGGAGTACGCACAATATGTAGGAATGTTCTTGCTGCTGGCATTGTTATTGTATTCAAACGGAAACGATATAGTAAGAGCCCTATTTAAATAATTTATTAAGACCCTTAAAATGATCTCCAAAAAATATTCTTCTCTCTTATTTTTTGTTTTGCTATGGTCCATTTCAGTTGCTCAGGAAGGAACACGTTCCAATGAAACTCTTGGAAAAACGGTTACCGGTAAAGTTTGTCTGGTCCCGTTCGAACCAAAATTATACATGAGTGAGATAGATCAGAAAATCAATCAACAAACAAAATGGGAATGGGAAACCATTCGTGAAAATTTCAGATATCAACTGGATGCTCAACTAAAATTAAAACTGCAATCATCCATTTCTGTCGTATCGTTTTATGCCGATTCAGCAAAAATGTCTAAGGATCTTGAATATACCTACAAATCAACAAACCTGTCGTACGACCTTGTTGGAAAGCCTAGCGATGCGAAAGCCGCAGGCAAATCACAAAGCGGAATTTCAAACGGACAAATTACTGTTCAGCAGAACAACGATAAAAAGTTCATGAACACAAAACTTACAAATACAGAAGCGCTTTCGTATCTGAACAAAAAATACTTGAGCGAGTATTTTATTTTTGTGAATGAACTCGATATTAAAAATGACATGAACTCTTATGATATCAACACCGATACATACCAGCGAGAGGTTGTTGTCCACTATTCCATTTTAGACAAAAGCGGTAAAACAATAAATGCCGGCATAGCAACCTCCAGGTTTTCATCGAAAGAAAACAATCCAAAGAAAATTGTTGCACAATGTTTCTCTCCTATTGCAACCTATATTGCTGCTAAGTTCTCAGCCATCGTTGAACCAAAGTCTATCCCTTCAAAAAACTAGTCGAATTTTTATTCAATTTACGATTTGCATTGACTGTTTTTGACTAAATTTGTTACCCAATAAAAAACAAATGCTATGTCAGAAACATTAACCACAAAATCTTTTGGAATTGAATCTGTTCTCAACGAACTCGGTATCAAAGAAAATAATTACGGTGCATCTACCGGATTAAAACATACACACACAAAAGGGAAGAAGATCGATTCGTATTCTCCCGTTGACGGACAGTTAATCGGCAGTATCAACGCTGCTACCGCTGAAGATTATGTCAATGTAATGAAAACGGCTGATGAAGCGTTTAAAGTATGGCGATTAATGCCTGCACCTAAACGCGGAGAGATTGTTCGCCAAATGGGTGATCAATTGCGTAAATACAAAGAGCCTCTCGGTAAACTTGTTTCTTACGAAATGGGGAAAAGTTTGCAGGAAGGTTTGGGTGAAGTACAAGAGATGATCGATATCTGTGATTTTGCTGTTGGATTATCTCGTCAACTTTATGGTTTGACTATGCACAGCGAACGTCCTATGCACCGCATGTACGAGCAATGGCATCCATTCGGGGTTGTAGGAATTATTTCTGCATTTAACTTTCCTGTTGCTGTTTGGAGCTGGAATGCCGCCTTAGCATGGGTTTGTGGAGATGTTTGTATCTGGAAACCTAGTTCAAAAACACCGCTCTGTGCTATCGCTTGTCAGAATATAATTGCAGAGGTATTAAAAAACAATAATGTACCGGAAGGTGTTAGCTGTTTAATAATCGGTAACGAATCCGGTGATCTCATCAACAATGATAAACGCATTCCTTTGGTTTCTTTCACCGGATCAACACGTATCGGAAGACACGTATCTAAAACCGTTGCAGAACGTTTTGGAAATACAATTTTGGAATTGGGTGGAAACAATGCAATCATTGTTTCTGAACATGCAGACTTGAGCATGGTATTGGTTGGTGCCGTATTTGGCGCCGTAGGTACAGCGGGCCAACGCTGCACGTCTACCCGCAGATTGATCATTCACGAAAGTGTCTACAATAAAACAATTGAAGTAATTAAAAATGCATATGCACAATTGAAAATTGGTAATCCTTTGGACTCAACGAATCATGTCGGACCATTGATTGATAAAAATGCAACTGTTGATTATTTGAACGCGATCGAGAAAGCAAAACTAGAAGGCGGGAAAATACTTGTTGAAGGAGGCGTATTATCCGGTGACGGTTATGAGAGCGGATGTTACGTAAAGCCCTGCGTTATCGAAGCGAAAAACGAATACCATATCGTTCAGGAAGAAACATTTGCTCCGATATTATATGTAATGAAATACGCAACTATTGAAGAAGCAATTGCGATGCAAAATGGCGTTCCTCAAGGTTTATCTTCATCTATCTTTACTAACAACATGCGTGAAATGGAATTGTTCCTTTCACAGGCGGGATCCGATTGCGGAATTGCAAACGTGAACATTGGTACTTCGGGAGCTGAAATTGGTGGCGCTTTTGGTGGTGAAAAAGAAACCGGTGGTGGACGCGAATCGGGATCTGATGCGTGGAAAGCTTATATGCGCAGACAAACAAACACAATCAATTACGGAACGAGTTTACCTTTAGCACAAGGAATTAATTTTACTATTTAAGTGTTTGCTCTGAAGATTTTCGTAGCATTATTATTCGAAAGGTCACTGCAAGAAAATAAAGTAATCTCTCACCATGAAAAATAAAAATACATTTTACAAAAGCGGAATAACATTGGTTGTTTCGCTTTTGTTTTTTTGTCAGGTTAATTTTGCACAACATAGTAATCTCCGCGCAGGAATTTGGAGAGGCGCACTTCAGCTTAATGACAGCACCGAACTGCCTTTTAATTTTCAGATCGAAGGAACAAAATTCGAAATTATAAATGGGGACGAACGTATTGCAGTAGATGAAATTACCTTTGCTCCTTACGATTCGGTATATATCAGAATGCCTTTTTTTGATTCAGAATTCAGAATTAAAATGACGGGAGATTCAATCATGAAGGGCAATTGGATCAACCATGCAAAAAAAACAAAAAATACCATTCCCTTTTTCGCTACCCACAACGAATCCAAACGATTCCTATTTATAGATGCAAAACAACCTGAAACTAACGAACGATATAAAGTAACGTTTGAAGCCGGCACAAAAGATCAATACTTTTCTGTTGGCACTTTTTATTCAAAGGAAGGCAAAACGAATGGAACCTTTACAACCGAAACCGGTGATTATCGCTACCTGGAAGGTTATTCTTCAAACAGCAAATTAATGTTGTCGTGTTTTGACGGCTCTCATGCGTTCTTGTTTACAGCGATAAAAAGAAATGACAGTTTGGTAAACGGACAATTTTATTCCGGCATCTCCGGACACGAAAATTGGGTAGCAGTGAAAGATGAACGATTCGAGCTCCGTAACCCTGATTCACTTACCTTTTTGAAACCAGGCTATTCAAAAATAGCATTCAGTTTTAAAAACCTTGAAGGTAAAATGGTTTCATTAAGCGATGCGGAATATAAAAATCAGGTCGTGATAATTCAGTTGATGGGCACATGGTGTCCAAACTGTGTAGATGAAACAAAATTCCTGTCCGGTTTTCAGGCACACTATTCGGAAAAAGGCTTAAAAGCGATAGCACTTGCTTTTGAAAGAACAGACGATTTTAACAAGGCGGTAGAACTTGTATCCAGACTAAAAAAACGATTTGCTGCCGGCTACGATTTTTTAATTACCGGTAAAACAGGCGCAGCACAAGCCTCTGAAGCGTTACCCATGCTAAATGCAGTGATGGCTTTTCCAACCACCATTTACATTGATAAAAAAGGAATTGTACGAAAGATTTATACCGGTTTTTATGGCCCAGCTACGGGAGAGGCATACACGAAGTATGTGGAAGAAACGACACTTTTTATTGAAAAACTATTAGCGGAGTAGCCTTTATTTTTTCGCTCTTTTACCGGGACCCTTCTTCTTGTTCTTTTCCTCCATCAAATCAACAATTTTTTTTAGGTAAGAAATTTCACTTACAAAAGTTCGTTTTGTTTTTCGAGCGCCTTCATTTGATCGGAAATCGTATTGTATAATTGCTTTTCATCTTTTACATACAAAGATTGTACGCCCTCTTTTTTATATTCTTTCTGATCAGAATAAATTGAAAAGAAATCTAAACGCAAGATAATCCCGATTTTATTGAGCAAAGCGGTATCGATACTTTCTCTATCAAAAATATCATAAACCACATTCCGACTACGAAACATCCTATAAATTATTTTATGAAAGTAAAATACTATTTATATCAGGCAACTCCATTGATACAATTGTTACAATAGATGCGCGGTAAATAGAACAACAATTCGAATTAATACTAAATAGGCAATAAAGAAGACTTTTTATCCACCAAAAGGAGCTATGTGATTTTTAATGTTAGGGTCGGACCTAGCAGGAGATCGGACAGTTTTCAAAAACACTTTCTGTCTTTAAAACGAAAGAGCCATAGCTATTTAAACATACAAACGACGCTCTATTTATACGGTTCATTTAAATGAACCATGCTTATCCCATTACTTCGGTCGGATAAAAAAAGAAAGCAACAGCAACAAAAAAGTGGTAAAGAAAAAAGCACTAAAAATTTTTCCATCTGCCAAAAACACCTAAGGGCAGCTTATTCCCTTCTGTTGCCTGCAAATATAATTCACCAACATTTAAATTTTTACCCGCTTTTGCTTTGAGTAAGTTTTCAATGATGAGTGATGAAAAACCTAATGAGTAGGCGTTTAAAATCAAGAAGTGCTCTTTATCGTCCAGCAAATTCAAAACACCCTGAATCATTTCACCAATATTATCTTCGAGTTTCCATTTTTCTCCGTTAGGCCCATGACCAAATGCTGGGGGATCAAGAATAATTCCATTGTATTTGTTTCCTCTTTTTTCTTCGCGTTTTACAAATTTCAAAGCATCTTCAACAACCCAGCGGATATTATCCAACCCAGAAAGTTCCATATTCTCTTTACTCCAAGTAACAACCTGTTTAATAGAATCAACGTGCGTAACATCTGCTCCTGCAGCTTTTGCAGCCAATGATGCACCACCGGTATATGCAAACAGATTCAACACCTTCGGTTGAGGCGTGGACATTTTTTTTATTGTCTCAAAAATAAAATCCCAGTTAGATGCCTGCTCCGGAAAGATCCCAACATGCTTGAAAGAAGTCAATCCTAAACGGAATTTTATTACCGCATCAGAGTTGTTTATCGCATATTTAACGGGCCACTGATCGGGCATTTGCTTCAATTTTTTCCACTCTCCTGAAGAGCTGGAACGCGACATGAACTTGATGTGTGCCCGTCTTTCCCAGTCAGTATTGCTTAGTGTTTTGTCCCACACTGCTTGTGGTTCAGGTCGGATTGTAATGTATTGGCCAAAACGTTCGAGTTTCTCGAAATTTCCGACATCTATTAATTCGTAATCGGAAAAATTGTGTGGTGTAAGTAATTGCATTTTTAAAGTATCTGTTGCAAAGGTATGATTTTATGCTATTCGCATTTCGGTAACACAAATATCATCTCCTTGAACTTGGTCACCTTTCCAGCCTTCGGATTTTTTTATTAAGGCATCCCGCTGCAAATCAAGTGGCTGTGGGGCAATTTTAGCCAAGGCAAGGTAATGAAAACGAATACTTTGTGTTTTTTTTCAAGCGGCAATTAATTCTTGATTCGGTTTTAAATATACCATTATCTTTGCGAATCTAAAAAAAACTATGGAAAACAGAAGAGTAAGGTTGCGATTTGCACCAAGTCCAACAGGCGGTTTGCACATGGGTGGCGTTAGAACAGCGCTATTCAGCTATTTATTTGCAAAAAAACATGGAGGTGATTTTATCCTCCGCATTGAAGATACAGACCAAACCCGCTATGTAAAGGGCGCAGAAGAGTATATCATTGAAGCACTAAAATGGTGTGGCATAGAACCAAACGAAGGCGTAGGATTCGGAGACGGCCCTCATGCGCCCTACCGCCAAAGCGAACGAAAAGAATTGGGCATTTATGCCAAATATTCAAAACAGTTGATTGATGCCGGTCATGCTTATTACGCCTTTGATACATCGGAAGAGCTGGATGCGATGCGGAAACGGTTGGAAGCGGCAAAAGTAGCTGCGCCTCAATATAATTCTGTAAGTCGCCAAAACATGCGCAACTCCCTAACCTTGTCGGAAGATGAGGTAAATAAATTGATGGAGGCAGGAACGCCTTATGTTATCCGATTAAAGGTTCCCCGCAACGAAGAGATCCGTTTTCACGATATCATCCGTGGATGGGTTGTTGTGAACTCAACGCAAGTGGATGATAAAGTATTGATCAAAAGTGATGGAATGCCAACATACCACATGGCGCATATTGTTGATGATATTGAAATGGAAGTGTCCCACTGCGTTCGTGCAGAAGAATGGTTGCCTTCCGCTCCGGCACACATATTAATTTACAAGTATTTAGGATTGGAAGATAAAATGCCACTGTTGGCGCACCTTCCGTTGATCTTGAAAACGGATGGAAATGGAAAACTATCAAAACGGGACAAATCGGGAATTCCGATGTTTCCACTCGACTGGCATGATGAGCGCACCGGAGAAACATATATGGGCTATAAAGAAATGGGCTTTTTCCCGGAAGCATTTATTAACATGCTTGCTTTGCTCGGCTGGAATCCCGGAACAACACAGGAGATCTTTTCTTTGTCTGAGCTAGAACAAGCTTTTTCATTTGAACGAGTAAATAAATCAGGTGCAAAATTTGATCCCGAAAAAACAAAATGGTTCAACCAACAATACCTGAGAATGAAAAGTAATGAGGAGCTGGCCGAATTATTTTCACCAATCCTGAAAGAGAAAGGCATTGTTGCAGAAACAAAATTTGTTGAAGGTGTTTGTAACCTGGTTAAAGAGAAAGCACATTTTGTTTCGGAATTCTGGACAAACGGGAATTACTTTTTTATTGCCCCTACTACTTTTGATGCAGATGTAATTAAAAAACGCTGGAACGAGCAAACAGCAGGATTCATAAAGGAAATAGCTACAGCATATAAAGGAATAAATACGTTTACCACTGCTGAAGCAGAAGCTACATTTAAGGCTGTAGCAGAAAAAATGGGGCTTGGACCCGGACAAGTTATGCAATTATTTCGCGTGTGTTTAAGCGGTGTTGGCGGTGGCCCGATGTTGTTTGAAATGGCTGAATTGTTGGGAAAAGAAGAGGTTGTGAAACGTTTGGAAACCGCAAGTGCAATTATAAAATAAATTACAGTTACAAATTCGGGATTACTCAAAAACATTCTTCCAAGAGAAGCCCGCTCTGAAAAACGGGCAAGGGCGGACGAAGAAGGATCATTAAAAAAATATAAATCATCATGCATAAAATTACAGTAGAGGGAATTAAGGTATATGCTTATCATGGTTGTCTGGAAGAAGAAAGTAAAATTGGCAGCAACTACACGGTTGATGTGCTAATGGATACTGATTTTTCCGAAGCGGCAAAAACAGATGACCTCGAAAAAACAATCGACTATGTGATTGTTTATACTATTGTAAAAACGCAAATGGCGATAAGGTCAAAATTAATTGAGCAGGTAGGACAGCGCATTGTAAATGAACTGAAAAAACAATTCGACACACTCAAAAAAGTAGAAGTGAAAGTGACGAAGATCAACCCACCAATGAACGGGAATGTAGAACGTGTAAGTATTATTATAACAGAATAGATGCTTGGAAAAACGTGTTCGAATTGTCAATAGGACTTTGAGTGCGGCGTCGGGCAGAAAGAGTGTTAGTATGAAAGCATGTTGATTGACTTTGAAACACTCCAGTCGCTGCGGTTTAAATTCGACAACTGTTTGTATCAAAACTGCCTCAAAGAGTATCCTGATACAAATAATAAGAATAAAAAATAATTGTTTTTTACTGAATTTTCGTATTTTTGTGTTCTATTAAAACAAAAGGTCCTGTGGCCGAGCGGTTAGGCTGAGCTCTGCAAAAGCTCCTACTGCGGTTCAAATCCGCACGGGACCTCAAAAAGGATGAAATTAGATTTATCTAGTTTCATCCTTTATCACAAAATCAAATCGGTTTTTTATTTTATTAATATCCATTAGTAAAACTTCCTTTTTAAAATTTCGTAGATAGATGAAATTTATATCTTTTCTGATATATTTGCAGACTAGTTTGGCGGACCGAACGGAAAAAAATTAAAGTATAATTATTTCCGTAAGCTCTTGTTGCACAATCATAAAAAACCTGTGCTTAAAAAAAGGAAACAATCAATACCTTTTTTGAGGCGTGGCACAGCGGATTCGAGCAGATTGATAATGTTTGTATCATTGGTGTGGCGATATAAAAAGATTAAACTAAACCTAAAAAAATAAAAACTATGAAAAAACTACTTCTAACGCTATGCGCAATCGCTGGATTCACATTTGTGAACGGACAAACAATTTCTTCTTCAAGTCACTCAACAACAGGTTATGTTAAAAGTGACGGAACAATTGAAAACTCGAGCCACAGCACAAAAGGATATATTAAAAGTAATGGTACCATTGAGAACTCAAGCCACAGCACAATCGGGTACATCAAAGATAACGGGACAATTGAAAACTCAAGTCACTCCACAGTAGGATATGTAAAAGACAATGGAACCGTTGAAAACAGCAGCCACAGCACGATTGGATACGTAAAAAGTGACGGAACTGTTGAAAATAGAAGTCACAGCACGATTGGACACGCAAGCGGAGTTAAAAAAGAATGGGCAGCAGTTGTCTTCTTTTTCTTTGAATTCTAACTTTCATTTGATCTTATTAAAATCCATTTGCTTCAATGAATCAAATGGATTTTTTTATGTTTATATTTCAAATTACTGCCAATTATAATTTATCCGACACCCTACCCCGCTAAATTCCTAAGAATGATGTATTTTTGATAAGCGTTTAAACTACATCAAAAATGAAAGTGCTAAAAAAAACAGGGAAATGGTTCTTGATCATTTTAGTTGTTCTCAATCTTGCGATCATCATTTCAGGAAGATCATATTTGTATAAGGCCATCGGAAATACTTATATGAAAGGACGATCCGGACCGAGTATAGATGAATACAAGATCTTCGAAAACAGAGAAGTTCCAGCGGGAACCTACATCGCCTGGCACCATTCAAAAAAATACAACTCCAAAAGAATTTCCCCGGAAGCTGAACAAGAATTTGAGACCCTTGGCTCTGTAGCATACGTAATTGTGAAAAACGATTCATTGATACATGAACAATATTGGGACGGATACGGAGAAGACTCCTATTCCAACTCCTTTTCGATGGCAAAAACGTTTGTCGGAATACTTATCGGAATTGCCATTGATGAAGGAAAGATAAAAAGCACAGAGCAAGCTGTAGGCGATTTTTTGCCTGAATTTAAAGCAGGTGAAAATGCAAAACTTACAATAAAACACCTGCTAACCATGTCTTCCGGTATTGATTTTGACGAAAACTATGTGAGTCCGTTTGCCTACCCTGCCCTTGCATATTACGGGTCGGATCTAAAAAAACTGACCGACAAGTACTCTGTTAAAGAAGAACCCGGAAAAGTTTTTAAGTACCTCAGCGGTAACACTGTTTTGCTTGGTTTTATTTTGGAAAAAGCTACCGGTAAAAAAGTAAGTGAATATGCTTCAGAAAAACTATGGAAACCTTTGGGAGCAAAAAATTCCGCATTCTGGAGTATGGATCATGAAAATGGAATGGAAAAAGTTTACTGCTGCTTTAACTCCAATGCGCCTGATTTTGCCCGCATTGGCGAACTTTTTCTGGACAGTGGAAAAGTAAATGGCAAACAAATTATTTCTCCGGATTACGTTTTGAACTCCGTAAAGATTGCTGATTTATCAGATACAAACGGGAAGCCACAAAAAAAATATGGTTATGCCTGGTGGTTGATTCCGGATTACAAAGGGCATACTATTTATTATGCCCGTGGAATTTTAGGTCAATACATTTTGTGTATTTCCGACCAAAAAATGGTGGTTGTCCGTTTAGGGAAAAAGCGACACAAACAATTACCAACAGAAGAGCATCCGAAAGATGTTTACACATATATTGATGCTGCACTTGAGATGTATGGGAATTAGTTAGAATGCTAAAGTAGTTACAATTGCGGCATACCCGCGGTTAGATTGAATTCAGAGAAAAGAGTTCCCGTTTCGTAACGTGGAATTATATTAAAAAGATTATTATCTATTTATGAAAAAAGACATTACACCGCCTGCGGTTGAAAACGTTGCTGTTGCCATAGTTAAAGAAATGAATGACCTCAATGACTTGGAGTGGAATGTTTATTTGCTTAATTTGAAAGACGAAAAAATAGAAAAAGTACTTGTTTCGTCTCATGGTTATGGTTCTGTAAATGAAGAAATGGTAAAAACATCAACACTGCGCCATTTTTTAGATGATATTGAACCAAACGCATTCGTGAAATTTGAGCCCATCATGGAAAGCCTTTTTGGCATAAACAACGAATATTGGGTTAGCTTTTTTGTCGACAATGTGATGTACGATAAAAAATATGTCTTCCTCCCCGAAACAATAAAAGAAGAAAATTTTATTCTAATACCACATATCAATAAACCGGGTGTAATGATTAAATAAAAAACTATGCTGGAAAATATAAAAATTACAAATGTTCTTTTTTTAGATATTGAAACTGCTCCCCTCGTTTACAAATACAAAGATCTGAGCGAAAAAATGAAGCCCTTGTGGGATTCTAAATTTCGTTTTCAACAAGCAGAAACCCCTGAGTCGCTTTACAAAAAAGCGGGTGTTTATGCTGAATTTTCAAAAATAATCTGCATCTCTGTCGGGTTTTTTAACGATAGCACTTTTCGTGTGAAATCATTTTCCGGTCATGATGAAAAAGTTATTCTGGAAGATTTTTCCAGCTTATTGAACAAACATTTTAACCGCAAGGAACACCTACTCTGTGCACATAATGGAAAAGAGTTTGACTTTCCTTTTTTATGCAGACGCATGCTGATAAACGGAGTTAGGCTTCCGAAAGCATTGAACATTTCTGGAAAAAAACCTTGGGAAATCAACCACTTGGACACCATGGAATTGTGGAAGTTTGGAGATTATAAAAACTATACATCGCTGAATTTACTCGCCAACATTTTTGATATTCCCACACCAAAAGACGATATCGATGGCTCTGATGTGGCACGTGTTTATTGGGAGGAAAAAAATCTCAAGCGAATCGCTGCCTACTGCCAGAAAGATGTTTTGACTGTTGCGCAATTGTTGCTTCGTTTTATGGGACAGCCTTTAATGGAAGAGAAAAATGTGGTGGTCGCCTGATGCATATAAAACGGCATGTTTTATCCATTTCTATCTCTAGACACAAAAAGCCTTTTACAGAAAGGGGTGATGCGCGTAACTTAAATTTAGTATCTTTACTGTATAAATCATTTAGATGTCTTTCTCAAAAAAACTATTCGTTTTAAATTCCTTTTTTCTCTCACTTATTATATACTCCTGTTCAGAATCTAAATCTCCTTTGGATAAATATGGAGAAGAACTAAAGGGTGTTATGCGCAGTGAATTTCGCACATTCCGAGGTTTTAATTTAGGGGAAAAAATGGATTCAATTCTTGCAAAAGAGAGCGGAAACGCAATTGAAGCGGATGAAGGATATTTGTATTATGAATTTAAACTCAACGATTCCAACTCCTACAACGTTTCTTATAATTTTGACGATGAAGGTTTAAATGAAATTCAATCCGATATATATATTCACAATCAAAACAATACCGAAAAAGTATTCAACGCTTTTAAATCTTATTTTGATGATCATATTGGAAAAAGTGAGTCCCATCAGGGTTTTACTGTGTGGACGGTAAAATCAGAAAAGTTTGGGGACGTCCGCATCAACCTGAGTGACGAAAGCGCTGACCTTACCATACCCGGCAGTCCAGGAAAAATTGCCCTCTGGATCTATCCCGACAAGGAGTAATTCTATTTCGTACTCTCCTTCTTTACTGCCTTGGGCGCTTCGGGCTTCTGTATTTGCATATTTACATAACAAAACGTACTTTTAACACTCTTTGGAAAAAATCCCTGGATGAAGGCAAAAGAAATATTACTTGAAGTAAAAAATTTAGTTACTGAATTTCGTTCAGAAGAGGAAACCATAAAAGCTGTAAACGGTATTTCATTTACCTTGTCAAAGGGTGAAACAATCGGTATTGTTGGCGAATCGGGCTCAGGCAAATCCGTTACTTCTCTTTCTGTGATGCGCCTTATTCCAAACCCTCCAGGCAAAATTACCGGCGGACAAATAATTTATCATTCCAAAACGAAAGGTCCTGTTGACATTGTAACGCTTTCGGAAAAAGAGATGCGACAACTTCGTGGAAACGAGATTGCAATGATCTTTCAGGAACCAATGACTTCTTTGAATCCGGTTTATACCTGTGGCGATCAAGTAATGGAAGCTATTTTATTACACCAGAAAGTTTCAAAAAAAGTTGCTAAAGAACTTACAATCGACCTTTTTAAAGAAGTACAATTACCTCGTCCAGAAAATATTTTTGAAAGTTACCCGCACCAGATATCCGGTGGACAAAAGCAACGTGTGATGATAGCGATGGCGATGAGCTGTAAGCCCAACATCTTGATTGCCGATGAGCCTACCACGGCCTTGGATGTAACGGTGCAAGCAACGATTTTAGATCTGATGCTGAAACTACAGCGCGAACACGATATGGGAATTATGTTCATCACCCACGATCTAGGCGTAATTGCCGAACTTGCCGATAAGGTGGTGGTGATGTACAAAGGGAAAATTGTTGAACAAGGCAGTGTGATGGAGATTTTCGAGAATCCGCGACACCCTTATACAAAAGGACTTTTAGCCTGTCGTCCTCCATTGAATAAACGCTTACACTGGCTTCCGACAGTTGCTGACTTTATGCAAACCAGCGAAGCGGGTGAGATGATCGAAAGCAAACAGTCCGTTTCTGACCTTACTGAAAAACTTGTTGTTTCCGCTGGAGAGCGCCAAGATGCGCACAAGAAATTATATGCGAAGGCACCGATCTTACAGATCAAAAATTTAAAGACCTATTTCCCAATCAAAAAGGGAATTTTTGGTAAAGCCAAAGATTTTGTAAAAGCTGTTGATGACGTTTCGTTTGATGTATATCCTGGTGAAACACTTGGTCTCGTTGGTGAATCCGGTTGCGGCAAAACAACACTCGGAAGAACCGTCTTACGTTTAATTGAACCAACTGCTGGTGAAATCATTTTTAATGGCATTCGTGTTACCGGTCTCGATAACAAAAAAATGCGTGAACTCCGCAAAGACATACAAATTATTTTTCAGGATCCTTATTCTTCTTTAAACCCACGTATCACAATCGGACAAGCTATTATGGAGCCGATGCAAGTCCATGGCATTTTAGAAAACGATAAAGCACGCAAAGCGCGTGTTGTTGAATTGCTGCAACGTGTGAATATGAATGAGTCACATTTTTATCGTTACCCGCACGAATTTTCTGGAGGACAGCGGCAACGGATCTGTATTGCAAGAGCATTGGCACTCCAACCTAAGTTTATCATTTGTGACGAATCGGTTTCCGCATTAGATGTATCTGTTCAAGCACAAGTATTGAACCTTTTAAACGAGCTGAAAAGAGAATTTGACTTCACATATATTTTCATATCACATGATCTTTCTGTCGTGAAATTCATGAGCGATCGCATGGTGGTTATGAATAAAGGAAAAGTAGAAGAAATGGGTGATGCCGATGCAATTTACAACAACCCTCAAACAGAATATACCAAGAATTTAATTAATGCCATTCCAAAAGGACAACTTGAAGATATTAAAGCGTCTATTATTAAAAAGAATAGCGTGCGTGTCAGTTAATTTCACCTGCTATCACGGAAGATGAACATGCAAAAAAAACGACTTCTTATTTATGTCCTCTTGATCCTTTCCGGATTACTTGGCGCCTACCTATTTTTACGGACTAAACCCAATCAATCTGCAAACAATACTGTTGTTACAGCAATTAAAAAAGACTCCATCATCTATATTTCCTTGTTAAATGAGTTTTTTGACTTTGAAAACAATGATGGTGCATTTGTCTCAGCGGACGTTTTTTCTTCCGGAAAAAAAAGCTGCCAACTTTCTCCGCAAATAGAATACGGTATTTCAGTCACAAAAATAATGAAGGACATTCCTTCCTTCCAAAACTTAAAAAGCCTAACTGTTTCATTTAACTGCCAGTTCAGAAAAGATAATCCTGATGCACTCTATGTTTTATCGATTGATGATGGAAGTGGTAAAAACATTCATTGGGACGGACAACCAATTGTTTTTAAATCTAAAAATGAATGGTCAACCTCCTCTATTAACTTCGAAATTGCTCCTGAGTTTTTGAATGAAACAAATAAAATTTCTGTCTACCCTTGGAACAGAAACAAAAAAGATTTTTTTATTGATGATGTTTCAATCGATTATAAAGGCATAACTGTATTCAATAGCACAGAAAAATCCGTTGCGGCAGAAAAATCGAACCTTTACTTTGATTTTGAAACAGACACCCCTGTTTCCGGATCCGAGAATATAAAGGTAACCAAAGCGCATTCGGGGACAAGAGCGTTTGACTTAAGCGGTGGCAAAGAATGTGGTCCTTCTGTAACTAAAAAATTGAGCGAACTCGGAAACCCTTTTCCAAAAAAAATAAGTATGAGCGCATGGATATATCCACTGAGCGACAACCCGAATTTAGTGCTTACAGGCTCCGTTGTTAATTCAAAAAACGAAACAGTTTATTGGGAAGGCAAGAGTACTGAAAATAAATCGTTCCAAAAAAACCAGTGGACAAAAATAAACGCATCCTACTTTCTTCCTGTCGAAAAATTAGCGGCCGATGATATATTGGGTGCTGGGATATGGAACAAGGGCAAAACAGATGTCATTATTGATGATCTTGAAATCGTATATGGGGAAAGTGCGGACAGAAGAGGACGCGCCTCCACAATTGATCCAAAAGCTATCTATGAAAAAAGATTTATTGGAGAGAAAAATAAACCTCCTTTTCAAGCGATCATTTTTGATAAACAAGAAATTAATAATAGTGACCACTTTTCTATAACACCAAAACACAAACCCAATGGAACAGAAAACTTTTCACCTAATGATGTCTATCTCGTTGGCGATTTTTTTCCTGATAAATACAATTTAGAAGAGATCATTTGCTTCAAAGAAAAAAGCCGTGGCATGTTTTCCTATTCTCCGGAATCGAAACAATTTAACAAGCTTTGGGAAAATACGGTAGCAGCTGATCCTCTTTGGAACTCAAACAACAACGCCTATCCCGGAGACTTTA
Organism: Chitinophaga pinensis; assembly: GCA_945885475.1. GTDB lineage: Bacteria > Bacteroidota > Bacteroidia > 2-12-FULL-35-15 > 2-12-FULL-35-15 > 2-12-FULL-35-15. The sequence goes on from CAMCYR010000013.1 coordinate 26,641, forward strand.
ATTCAGATGGAAAGACAGATATTTTGTTGGTTGACAAAAAAACAAACATGTGGAAAATCCTTAATTTCAATGGAAAAGAATGGATCCTTGTTTCAGAAGGAAAAGATCCTAAAAAGGAATGGATCAGCAACAAGAAAACGAATGTAGCAGGAATTATAACCCCTGATGATAAACTTTTTCCCGGAAATTATACGGAAGAGAAACAAACGTTTTTAAAATTAAATACCGAGTGGCGTTTCGACCTCAAGTTGCTTGAAAAAGAAGACTCCGAATATCTGATCATCGGGAATGTCGATTTTAAAGGTTATCCCAAAGATTACAATCCGAAGTATTTTGAATTTGTTAAATTGATAACAGGAAAATTTCTGTCCAAAGAAAAAACGTCTGTACTGATTGTCATGTGTAACTGTGCGGATGCGGACTTTAGTGGGAAAAAATGTGATCAAATCGAGAACTTGCCTTTTTTGCCGAATAGTGTTCAACTGTACAACATTTCACCACAGATGACACAGATTTTCACAGATAAATATTAAATTTTTAAAATCATGGATATTACTTTTGAAGAATACAATATTGTAGAAGAGGGTGTCTCGGAATATAAAACCCCGAATGGAATTACTTATGGAATTATCGGTTGCGCATTCAGAGTTCACAAAGCCTTAGGGCCGGGATTATTGGAATCTTCTTATGAATCGTGTTTGAATTATGAATTAACTGAAGCGGGCTTCTTCGTAGAACGACAAAAAGAGCTTGAGTTGATTTATAACAAAGTAAAAATGGATGTTGGTTATAGATTAGATTTGGTAGTCAACAAGTCGGTAATAATTGAAATCAAATCTGTAGCGGCGCTTGCGCCTATTCATAAAGCACAAGTCTTAACATATTTAAAATTATCAAAAATAAAATTAGGACTGCTAATAAACTTTAACACTGTAGATTTGAAAGAAGGAATTCAGAGATTAATAATGTAAGATAATTCACCACAGATTACGCAGATTAACACAGATAAGAATTAAATGAAAAACAATAACCACATATATAAAATAAACAATCTGTGCCTATCTGTGCAATCTGTGGTAAAAATAAATATATTGGATTTTACAATTAATAATGTAAAAGAAGACACCACAGATTACGCAGATAAACACAGATAAAATTAAATGAAAAAACATTTTTATATAGATATTACAAAAAACAATCTGTGCCTATCTGTGCAATCTGTGGTAAAAATAAATTTATTATATTTTACAATTAATAATGTAAGATAATTCACCACAGATTACGCAGATTAACACAGATAGAAATTAAATGAAAAACAATAACCACATATATACAAAAAACAATCTGTGCAAATCTGTGCAATCTGTGGTAAAAAATCAATTTATTGGATTTTACAATTAATAATGTAAAAGAAGACACCACAGATTACGCAGATTAACACAGATAGAAATTAAATGAAAAAACCTTTTTATATAGATATTACAAAAAACAATCTGTGCAAATCTATGGTAAAAATAAATTTATTATATTTTACAATTAATTATGTAATATAATTCACCACAGATTACGCAGATTAACACAGATAAGAATTAAATGAAAAACAATAACCACATATATAAAATAAACAATCTGTGCCTATCTGTGAAATCTGTGGTAAAAATAAATATATTGGTTTTTACAATTAATAATGTAAAAAAAGACACCACAGATTACTCAGATTAACACAGATAAGAATTAAATGAAAAAACCTTTTTATATAGATATTACAAAAAACAATCTGTGCAAATCTGTGCAATCTGTGGTAAAAATCACACTGCTCATTGCTGCCTCCTGCTTTTATTATGCCTGTAAAAATTCAAGCTCGTCAACTGAAACCCTATCCTGCTCAGAATTTACGATACAAGATTTTTCTCCAATCACTAATTGGCAGAAAGACAGTATCACTCACAAAACCATTTTCCTTGATTATAACAATGCTAATAGTGGATTTATTATTCCTTCGATAAAAGATGTTCCCAATGGTTTATTTTCGTTTGAGTTTGAAATAAAAAACAATACTTCTTCCTCACAAAATCTGTATTATAAAATTTATTACCAAAACGAAAGTTATAAGTTTGAAGAATTTGATTCAGTCTCAATGGCCCAAAACGTTTATGCGGAAGAAAACTTCTATGGAAGTTGGGAAAATACATCTACCGCATTTAAGAAAATCACAGTCGCTAATGACAATAATTTCCATAAAATCGAAGATGCGTTTCGGATAGTTGGAAATCCGCGTAACGAAGAACGATATATCCGCGATGGAGAGAACAACAGATGGCAGCGTAATCCACGTGTAGGTAAATATAGTTTTCTGTTGGTTGTTGCTACCGAAAATGATCTTAAAAATATTCCTTCCTATATTCAAAACATCAACCAGAAAAACAAAGAACACTTTGTGAATCCTTATTATTTCTTTCGTTATGGAGGAGGAAAAGATCTAAAAGCAACAATTGCAAATACGTCGCAAACAGAGCTTAAGGCTATTGCTCAGCCCAACTTAGGAGCAGGAATTTATATTGATGGCTCACGTTTTGGAGGTGAATTTGATAATTCAAATTTTTGCGCCACCTGCGGACAAGATAGTAATTTATATAAAAATGCACCCATTCAACAGTTTATTAACTATGTTGACATCTCCACCAAAATGGACAATATCCCGGTGATCGCCGACATTCTAAAAGATAATTATTCTAAAATGGATTACAACTGGAACCGTTCCTTTTACTCCAAAGAAGAATTGATTCCGACCATTCTTCAAACATCTAAACATCCCTGCACAACTGTTTTTTCTGATCCGATAGAAAAAAAGATCATCATAAAAAATCCAAAAACAAAATTCGGAGAATGGAAAAAGGAAAGTGTTGGAATTATCACGCGGCATGGTTTTACTTATGGAAAATACAGAGTCAAAGTAAAATTGACAGAGCTCTTGAATAAAAACAATGTGTGGAATGGTTTGACAAACGCCATCTGGCTAATTACACAAGGCGGTGGAGAGTGGAACTTCCGGAGAAACTGCAACAAAGACGGAGGCTATATGGCAACCTATTGGGGCGGACCAAACGACAAACGTGTTCCTGCAGTTGATTATTCAGAGATTGATTTCGAAATCTTAAAAACACCCCCCTATTGTCCGGATAATGTTTTTCCTCCAGTTTTTAAAAATACAGGTGATAATGCAAAGAACAACAGCAGTTGGAATATTCCCCTTCCGGAAGAAATTACAAATGCTGACGGTTCAGTAACGGTTGCTTGCACCAACTGGGACATGGCCTGTCATGAACCGAAAAACTTTGGCGTGGGCTGTCATCCTGTTCCGTATCAAAATCAAATTTTTGAAGCACACCGTTGGGATCATAACTATAGAGCGCTTACTGAAAAGAAAGAAGAAAGTGATGACGAATTATTTGGGGCTGAATATTTTTATTTTGAAATTGATTGGCGCCCGACAGAAATTATTTGGAGAATTGGTGCAGAACCAAATAAAATGCGAGTTGTTGGTTATATGAACGACCAGGTTACTTCCATTCCTAACAACCAAATGTTGCTCATCATTACGCAGGAATATCACAATACGAAATGGTGGCCGGGTGCGCCCTATTCCCAAGATAATTTACCTTTTCCCTTGAATGATATTCCTGGGGAAATTTATGACTTAACGATTGAGTAATTTGTCTACAACTCCCTTGTTTATTAATATTTATTACGATAAATTTGTAATATGAAACAAAAAGTTCAAAACAAAGAAATGCTTTTCGCATTAATAGAAAGCAATCGAATGCGAATACGCGATTATGGCGTGCGCACAATCGGGCTTTTTGGTTCATTTGCTAGGAACGAACAAAACGACCATAGTGATGTTGATTTGTTAGTTGACTTTGAGACAGATAAAGAAACCTACCGCAATTTTATTAGTCTTGCTTACTATATGGAAGAGTTGCTGGGGAGAAAAGTAGAAGTTGTTACACGCAATGGCCTTAGTCCATATATTGGTCCTCGAATTTTAAAGGAGGTGCAAAATGTCCCACTCTAACTCAGAGCTTTTAAATCATATTCTAGACGAGATTCGTTTTGTGTTGCATGCTACTAATGCAAAAACGAAAGATGAACTTATTGAGAATGAAATTCTTAAACGTGCCGTAATACGAAGCCTTGAAATAATTGGAGAGGCTAGCAAAAAAATAAACCCCGATTTTAAACTTCTGAATCCACATATTGACTGGCGTGGAATGGCTGGAACCAGGGACAAACTCATTCATGATTATTTTGGAGTAAACTACAATATCGTTTGGGATATTATTGAAAACGAACTGCCTTCGTTAAACGATTTCATTGGCGATTTGCTTTTAGGGGAAAAATAACTAATGGTTTTTAGCAGCGCGCTCTTTCTCCTTTACTTCTTCCCGATTTTCTTTCTGGCTTACTTTTCTATTCCTACAAATTTTAAAAATGCATTTCTATTATTCGCTAGCATTCTGTTTTTTGCTTGGGGGGCTCCAATTTTTACTGGTTTTGAACTTTTGTCAATTATTGTTGACTATTTTCTTGTTCAACAAATTTTCAATGCTACTGGAAAAAGAAGAAAAGTGTTTTTGTTTCTTTCTGTTTTCTTCAACTTGGCGCTAATCGCTTATTTCAAGTACGCAAACTTTTTTGTTGAAAATGTGAATGGTCTTGTTTCTAACTGGGGAGCAAACGGAATTGTTGGCTGGAAAGATGTTATTCTTCCTATCGGTATTTCGTTTTTTACTTTTAAAAAAATCAGTTATACCGTGGATGTTTATCGGAACACTCATGCACCCTTCAAAAGTATTGTAAACTATTCTTTATTCACACTTTTGTTTCCTGAAAAATTCTGTTTCTGATGAAGATAAACGTTGGCTAGAACCACGTCAATATCCTGATGGTAAAGATGTGCTTCCAAATAATGGAACAGCCTTCGGTTCTGTTTATTCTTCTGCATTATTACTTGACGATTATACTGCCAATTTAAATTCTGGTAATGCTTTCTCTAAACCATTAGTAACACCAAGCGGACTGGGATATGATGTAAAAAATCATTACGTGATAACTTCGATAAAAGTGGACACACTAGAAGCTAACACATCTAAAGATATTACAGGCCACATTGTTACTTGTATCAATAAAAAGGGGAAATTATATGAATACAGGTCGCGTGATTTTTCATCTGCTGACTTGCTTGCAAATGATGGAACCGTTGAACTGTCTGTTCTTATTCCACCACAAGCAAATGGTATTCAATACGAAATCCGGTCTTATGTATATATTGATGGGGAGAAAAAAATGAAACTATTAAAGCTCTCTAATAGTGTTCTCACTTCTATTTGATAAAAACAAACTGTTGCTCTTTTCCTGCAGTATCAGAATCTGCCCTTAGCACATTCCCTTCGCTTTCTTTAAAAGAAACATATTTGCCATTTACTGCCTTTAGAGCAAATCCTCCATTGGGTAAATCTTCCATATCAAACACTTCCCATGCGCCCATCCAAGCAGAAGTAACTACTATTTTTCCATTATTGTTCATATCACACGAAACAAAATCTCCGTTTGGGGATTTTATCGCAACCGCGCCACCACCCAAACTTAATAGAAACAATTGACACGATGAAAGAGAATCTGCACCAACAATATGCCGCTGACCATCTTGTTCTTTTTGTGTTAGGAAAAAACGTTCCGCAATTTTTATCGCTCCGTTTCTGTTTTTCGAGTTGGCTTGCCCTTCACCGAATTTGTAAACATAAAAATTTTCGTAATGTCCCACATAGTTACCAGTATAATTACCAAGTGCTGGCTCCGAAAGAATGAATGGATTTTGAACAATTAAATATTTTGCACCTGCTTTTACTAGATTATTAATTGCAACTGTATCTTCTCTATTAAAATTATATTCACTCCACCCTTGACGGCCAATAATACACAATAATCCGTCTGGAGTTTTATCGGGCAAACAAATAACCCGATCTGTTTTTGGGATTTCGATACTATCAATAAATGCTCTAAATTTTTTCTGATTAAAGCTTTCGTCTGTTACACGATGGTGTTGCACTCCATGGTGGTAAAATGTGTCTAAGGTTCCTTTCGCATATTTCACATTTACAAGCAAAAACACAAAGATGATACTTCTGAAAACAATAGAATTAAATGTAACAGGGTATTTGTTTTTAATGATCTGAATCGCAGAAATGAAAATAAACACGGGTAATATCATCAGGTTAATACAATAGTAAATGTTATCTTTTATTCCAAAGAAAAAGGTGAATGTAAACAACGCAACACCAACTAATATCAATAAAAAAATGTTAAATGTAAACCAGTCGGCACGACTCCTATTCGCAATAACAAAAATCAACAAAAATAACATCAAGGCATACGTAGGTTGAAAAAAGATGTATACAGAATCTGCAAAGAAGCCATTTATTGTGTCTAAAAAAGCTTCGTCAGAAGTTTCCCAAATGGGCCATCCTGGCCACGTTTTTGTTCCAAGAAATGATACACTGTGCTTTTCGTTATAATGAATCGCCCACCAATACCAAATAAAAATAACGAGCAACGCCAAACCAAATCCAAGAATGTTGTTTTTTATATGCTTAAAAATGTTGTTTTCTTTTGCTTTCTGCCACCCGTTTAACTCAATGAAGAAAATGGCTCCTAGTGCTACAAAACTGATTGCTGCATTTAGTTTTAATAAGGATGCAAAAGCAAACAATACGATGCTTATCCAAAAATTTTTTTGTTTACTATCATCTCGATATCTCAAAATAAAATCCCAAGCAATAAATGTTAAACTTAAAGATGGAATATCACACAAGAAATTATTCGCATACAGCATAATAAGTGGTGAAGAGAATAACAGCAGAGGAATCACAAAAGCAAAAAATCGATCTTTTGTAAAGCGCAATGTCAAATTGTATAATGAAAACAATCCAATAATAAAAAATGAAAAGATGACCATACGAAATATAAATTCGCTAGGACCGAAGAGTTTATATAGGCAAGCAACAAAGTAATAAATGATAGGACATTCACCAACAGCATGACCTTCACCAACCAAAAGATTAAAAACCTTGGGTTCGAAAAAATTCATCCCGTGGTCGTAATACATCATGGCAAACGCAACACAATCCGATTGCCGCCAATTGTGCATTGAATGTGGCACAAGTGACATGGTTTTATGGTATTCAAACTGAAAAAAGAGAATTATTAATGCAAATAAAAAAAGTAGTTTATCGTACTTTTTTATTTTTGAGAATATGTTTATCGTGGCGCTCATTAAATTATCTGAATACATTATACTTTAAAACACACCACATCGCTCTGAATGCATCTTTCCAGCCAATTTTTTTCCCTTCTTCGTAAGTACGGCCATAATAAGATATGCCGACCTCGTATATTCTAATTTTTGGAACCTTTGAAATTTTGGCGGTCACCTCCGGCTCAAATCCGAAGCGTTTTTCTTTTAGTTTAATATTCTGAACAATGTCTGTTCTGAATAACTTATAACACGTTTCCATATCTGTTAAATTCAAATTGGTAAACATGTTGGATAAAGACGTAAGGAATTTATTACCGATAGAATGCCAGAAGAACAAGATTCTATGTGGCTTTCCGCCCATAAAACGAGATCCAAATACCACATCGGCAAAATCGTTAATAATCGGCTTTAAAAGAATATTATACTCTTCCGGGTCGTATTCCAAATCCGCATCTTGGATAATTAAACACTCGCCTGTTGCAAGTGAAATTCCCTTGTGCAACGCAGCACCTTTTCCCTGGTTATATTCCTGATTAAAAAGACGGATATTGTGCTCTTTATTATTCTGAATATATGCCTCAATTACTTCCTGCGTTTTATCTTTCGAACAGTCATTCACAATAATGATCTCCTTCTGAATGTCGTTGATAAGTTTAACAGCTAAAACTTTGTTTAAAATGAAATGTATCGTTGCTGCTTCATTGTATGCAGGAATAACGATTGATAATGTTTTTACTGGTACTGCCATTTTCTTTTATAAAATTATGGTTTCGACAACCATTTTATTTCCATCTCTTTTACAAACAATTTGTGTTTGTTTGGATTCCAAATATAACACTTTAACTGGTCGCCAACCAAACAATTTTTGGGTACTGGAACAGAAAAACGAACATCCATCCACTCGTTATTTCTAACAATATAATCCTTAATAAATGCTCTTTTCCATTCATAGAGTCCATTTGCATTATCAAAGGAAATAATCACATACAAATTGCTTTTAAAAATGCTTTCTGCCATTATTTCTGCCGAGAAAACGACCTCTCCATTTCTATCGGGTGTTATGCTGTCGTTTACAGTATAATTAAACCCTTGCGAATATTCCACCTTTTCGTCTATCACATATTTTTCTCCTTCGGTGTTTTCAAAATTGAGTTTTTCAGAAAAGCGGATCCGCGAATAATCCGGGGGAGATTTCGGCTTCGCTAATATGTTATTTGTCAAAGGGTATACATTCATGATTTCAAGCGAATCCATGTTTTTTCCAGCATATTGTTTCGGCTCTATATATAAATAATCAGAAAGCAAATTGATCTCTGCCGATCGTTCTACCGTATTGATCCAGGTTAGGTTGTTTGCCGCACGGTAATAATTTATGCTCTGAACAAAGGAAAGTGGAGCGCAAATGTTAATACTCTTTTTCTGCTTCGGTATGGATTTTATTTTTTCGAGATCGCTGAGCATTTCTTTTACATCCGCATTCGATTTCCACTCTAATACGTAGTTAAAGTTGAATGACATAACAAAATGATAAACAAGAAAAAGACATGAAACGTAAGAAACAATCGCGCTCTTTCTATTTTCTTTACAAAGCTCATTTATAAAAAACACCAAAGTCAAATTAAACAATACAACAAGAAACATCGCTGTCCGATCCAGCATATAAAGGGTTTCGAAAAGATAATGTTGTACAATTGTTGAAAGTGAACACAGTCCAAGCAGCAGCAACAGTGCTCCCAAAAACAAATTGTGTTCGTTCGTTTTTTTTGTTACTTGTTTCCAACCAACAAATACACTTCCTGCTAATGCAATTAAAATTACAAAACCTTTTGCAAATCTTTGAAACCAATAGTTGTATCCAAGTTCATAAAAACTTCTGTCGGTGATCGAGCTAAACGTGTCGGTCCAAAACCCCTTGTTCCCCCCATAAAAAAGTGCTCCGGCTTCTTTTAATTTTAAAGCAATGGGAAGCAACAGAAACAATGATATAAAAACAACCACCGTTGGAAGAATCATTTGGGCAAAGAGCTGAACCGTTTTTTGTATAACCGTTTTATCACCCTTTAGCAACTGGTATCCTGTCATCAGAAAAATCAGTCCGTAAGAAACAATAAAATAATTCAATACAACAAAATTTGCTGTTGTTGCTAATGCCGCGAAGATGCACGACACGAAAGCGTGTTTTGCTTTAAATCCCTCCTTTATAAATGCATATAAAAAATAAATGCTCCCCATCATTAAGCCCAAAGACATTGCGTATCCGCGGGACAAAGAAAAAAAGTCGAGAACATAGGGGTTTAGGTTAAGAATCAAAAATGAAGCAACAATCAACCAACGTGTTTGAAAATCGCGAACAAGTTTGTATGAAAAGAAAAGAAAGAATAGGTGTGCGAACAAAGAAGGAGTCCGCAATACAAATTCGCTGACACCGAAAAACCTTGTGAATTGAATATTCAGCCACGTATTTAATATATGGTTATTCGCATCCATTTGTTCATACTTATCAGGAATAATAATCTCGTTGCGAACGTATTGTAAATAAGAATAGGCTTCATCCCAGGTGATAGAAAGAACAATTGCTCTGTAAGCTGTATAAGCAAAAAGAAGGCCGCCAAGGAAAAAAATTATCCCGGCATTTTTTTTCGAATTTATTTGTGCTTCGTTCATTTATTGCTTCCGCTTATACAATTCCATTTTTTTATTTTCTGAAAGATAGATCAATTCGAATCGTTTTTTTAACTCTAGTTCTATCAATGCTGTGCACGAGTCTTTGCTGTCTCCATTAAAACAAAAGCGACTCAAATAATCTATTTTGTGATGAGTCGACTGTTCATAATTATCGATGTCGATACATGGTGGGTTTCGGTTTCCGTATTTCGGCATCAGATCATATACCTGTTCGCCCTGTTTCCAGATCAGCGGAAAATGTGGTTTTGTGGGTTCATAATTATCCAAACTAACAATGTTTTTTTGTGTGGCCATATAACAGGCGTGGTTGATCTGTATCCAATTATTAGAATAATTTAGCGGCAGCAAAACCGTATTGTCTTCCATAAACTCTTCTGCCCTGACAAGCGTGGCTGCATCATCACTTAAAATCTTCGTCTGCTCATTATGATACGAAACAAAAAACACGTGTGTCGTCAGGAGCACCGCAACAGGAAGAAACAATTGATTCGGAGGAAGACCTTTTGCCGCGATCAAAACAATGAGCATCAAAAAAAAGAATAAGGCCCAACGGATAGAGATAAAGCCTCCTGAGGCAATCCAATCGGGGAATACAAAAAACAATAACAAAACGATCAACGAAGATACCAGCCAATAGGGGCGGAAGTGCAAAGCCTGTTTTCTTTTTCTGAAAAAATCAATGATAACCATTAAAAGCAAAACACATAGCGCATATAAAATAATATGCGCAAAGCCGACTTCGCTATCATAATTGAGTGTAATAACCGGACTCAAATCAATGATTGTTTGAAGCAGCCTATCGCTGCTTAAATATGTAGGAGGAGAATGCTTAAAGGTGCTGTTAGAAACAACAAACAACACCGACAGAATAACACCAGGCAGCACGATCAATGTTGGAAAAAGAAACTGCTTAAACGCTTGTCTGATCTTTCGGAAATAAAGAGCATATTGTATTTCGTTCACGAAAATAATTATCCCCAATAACATAAAATTAAAAATATGCGATAAGTAAACGATCGTTGAAAGGCTGGCCAACAAAAAGATTTTTCCGGTACTTAATTGATCTCTGTTTTTGATCCACAAGCCCAAGGTCCAAAACAGAACAGGTATTCCTACACAAAAATTAAAAAAACCGATGCGGAAAGTAAAGGAATAAACAAACGAAAAAATAAGATAAGACGAGAGCCTTGCTGACCTTTCGTCTGCCACAAGTCGCTTCACTAAAAAACGAAAAGAGAAAGGAAGCGACAGCACATAAAAAAGAAGGATGCTTTTTTCAACCAGACTTACAGGAAGAAACAAGCCAAACAGAGCGAACCAAAGGTGGTCAAGAAAATTTGAATTGAGGTGTTTGTTAAAATCAAAAAAGTCGCGAGGAAAATCGTTATTTAAAAACCATAAATGTTTTAAAAGATTCGCATTGTGAAGGTGTGCAGGACCATCTACGGTTGGGAAATACGTATTAAAAAGAACAGGAACGGCTGTAAAAAAAACAAAAAGTGCGAAGAAATAACGTTCGTACTTCCACAAAAATTCAATCCTTTTCATTCTGCTTTTTTATTGACCTGTTGAATGGGCTATTAAAATACAAACCATATGAATTTATAAAGAAGAAAACGGTTTATTCCTGATTCAATTTAATCAATGATCATTTCCGGGATCTCACCTTCAACGATCAATCTTCCCTGTGTTGCTTTTTTAATTTCCTCAACGCTGACTCCCGGAGCGCGCTCCAGTAGTCTGAATCCCTGTGGAGTAACGTCCAGAACAGCCAGCTCCGTAACAATCTTCTTAACGCAATTTACACCCGTTAATGGCAAGTCACATTTTGACAAAAGCTTGGATTCCCCGGATTTATTCACATGCTGCATCGCAACAATAATGTTTTTTGCTGATGCAACAAGATCCATCGCTCCGCCCATTCCTTTTACCATTTTTCCGGGGATTTTCCAGTTTGCTATATCACCATTTTCCGACACCTCCATTGCTCCCAAAATAGTGAGATCTACTTTCCGAGAACGAATCATTCCAAAACTCATTGCCGAATCAAAAAAAGCGGAACCCGGAACGGTAGTTATTGTTTGTTTTCCGGCATTGATCAGATCCGCATCTTCTGCTCCTTCAAATGGGAATGGACCCATACCTAAAAGGCCGTTTTCGGACTGCAGAACAACGTTCATTCCTTGTGGAATATAATTTGCCACCAAGGTCGGAATACCGATCCCTAAATTCACGTAATAGCCGTCTTTTATTTCTTTTGCGATACGTTTCGCGATTCCAGTTTTATCTAACATATTAATTTGAATATTTTTAAGTGTGTTAATTTGAAAAATCTCCTCGCTTTAACACGTTGTTTGTTCTTGTTCGATGTTGTATTCTTCTTGTTAATTTACTTTTACTTTAATTGGATGACCTCTTCAACTTTTCAAATTCATTCATTATCAAATTTAATTTTTGATCGTACTGATTCTATTTGTTTTAGAAGATGCAATGATCTTCGACACTATTTTTACAATCTCCTTAACCTCTTTCTGAAGCGCTTCGCAATCAGGATAGTTTTCTGATTTTTGACACAACAACAACCAATACTCTGTTTCATCCGCTTCTTTCGCTGCAATTTTCATCTTGTGAATGAAATCGGCTTTGCTTTCAGCATTTTGTACCTCTCTAACATTTGCTCCAACGGATGTTCCCGACTTCAAAAGTTGATTGGCAATTACATATTTTCTATTATTCTCCAGCTTTTCTGCTAATTCAACAATCATTAAAGCGAACTCGAAAGTCTTGTCAACAATAACATTCGGCTTCTCCTGCATATATTTTTAATTATTTTAATTATTTTGTTTCAATTGTCTCTTCATTTTCAAATTGACACATTTCCAAATTGACAAATTTCCAAATTATTTTTTTCGCACTGTTCTCTGTTCAATTCTCTTTTCATAATTTGTTCCCTGGAAAATTCGGTGAACATAAATTCCCGGCGTGTGAATTTGATCCGGATCCAATGTTCCTGCCGGAACCAACTCTTCCACCTCAGCAATGGTAACTCTTCCGGCCATCGCCATCATCGGGTTAAAATTTCTTGCTGTTTCGCGGAATATTAAATTACCATGCGGATCTCCTTTCCATGCTTTTACAAGCGCAAAATCTGCATCAAAAGCCATCTCCATCAAAAACTCTTTTTCTTGTCCGTCCACCATAAACATACGCGACTCTTTGCCAATAGCCACTTCTGTTCCTACTCCGGCGGGAGTGAAGATCGCAGGCATTCCATAGCCCGCAGCTAAACAACGGGTTGCCAATGTTCCTTGTGGAATTAATTCTACTTCTAATTCACCGCTCAATAATTGTCGCTCAAACTCCGCATTTTCACCCACATACGATGAGATCATTTTTTTTACCTGACGCGTTTGCAACATCAAACCAATTCCAAAATCATCTACTCCGGCATTGTTGGAGATACAAGTCAAACCCTTTACTCCTTTTTTAACAAGCGCTGTGATGCAATTTTCGGGAATGCCACACAAACCAAAACCACCAAGCATTATGGTTGCGTTGTCCTGAATGTCTTTTATCGCCTCTTCGGCATTTTTTACTGTTTTGTTCATGGTACAAATAACTGATCTTTATAATTTATTAATCTGCTCTGTCTTTCGATTTTGTCCGGTTTGCGATTTGATCCGAACCGGTTTCCGTTTACTCTCCTTCTTCCGTGTTAAATTGATCCTCTTCTGCTTCCAGTTCTTTATTATACTTGCTGCAATCCATTTCGATCTCGATCTTTTTTGACGGTTTTTCGAAATCACTTTGAGTTAGTTTTATCGACTTGTCGGCATATACTTTTTGCATGTATTTCGCCCAGATAGGAAGCGCCATCTCTGCTCCTTGTCCGTAAAGTGTATTATCAAAATGTACCGCACGATCCTCTGCACCTGTCCAACAGCCCGAAACCAGGTCCGGTGTTATTCCCATAAACCATCCATCTGAATTGTTTTGGGTCGTTCCCGTCTTACCGGCTATCGGCATATTCAACTTGAAGCGATAACGCAGACGTGAACCTGTTCCGATCTGAACAACACCTTTCATTAGCTGCAGCATCACATATGCTTTTTCTTCGTTCATTACCTCTTCTGTTCGGGGGGCGAAGTCTGCTAGTACTTTTCCGTTTTTATCTTCGATACGTGTAACAAATGTCGGCTCTACCCATGTTCCTTTGTTTGCAAATGTTGCGTTGGCGCCCACCATTTCAAACACGGAAATTTCTGGGGTTCCCAGGCAGATTGCCGGCACAGGATCTATTGGAGCGACAACACCCATTCTTCTGCAAAGATCAACTGTTGCCTGCGGACCGAATTGTTTCATCAGATAAGCGGTAATGTAGTTTACCGAATTCGCTAACGCCTGCTGCAGCGTCATCATGCGCCCGTTCTTTTTATTATCCGAGTTTTTGGGTGTCCACTCTTTCCCATCATATACAATTGTTGTAGGAACGTTTGGTATGCGGTAACAAGGAGAATAACCTTCTTGTATCGCCAAGGCGTATATAAAGGGTTTGAACGTTGATCCTACTTGTCGCGCATGACCGATCTGAACGTGATCGTATTGAAAAAACTTGTGATTAATTCCGCCTACCCATGCCTTTACATAGCCCGTTTGTGGCTCCATCGACATAAAGCCGCTTTGTAAAAACCCTTTGTAATAACGGATCGAATCTTTTGGTGACATCAGCGTATCTTTTTGACCTTTCCAAGTAAAAATGGTCATGTCGATCTTCTTCTCAAAATTTTCCGCTATTTCCGGCTCCGTCATTCCCGCTTTTTTCAAAACACGGTAACGCTCCGAACGCTTCATTCCTTGTCGCAGAATGCTTGCAATCTCTTCTTTGTTTACGTTCCACGCGAATGGTGCGTTTCTTTTTTTCTTCAACTCCTTTTCAAATTGTGCCTGCAATACAGGGAGGTGCTCGCTAACGGCCTCTTCCGCATAACGCTGCATCCGAGAATCGATGGTTGTATAAATTTTTAATCCGTCACGATACACATCGTATTTTCTTCCATCCGGCTTTCGGTTTTCTGCACACCACTTTTTCAAAAACACATCCCTTAAATATTCACGGAAGTAGGGCGCTAATCCTTCGTTGTGATCCTCGGGATGAAAACTTAATTTCAGAGGAATCTGTTGCAGCGAGTCCGATTGAACTTTATTCAGGTAGCCGTATTTCTCCATTTGCTGGAGAACCGTATTTCTTCGTCCTTCTGCTCTTTCACGAAAACGATTGGGATTAAAATATGCTGGATTTTTGGCCATTCCAACAAGTGTTGCCGCCTCCTCAATACGAAGTGAATCTGGTGTGGTAGCAAAGTAAATTTGTGCTGCGGATTTTATTCCCACTGCATTGTTCACATAATCAAACTTATTCAAATACATGGCAAGAATCTCCTGCTTTGTATACTCGCGTTCCAGCTTAACAGCAATGATCCACTCTTTGAATTTCCGAAGCACCAATTGAACCTTACTCAGATCTTCTCGGGGGAAAAGCATTTTTGCTAACTGCTGTGTAATCGTGCTTCCACCTCCACTGGATGAACTTCCTGTTGCTGCACCCAAAATAGCTCTTCCAAGCGCACGAAGATCGATACCTGAATGATCATAAAAACGCACATCCTCTGTTGCCACAAGGGCGTTGATAATGTTTGGCGAAATGTCTTTGAATTTTACATTCGTCCTGTTTTCAGCATAAAATTTTCCAAGCACCTTCATATCGCTTGAGTAAATTTCGGTCGCTAAAAATGTTTTCGGGTTTTGCAGTTCTTCGGTATCCGGGAGATCGCTGAACAATCGTATAAACAAAACAAAAAGCAGCAAACCCGCTACCGGACCTCCAAATAGGAGCCAAAACCAAATAATGTATTTTCTGTTATTGTTTTGTTTTCCTTTTCCTGCACTCATTTTTTTTCTCTGGTTTCTTCAAAATAAACCGGCTCCGTTATTTTATTTCTTGTTTATAATTTACTGACCTCGGTTTATAATTTCTTTTTTTCTTATTCTGATTTTTCAATTCGTAAACCAATGTCCAAAATCAATGGAACGGTTTCTAGCCTCATGCCTTGTTCTATTTCAAACCGATAGGTACCTGCCATCGGAAAGCGCACATTGCGTTTAAAGGGTATTTGATTGTCGTAAATATCACCCAGTCCCGTTCCGAGCCACTTTCCCTTTTCGTCTGCTAATATGCACTCCAGCGTATCCGTAGCGTGTTTACCGTTTGGGAAAACAGTTTTGATGAACAAAAAAAGATTTGCATATGGATAGCCATCTGCATTGCGGACGTTGATATAAAAGTTTGCGGGTGTTGCGGGATCTTTGATCTCAACATCAAACTTTACTGTATTTGTTTGCGCCCATCCACTTACGGGCATTTCCTGGTTTTTTTCAAAAATCCGCCTGCTGTCACAGGATGTAAGGAACAGCAAGAGAACCGCTGCAGCAACACAAGTGATTGAATTCAGGTTTTTTCGATTCATAAAACGCTTCTTACTTTTCTATGGATTCTGTGGCGGGTTATTCGGGTTTGTTGTATTTGTCGGGTTGCTATTGTTTGGTCGCGGGCGATTGTTGTTTGGACGCGGACGGTTATTGTTCGGTCTGTTGGGGTTGTTTGGATTATTCGGCCTGTTCGGGGTGTTCGGGGCATTTGCCGGATTTGGTTTATTCGGATTTGGCCCACCAACATTTTTGTTTGCGTTTGGATTAGCTGCTCCTGCCGGTTTGTTCGGGTTAGGCGGACCGTTTCTTTTTTTGCTTTTGCTTTTCGGTTTTTTACTCTTATCGAATCGCGTTAAACTATCTTGTCCAACAACATTTTCATAATCCGGTTTCTTCTCAATCACCTTCGGAGTCATCTTAATTAAAAGATCATCCGGCTTCACACTGTTTTTGTTCATCTCCATAATTTCCTTCACACGAGCGACAGGAAGCGGAATAAAATTATCGGGTTCATGTGTATAGGAAAAGAACATGGTGCGTCTGAAAATGTCTGTTTTTTGATGAAACGCTCTTCCTCTTTCCGTTTCTAATTTCACATTGTTTACTTCCGGAAAATCATGAAGCGCATCCATGTAACTGTCTAATTCAAAGTTTAAGCAACACTTCAACTTCCCACATTGTCCGGCAAGTTTAAGCGGGTTCAACGATAGTTGCTGGTAGCGTGCTGCACTGGTAGAAACAGATCTAAAATCCGTTAACCACGTTGAACAGCACAATTCGCGACCGCAAGAACCAATTGCACCCAATCGCCCCGCCTCTTGTCTTGCTCCGATTTGTCGCATTTCAATGCGCACCTTAAATTCGTCTGCAAGCACTTTTATAAGTTCACGGAAATCAACACGGTCTTCTGCCGTATAATAAAATACAGCTTTTGTTCTGTCGCCCTGATATTCAACATCACTGATCTTCATTTGTAAGTTCAGTTTTACTGCACAGGTTCTTGCGCGATACATCGTTTCTTGTTCCAGCCCTTGGGCCTCTTGCCACTTTTCTATATCAACCTGTTTGGCTTTTCGGTAAACTTTTTTTATTTCTTCTGAATCCGATTTTACATTTCGTTTCTTCATCTGCAAACGAACAAGTTCACCGGAAATCGAAATCACCCCGATATCGTGTCCGCCCGTTGCCTCAACAGCAACAACATCTCCGACATTGAGCTGAAGTGCATTTACATTTCTGTAAAACCCTTTTCTGCTGTTCTTGAAACGAATTTCAACAATATCGCAAACAGCTTGTCCGCTCGGCAACTCCATGTTTGCCAACCAGTCGAAAACATTTAATTTATTACAACCTCCGGCACCACACGATCCGTTATTTTTACAGCCACCCGGCAAACCATTGCTTGCTGTGCTGCATCCTCTGCCTGTTGAACATCCGCTACATCCCATATTTTAATATCTGAGTCGAATAAGCTAAATAAAGGCCGGGAATTGCCCGAACCAATCAACTAACTTAACCTTCTACTTTCTTTTTTGGTTTTGTAAATCGGTTTTGGGTGTTGTCTGAAATGAACCCAATCAACCGAATTACTTTTTAAAATTTAATTAACTAAGTCCGGCTTCGGCACATTCAACAATTCGCTAAACTTACATGCCAGGTCCATAAATAATATTTTTGCATTTGCATTTCTCTCCATATGATAATGCGCTTTGTTCAATTCATCAATAAATCGTTCGATGTTTCTTCCATGAATGAATGGCGAGAATTTTTTTACAAAATCCTGCTCATCGGCACCCAATTTTACTAAGATGGTATCGCCATAATTTACAATCATACTTTCGCGCATAATGTGCAAAGCATAATTCAAAAAATTCTTTTGTCGCTCTCTTCCCGCTACGCTGATATCATCGATCCATGCCATCACCGCTTTCGGATCAAACTTTAAACTGGCGCGCATTAGTTTCTGAAAACTTGCCAGATTTTGCCCTGCATTTTCATTTTCACTCAGCAACAATTGTGCTTCTGCATAACTTCCGTCCGCCAAATGTGCTACTTTTTCAGCAGCATCCGGTGTTTGGTTGTGGCGCGAAACAAGCGCGTCAATCAGATCGCGGTCACTGATTTTGTTGATCTTTATAAGCTGTGTTCTGGATACAATGGTTCTTAATAATTGATCTTCATTTTCACAAACGAGCAAAAACAATGTTTTGTCAGGTGGCTCCTCTAATATTTTTAAAAGCTTATTTGCTGCAGCCGGATTCATTTTTTCGGCCTGCCAGATGATCATAATTTTGTATTCCGCTTCGTAGGTTGTAAGGCTCAGCTTTCTCAGGATCTCGCCACTTTCTTCGACACCGATTACAGCTTGTTTATTTTCCGCAGACAACTGTTCAAACCAATTAAACAGCGTGATGTATGGGTTGTCTAAAAACGCTTCCCTCCAGTTTGCAGCAACATCCGTACTTGTTTTTACATCCTTAGAAAGTGCAACAGGATAAACAAAATGCAAATCCGGGTGAACCAACTTATTGTATTTCACGCAAGAGGAACATTGCCCACAAGAATCTTCATTTGTTTTATTTTTGCAGGAAATATACTGAGCATAAGCGAGTGCCATTGGCAAACTGCCGGAACCTTCGGGACCAAGAAACAATTGAGCATGACTTATTCGTCCTTCTTTGAAGGAGCGAACAAGCCTATCTTTTACTGCTTGCTGACCTATGATTTCTTTGAACAACATTGTTTTTAACGCTTTCAAAGATAACAAATCATTTCACGCAAAAAACGGGTTTTCAAGAAATTTTGAACAGTAAATTGTGTCTAAGTTAGCGTCCCTTCTTTAAACTTAATTTTTTATAGACAAGGAAAGAATAAACGAACGGGGCAATCGGAATCACTCTAATCCCTGAAGCGCTGGGACGCTCGCAATTGGGGATTGTGTTAACTTTTTTTCACTTCGCATCAAATTCATTTTTTCGTTTGAAGAGAAAAGTTATTTTTGCAGCACAGAATTAAATCTATATCTTATGAAAACGGTCGACAACTATAACTTCTCTGGACAAAAAGCACTGATCCGCGTGGACTTTAATGTTCCTTTGGATGCCCACTATAACATCACTGACGACACGCGCATTCGCGCGGCACTTCCGACTATTAATAAGATCTTAAAAGAAGGAGGAGCCGTTATTTTAATGTCGCATTTGGGTAGACCAAAAGAAGGTCCGACCGAAAAATATTCCTTAAAACATGTTGTAGATCATTTGAGTAAGTTGTTAAATGTTCCGGTTTCATTTGCTGCTGATTGTATCGGTTCTGTTGCAAAAGAGGCCTCAAGCGCCTTGAATCCTGGAGGGGTTTTATTGTTAGAGAATCTGCGTTTTCACAAAGAAGAAGAAAAGGGTGATGTTGCTTTTGCAAAACAACTTTCGGAACTTGGAACATTTTATGTGAATGATGCTTTCGGAACAGCTCATCGCGCTCACGCTTCAACAGCTGTTATTGCCCAGTTTTTTCCAAATAATAAATGTTTTGGATATGTAATGAGCGGAGAGATTGCAAGCGTTAACAAGGTCTTGAACAGTGCAGAAAAACCATTCACCGCCATTATGGGGGGTGCAAAGGTTTCGGATAAAATTCTGATCTTAGAACAATTAATCAACAAAGCCGACAATATTATCATTGGCGGAGGTATGGCATTCACTTTCGTGAAAGCGCAGGGAGGAAAAATCGGTAAATCTTTGGTAGAAGAAGACAAATTAGAAACCGCCTTAAACATTCTTAAAACAGCCAAAGAAAAAGGTGTAAACATTTATATTCCTATTGATGCTGTTGTGGCAGATAATTTTGCAAACGATGCCAACAAGCAAACCATCGATATCAGTGTGATTCCCGACGGTTGGATGGGTTTGGATATCGGACCGAAAACAGAAGCTATTTATGCAGCTGTAATTGCAAATTCTAAAACTGTTTTGTGGAACGGGCCAATGGGTGTTTTTGAAATGAGCAGTTTCGAAAGCGGCACTAAATCTGTTGCAGAAGCAATTGTTGCCGCTACAAAAAAAGGTGCATACTCTTTAATTGGTGGTGGCGATTCTGTGGCGGCTATTAATAAATATAAATTCGGAAAAGATGTTTCTTACGTTTCAACTGGCGGTGGCGCACTTTTAGAATACATTGAAAGTGGTAGCTTGCCGGGTGTCGAGGCGATTGAAAAATAAGTGTTACATAAAGCTGTTTCGGTTTTTTTAGTTGATCTTTTTTAGTTGAGACAAACAAAGGTCCTCCTGCTTTGTCATCTCCGCTTTTGCAATTTTTGTTTTGTCTTTATAGCCCAACAAATGCAGTGTGCCGTGAATTATTACCCGGTGTAATTCGTTTTCAAATCGACCACGTTTCTCTTGCTGGCTGTCGCCCTCTGCAGATTTTTTAATTGAAAATTTTTCTGCATTCTCTTTTACTCTCTCAATGCTAATAAAAATATCCCCGGATATCGGCAGCATATTGTCTTCAATTGAATAATCAAAAGTTATTATATCGGTGTACGTATCGTGGTTCAGGTATTCCTTATTCATCTTTATCAAAAAAGAATCCGAACAAAAAACATATGAAATATCTCCCACATTGCGCTTCTTTTTTTCGATCGTCGCAACAATCCATTTTTTTAACCGCGTTTTGTTTTTTAATTTAAATTCAAGGCCTTCTGTATGGAAACTGATCATGATTTAAAAGGAACAAGTATGAAAATATTAATTTTTATTAACCGTCTGAATAGCCCTACATAATAGGAAAAGCTCTTACTTGATTCCTTTGCGTTCTCTCCAGATCTGGTTGAATGATTTTGCGGTTACCTGCGGTAATTCTCTGCGCTCTCCCCATTGCTTTTTGAAGAACTGCTTGATCATAAAATTTTTTAATTTCGCACCACCCTTGTCCATTTTGCTTCTTTTTAGCATCGCTTTTTTCCAAAAATGCCAGACCCAATTTTCCGTTTTTGTAGACATCTTCTGATCAATGGTTTGTTTTCTGTTGACTAATAAAAGTTTATGAATGTCTATTTTAACGGGACACACTTCGGTACATTTTCCGCACAATGTAGAAGCAAAACTCAAATGCTTAAACTCCTCCATTCCTTTAAAATGTGGTGTTATAATAGAGCCGATCGGGCCAGTATAGGTTGTTCCGTAAGCATGCCCACCAACAGTTTGGTAAACGGGACAAGCATTCAAGCACGCTCCGCAACGAATGCAGGAAAGCGCCCTTCTTTGTTCGGTTTCTGCCAATAAATTTGTCCTTCCGTTATCTAAAAGGATCACATACATTTCATCCGGACCATCTGTCTCTCCCTGTTGTTTCGGACCCGTATAAATTGTGTTGTATACCGTTAATCCCTGACCCGTTCCGTAAGTTGACAGCAGAGGCCAAAAAAGATCAAGATCCACAATAGAAGGTATTATTTTTTCTATGCCAACAATAGCGATTTGAATCTTTGGAAAAGCGCTTGACATCAACCCGTTGCCTTCATTTTCAGTAACAGCGATTGCACCAACATCGGCTATTAAAAAGTTTCCTCCGCTTACACCAACTTCTGCTTTACTATATTTTAAGCGTAGTTCCTGACGCACAAAGCTGGTTATTTGTTCGGGCGACCAGTCGAGCGGTGTTTGTTTTTTCTCATTGAATGTTTTTGCAACCTCTTCTTTCGAAAGGTGCATTGCTGGCGTTACAATGTGGTATGGCGGCTCTTTTCGGAGCTGCACAATGTATTCACCAAGATCTGTTTCAATACTCTCTATCCCTTCCGCTTCCAGGCCTTCATTAAAGTGTATTTCTTCCGTAGCCATCGACTTTGCCTTCACAACCGTTTTTGCCTTGGCTTTTTTCATAATCTGAAGTGCCTCTTTTACCGCCTCCTCTGAATCTACTGCCCAGATAACTTTTCCACCTCGTCTTAAAAAGTTTGCTTCAAATTCGATTAAATATTTATCAAGATTTTCAATCGACTTTTGTTTTGTGGCAGCAGCCCTGGTTTTCGCCAATTCTAAATTGCCGAATTGCTGTTTTCCCTCCACCACTTTTTTATCATACTGCGAAATGTTGTACAGCAATGTTTTGCGGTGTTCCGCATCGAATGATTTTTTTTCTGATGCTTCTAAAAATAATTCTAATGACTTTGACATGCTTATTATTTTTTTGTTCTACTCCTATTAAACACCTTCCGTGATTTACTTTTTGTTGGAGTCTATAATTATTCGGTCTTTTCTGTTCGCCAATTCCCATGCGGTAAAAAATACCAAACGGGTGATTTTCTCCATCTTTTCGAAATTAATTTTTTCTACTTCATCTGTCTCTTTGTGATAATCCGCGTGGACACCATTAAAATAAAAGATCACCGGAATTCCTTTTTTAACAAAGTTGTAATGATCCGAGCGATAATAAAAACGGTTCTTATCTTTTTCATCGTTAAACGTATAATCCAATTCTATATTTGTATACGTTTTATTTGCTTGTTCGCTTATTGAATGTAGCTCAGAGCTTAGCTTGTCTGAGCCTATTAAATAAACATAATTCGTGTTGTCTGCGTGTTTTTCATCCAACCTTCCGATCATATCTATATTGAGATCACATACCGTTTTCGATAATGGAAAAACCGGATTTTCTGTATAATAAGCCGATCCCAGCAACCCTTTTTCTTCACCGGACACAGTCATGAACAGCATACTCCTCCGCGGTCCTTTTCCCTCTTTTTTTGCTTTAGCAAACGCTTGCGCAAGATTAATCACAGCAACGGTTCCAGAGCCGTCATCATCTGCACCATTGTAAACAACGCCACCATCTATTCCCAAATGATCGTAATGTGCTGTCAGCACGATCAGCTCCTCTTTCAGATCCGTGCCCTCAATATAACCCAACACATTTTCTGATTCGATTTTTTGAACATTGTTTTTAATGTCAATTAATAGTGTACTCTTTGCGCTTATGTTCAACGGTTTCGAGCTCTTTGAAATTTTTTCAGTAATTTGTTTTGTGTTTTTCTTTCTCAAAATTGCATCTGCAACTTCCTTCGAAATATAAATTACAGGCATTTCTTTTTGCGAGAGCTCTAGCTTCATTGACGGTGATTCTAGGCGGTGCTTGTTGTCTGTAATTGCTTTTTCTATGTCCTCAACTATAACTAAAAGCGCCTTTGCTCCCGATGCCCGAGCCTTTTCTATTTTCGTTTTATAATAGGTCGTCCAAATCGATGGTGCTTTGCTTCCGGTAATAAATGATTTTCCATCAACACCATAAGGTTCCCCGGGAAGAATCATTATTACTTTGTTTTTCACATCGACTCCTTTATAGTCGTTATATGTTTCCTCTTCAATCCCAAAGCCTAAAAACAAAACACTTGCAGCAGCGATGGTTTGTTCCCCTATTCCGGGAAAATTATAGTAATCTTTATTGCCGGTATATTTTTTATCGTTTATGTTCAGCTCTGCCGGCACCGGCAAAATCATCTTGAGAGGATAGGTTTGGTAGTAGAAGGTATCTTTATAAGGAGGAATACCAAAACTGCTGAATTGTTTCTTGATATATTCTGCAGCCATTTTTTGACCCTTTTTTCCTGTTTCTCTTCCCTCATATTCATCCGAAGCCAATACGTGAAGGTTTTTGCTCATTTCCGCAGCAGAAATTGTTTTAGAAAAGCGAATTGCCGCAGAGTCTTGTTGTGCAAAAAGCACAAAAGGAAAAAGTAATGTGAAAAATGTTGTTTTAATCATGGTTTTTATTGACCCAAATAGTTTTTAAGAAGGGTTTCATCTTATTTAACTTGTTTTACTTTAGCAACCTTCTGATATTTTTGCTACCCTGTCGGTATGTCTACCCCCTTCAAATGCTTTAGAATAAAACGCATCAATACACTTTTTTGCTTCTTCTTCAGAAACGTAGCGTGCTGGCAAGGTTAATATGTTCGCATCATTGTGCTGTCTGGCAAGTGCAGCAATTTCTGCATTCCAACAAAGTGCTGAACGGATACCTTTATGTTTATTGGCGGTCATATTGATTCCATTTCCACTTCCACACATTAGTAAACCAAAATCAAAATCTTTATTTTCAAGCGCACCGGCAACTTGGTGGGCAAAATCAGGATAATCTGCGCGCTCTTCGGAATAACAGCCAAAATCTTTTATTTCATACCCTTTTGATATCAAATAAAGCTTTAGCTTTTCTTTTAATTGAAATGCTGCGTGGTCACAACCAATCGCTATTTTTATCATTTTACTTTATTTTAACATGAATTAGACTGTTCCTCTTTTTGATTTGTGCGTGTTTTTTTGATATTCACAACGTAATTAACAGCTTTTTTGGCTTATTAACACGCTTGTAAAGTTGAAAAATAAAGTGCTGATAACGAGACTTCTAGTTTTTAACTTATCAACACGGTTTCTGTTGATAACAAAAGACTTTGTTATAAATGTGTAGAACATTTTTCTTGCTTTGTTAAAATACATTATCCGTTACATTAATTTTTGAATAAGCTATCATTATAACTTACCAACTTAACACAATTAATCAACAATTTCGTAACACAAATTAACGTATTTTTGTCGAGAAGTTATTAGACAACAAGCATACTAACATCCTGTTAATAAAGTGAAACAAATCTACTAATCAAGATGTTATAGTCTAATAACTTATTAAGTAATGTTTGTTGTATGTTAGAACTCATAAATGCAACGGTTTTATTCTTTTTTTTTACATTGTACTAACAGACCAATAACAACAATAAATTTTTAAATATTTTAAATAAAAATATATATTATTATTATGGGTGGAAAAAATTTGTCAAAAGGGTTTTTGGATGTGCCGATTGATTATTCGCTAGATTTGTTTTCAGAAATAAATAAACTGAAAAAAGAAAAAAATGCAATCATCCTTGCCCATTATTACCAAGATGCCGACATCCAAGATATTGCGGACTACATCGGCGATAGCCTCGGACTCTCGCAGGAAGCTGCGAAAACGAGTGCAGATATCATTGTTTTTGCAGGAGTTCATTTTATGGCGGAAACAGCAAAAATTCTTTCTCCTAAAAAAAAAGTTTTACTACCTGATCTCAATGCAGGTTGTTCATTAGCAGATTCTTGTCCAGCTGAAAAGTTTGCTGAATTCAAAAATGCACATCCGCATCATTTGGTAATTTCTTATATAAATTGTTCTGCAGAATTGAAAACTCTGACTGATATTGTTTGTACTTCTACGAATGCAGTGCAAATAGTTGAAAGTTTACGCAAAGATCAAAAAATAATATTCGCTCCTGATAAAAATTTGGGTGCTTATATTAACAAACTTACCGGGAGAAACATGGTGCTTTGGAATGGTGCCTGCATGGTTCATGAGATATTTTCTTTGGAGAAAATTATAAAATTAAAGAATCAACATCCTGGAGCTTTATTATTGGCACACCCTGAATGCGAAGCAAATGTGCTTGATGTTGCTGATTATATTGGGAGCACAACAGGTATTTTAACATATGCTACGAAATCGGATGCTAAAGAATTTATTGTCGCTACAGAAGCTGGTATTATTCATCAAATGCAAAAAGCTAATCCTAATAAGTCATTTATACCCGCTCCACCGAATAATTCTTGTGCATGCAACGATTGTCCACACATGAAATTAAACACCTTGGAAAAGCTTTATAATTGCCTTAAATTCGAAGAGGCGGAAATAGTATTAGCAAATGAACTGATCGAAAATGCGAAAAAACCAATTTTAAGAATGCTGGAGTTATCTGCGCAATTTGGCTTATAGATTTATAAATTATTGATTATCAAATACTTATTAATATATTAGTATTTCAACTGCCAGCGTTTTCGGGAAATGCTGATAAATCATTACTTTTACCGACTTTTTAATATATAAAAATGTTTAAAGAATACGATGTAATTGTGGTTGGTGCCGGTCATGCTGGTTGTGAAGCTGCTGCTGCTGCTGCTAATATGGGATCTTCTACCCTATTGATTACCATGAATATGCAGACAATTGCCCAAATGAGTTGCAACCCAGCAATGGGAGGAATCGCCAAAGGTCAAATTGTTCGTGAAATAGATGCTATGGGCGGCTATTCTGGTATTGTTACCGACAGGACTGCTGTGCAATTTAGAATGTTAAACAGATCAAAGGGTCCTGCGATGTGGAGTCCCAGAGCTCAGAGTGATAGATGGAAGTTTGCTGAAGAATGGAGATTGATGTTAGAGGCAACACCTAACCTTGATTTTTGGCAGGACATGGTAAAATCTTTAATTATAGAAGATAATAAAGTTTGTGGCGTGATTACGGGTATGGATATTGAAGTTCGTTCAAAAGCGGTTGTTCTGACAAATGGAACTTTTTTGAATGGATTAATACACCTTGGTGAAAAGCAATATGGTGGCGGTCGTGCAGGTGAAAAATCTTCTACCGGGATTACTGAGCAGTTAGTTTCTTTGGGATTTGAAGCAGGTAGAATGAAGACAGGAACGCCTCCCCGGATTGATGGACGATCTCTTGATTATTCTAAAATGGAAGTGCAGCACGGTGACGAAAATCCGAATAAATTTTCTTACTTAGATGTTGATCAGTTTGGTTTTAAAGTAGAACGTAAGGACGCTTTTAAAAATGGTCCAGAAGGGCAAATTCCTTGTTTTGTTACTTATACAAACGAAGATGTACACGAAATATTAAGAACAGGTTTTGAAAAATCTCCTATGTTTTCTGGTAGGATTCAAGGTTTAGGTCCAAGATATTGTCCGAGTATAGAAGACAAAATTACCCGTTTTGCGGAAAGGGAAAGACATCAGATATTCGTCGAACCTGAAGGATGGAATACAGTCGAAATCTATGTAAACGGGTTTTCGACCTCTCTTCCAGAAGATGTTCAGTTTAGGGCATTGAGAAAAATTCCTGGTTTTGAAAACGCTAAAATGTTTCGTCCAGGTTATGCAATTGAATATGATTATTTTCCTCCTCAACAATTGAATCTCACGCTTGAAACCAAGTTGGTTGGCAATCTTTATTTTGCTGGGCAAATTAATGGTACGACGGGATATGAAGAAGCCGCTTGTCAGGGATTAATGGCCGGAATAAATGCGCATCTAAAAGTAAAGGGCAAGGAACCATTAATTCTTCAAAGATCTGAAGCATATATTGGAGTTTTGATTGATGATTTAGTAACGAAAGGAACGGATGAGCCCTACCGCATGTTTACGTCGCGTGCAGAATATCGAATATTATTGCGCCAAGACAATGCAGACATGCGATTAACACCTAAGTCGTTTGAAATAGGCTTAGCTAAAAAAGAGCGTTTGGATAGAGTTAATATTAAGCAAAAGAACACGCAGGAAATTATATCTTATTTCAAGAAGGAGAGTATCGACCCAGCTGAAATGAACCCGGTATTAGAGACCATTAGTTCTGCTCCCATTTCGCAGAAAGTTAAAATGTTTGGAGTGTTAACGAGACCAACAATTACCTTATTAGACTTTGCCATTGCTTCAGCAAAGGTTAAGGAATTTATTTCCAATTACGATTTAGAAAGTATTGAACAAGCAGAGATTTTAATGAAGTATGAAGGTTATATTTCCAGGGAGCACGACTTAGCTGATAAACAGTCAAGATTAGAAGACTTGATTTTACACGATGATTTTGACTATAAAAGACTAACTTCTTTATCAGCCGAAGCAAGAGAAAAGTTTTCAAAGATTAAACCAAGAACGATCGGGCAAGCATCTCGTATTTCCGGAGTTACACCATCCGATATTTCTGTCTTGATGGTTTATTTGGGCCGATAGTTCCACGTGGAACCATCTAAGAAAGAGTGAAGTACTTGTTTTATACTTTATAATAGTTGAATTATGGTTCCATGTGGAACAAAAGATAGTTATGGAAAAATTAGAGAATTGTCCCGTTTGTAATTCTATTAGAAATAAGCCGTTTCTGACTTGTAAGGATCACACCGTTTCACGTGAAACATTCTCGATTGTTGCGTGTGAATCTTGTGGTTTTAAATTTACCAATCCCCGACCCAACGACTCGGATATAGGGAAATATTACAAGTCTGAAGAGTATGTTTCCCACTCAAACACCAAGAAAGGTTTTATTAATTCCACCTACCAGTCGGTTCGTAAATACACCTTATTAAAAAAATTACAACTCATTTCTTCGTATTATAAGACAGGTAAGATTCTAGATATTGGATGCGGAACGGGTGAGTTTTTGAATACCTGCAAAAATGCAAAATGGGACACATTTGGAATTGAACCCGATGATGATGCTCGGAATATGGCAATCAATACGTACGGATTAACCGTGCAACCGGAGGCAAGTTTAAGAAGCTTTTCTGATGAGAGTTTTGATGTTATTTCAATGTGGCATGTACTGGAGCATGTTCCTAAATTAAACGAACGCGTAGAAGAATTAAAGCGCTTACTTAAACCGAATGGTATTATTATCATTGCTGTTCCAAACTGTAATTCCTTGGATGCAAAAATATACAAAGAGAATTGGGCAGCTTTCGATGTTCCTCGTCATCTTTATCATTTTACCCCAAGGGATATGGAGGCCCTTTTCAGCAAATACAACATGAAGGTTTTTCAAATCTTACCGATGATCTTCGATGCTTTTTATGTTTCAATGCTTAGTGAAAAGATAAAATCCGGTAAAACGAATATAATACGTTCCACGTGGAACGGACTTCGTTCAAACCTTTCTGCGATTAAGTTCGCAAACACCTCTTCTAGCCAAATATACCTAATTCGCAAAAAATAATAGTGTTTTCTTCTTTTGTATTTTCTCCCTTTTTCTCTTATATAAGTCCTTAAAAACCACATGATGTGGTTTTTTTTATTTCTCTGTTTATATCATTTATTGACGCCATTTCAATTTTTGCCCTTTCTTTGTACTTTGTTTGCCGACTAATGTTTGTCATTATCGTCAAGTTTTTATTTTCCGTTTCTTACTTTCAGAAAGTGAAATTTCCTTGTTTCACGTGGAACAGAAGTTTAAAAACGAAATCAATGGACGCATAAACATATCAATGAAATAATCGCACAGTTATTTTAATTTGGCATTTTATCTAAAAGGTGTTTAAATTGATACACAAGCATTCAACCTAAAATCATAAAAAATAGTTAAATAAACGTTTAAGTTTAAAAAAACACGAAAGATCTCCTCGATTGATAAAAAAACAGCTGCTGAAGCGAAATTAGGCGCCCTGCTGGCTTGGGGGCCCTCGATAGTGCGTTTGGGTGTCTGGAAGGTGTAGTGGCTCTTAAATCGCCTTTAAACACCGCGCCTTGTGTGTCTTTGTGGCTGCTGCTTCCGCGGATTTGCGCCTATTTTGTACTTTGTTTTCAAAAATCGTTGCCGTTTTTCTATTTTCAAAAACGGCAACGATAGAAATTTGTCAAATGCAAAAAATAGTATACTGAATTTCAATCCAAGAATAAAAAGACCTTGCTACATTTTGGAAAAAAAGTAATTTTGATTTTATGCCTAGATTTTGGTCATAGGCGTATTTTATAATTAAGAAACAATAAAAAGATCACTATTTAGACAAACCTTATTTTAAATTCTATGGACAATTCTTTTATTCTAAATCATCTTGGCGAAGAACGCGATGAATACTATGGTTCTGTTGCGCCTCCGATATTTCAAAGCACGAACTTTTGTTTTAAAACCGTCGCAGAAATGCGTCAAAAACTTACAAAAGAGTTAGAAACGCCCTTCTACACGAGGGGCTATAATCCAACAGTAGGTACACTTCGCAAGAAGCTTGCTGCTCTAGAAAAAACAGAAGATGCACTCGTTTTTTCTAGCGGTAGCGCGGCTGTTGCTGCTGCCGTAATGAGTGTTGTGAAGGCGGGTGATCATGTTGTATGCGTTCAAAAGCCGTATAGCTGGACAAATAATTTATTTACTAAATACCTTTCTAAATACGGTGTAACGCACTCATTCGTTAGTGGAGGAGAGGCTCACGATTTTGAAAGGGCCATTCAGGCCAATACCAAACTGATCTATCTGGAGAGTCCGAACTCCTTGACATTTGAGATGCAGGACATTGTTGCAATCACCAACCTTGCAAAAGAAAAGGGAATCACAACAATCATCGATAACAGTTACAATTCACCAATCAATCAAAATCCAATTACCATGGGTGTTGATCTTGTTGTTCATTCTGGCACTAAATATATAAATGGACACAGTGATGTTGTTTGTGGCGTTGTTTGTGGTTCACGCGCACGGATCATGAAAATGATGGCCGAGGAATACATGACAATTGGTAGCTGTATTTCTCCACACGATGCCGCACTTGTTTTGAGAGGTTTAAGGACAATTGAGCTTCGCGTTAACCAAAGTTCCGCAAGTGCAAAAAAAGTCGCAGAATTCTTAGAAAACCACCCCCAAATAAAACACGTAAACTACCCCTTCTCTCCCCAAAACCCTCAACTTGAACTCGCAAAAAGGCAGATGAAACAAGGCGGTGGTCTGTTGTCAATCGTTTTAGACGCAACTGACGAAGCCGGAGTAGAGCGTTTTTGCGATAATCTTAAGCGTTTTATAATGGCCACATCTTGGGGTGGTTATGAATCTCTTTTGTTTCCCCTTTGCGCGCTGGCCGCGAGTAAGAGTTTTGAAAACCCCTTGCCCTGGAATATGGTCCGCTTGTATATTGGTTTGGAGGACGCTGATCTTTTAATTGAAGACCTTCAACAGGCACTGAACAAGATCTGATTAACCTGATTTTAGGTGATCAACAGCTTTTTAATTTGTTTTGCTGCAGGCTTTTCAAAAGCGAAAGTGGAAATGGCAGCAATCAACATTGTTGTTGTTAGTGCTATTAAAAAGCAGAGCGGGCTGGTTCCCAACAGCGATTTCCAGATCTCTATTATTGGCCGGTGAATCAAATAAAATGCAAAAGAAATTTCTCCCAGAAATAATAAGGGCCTTGTTTTTAAGAATCTGAAATTGTGTGGGTTTGTAATAATGAAAAGAAAGGTTGAAATAACTAAAATCAATTTTGTAGGATCGAACCGTGCTGCTAGATGATACACAAAAAATTTTCTGAACAAGGGGATTATTGTGAGTGTTAAAATAAAAACACTAACGGAAAAATAAGCAGGTGTTTTTTTTACACGTTCAAATACCCACTTATTGTTGACCAAATAAGCTATCGCCGTTCCAATAAAAAAGGTAATTGCAAACAGCCAAATGGTGTGAGCGCGACCGCTTTCAAAATAAAATTTTACTCCCAATGCACCCATTGAAAGCGGTATTAACAAAAGAACCAAAAAGTTTTTCGATACTTTTTGATACAGCAACCAAATAAAAATAAATGTAAAATAAAATTGTACTTCTACCGGTATCGACCACAACTCGTAGGGGGAAGAAATAAAAAATAGAGCAAATAGAAGCTTTCGTTCGTTTTGAAAATTATAGTGAAACTCGGGGTAGATAAACGAAGATATTACATACGACAACAAGAGCACAAGTACAAAAGCGGGGAAAATTCGGGATGCTCTTGATACGATATAATTATAAACGTTCTTCGTGGTAAACGCCTTATTTAAATAGTGCTGAGAAAGCAAAAAGCCGCTGAGCACAAAGAGGATCAAAAGGGCTATTTGGCCGTATTGTTTTTCAAGGTAAGCAGAAAGGAATCCGGCTTTAGCCGCATGTGCAAGAAAGATGATCAGCGCCGCGATTCCTCTTAGTCCGTTTAGTTCTAAAACTTTACCCATTAAAAAACTGTTTTTGCTGGCACTACCTCGTAAAAAGAGAAGGTGAGCATAAAAGATTAATTTTTTATAAAACGCAGGTGTGAAATTTCTTCCCCGTCATTTGTTTCAATAAAATAAATACCCGCTGACAAGTCGGAAACAGCAACAGAGTGATCGGTTCCGCTTATGTTGCTTTCTTGTTTTACCAGCTCTCCTGCCGTACTAAAAACACGAACAGTGCCGTTTGATACAAACTTGTTAAAGGTGATTGTAAGAGTTGCTGATGCGGGATTGGGAAAAATGCTTGAGTTTTTTTGAGATACATCAGATGCAATTCCCGTTGCAAGCGCGCAGCATGTTCCTCCTGCTGAAAGTGATTGATTTCCTGTCCAGCAACCATATTGTACTTTGTGTGCGTAAAGTTGGCTTCCGGGAAAATAGTTTAAAAAATAATCTTCTATCTGATCCACGGTGTTGCACCCTCCTTGGTTTGTGGTGGTTGAACAACTGTAACCGCAGATGATTGAGCCGTATCCGAATGAGTTTGAAAGTGTTGCTGTCGGTGCAAGGGCTATGTTTGTTGTGGCGCTTCCCGCTCCGGAGATTGATGTTGAAATGGAGCCTCCGCAGTGTGGGTTGCTGCTGTTAAATCCAGCATAGGCAACGCTTGTTACATTACCAGCAAATGCACCGCTTATCGTTATTGCTGTTCCTTCATAACTTACAATGCCAATTTTTAAATTTGGGATATTCGCGTCTACGTCAATATTCAGGTTGCCACCGTCATAGTTCGTAAAAACCATAAGGTTTCCGGATGGGTTACAAACTGTTTGGGCAACAGCAAAAAGAGAATAAAAAAAAAGAATTAAAATGGAGTAGTTTTTTTTCATATTGAATTGTTTTTGGTTAATTTTTTACAAACCTTGTTCTTGAAATGCTTCCTGGCGTTTTTATTTCAATGAAATAAATTCCTGAAGCTTGCTCTGAAACATCAAAAAGAAAGGCGTTTCCGGCAATCTCTTTTTTCTCAAACACAACTTGTCCGGAAATATTGATGATCTTTACGCTTGCGTCCTTCAATGTTTTTTCTGACGTGATATTTATAAAACCGTTTGCCGGATTTGGAAAAACAGAAACAACATTTCCGTTGTTTTCTAAAATACTGCTTACAATATCATTGTCAACAAGGACTGTTGTTGTTGCGATTCCACAATATTTATCTGTCACCGTAACGGTATATATTCCAGATGGAAGCCCACCAAGATCTTCAGTTGTTGCTGTAAAACCAGACGGCCCCGTCCAGCTATAAGTGAACGGCCCAACGCCACCAGAAACCGACAAGTCTATAGAGCCTGTACTCATGCCAGGTGTCGTATTGATTACCGTGAAAGTTAAATCGCTTCCGAAAGCAAAGCCGGCAAACAGAAGGAGGGCGAACGAAAGTGTAATTTTTTTTATCATTTTAATATTTAATTTTATAAGCATTTAAAAAATACGGATTGCTTTTTTTGTTATTAATTCATTCAATGCTGTACGCTGATTCAGGTCGTTTTTTTTCATAAATGAAACCGTATTTTCGTCTTTGTTTATGACCAGAAAGCCACTCGGCAAAGAGGAGCCGCAATCTTTATTTACAGGCAAAAGACCATTCATTGTTGCTTCATAGACCATTCCTGAATTTAATATTAAATATGTTTTTTTATCTTTTTCAAAAAGTGAAAAATATCCATCTACAGGAAATTTAAACATATCTCCGTGTTTCCATGTTGTTCCATTGTATTTCCAAATACTAAGTTCACCACCATTTGATATCGCCATTGTGTAGGCTTTATCGCTTGTTACAATAGCATCATAAAAAAAGCCGCTGATAATGTTTGATCTTCTTGTTACAAACAAATAAGGATCATTGTATGCAAAAGGATTTGTTTCAACACTCTGCATTATTAGGTTAAGGGGTGTTACTGTTGTGCTCCATTCTTTTAATGAAGAAATGTTCAATCGCTTGATTGCTTCGTTTCTGTCGTTCAAGGGGTGAAGTAAAAAGCTAATAGCAAAAACACTTGTGTCTTCAATGTCCCAGGAAAAAGGAACAATGGGATCATCGTAGTTTCTTCCTGCCGGCATTGCAAGCTTTTTTGAATCGGCGATCGCATCGTTTACTTTCCCCGTGTTTAAGGTTGCAAGCTGATTGCTATCATCGATCGTGCTGAAAAAATAATTTCCGTTTTCAATTATTATTTTCCGCTCGATTGCCTGCGCAGAAAGTTTCGCTGCAACAAGAATGAAAAAAGAAACAAAGAACGTTCTCATTTTAAAATGTACTGATTGACTCCGAAAGATTGGACTGTGACATGTCGTTTGTAAAAAAACAATTGGTTGTTCCACTGGTTGTATAGCGGAAGCTCCATCCGCTAAATGCTGCCGTTTTTATGGAAACAAGTGTTGGAAATGTCGTCCCGTAGCAGGCATCGTAATATACACCATCAATTTTTGCTATTTGATGGTTGTTGAAATAGGATGCCGGACGGATGTTACACGATCCCGGTATTCCTGATTGGTCGGTTACATCAGCTGTTATAAAAACGTATTGATCGTATGGTGCCGGAATCGATCCGGTCGTTGAGTTATAGGTGTTTTTGTATGGAAAACTTGGACAGGTTGCTGCGGCTGATGGTGTTCCGAAGTTCCAGTTTTTGACGATGAATCTATTTACTGTATATCCACAAACGGTGTTGTTGATGGGTGTGATGTATACGTAGTTGTTGGTTCGCACAACACCTTGTATTTTTATTGATGCCAGAAAAAGTTGAGCAAACGTATAGCACTCAGCATCGCGGAATTGTAAAAGACTTCCCAGTGTCACGTTTGGAGAGTTCATGATCTTATAATAAAACAAGCTATCGTTGTTGTAATTTAAAACGATGTGGTCGGTAAATTCGCTCCAAACCTTTGAAATGATTGCGGTGTCAAGGCTTTTGTATTGTGCATTTCTGCAGCTCAGGTCAAAAACGGTGTGATACCACTTGTAGTT
Organism: Chitinophaga pinensis; assembly: GCA_945885475.1. GTDB lineage: Bacteria > Bacteroidota > Bacteroidia > 2-12-FULL-35-15 > 2-12-FULL-35-15 > 2-12-FULL-35-15. Next base: position 61,898 of record CAMCYR010000013.1, read on the forward strand.
TGTCCCCTCTGCCTGCGGTGCACTGCGTGTTACATATAAGGTGTTGTTGCTCGCTCCGATCTGTTTCCAGGTCGTTCCGTTATTAAAAGAAATTTCCCAATTGATTGTATAGGGTTTAAAGAAACGAACAATTGATGCCGTAAACACGTGAGAACCAGTTGTTGCGGGGTAGTTAAATGTGTGAATACTTCCTGCTGCTGGATTTACAATTATTTTTACAGCAGAAAAAATAATTGAGTCAGAGCCAATGCCCCTTACGGTAACCGAATCGGGTACCGTTGGACAATCGATCGTGAATGCTGCAGCTGCACGTGGAGCGTTACCGCTAATATATGC
>CAMCYR010000014.1 GCA_945885475.1 Chitinophaga pinensis
ATATCGATGAAATTATATTGGTTGGTGGTTCAACACGTATTCCTGCAGTTGTTGAAGCTGTTCAGAAATTTTTCGGAAAAGCGCCTTCTAAAGGTGTAAATCCAGATGAAGTGGTGGCGATCGGTGCAGCTATTCAAGGTGGTGTTTTAACAGGAGAAGTGAAAGATGTATTGTTGTTAGATGTTACTCCTCTTTCTTTAGGTATCGAAACAATGGGTGGTGTGTTCACAAAATTGATTGAATCGAACACAACCATTCCTACAAAAAAATCTGAGACATTCTCAACTGCAAGTGATAATCAGCCATCGGTACAAATTGTGGTTTACCAAGGTGAACGTGCAATGGCGAAAGATAACCGTAAGTTGGGCGAATTTAATTTGGATGGAATTCCTCCTGCACCTCGCGGTGTTCCGCAAGTAGAAGTTACTTTTGATATTGATGCAAATGGTATCCTTCAGGTATCTGCAAAAGATAAAGCAACCGGTAAATCTCATAACATTCGTATTGAAGCGAAATCAGGTTTGACGGATGAAGAGATCAAACGAATGAAAGCGGATGCGGATGCAAATGCAGAAGCAGACAAAAAAACAAAAGAGGAAACTGAAAAAGTGAATGCTGCGGATTCAATGATCTTTCAAACAGAAAAACAATTGAAAGAATATGGTGAGAAAATTCCTGCAGAGAAAAAAACAGTTATCGAAGATGCTTTAGCTGAATTGAAAACGGCACACGGCGCTCGCGATATCGCAGGTATTGATTCTTCTTTAGAAAAATTAAATGCCGGATGGCAAGCTGCGTCTCAGGATATGTACGCTGCACAACAAGGTGCTGAAGCTGGCGGCGAAGGACAAGCAAATGCAGGTCCGGAATCAAAAGCGGATAGCGAAGTGACAGATGTTGATTTCGAAGAAGTGAAAGACGAAAAAAAATAATTATTTTTTGTGATTCGTATTAGGCGCTCCGTAGAAATATGGGGCGTTTTTTTGTCTAATTAATTCAAATACCAGATACTTCCATTCAGCAATGTGGCAAAAGAAACCCAAAGTAAATAAGGAATCAATAGGTAGCCAGCCGTTTTGTTGATGGCAGCAAAGTGACGGATGGTACTGTTTATTGCAATCAATAAAATAACAATATCAATAAATGCGATGGCTGGGTTTTGCATCGTGAAAAACAAAAAAGACCAAATCAAATTGAGTATCAATTGCAAACCAAATAATTTCATTGCTTTTTTTACTTCTTTTTTTTCAGTTCCTGCATTCCAGATCAGCGCGAATGCTATTCCCATTAGAATATAAAGAAGTGTCCATGCTGGTCCGAATATCCAGTTTGGTGGATTAAATAAAGGTTTTGTTATTGTTGTATACCATCCCGTTATTGAACTTGTTGTTGCTATCCCGGAAAGTCCACCTAAAGTTAGGCAGATAAAAATTGAAATTGGAATTTTTATGGATAGAGGAAGAGTTTTCATTGCTCAAATTTATTTTTAGAAACAATCTTTACTTTATAAAGTTCAAATAATGCTGTTATATTCTCCTGTGCGTACTTCATTTTGCTCGAGCTATTTTTATTTTACAAAATAAGTGTAAGGTAATGGAAACAATGGGTCGAAGCCGCTAGCGTTCACAATATATTGAATAATAAAAAAATTTATTAAGGTTAAAACCAATACAAAACGGGTAAATTTTTGAGGCTCCCAATATGTTTTAAGCTTTTCTGCTGAAAGGAGGATTGCAGGAAATCCTAAGCAAAGCATTCTGGTAATGTCAAATGCAATTAGTAGCTGTAAAATATCAAAAACAATTATGGAAGCAATTATCATAAAAAAACTATATTCTTTATTTTTCCATGTTTTATAAAGAACATAAACGGGGAAAAACCAAAAAAGTTTAAAAGCAAAAAAGAGGCCTGCTGGCAATAGTTGTAACATTTTACTTACTGCAAAATCAATATTTTTTTCTGAAAAATAATAATTTAAATCATATTCAACGGATGTATGCGCTGAAACCCAAAGCCTATAAAATAACAAGGGAAGTATGGCTATGAAATAAACAAAAAAATAGGTTGTTAATTTGGCTCCTGATTTAGTATTGGTGTAATAAGCATATAGTATTAGAGCAGGCAGCATAAATAAACTGCTTTCGTGCGTAAGAAGTGCTAGTGAGAAAAATAATGCACTTAGATATATTTTTCTAACGAATGAGAAGCTTAGGAAAATAAAAAAGTAGAAGACGGCATCTGTATAACCAGCAGCTACCAGTTGAATGAATATCGTGCAAGAAAATGCGATTAGTCCAGCAAATAGAATCGAGTCAATTGGGCTGAATTCTTTTTTTCTGTATACCCAATAGACAGATGAGATAAATAAGAAAGCAAAAATTAAAGGAATAATAAAAAATAAATCGCCACGAAGAAAGGAAATATATCCAATAAATGTTGGTAATATTCGATAACGTAAAGGATTAGGTGTGCTAAAATCGAATGGATTATTAGATAACAATGAATATTGTAATCCATGATAGGCCGCCTCAAAGCGAGGTGTGGTGTAAATCATGTCAAATGCCAATAAAATCAAGCCAATTAGTAGGCTAGTGGCTATTAAACCTTTTGTTTTTTCTTGCTTTTCACAAAACAAGTTGATGTGCCGAATAATTTTATTCATTGTAAGTCAGTAAATTTAATTGGATTTATTTTATCAACTCGATAAATTTCTTTACAAAATCACCTCTATACAATTCGCTACATTGAATGTGCGGTCCTTTTATTTCCCAGAATTCTTTCGGAGCTAAGGCCTTTTCGAAGAGCTCTTTACCCATATAAAATGGACAAGTTGCATCTTCTGTACTGTGTATAATGAGTTTAGGAATAGTTACTTTAGCTATTTCATCAATGGCATTGTATTTACTTGGAACCAGCATTTTTGACAGCCATTTAGGTGCACCGCTTTTTCCTCCCACATAAATTGCCATGCGTTCGTGCCCTGTGAATGCACCTTCAACAACCAAGCCGTCAATCATGTTTTGTTCGCGAGCTGCAACCACGCAAGACAAATGTCCGCCTAGTGATTGACCGAACAAAATAAGTTTGGTGTTTTTTACGTCTTCACGTTTCTTGACATAATGAAGAGCAGAGATTCCGTCTTCCAGCACTTTTTCCTGGGATACTTTTCCTTCAGATTTGCCGAACCCTTGATAATCGAAAACCATCACTTGAAATCCTGCCTTAATTAATGAATCAGAAAATTGATATTGGTAAGAAATGTTTCCGGCATTGCCATGAAAGTGTAAAATGGTTCCTATGATTTTTTTATTTTTTGGTTTGAAAAACCATCCATTCAGATTTTTCCTATTGGTAGAAGGGAAGTTTATTTCTTCAATAAAATAACGGGATGTGTCCGGCTGATATTTTAGATCCTTATATGGAGCATAAAAAAAGGCAGATGTACTGCAAGATGAGGATGCAATGATTAAAATAAAAAGGATGCAAAAAGAATGTAAATAGTATTTTTTCATTCGTCACTAGTCATTAAATATTTTTTCTTTTTGTATGTATTTTTTCGATTTAATTAGTGTTGAATCCCAATAAAATTTATTCTTTCGGAAGTCTTTTTGAATTTTATTTTTGCTTTTTGTTCAGTTTTTTTATCTTTTCTCTTTTTTGAAAATAAATTTGTCATATGAAAATAAAAAAAACGTCAAATATCACGTTTCCAATATTAGCAATAAATATTTGATTTAGTAGTTTAGTATCGTATATTTGTTTTTAGTATTAATTATTAATTTTAAATTGAATGAAAACAGGTACAGTAAAATTTTTCAACGTTTCTAAAGGTTTTGGTTTTATCACCGTTGATAGTACGAATCAGGAATTATTTGTTCACGTTACAGGTTTGGTTGATCAGATCCGTGATGGAGATAAAGTTACTTTTGAAGAAGCTGAGGGTAAAAAAGGTTTAAATGCAGTAGATGTTAGAAAAGCATAATTGTAAAAAACATTTTTTAAAAAAAGCCATCCGATGAATTCGAATGGCTTTTTTGTTTTTTTTTATTTTGATTGTTTGTTTTTAGAACAATACTTCAACGTTTTTTGTCCATACTAATCTTTGACTTCTTCTCCGTTCACCCATTTTTGTTGTTCAGCTTTACCACTTTCATCATACTCTTTCCAAATTCCATCTTTTTGATAATCTATGTTAGCAGCGCTATATTTCACAGGGCCTTCTGCTTTTATTTTTCCGCTTGCGTAATACTCTTTTTTAAAATAGATCTTTTTCTTTGGCTCAGTCATCTCGAAAATTTCCTGAGGTTTGCCATCTTCTGAATAGGATTTACGCATAATCAAGTACTCCATATTTTTTGAATTTTCTTCCGTATATTCAATCTGTCCGTTTTGATAATAATCTGTCCAAATTTGCGGACTGCCATCATAATAGGTAATGTCAGATTTAAGTTTCCCATCCGAATAGAATAGTTGAAGATTGCTGCGTTTAAAGTCAACCAATTTGAATGAGCGTTCTACATTACCGTTGGAATAAAAATTCTTGTAGATTTTCAAATGTCCGTCTTCGTAAAATCCTTTATGTATTACTGTTCCTATTTCGTAGATATCTTCCAGCCAGCCTTGACAAGCATATCCTTTTTTGTCATTTCTAACGGAATCTCCACCGGTATAGAAATTTAATTTTTCGTACATCGTTATGCCATATTCAGGATCAACCACCTTGGCTTCGTTGTATTTTACAGGTACTGGAATTTGGCCGAAAAACTGGGCAAAGGAGATTTGTGTGATTGAAATCAAAAGAAAAAGTAAAAATATTTTTTTCATCTATTTGATTTAATTATGTACGCTACTATTCTGTGAATGTAAAAAAAGATGAATCAAAATTGAAAATCTCCATTCAAAATAAAATGAACAGAGATTTTACGAAATGGAAATTTTTTTTAATTAATGAATTCCTTTATCAGCAAGGTATCTTTCCGCATCTAAGGCTCCCATACAACCGCTTCCTGCGGCAGTAACGGCTTGACGATAAATATGATCCTGCGCATCGCCTGTAGCAAATACTCCGGAAACATTTGTTTTACTTGAACCTGGGATTGTTTGAATGTAGCCTGTTTCATCTAATTTCAAATAATCTTTAAATATATCCGTATTTGGTTTATGTCCGATAGCGACAAAAAATCCTGTTACCTCAAGTCTTCTCTCCTCTCCTTTGTTATTCACAATCAAGGCACCATCAACTGTTTTTTCTCCAAGAATTTCTTTTGTTTCTGAATTGAAAAGAACTTCAATATTAGGAGTATTCAGAACACGGTGCTGCATTGCTTTTGATGCACGCATTTCTTCTTTCCGAACAATCATGTATACTTTTCTGCACAGCTTTGCAAGATAGGTAGCTTCTTCTGCAGCAGTATCTCCTGCACCAACGATAGCTACATCCTGACCTTTGAAAAAGAATCCATCGCATACCGCACATGCTGAAACGCCAAATCCATTCAACCGCTCTTCTGATGGTAATCCTAACCACTTCGCGGAAGCGCCAGTTGCAATAATAACGCTATCGGCAGTGATAGTAGTTTTTTCATCAATTATAACTTTGTGAACAGGGCCCGAAAAATCAACCGATGTAGCTAATCCCCAGCGGATATCCGTTCCGAAACGTTCCGCTTGTGCTTTAAAATCTTCCATCATCTCCGGTCCTTGTGTTCCTTTCGGATATCCCGGATAATTTTCAACTTCTGTTGTAATCGTTAATTGTCCGCCTGGTTGCAATCCTTGGTACATTACCGGTTTCATATCAGCTCTTGCTGCATATATTGCTGCTGTATAACCTGCAGGTCCACTCCCGATTATCAGACATTTTACGTGTTCAACTTGTTCTGTCATAATTTTATTCTTGTATTAATAATATGCGCTAGCGAAATTACCAATTGTTTTAATGTTGTTTTATATATTTTATTCACAAATGGAATAAAAGAGCTTGATCTATAGGGATTGATGGTTTTAGGGTGTTGGCATGATCGTATCGTAGCTGGTGCCCATACCGCTCCATACGCCTAAAGCTCCATTATCAAAATTCCCCAAAATAGTGGTTGGGGAAGCAAAGGGGTTCCCATTGCTGGATAGTGCAGATTCGAAGGTGGAGTAAAAATCCTTGCTCGCCCTGTCGAGCGTGCAGAATTTAATATAGATGGTATCCGATTTTTTATAATAATTTCTTTCAGACTCGATATCATTTTCAAAGGAGCTGGCGCTGTCTGTTGGATCGTATGCTTTTGTGTAGGCGAATTCAAACTGTTTGCCATCAATAAGTTTATCGTCGAAAGTCGCACCAAAGGGTGCCAGAAAGCGTCTATCCTTCGTTGCTCTTTTTGAATACCATCTGTAGTTGTTTCCTAAACCAGAAGGATCAGATAGGCGTGCATTTGCGAAACCTAAAGAATCTTCAGGTGGCTGTGGTTTCCACCATACCGAATCTAATGCAATTGGATAGGGGATTGATGTGGTGGCAGAATACACATTGCCATCTGAAGTGACAACCCGCAATGAATAATTTTGTCCGGAAACTCCGATTATTGGATTTGGACGTCCAAGTGGATGTCTATATACCAATCCGATGGATGAGAAGCTGTCGATAGCCAATGTTAGTGTGTCGGTGATTATACCATTTGAAACATAAACTTTCGCATCTAATACATACAGATCGGTAATGGTACTTCCCGATACGGAGGAAAATAATGGGATTGTTCGGGTGATAATAACTGTTGCCCCTTTACCATTTTCAATTACTCCTTCAATTACAATTTTTTTGTCGGAGTTGGGTAGCTTCACGTCTATTGACTCTGTACATGCCGAAAATAAAGCTGTAGCAATTGCGGTAAATAAAATATATTTTTTCATTTTTTAATGAATTTAAAAGTATTAAAATTTAAAATTCCATGTTACTGAAGGTAGGATCGGAAACAAGTAAACCTGTTTTGCCTTGATCGTTAAATTACCTTGTGTAGCGCTTCCTTCGTTTGCAAAATAAATGATGTAAGGGTTGTGTCTGTTATATATATTGAATATACTGAAGGTCCAGCTTGATTCGTAATTTTTAAATAATCTTGTTGGTATTTTTATTTCCTCTGTTGTTACTTTATCCTCTAATCCGAATTTTTTCAGGATACGTTTTTTTCTGCGTTCAATCTTTTTCGTTCTATCTGGGGTATATGTTCCAGAAAAATCTAATCGATGATATGCTGGCATTCTGAATGCATTTCTATCACTATAATCATACGTGATGTTTCCATCTACAATGTAGTAGGAGGTAGGGATTGTGATTGCATTTCCTGTTCCATAAACAAAAATAGCAGCGAATGTCCATTTCTTACTAAGGTCGTAACTTAAAACAAGAGAGGCATCATGTCTTCTATCATACTTCGCATAAAATTCTTTACCGCGGTTCAGATCAGGAAAAGTGCGTTTGGTGTAGGAAAGTGTATAGCCAATCCAGCCGTTAAACTTCCCGACTCTCTTTTTAACAAATAATTCTATACCATAGGCTTCACCTTTTCCGAAAACAAATTGATTATCCGCATTGTCACCAATAGCAGCACCAGGCAGAGACCCATCAGAATACTCGATTTGATTTTTGAAATCTTTATAGTACACTTCTACAGATGTTTCGTAATTGTTATCCTTGAAATTTCTGAAATACCCCAACGAGTACTGGGAACCTTTTTGAGGCTTAACTAATTCAGAAGAAGGAACCCATGTATCGATCGGTAAGGTCACCGCTGATAACGATGCAAGGTGAATGTATTGAAGGTTATAGGTGTAAGAAGCTTTTATAGAAGATTTTGTATTTAATGAATATCTGGCATTAAATCGCGGTTCAAATCCGCCATAATCGGCCACTTTTTTATTCGGGCCCGTAGAGATGGTTGAGGATGTTTGCCCGGTGATTGGATCTTTAACGTATCTGTCGAAAGGACCAACCTGCATAAAATATGAATATCTTAATCCGAGGTGGATCTTGAATTTATCAGTCACATCAAAATCATCAGAAAGGTATGCAGCGATATCATGCGCAAGTAATTTTTTTACGCCTCCAAGATTAAATTCTGTTTCTCCTTGTTTGGCGGTAGCACTGATTGGTTTGAAGGTGTGAAAAATATAATTAACACCAAATTTAACTTCGTGACGGATGGTAGGGAAATAACTAAAGTCGACCTTCCCGTTCCAATCGCTTATTCCTGAAAATAATTTCACTTCGAATCCGCTTTGTTCTGCGGTAAAAGTAAATTTGTAATCACTGTAGATTGCTGATACATTCATAAACAATTTGTTGCTGAACAAATGGTTCCAGCGGACAACAGCCGTTGAATTTCCCCAGGAAACACCCAGTTTGAATTCAGCATCTTTGTCCTGGAAGTTCATGATATCGCGGCCTAAATATCCACTTGCAAAAATTCTATCTTTATCTGATAATCGATAATTTACTTTTGCATTCAAGTCATAAAAATAAACCCCCGAATTTTTCAGCGGAGACTCTGGTTTTGCAAAAGGGCGCGCAAGCACGTCGATGTATGTTCTTCGTCCGGAAACGATAAATGAGCCGGTATCTTTTTTTAGCGGACCCTCAATGGTAAATCGGGAGGAAATTAATCCGATTCCACCGGATGCGTGGTAGGTTTTATTGTTTCCCTCTTTCATTGAAATGTCTAACACTGAAGCAAGTCTTCCTCCGTATTGAGCCGGCATTCCACCTTTTACCAGATTTATGCTTTTTACGGCATCGCCATTGAACACAGAGAAAAATCCTAATAAGTGGGAGGCATTATAAACGACTGCTTCATCAAGTAAAATTAAATTCTGATCAGGTCCGCCACCGCGAACATAAAACCCTGAATTACCATCCCCGCTAGATTTTACTCCGGGCAGTAATTGAATTGTTTTTAAAATGTCGACTTCACCCAAAAATGCAGGCAATTTTTTTATTTCTTCCATATCGAGTTTGATAGATCCGACCGAAGTACTGGATACATTTTTATCGATTTTATCCGAACTGATCTCCACTTCCTTTACATTTATTGCCGCAGGTTGCAACTCAATATTTAAGCGAATGTCCTTGTCGAGAACAATCTGTTTAACAAAATTCTGATATCCTATATAAGAACTTATAAGCGTATAGGTTCCTTTTTCAACGGTGATTGAGAAGAAACCATATTGATTCGTATTTCCACCTTTCAGTAATTCTTTGATATATACATTCGCACCGATACTGTATTCGCCATTAGATGCGTCCTTAACATAACCGCTGATTGTGTAATTTTTTGTGTCTTGCGCATTGCTGTTTAAAGAAAGAATTAAAGAAAAAAGCATGAACAGTAATGATTTGATCGGTGAATGAGTTCTCATAAAAAGCAAATATGTTTAAAAGGTTGATGCCCCAATGTTAGTATTAGCAAGCAAAGTATAAAATTAAACAATAAAGTAGAATGTATGTTCTAACATTGTTAATTTTGATCGGCAAAACTATGGAAACATTTTTTGATTTCAAAGTTTCCGTAGCACAATTTTGAATAAATAATAATTTGTTGATATTGCGTTAAAATGATACCCAAACAGCTTCCAGTCGGTAAACAGTTAGCCTATTCTTTCGGGATGATGGGCTGGAGCGTAATGGTCAATTTGATCAGTGTCATTCTGATCTACTTATATCTTCCGCCATCAGGTAGTGGTTTGCCTAATTTAATTACACAAGTATCTGTTTTTGGTATCTTTAATGTGATTGCGATCATTACTTCAGGGGGGCGGATCATTGATGCTGTTTATGATCCTTTTATTGCTCAATTCAGCGATAGCAGTGCAAATCCAAAAGGAAGAAGAATTCCATTGATGAGAGCAGCAATTCTTCCTTCTCTTATATTTTGTTTTTTTGTTTTTTATCCTCTGACGACACAAGAAAGCACGGCCAATATCGTATGGTTGGTTATTGTTTTGATCTGTTTCTATATCTCTTCAACAACATATATTATTCCTTATAATGCTTTGTTGCCAGAGTTAGCGCCAACATCAGATTCTAAAGTTAAGTTAGCAACCTGGCAATCCATCGGATATGTTTTCGGTATTGCTATCGCATCCAATGCATTTAATCTGACCGATCTTTTGCAACGTTCTTTCGGCTTTGAAACCCGATTAGCAGCGCTTCAGTGTACGGTTTTATTGATGTGTATCTTAGCGGCTATTTTTATGGCAATTCCTGCTTTTGCAATTGATGAAAAAAAATATTGTATTGGAAAGCCTAGTAAAGTTCCATTAAGAGCAGCACTGAAGCAAACCTTGTCTAATAAGAATTTCTTGTTTTTTATTGTTGCAGATTTCTCTTACTTTATTGCTGTTACAATCATTACTTCCGGATTGTTATATTTTGTGAGTGTTTTATTGAGATTACCCGAAACATTAGGAAATAAATTGATGATCACGATGGTTCTTGTCTCCTTTCTTTTCTATCCTGTAGTAAATTATCTCTCTAAAAAAGTTGGTAAGAAAATACTTGTAATTGTTTCATTCCTGTTGCTTTCTGTTGTGTTTTTAGCGATTTATTTTTTAGGTAAAGGGGAGATGGACGCCTATCTTCAAATTTATTTACTGATTGTATTGGCTTCTATTCCATTGGCTTCATTGAATATTTTACCAAATGCAATTCTAGCGGAGATCATCGAAAAAGATACATTGGATACAGCAAGTAATAAAGAAGGGATCTATTTTGCTGTTAGATATTTTTTTGTAAAAATTGCACAGACATTTGGAATGGCTTTGTTTGCGATGTTTTTGCTGTATGGTAAAGATGTAGGAAACGATCTCGGAATCAGATTGTCCGGTATTCTTGGTTTTATACTTTGCCTTACTGCTGCTCTTATTTTTACGCGTTTTAAAGAAAAGGGTCCTTCTTAAATTATCTATTTGTATTATTTGGACGTGAATAGATCATCTGCATCACATTAATGTTGCGCATCTCGAACGCTGCTTCACAATATGAAAAGTAGTAATTCCATTTCCGAATAAAATGATCGTCAAACTTTAGTTTTTTTACTTCTGTCAAATTCTTGTTGAATTGATCGCGCCAGATGGATAATGTTTTAGCATAATGCAATCCGATGTCTTTTAGATCAACCAACGTTAAATTCCCTGTATTGTTGATTGCTTTGTTGATTGCCGCAACAGAAGGAAGGAGGGATCCCGGGAAAATATGCTTCTGGATCCAGTCCACTTCGCTTGATATATTTTCGTAACGTGAATCCGGACAAGTAATTACCTGCATCGCAAGGATGCCGTCCTTCTTTAAAAGATCAGTACATTTTTTAAAGTACACATCTAAAAATTTGTGTCCGACCGCTTCCAGCATTTCAATCGAAACAATTTTATCGAACTGCCCTTCAAGTAAACGATAGTCTTTTAGTACAACCTTAATTTTATGGGAAAGTTTTTCTTTTTCAATCCGTTCGATAGCTAATTTGTACTGTTCTTCTGAAATTGTTGCTGTTGTTACTTTACAGCCGTATTTCTTGGCGATATGAATTGCATTTCCTCCCCAGCCAGTTCCGATTTCGAGCACATGATCTGTCGCTTGTAAATTCAATTGTTTGCACAATCTGTCATATTTTTCTTCTTGCGCTTCTTGCAATGAAATCCCTTCTTCTTTAAAATAAGCAGAAGAATAGGTCATTGACGGATCAAGGAAAAGTGCGAAAAAATCATTATTCAAATCGTAGTGTTCTGAAATGTTCTTACGTGAACCGCTTAAACTATTTGCTCTTTTGAAATGGACAACTTTGTTAAATACCTTTAGGATGTTCAATGCCAGACTTTGCGTATTATTTCCGGAAACAGTTGGCGCGTTTTCAATGTTTAGAATTACCCATTTTATAACATCTGTAATGTTATTTGTATCCCAATCACCATCAACAAATGATTCGCCAAATCCGATATCGCCATATAATAAGCAACGTCTGAAAAAAGTAGTATTACTGATTGAAATATTTGCAACAATTTCATTCCCTCCACCGATTTGAATCGATTCACCGGATGGCATCGTAATGTTTAGGGTTCCTGCATTCATTTTTGAAAGCATTTCCAATATCACTCTTTCGTAAAAATTTCTTTTTATGCTATTTACAATTGCTGTAGACATACCTGTGAACTTTTTTTATTAATATTTTCTTCTGAATACCTCTTTTTGTAACTCTTGGTCTTCACTTTTTTTATGGTAAGGAATTTTCTTTAGCCAAAGCAGTATGGCGTTCCAGTGAATTAATGTTATGATTTTTAATGTTATGAACGGAAAACGTATACTGTACCAAGCTAAATTTAAATTGGATAATACTTTTTTTGTTCCGCTGAGTGTGCTAATGAAAAAGCGAACCTCCTTTTTATAATCATCAATTCGTATGTTTAATTTTTCATCAGGCACAGTCAGGTTAAAATCAAAATTGGTGTCGTGGTCAATAAATGGGGATACGTAAAAGTATTTAGTTGTGTTCAGGTGGAATTTATTTTCAGATAAATTGTTCCTGCTGAGCAAAAAAGGTTTTATCTCACCAAAGGTATTTCCAATCTCAGCAACAACACAAAGTGGTAAATTCTTTTCATCAAAACAATAGTAAAATGATACCGGATTAAAATTGTATCCTAACACATTTAAATTTGTAAGTAGCATTATTTTTCCACTACCTATTTCAATATTATTTTGTGCCAAATACATGGAGATTTGCTCCTTGATATTTTTTTTTGTGTCAGGCATTTCGAGAGGAAGCTGTATATGCTCGTTATTCCTAAGGCTAAAAAAATTAAATTTATTTATACTGAACATCCATAAATGTTTTCTCAGCATATCCACTTCATCCAGATCGATATAAAACATAAACACCTTGTAGTTGAACCTGTGTTTCTTTGGTTCAAACCGGTGATGCATCACGTTTGCTTTATAGAGACAGGAATTCATAATAGCTTGCAAAGGTTAACTGCAGAGGCATAAGCATCTTCGTGAAAACCATATTTAAAATAGCTTCCGCAGAAGTAAAGCGGTCCTGTTGCATTTAATTTATGGAGTTCGTCTTGTGCTTTCATCGCAGGAACATCAAATAATGGATGCTCGTATTCAATTTCTTTGATGATCTTATCTTTATCAATAGAGTCGGGGATTGCATTGATTGAAACAAAATAGTTTTTCTTTTCAGATACCCCTTGTAGTTTATTCATCCAATATATTGTGCTGGGCACTTGTATTCCATTCTTTTTTTCAATCCGATAATTCCAGCTGCTCCATACTTTCTTCGTTTTAGGCATAATAGATTCATCAGTATGAACAGTAGCGATATTTTTTTGATATTGAAAAACGGATAATAATCTTTTTTCATCAGCTGTTGGCTGCTCCAAAATTTTCAATGATTGATTGGCATGACAGGCAAATATTACTTTGTCGAAGGAGTGTTTATTTCCATCTTTTGTAATAACAATTGCCTTGTTCTCTTCTTTCAGAACGTTTACAACGCCATTGTTGATTTGAATTTTATCTTTAAAAGGTTCGATCAGTAATTTGCGATACGATTGGCTGCCATTTTCCAGTGTATACCATTGATGCTGTGTGTCGAGTCCTAAGAATCCATGATTTTTAAAAAAGCGAACGAGTGTTACAATGGGGAAGTTCAGCATTTCTTCCATTGGTGTCGACCAAACAGCAGAACTCATCGGAATAAGATATTTCCATAGCATATCGTCCCCATAGTTGAATGCTTTGATGTATTCTTTTAAAGAATAGTTTTCAAATTCAGGATCGTTCAGGATTTTTATGCTCTCCTTATTGAATCGTGTGATTTGAAAAAGCATTCTGATGTAGCGAATGTTGAAAATGTTTTTACGCTGTGCAAATAATCCATCTATTCCCGAACCGCAATACTCTAAACTTGTTTCGGTATGCTGAACACTAAAAGACATGTCCGTTTTTTTTATAGGTGCTTTTATCTCTTCAAATAATTTGCAAAGATTAGGATAGGTTTGGAAGTTAAATACCATGAATCCTGTGTCCATAAATACCGGTTTGCCTTCTTCATCCACAGTTATTGTATTGGTATGTCCGCCAATATAATCAGCTTCTTCAAAAATAGTAAGGTCATACTTTTTTTGCAGCAAATGTGCACAACCCATTCCCGCAATTCCAGTTCCTATGATTGCTAATTTTTCCATTTTATTGTTGAACTAAAAATCAGGATTGTTTTTTTGTAAATAAATAATGACTCACGATCCATTCTTCACCATTATTATATCCCCACAATTCGGCACAAGCCATGAAGAACAGCCTCCAATAAACCCACCATTTCACAGCTTGATCTTTTCCGTATGTGCTTTCAAACAATGGCATAATTTGCGATTTATTCTTATCCATATTTTGCAGCCAAGATTCCGATGTTTTGCTGTAATGTAATCCACTCACATGCCAATGTTTTTCAATACTTAAATGCTCGTTAAAATACAAGAGTAAATCGTCGCATGGCATAATTCCTCCCGTAAAAAAATACTTACTCATCCAATCCGTTTCATCGAGTACTTCAAATTTATAGGCAAAATCTTTGTGTGTGAAAATATGAACAAATAATTTCCCGTTTATTTTTAAGCAATCCGCTATTTTATGCATCAATTTTTGATAGTTGCGCATGTGTTCAAACATTTCAACGGATACAACTCTGTCGAATTTCTTTTCTATAGTAAAGTCGTTGATATTTACCGTAATTATAGTAAGATTTTTTATCCCACGTAATTGCGCTTGTTCGTCAATATAGATTTTTTGAGTCTTTGAGTTTGATACGGCTGTGATGCTACTTTGTGGATATTTCTTCGCCATGTAAAGAGATAGAGAACCCCATCCGCATCCGAGTTCCAAAATATCTTGACCGTCTGTCAATTCCGCTCGCGAGCAGGTGATTTCAAGCATGTCATTCTCAGACGTATCGATATCGAGTACTCCTTCATTCCAATAACCACTGCTGTATTTTAAATTACTTCCTAAACAAAATTTGTAAAATGCAGTAGGAACTTCATAATGTTGCTCGTTTGCCTCAGCAGTATTTATAGCAATGGGTGATTCTTTCAACTCCGCTATCAGGTTCATTAGATGAGCCTGTTGAAGTTCATCGGTTTCTTTCTTCTCCTGGTGCAAACGTTCTTTTAACAATTTCCTGATACCCAAACGCAGAGCGAAATCAGGTACCTTGTTTTTTTCTAATAAGGAGTCGTACCACATAGTTATATTTATGAGTTTCCGATGTTTAACAAATCGGGATTTACTTTATTTATTTTTTTTGAACCAGGGAATAAACACGTTGGTTGTACGCTGATATTCTTTGTAAAGTTCGCCTTTAGAACGAATAGATTGTTCCTCAGTCATGGGTATTCCGGTTACTTTGAAAATTAATAATCCAATTACAAGCGGACAAACAATAGCGATCCATCCATATGGACTCGGGATTGCCAAAATAAATACGGAAATCCAAAGCATCAATTGAAAAAAATAGTTGGGATGACGGGAGTAATTCCAGAAGCCCGCTTCGCAAACTTTTCCTTTGTTAGAAGGATCTTTTTTGAATTGTTGCAATTGAAAGTCTGAAAGTCCCTCTCCGATTATCGCGAGGAGCCATAATCCCGCTCCGGTATATTCTATGAATGAAAGATTAGGTTGCGGATTTATAGCGATTATGAAAAAAGGAATAGCAAGAAATACGTTCGATAATGCTTGCATTTGAAAAAACACAAAAAATTTTAAATTGGTATTTGGAGCCCATTCTGCACGTAATTGTTTGTATCGTCCTTCTTCCTGATCCAAGTGCGAACCTACCCGAATAAGCAAATATATTCCTAGTCGCAAACTCCATAATGCGGTTAAAATGCAAACCATATTTTTTCTTGCGTCCATACCATCAGCAAGAAACCCAATGACGATGGCAATAAATAAAAAATTAAAGGCCCATAGAATATCAACAATGCCTGCATTTTTGATACGATAAGCAACGATCCATGTAAGTGACATGACAGTTGAAACAACAGCAAAAGAAATGAGCGGTAATTGTATTACCTGGTTCATTGTTTACGAATTTTAATAACTCCAATTGCGTTCAGCGCCAAAATAACAGGAAAGGTAGGGTCAAATTCAAACCATTTTCTTGAAAAATTCAAGTTATTCGGACTTTTATGATGATTGTTTTGAAATAATTCACCTAACATCAAAAAATCAATAGGAAGAGAGTTTTTACTTTTGTCGTTATTCTCATAATTAGAATAGCCGTATTTGTGCCCGCACCAATTCACAATAGCGCCATGAACAGGTCCCATAAGGAAGTGAATCGGCAGAAGTAAATACTGCCACAAAGAAGTAGCAAAATAAAAATAAAACAAGAAATAAAGCACTCCAAAGCCAATTCTTACAGGCCACATATCACTTATTTTATCTATTGATGGCCAAACAGGGAAATCACCACGAAACGCTTTTTCAGGTACCACTTTTTCAGATACAAAATCGAAATATATTTTTTTTGTGTGAAGCATCATACCGAAAACATCTTTGAAAAAATGCGGTGAATGAGGGTCTTTCTCTGTGTCACTATACGTATGATGCATGCGATGTAATATGGCATATCCTCTTGGATTTAAGAAGGAAGATCCTTGCGTGAGAAACGTTAAAAAATAAAAGAATTTCTCCCAAAACGGATTCATCGTAAACATTTTGTGAGAAGAGTAACGGTGCAAGAAAAAGGTTTGACAAAACAATGAAAGAAACCAGTGTGCAATAAAAAACAGTAAGATGTACATAGTCGGTTTTTTTTAATAAAATTTATGTAAAAGTATTCAAATTAAAAATATAACAAATTTAATGGTGAAAATGTTTTAGAGCAAGTGTTATTATTATCTTTACACATAATCATACAAATTTAAAGATGGATTTAAGTAAATTAAAAAAGCGCCCTTCCTATCCTTTCGAGACAATAGCTGTTGCTATTTCATTTTCTCCCAGTTGTCAGTCCCTGTTAGCCGAGGCGAAACGTTTGTCGGATGTCTTGGGAGCCTCCTTGCTTTTGTTGCATATTGGAGATCAAACCCCTGAAAAAGAGCAGAAATTGGATTCAATTATGGACACTGTTGGGGTGGACCCTAAGCGTTCACGTGTGATTTGGATGGAAGGCGATCCCGTTGATACGATTTTGAAATTATGCAAGCTGAATATCGTCGATCTGCTTGTGCTGGGTGCCCTTGAAAAAGAAAATATACTTAAGTTTTATCTTGGTTCCATTGCAAGAAATATCAGCAGAAAAGCAAAATGTTCGGTGCTGTTGCTCACAAATCCATCAGATGAGCCGATGAAACTGAAAAAAATAGTTGTAAATGGTGTTGAAAATCCGAAGACAATACACACCATAAATACCTCTTTATATCTAGCCAAGCACTTAAAAGTGAAAGACCTTACCATTGTAAAAGAAGTTGACATATCTGGTATTGCTATGGCTATTGCTGATAATACAACGGCACCCCAGACAAAAGAAATTAAAAAGAATATTACAGACGAGTCTGAAGAAACCCTCCAGATGATCATTGATAAATGTGATATCGGGGAAATTAACGTGACAGATAAAATAATTAAAGGGAAGCCTGGTT
Organism: Chitinophaga pinensis; assembly: GCA_945885475.1. GTDB lineage: Bacteria > Bacteroidota > Bacteroidia > 2-12-FULL-35-15 > 2-12-FULL-35-15 > 2-12-FULL-35-15. The sequence goes on from CAMCYR010000014.1 coordinate 17,686, forward strand.
ATGCCATTAGTAAATTTGCTAAAGATAAGCGGGCAGATCTTTTGGTGATTAATTCCCCAGACACACATTTGAATGTATTTGATAGGATTTTTACACATGATATAGAATATATATTAGCTGATTTACCATGTAATGTTTTAATTATACACTCTCGCGTTTAAATTATATGATTAAGCTTGCTCATAATGAATTAATCGTTTTTCTTCTATCGATCAGTGCGATGCTGATTATTTCTCGGATTTTTGCTGAGCTGGGGAAGAAATTGAAGCTTCCTGTTGTTATGGGCGAATTGATTGTGGGTATTATTTTGGGACCGACCATTTTAGGCATGCTTTACCCGGATATTTTTAATTACTTATTTCCACGAACAGGTAATATTCCGATTGCTCTGGATGGTATTTTTAGTTTATCTGTTATTATGCTTCTTTTTGTTGCTGGAATGGAAGTTCAATTGTCTTTAGTCCTTAAGCAAGGAAAAGTAGCAGTGTATACGAGTTTGTTTAGCATGGTTATTCCTTTTTTTACAGGCTTCGCTGTTGCCTGGTTTTTTCCTGAAATATTTTCAATCAGTAATGAACATGGTCCGAAATTATTATTTGCATTGTTTTTTGGTACCGCGCTATCAATTTCTGCTTTACCTGTAATCGCGAGGATTCTGATGGATATGAATTTGTTTAAAACAAATATAGGGATGGTTATTATCGCATCTGCTATGTTCAATGATTTGCTTGGCTGGCTTATTTTCTCCTTTGTACTAAGTTTAACACATACAAATGATGGCGAACATCTTAGCTTGTGGTATACCATAATTTATATTATCGGTTTTGGATTATTCATGCTAACGATCGGTAAAAAAATAATCGATAAAACATTGCCTTGGATGCAAACCAAATTATCCTGGCCTGGAGGCGTGCTTTCAATTTCTTTGGGTATTTGTTTGTTGTCGGCTGCATTCACCGAAGCGATTAATATTCATGCCATTTTAGGTGCTTTTATTGCCGGTATTGCTTTTGGTGATAGTGTTCATCTTCGTGAACAAGCCCGTGAAATCATTCATCAGTTTGTTACTAACTTTTTTGCTCCATTATTTTTTGTTTCTATTGGTTTGAAAATAAATTTCATTGAAAATTTTGATCCTGTGATCGTGTCAATTGTTTTAGTGCTTGCTTTTGTAGGTAAAGTATTGGGTGCAACTATTGGTGCGCGCTTGGGAGGGATGAGTAAGAATCATTCTCTTGCTGTTGGATTTGGTATGAATGCCCGTGGAGCGATGGAAATAATCCTTGGAACACTTGCCTTAAATGCCGGATTGATTTCCAAACCGATCTTTGTTGCTCTTGTAATTATGGCTTTAGTTACCAGTCTGACGAGCGGGCCATTGATGAAAAAATTTATAGATTAGAAATAAATGTTAGGATTAAAATTACCAACGGACCCTCGCTGGGTAAATATTGTTGAATCGAATATTGATGAGATTCTTACTGACCACGCATGGTGTGAGCAAAAAGCGGCAACCAATGCATTGTCTCTTATTATAAATAATCCGAATTATCCTGAATTAGTTTCCGCTCTCCTGGAAATTGTAAAAGAAGAGGTGGAGCATTTTGAAATGGTACACAATCTCATTCTTGCAAGAGGGAAAGTACTGGGTATCGAACGCAAAGATACCTATGTAAATGAATTATATAAATTCATGCAAAAAGGTGGAAGTAGAAAATCTTCATTGGTAGACCGCTTACTCTTTTCAGCAATGATCGAAGCAAGGAGTTGCGAACGATTTAGAGTGCTTTCAGAAAATATTAAAGATGTTGAGTTAGCGAAATTTTATCGTGATCTCATGATCAGCGAAGCCGGACACTATACAACCTTTATTGGTTTTGCAAGAAAATATGCGGATGATATAGATATCGATAAACGTTGGAAAGATTGGCTGGAATACGAAGCGTCAATCATTACAAAATACGGAAAAGATACTACCGTTCACGGATAGTAATGTTATTGTACCATCTTTGCTTTCCAGGATTCCGGTATCAATATGGTTTGATTTGTTTTGTAATTAAAGCAAACTATAATAGCTAATCCTCTCGCTAGTTCAATTTCAACTCCGTTTTCTGATTTAACGATGGAGCAGCTCATGTCAAAACTTTTTGTGCCCATTTTTGAAACCCATGTGTAAACAAAAACTTTGTCTTCCAATAAAATCGGCTGTTTGTACTCCATTTCAATTTTTGCCAAAATAACGCCTTCATTTACCCAATCAATTTTAATGTTGTCAGCAGCAAATGCATCAAAATAATCTACACGTGCCAATTCAAAGTAGGTTACATGGTTTGCATTATTTACATGTCCGAGTTTGTCGATGTCTTTAAATCGGATTTGAATCGGTGTTTTGTGTTTGAAAGGCTGTTCGGACATAATTTATATTTGTAATCAGTTTTTTGTATAAAATTTACGTTGACCAAGGATCAAGATTTCGTTTCCTCGTTCTCCAGGTAATTCGGTCACGTATATTATTTTTGGTTTAACCGTTGTTCGATTTCCTCTTCTAGTATTACGCTATTAAATCCTTACAACAGAGCATAAATTTTGCACTTTTCATGATTTTATTGTTCATCGAGTTGTTCGTAAATAGAATTATTGCTTTTGAATTCGGGAACAAGTTCCTTCATTTTTTTTACGATTGATTGGTTGTTTTGTTTGCTGAAGAGCTCTATCAATTGAGCAATCGATGCGGCTATACTTTCAAAGTCATATTCCTTCACCTTGGCGATCATGATCTGATTGTGATGTGTCGGAATTGTGTTTTCATGATCAGCAAGTAATTCCTCGTACAGTTTTTCTCCAGGTCGCAATCCTGTATACGTTATACTGATATCTTTATCAAGTATCAAACCCGATAGTTTGATCATTTTTTTTGCAAGGTCAACGATCTTAACCGATTCACCCATGTCGAAAATAAAAATTTCACCGCCATTTCCCATTGCACCTGCTTCGAGAACCAATTGACAGGCCTCAGGAATGGTCATGAAAAAGCGTGTGATATCGGGATGAGTGATGGTGATCGGACCGCCATTTTCAATTTGTTGGCGAAAGCGGGGAATGACTGATCCGTTTGATCCGAGAACATTTCCAAAACGTGTTGTAATAAATTTTGTGTCTGATTTTTTACCCAGCGACTGCGTGTAAATCTCTGCTATACGCTTACTCGCTCCCATAACATTTGTTGGGTTTACAGCTTTGTCGGTAGAAACCATAACAAACTTTTCAACCTTGTATTGATCAGAAAGATCTGCCAAGTTTTTGGTGCCTGAAACGTTTGTAAAGATCGACTCGGAAGGATTATTTTCCATCATCGGAACGTGTTTATAAGCGGCAGCATGAAAAACAATTTGAGGATGAAATGTGCTGAATACATTTTCCATTCGTTCTTTATTGCGAATATCACCCATCACAATTTCATACGATTGTTTTTTATATTTATCGAAGAGTTCCATCTCCATTTCATATAAAGGAGATTCCGCCTGATCAAGTAGGATTATTTTTTTGGGATTAAAACGTGCTACTTGCCGAACGATTTCACTTCCAATACTTCCGGCTGCTCCCGTGACTAAAATAATTTTATCTGCTAATTGTTGCTGAAGGTTTTCTTTGTCAAGTTGGATCGTTTCGCGCCCCAATAACTCTTCGATCTGTATTTTTTTTATTTGTCTGAAACTTAATTCTCCGTTTATCCAATTACTGACTGGTGGAACGTTCAATACTTTGGTGTTATGCTGCAAACAAATGTCTACAATCTGTTTCTTTTTCGCGGGAGAAATATCTTGAATTGAAATAATCAGATTGGAAACATCATTTTCTTCTAACAAGTTGTCGAGGCGGGAAATGTTATAGATCGTTGTGCCTTCTAGCTTTTTACCTTGTTTTTTTAGGTCATCATCAATAAATCCTAATACTTTGTATTTTGTTCCTGCATCCCGATCCAATGTACGTTTTGTGATTATGCCGGATTCACCGGCTCCGAAAATGATCACACTCCTTTTTTCTTTGTTTGGGTTTGTCAATTCAAGATAGAGGGCTTTGAACATAACCCTTAAACTGATCATGAGGAAAGCAGTAGCCATGTAATCTATGATGATGATAGAAAAGGGAATCGGGAATGTATGATTGACAAAGAAGTAGAAAATGGTATTCACAAGAATAAATAAAATGCTACCTATCGAAATCACACCGAAAATCCGCTGAGCATCTTTCGAACTGGTGTATTTTACAATGCCCTGGTATGTTTTAGAAAGAAAGAAACTTATTGCGCGTATTCCGAGAACAATTCCGAATACAATTGGAAATGCTTCAATTTCTACTTTCGGAATAGAAAAGTTAAATCGGACAAGATAGGCCAATAGCAGCGAAAATAAACAAATAGCCATATCGATGAAAAAAATGATCCATCGGGGCATACTGCGTTGAAATAAAAAATCGAGCATTTTCATAAGAAATTGAACTTTTCAAAGATAATTAATATCCTTGAATTATAATCTATCAAAAAATGGACAGATCGCTCTATTTTGTGAGTATAATTGCTATTTTTACAATGAATATCAAAAATTGAGTCAAATTCCTGGAAGATTAGTCAATATGCTTGATTACAATCAGAAAATCGTCAATACTATTTCATTAGAGTCATCAGAAATTGCATCCTTTGTAACAGAGAATGATGCATTTGTTGATTCAAAAACGGTTGCGTCTTTTGGCGAAGAATGGGAAAAATTTGACTCTTTTGATGATGAGGAAATTACAAAAATAGGGAATGAATATTTTGATATTGTAGATCCCCGGATCTTAAATAAAGAAACGGTTGTGCTCGATTTAGGCTGCGGTTCTGGAAGATGGTCGCGCTACATGTCTGATAAAGTGAAATTTATTGAAGCCGTGGACCCAAGTAAAGCTGTTGTGACTGCGGTGAAATTAAACCAGGATCTCAAAAATATCCGTGTTACCAGAGCCGGTGTCGATAATATTCCTTTTGCAGATAATAGTTTTGATCTGATTGTTTGTCTTGGTGTTTTACATCACCTTCCTAAAACGGCAGAAGCTCTGAAAAAGGCGACCGAAAAACTAAAACCGAATGGGTATTTTTTACTCTACTTATATTACAAGTTGGATAACCGTAGTTTTTTCTATAAATTATTTTTTTGGCTTTCGAATAGTGTCAGAACAATTGTATCCAAACTTCCTTCTTCTTTAAAACACATTGTTTGTGAGTTTCTTGCTGTTGTTGTTTATTTGCCATTGATTTTCCTTGCTCGCCTTGTTAAAAAAATTTTTCCGAAAAAACGATACTATAAACTTTTGCCACTCTCTTATTATTTAAATAAAAGTTTTACGATAATCAGGAATGATGCACTGGATCGTTTTGGAACACCGCTTGAACAGCGTTTTTCAAAAAATGAAATTGAAGTGATGATGAAAAATGCAGGATTTTCAGAAATTAAATTTTCTGAAAATGAACCATATTGGCATGTACTTGGAAGGAAATAAAAATGACAAATAAAAAAATTCTATTCATCGCATCGCACCGTAAAGATCGTTCTCCCGGTCAGCGCTATCGCTTTGAGCAGTATTTTGATTTTCTTCAACAGAACGGATACGATTGTGAACTGGCTTTCTTTTTAACTGAGGCTGACGACAACGTATTTTATAGTCCCGGAAATATCCTGAAGAAATTTTTTATCACGATCAGAAGTGCGAAAAAACGAATGCGGGATGTCAGACGTGCCAGTCAGTTTGATATTGTTTTTATCCAAAGGGAAGCTTTTATGACGGGATCTACTTTTTTTGAAAAAGGATTCAGACGCTCTTCTGCAAAAATAGTTTTTGATTTTGATGATTCAATTTGGCTTTTAGATACCTCTAATGCAAATCGAATGTGGCAGTGGATGAAAAGTACAAGAAAAACAAGTAAGCTTATCGCTCTGTCCGATCAGGTATTTGCCGGAAATCGTTATTTAGCCGATTATGCAAGTCGTTTTAATAAAAACGTAAAAATTATTCCTACAACAATTGATACAAAAATATTTCATCGAAAGTATGAATATGAAAATAAGTCAACTGTTTGTATTGGTTGGAGCGGAAGCCACACTACGATCAAGCATTTTGAAGCAGCAATTCCAGTTTTAAAAAAGTTAAAAGACAAGTACGGAGAACGTATTTGTTTTAAAGTTATGGGTGATCCTCACTATGAAAATAAGGAACTGGGTATAGCCGGAATTCCTTGGAGCAGCGCTACCGAGGTTGCTGTTATCTCTTCTTTTGACATCGGTATTATGCCCTTGCCTGATGACCAATGGGTGAAAGGGAAATGCGGATTAAAAGGTTTGTCTTACATGGCATTGGAAGTTCCAACAGTTATGTCTGCAATCGGGGTGAACCCAGAAATAATAAATGATGGTGTAAATGGATTTCTGGCTACTACAGAAGAAGAGTGGGTAAACAAAATTTCACAATTGATCGAGTCGTTTGATTTGAGAAAAAAAATGGGTATAAGTGGACGCGAAACCATTGTAAGTCGCTACTCTGTTGAAGCACAAAAAAATAACTATTTGAATACTTTTAATGAATTGTTGAAACGATAAAATCTTACATTTGTATCGTTCTCTTAATAATAAATAAGAACATTCAGTTTCAATAAATACCAAATTACAACATGGAGACAACTTCAGAAGAATTAAAAAGCGTTGCTTTAGAAAATAAACATATTTCATTGGGTGCTAAAATGGTTCCCTTTGCCGGATATTTAATGCCCGTTTCCTATAGTGGTTTAAACGATGAGCATGTAACAGTTAGAAATGCAGTTGGTGTTTTTGATGTGAGTCATATGGGTGAGTTTATTCTGAAAGGCGAACATGCATTGGATCTGATTCAGCGCGTTACTTCAAACGACGCAGCTGTCCTTGCTGATGAAAAGATTCAATATTCTTGTTTGCCGAATGATAAAGGTGGAATCGTTGATGATCTTTTGGTATACCGTATGAATGAAAAGGAATTCATGTTGGTTGTTAATGCTTCTAATATTGAAAAAGATTGGGATTGGATTAGTAAGCTCAATACAAAAGGTGTTGAAATGAAAAACATTTCTGGAGGTGTTTCATTATTAGCGGTTCAAGGGCCAAAAGCAATTTTGGCATTGCAAAAACTTACGGATATTAATCTTTCTGATATTCCGTATTATTCTTTCAAAAGAGGACTATTTAATGGTGAAGAAAATGTGGTGATATCCAATACTGGGTATACGGGTGCAGGTGGTTTTGAGATCTATTTTCCAAATGCATCTGCAGATAAAATGTGGGATGCTATTTTTGCTGCCGGTGCTGAATTTGGTATCAAGCCCATTGGATTGGGTGCCCGCGATACCTTACGTTTAGAAATGGGTTTCTGTTTATATGGAAATGATATTAATGATACAACTTCTCCAATTGAAGCTGGTTTAGGGTGGATCACGAAGTTCACAAAAGAATTTACCAATAAAGCAGCATTGTTAGAACAAAAAGAAAAAGGTGTATTCCAAAAATTAGTTGGATTCGAAATGATCGACCGTGGTATTCCTCGTCACGATTACCAAATTGCTGATGCAAGTGGAACCATTATAGGTAAAGTAACTTCCGGTACGCAATCGCCTTCTTTAAATAAGGCAATCGGGATGGGTTATGTTCCAACTACTTTTTCTAAAGCTGATTCTGAAATATTTATTATGATCCGCGATAAAGCAATCAAAGCGAAGGTTGTAAAAATCCCTTTTTATAAAGCATAAACCAGATTCCTTCCCTCTTCATTTAAATGGACAGTGAAGCGAGTGCTAGTACTTTGTATGGAAAAAAAAATAACAGTTGACGTTTGTGTATCACCTTATCTATATCCGGTCCACCACCGTGATGATGCTATCGTTGTTGTTATTGATATTCTTCGTGCAACAACAGCTATGTGTACAGCTTTTCATTATGGTGTTGAAAAAATGATTCCTGTTGCAACTCTTGAAGAAGCAGCCGAATACAAGAAAAAAGGATTTATGGTGGGGGCTGAAAGAAATGGCGTTGCGCTTGAAGGTTTTGATTTTGGAAACTCTCCATTCAGTTACATGAGCGAAAAAATTGTTGGTCAGACAATTGTCATTTCTACAACAAACGGAACACAGGCTATTGAAGCAGCTAAGGATGCTCATCAGGTTGTAATTGGTGCGTTTTCAAACATTACCGCTTTGTGTGAGTATTTAGTTTCTCAAAAACGGAGTGTACTTTTATTATGTTCAGGATGGAAAAACAGGTTCAACTGGGAAGATAGTATTTTTGCTGGTGCAGTTACCACTCGTCTATTTAATGCTGGTTTACACAATACCGGTGACGCTGCTAAAGCGATGTCATTTCTGTACGAGCAATCTCAGAAAAGTCAGATAAAATTCATCAGGAATTCTTCGCATGCCGAACGCCTTGCTGCGATGGGATTAAAAAAGGATATTAAATATTGTTTTCAGTTGGACCAGACAACTGTCATCCCTGTGCTAGAAGGTAAATATTTAGTAAAACTGTCTTAACCTCTGTATTTCATTTATTTCTTATCTTTACTCAAAGCTTGTACTTGTTTTATCGTGCACCTGTTTCTTATCCTATGCGTAAAGTTATACTTACTGTTTTATTTATGATTGCTTTTCTGGTGCTGCCGAATTTGCAGCCCGCCTATTCCTGGGGCTTTTTTGCGCATAAAAAGATCAACCGGATGGCTGTTTTTACTTTACCCGCAGGGATGATCGGATTTTATAAACAGCACATAGAATATATTTCAGAACATGCTGTTGACCCCGATAGAAGAAGATATGCGAACGAAGATGAAGCCCCCCGGCATTATATCGATATCGATCATTATGGGAAATATCCTTTTGATTCTGTTCCTCAATGGTGGAAAAAAGCTATTGCAAAATATTCTGAAGATACACTGAAAGCATATGGTATTGTTCCTTGGCACATCGAGAAAATGGTCTATCGTTTAACGGAAGCATTCAAGGAAGAAAATATGGATCTGATTTTGCATTATTCTGCCGACTTGGGTCATTATATTGCAGATGCTCATGTTCCTTTACATACAACAGAAAATTATAACGGACAACTTACAAACCAAAAAGGAATTCACGGTTTTTGGGAATCGCGTATCCCTGAAATGAAATCAGAAGGATATGATTATTGGATTGGTCGTGCAAAATATATTGGCAAGCCTCTTGAAAAAGCTTGGGACGTTGTAAAGGCAAGTCATGCAGCGGTAGATTCGGTTTTAAAATTTGAAGCGAATCTGAACGCTGAATATTCTCCTGATAAAAAATATAGTTTCGAAAATCGTGGAGCGAGTTTGATGAAAGTTTATTCTAAAGAATATACAGAAGCATATGATAAATTATTAGATGGAATGGTTGAGCGGAGAATGCGTGAAGCAATCATTACCATCGGAAGTTTGTGGTATACGGCATGGGTGAATGCCGGAAAGCCCGATCTGCAGCGTTTTGGTGAGAAAGATGTTTCTGATTCTTTGAAACAAGCGAATAAAATTTCTGATGAGCTTTGGAAAACGGGTAAAACAAAAGAGGTAAAAGGTCACGATGATTAACATTCCTTATTGACTTCCCATACCATCACGGACCTGTCATCACCCGTTGATAAAAGATAGTTCTCCGTCCATATTAATTTATTTACCGAGTTCACATGGCCTTCAAAATTTTCTTTATTGATGCGCACTTGTAATTCAAACGTTTCGGCATCCCAAATTTTTATTGTTTTATCTCTGCTAGCTGTTGCAAATAATTTTGCATCAGGAGAAAATACGATATCGTAGATCGCAAAGTTGTGAGCCGGAATACTTTTAATGCGTGTATATGTTTTTGCATCCCAAATGTTGAGATGTGCATCCCTTCCTCCTGTTAGGATCAGAGCTCCGTCAGGTGAGTAGCAAATACAATTAGCAGAAAGTGTGTGAGCTACAAATATTTTCTTTTCTTCTAAAGTTGTTAAATCAAAAATGCGGATGTTGCAATCGCCACTTGCTAATGCTATTTCTTTGTTGTGGTAATTAAAAGCAATACTTCTCACTTTTTCTGCACAAATTTTTTTTATTTGAATCATCGAAAGTGTTTCCAAACTACAAATGGCAAAATTCCCATCGCCACCAGCAGAATAAAAACAATTTGTTTCTGCTGAATATTTTAAATCGAAAATGGAAGACGTGTGATGCTGTAGTATTTTCAGTTCTTGTTTTTTTTCTAAATCTAAAACATGAATGCTTCCTGCTGATGTTCCAACCAATAAAATATTTTTTTGAGGAATATTACAAATAGCGTAAACTATGGATGGAAATTGGGCTGCAAACTTTTCGGCTTGCAATGTATCGAGATTCCACAAGGCAATAAATTTGTCACTGCTCCCCGAATACAGCAGTGAAGATGATGCTCCTTGCTCAAGTGCATAGACGGCACCACTATGTCCGGTTAAAGTGCCTATTTTTTTGACCGCAAGTTTCATGTTGCTAAAATAAGCATTATCCTCCGAGGTTTTCACCATAGATTACAGAGACTTGCACGGATTCTTTTTTTAATTTTTATTGTTTTCCGAGATAATCTGTGCCATCTGTGGTGCTATTTTATTATGTTTGGACTAGAATTGTCATCTTGTCAGCATATCTGCGCTGGCACATCATTTGACTACTGTATCTTTTTTTAATCATTTTAAATAATAACCTTAAACACCTATACCTATGAGTACTGGAAAAATAAATGTTCAAACCGAAAACATTTTCCCAATTATTAAGAAATTTCTTTACAGTGATCACGAGATCTTTTTGCGTGAATTGGTCTCAAATGCTGTTGATGCAACACAAAAATTAAAAACATTGACGGCTATTGGTGAAGCGATAGGTGATCTTGGTGATATTAAAGTAGAGGTTATTCTTAATAAAGAGGATAAAACAATTACTATCCGGGACAAAGGAATAGGAATGACAGCCGAAGAAATTGAAAAATACATTACTCAAATTGCTTTTAGTGGTGCTGAAGAATTCGTAAATAAATACAAGGATAAAGCATCTGAATCCAACGCTATCATCGGGCATTTTGGTTTAGGTTTTTATTCGGGATTTATGGTGGCAAAAAAAATTGAAATTATATCCTTATCTTTTAAAGAAGGATCAAAAGCGGTTCACTGGGAATGCGATGGAAGTCCTGAATACACCATTGAAGAAACATCAAAATCCGGTCGAGGAACCGATATTGTATTACACATTGCAGAAGATTCCGAAGAATTTTTAGAAGAGCAGCGGATCGATCATTTGTTGACCAAATATTGCAAATTTCTTCCTGTCGAAATTAAATTCGGTACGCGCAAAGAAGGAGAAAAAGATACTGAAGTGGAGGTAGATAATGTAATTAATAATCCTTCTCCTGCCTGGACTAAAAAGCCTTCTGATCTTAAGGATGATGATTATAAAGCATTTTACCGTGAATTATATCCTATGACTTTCGAAGAGCCACTTTTTCATATCCACCTGAATGTAGACTATCCTTTTAATCTGACCGGGATTCTTTATTTTCCAAGAATAAAAAAATCGTTCGAAGCTCAGAAAGATAAAATTCAATTATACTGTAATCAAGTTTTTGTGACCGATTCGGTAGAAAATATTGTTCCTGATTTCTTGTCCTTGTTACAAGGTGTAATTGACTCTCCGGATATTCCTTTAAACGTCAGTAGAAGTTATTTGCAAAGTGATGCAAGCGTTAAAAAGATCTCTGCTCATATTACCAAAAAAGTAGCTGATAAGCTGGACGAAATATTCAAAAAAGACCGTGCTGATTTTGAATCGAAGTGGGAAGATATTAAGATCTTCGTCCAGTACGGAATGCTTTCAGAAGAAAAGTTTTATGAAAAAGCGCAGAAATTTGCCTTGCTGAAAAGTACTGACGGAACCTACTCAACGTTGGACGAATATGCTGAAAAAGTAAAAGCGGCACAAACGGATAAAGACAATAAAGTAATCTATTTATATACGACAAACTCAGAAGAGCAGCACAGTTTTATTGAAACAGCTAAAGAACGCGGCTATGATGTGATTCTTTTTGATAGCCCGATTGATGCTCATTATATCAATCAATTAGAGCAAAAACTTCAAAATACTTCTTTTGTTCGTGTTGATGCTGATGTTATTGATAAAATCATCAAAAAAGAAGAGGAGCAGCCTTCTAAACTGACTGAAACGGATCAAAATCTCTTGAAACCAATCGTTGAAGAAATGGTTCCCAAGGAGAAATTCACTGTTGTGTTTGAAAGCTTGAGCGAAAAGGATGCGCCTATGATCATAACCAAACCCGAGTTTATGAGAAGGATGAAAGACATGAGCGCAATGGGTGGCGGAGGAATGGCTTTTTATGGTTCAATGCCTGATATGCATAATTTAGTTGTAAATTGCAATCACCCTTTGATTTCAAAAATTCTGAATGAGAAAGATGCTCAAAAGCAAAAGCAACTGACAAAACAAACTGCTGATTTGGCAATGCTCTCGCAAGGGCTCTTGAAAGGTGAAGAATTAACAAAGTTTATAAGAAGAAGTATCGAATTGATAGATTAATAAGGTGTTATGAAGCGTGGATGTGTTAAATTCCTGCTTTTTAAGGGCTTTTGCTTCAGATCTTTCATCTCATACTGACAAAAATAGTCAGCTTGTCACAATGGCTATTTTGGTACATGCTTTGACAATTTAAACGCATATTAACTAAAACAAAAATAAAAAAATGAAAAAAGGTTTAATAATAGGAGGAGGCTTACTTCTTTTTGTATTTATCATCTTTATGATGTATCGGAGCAATTTTAATACTGCAAATGGTTACCAGAAAGAGGTTGACAAAGCTTGGGGTAACGTTCAATCCAGTTATCAAAGACGCGCTGATTTAATTCCTCAGTTGGTCGCAACCGTAAAAGGTGCTGCAGAAAATGAAAGAGGTATTTTAACTGCTGTTACGCAAGCGCGTGCAGGAATTGTAAATGCGAAAACACCCGAAGATATGGAATTGATGGGTAAGAAAATAAATACAGCTATTAACCTGGCTTTTGAGGCATACCCTCAAATCCGTTCAACAGAAAACTTCCAGGCATTACAAGCTCAATTAGAAGGGACCGAAAATCGGATCAATTATTCACGTGATGAATATAACGAGAAGGTGGCTGTATATAATTCCCACATCACAGGGTTTTTAAATGAAATGCTTTTGAATAAGACAAGATTTCCTGGAAAAGAATCTTTCAAGGCAGCTGAAGGTTCTGAAAAAGCTCCTGAAGTTAAATTTTAAGAAAGTTTTAATTTGCCGGTATCTGAAAGTTGGAGATGGATTGTTGAATCTCAATGGTCCATCTCCTATTTTATTCTGAACTTTTTTATTCTATTTTAATGAGCGCAAAGAAATTTTTCACTCCTGATCAACAGAAATCCATTCAAAAATCCATTGCCAATGCCGAATTGAACACCTCCGGTGAAATTCGTGTGCATATTGACGATAAATGTAAAGAAGCTGTTTTAGATAAAGCTGCAGACACTTTCCATATGTTGAAAATGGATAAGACTGATCTACGTAACGGTGTTTTGTTTTATTTGGCCGTTTCTGACCATAAATTTGCTATTCTTGGTGATAAAGGAATTAACGAAAAAGTGCCCGAAGATTTTTGGGACAATATTAAGATCGTTATGCTTGAGCACTTCAAAAAACAACAATTTACCGAAGGACTTTGTAAAGGGATAGAAATGGCTGGAGAAAAATTGAAAGTAAACTTTCCCCTACAATCCAATGACACGAACGAACTCACGGATGAGCTTAGTTTTGGTAAATAAATTTAATTGATAACGGATGTTAAAAAAATATTTTTCATTTTTATTCTTACTGCTTACCCTATCTGTTTTTTCTCAAGCGGATGCTGTACCTGAAAGACCAAGTCCTCAACGATTAGTAAATGTTTTTTCCTCAACCGCCTTTATTTCATCTGATGAACAGGCGCTTTTAGAACAAAAACTTCAAACATTTGCTAATCAGACCTCTAATCAAATCGTACTTGTAATTGTGGATGACCTTGGCGGGATGGAGCCATGGCAATACGCAAATGAACTTGGTCAAAAATGGGGTGTTGGTCAAAGTGAAAACGATAATGGTATTGTACTACTTATTAAGCCTTCCGGTGGCAAAGGACAGCGGAAGTATTTTATTGCGCCCGGTAGAGGTTTAGAGGGAGCTATCCCGGATTATACCTGCAGACAAATAGAAGAAACAGAACTCCTACCGAATCTGAAATCGCAAAACTATTATCAAGCATTGGATAAAACTACGGATGTATTAATGGCCTTGTCCAAAGGTGAATACAATTCGGATGCTTACGGAAAAAAAAATAAAGGCAAAGGACTAAGCAAGTTGAAATTGGGCTTGATGCTTATTGCATTCATTATTTTTATTATTATCAGTATTAAACGTGGTGGAAGAGGTGGGAATGGCGGAGTGAGTATGGGTACCGGCTTTCTATTAGGATCAATGTTTAGCGGTGGCGGTCATGGCAGTTTTGGTGGCGGCGGCTCTTCAGGAGGATTTGGTGGTTTTGGTGGCGGTGGTTTTGGTGGTGGTGGTGCCGGTGGAAGTTGGTAATCTGCGAATTCTTCTAATATAAATACTATTATATATACTGACTTCTGATTTTATCTTTTCATAATCTGAATTTTTATTCAATTTTCTCACTGCTATTTTTAAATAATTAACTTTGCTGCAGAAAAATATATTATGGCAAATTTAAAGTTTGGTAAATGGTTAGGTGGCGGATTAGGATGGGCTTTGGGTGGACCCCTTGGCGGTATTTTAGGATTTGCTGTAGGTTCTGCTTTTGATGCAGCAAGTGTAACGGTTCAGACAGGGGGTCAAACAAATTTTTCTTCAAGGACTCCGTCTTCAAATGTAGGTGATTTTGCTGCCAGCTTATTGGTACTGTCTGCTGCCGTCATGAAAAGTGATGGAAAGGTTCTTAAAAGTGAACTGGATTATATCAAACGCTTTTTAAGTACTCAGTTTGGTGAGCAAAATGCGCAGCAGCAAATTTTACTTTTACAGCAAATTTTAAAACAAAATATTCCACTTCAGGATGTCTGCCTCCAGATCAAGCAATACATGCCTCATTCTGAAAGACTTCAAATTATACATTACTTATTTGGTATCTCAAAAGCGGATGGTCACGTTCATGAATCAGAACTGCAAACAATTCAAACAATAGCTAATTATTTGGGTGTGAGTGCCGCTGATTTTAATTCTCTGAAAGCAATGTATTTCAGAGATGTAAACAGTGATTTTCTTATTTTAGAAATTACCTCTGCTGCTTCAGATGACGAAGTGAAAAAAGCTTACCGTAGAATGGCGGTAAAGTTTCACCCTGATAAAGTAGCTGCCCTTGGTGAAGATGTTCAAAAGGCAGCAAATGAAAAGTTTCAGAAAGTGCAGAGTGCCTACGAAAATATTAAAAAGCAAAGAGGCTTTTCTTAATTACTACTTCAAATTTGTATCGATTGTTTCTATTAATGCACATGGAACAATCTCTATATGACATTGATTATTATCCTGTTTGAAAAGATTGTAATTGTTGTTAGAGATAAATTGGTAAGCATCATTTACCATATTTTCAATCAGCATTCCGTATTTTCTTTTTCCGTTTTTCAAATAGATTACAGCCTCAATAATGCTGTCGTTTTTACTTCTTTCGATATTCATATTTCTTTTAATTTTTTGTAAAAATACTCCCCCGGTATTATGACAATATTACTTTAGAGTTATGAAAAGTCTTCCCAAAAAAAAAGCTCTCCAGTTGGAGAGCTTTTTTTGATTTGATCTATTACTAATTTTTTTGAGAAAAAAGGTGAATAAACCCTTCCTGCTGAACCATTTTTCCATTCAAACCAGTAGCTTTCAAAACGTAGTAATACACTCCGTCTGTCGCAATTTTCCCGTTTTTTGTTTCGCCATTCCAGCCTCCTGTGAGGCCATTATAGCTGGCAATGTTTAATCCCCAACGATCATAAATTTCGTAAGTGATCTCTTTGATGTTGTTGGAACTTACGATAAAGACATCATTATTACCATCGCCATTTGGGCTAAATACATTTGGAATAAAAATAGTTCCCTCACCAATTACAATGATACAATATTTTGCTGTATCGCTGCATCCTCCACTATTTGTAGAAACGAGGGTGATACAATAGTCTCCTTCATTATCATATACATGTGATGGACTAGATAAACCCGATGTATTTGAACCGGATGTAGGATCGCCAAATTCCCAAGATGAATTTGTACTGCCTGGTGTTATATCTGTAAAATTCACCACTGTGTTTGGTGCTACAGTTGTTGATGGAGAAAAAGTGAAATCAGCAACAGGAATTGGTGAAACGGTAATCATGTTTGAAATAGTAATGTTCCCTACACAACCATTCGCATCAATACATTGGAGTGATACGGAATAGACACCTGCTTCTGTGTAACAATGTGTCGGTGCCGATACAAAAGACGTGTCGCCGTCACCAAACAAATAAAGTGTGTTACTGCATATTGTACTTACAGATTCGGAGAAGTTAATACATACAGGTGCACAACCGCTGTTAATGTTTGATGTAAACGTAGGTGCTGGTGCAGCATTTACTGTGACAA
Organism: Chitinophaga pinensis; assembly: GCA_945885475.1. Classification (GTDB taxonomy): domain Bacteria; phylum Bacteroidota; class Bacteroidia; order 2-12-FULL-35-15; family 2-12-FULL-35-15; genus 2-12-FULL-35-15. The sequence continues at coordinate 34,424 of CAMCYR010000014.1, forward strand.
TTTCAGTATCAGTATCGCCACATGTTCCCGAAATACTATAGGTAATCGTAAAAGTACCACCTCCGGAAACGGATGGATCAAATGTTCCTGTTGTACCGCTTGTAATACCTGTACCCGTCCATGTTCCACCTGCATTTGTTGCCGACATATTAAAAGGACTACCGTTCGAGCAAATTGCACTTGCTGGTAAAATAGTAGCATCAGCAACCGGCAGAACGGTCATGTTCACGGTGTCTGTTGTTCCACAGCTTCCTGGGATAGCGTATGTGATCAGGAATGTTCCTGCTGTTGTCGGATTAAATGTTCCAGCTGTAGCACTTGTAATACCTGTTCCTGACCATACTCCTCCCGTATTTGCAGCGCTGAAATTAAATGCAGCTGATCCTTCGCAAACGGTTGGATGTGGTGTTATTGTGGAATTGATTGTGGAATAGACAGTTACTGTAACAGTATCAGTTGCTGCACATGTTCCTGAAATATTATAAGTAATTACCTGAGAACCAACACCGGCAGTTGTTGGGTCAAATGTTCCTGAAGCACCACTTGTAATGCCTGTTCCCGACCATACTCCGCCAGCTGTTATAGCTGTTAAATTGAAGGCCGGATCCAAAATACAGACATTGGTTGGTTGATTAATGGTCGCATCAGAGCCAGATGTTACAGTAATCATCATGGTGTCAATAGCATTGCACAATCCCGCCGTTACATAGGTAATCATGTAGGTTCCTAATCCTGCAGTTCCGGGGTCAAATGTTCCTGTGGTTGTATTGGTGATTCCTGTTCCAGACCACGTGCCACCCAGTGTATCTACCGTGAGATTAAAAGGCGGTGAACTGATGCATATCGGAGGCACTGCTGTTATTTCAGGGTTGTTTCCCAAGCTCGGTGTTACCTCTACCACAAATGTAAAGCTGACAGGGCCTACACATGCAGAAATCGGCGTTCCAGAAACAGTATACGTAGTTGTGGTTGAAGGATTAGCGATTACTGCCGGACCAGTTATCGGAGATAATCCCGTTGTAGGTAACCATGTCCAAGTATAATCATTCACCGTAACGCCATTCACAGAAATTGGAACAGGACCTCCGCATGTTGGGATTGTATCCGTGAAGGGAGTACATACTTGCGGAGTACCAATTGTTGATCCGGGGTATGCTAAATATAATAAGTTGTTAATTGCTTGTGTTGCAGAAGCGTCATCAAGGATGACAACAAATTTAAACACTTCAGTTGCACCAGGCGCTAAATTCTGAATTCTGTATGCGAGGGCGATTGCCTCATCAGCAAAATTACTTGCACCAACTGTTTGAACAAAACCAGCGCCTGAACCGTTCCAAATGTTTGAACCGTCTCTGTTTGAGAACCCTCCATACATTGCTCTCCAGTTTGTACCTACTGCTGCCAAACCTAAATATGACTGCGGCTGTGATGCAGGTGCAAGTGATGTGGCACTTACATGCGCAAGGTTACAACCTACTCCAGGCTGACTAACAATCGTGTTTTGTGTTGTATAAGTAGAACTGATTGAAACGTTATTGTCCGGATCTAAATTTCTGTAATAGAAGAGTTCAGGAATTGTTGCACTTGTATTATTGGTGATTGCAACAGTTGTTGTATAAAACAAATCTGTTTCCTGAAGAAAATAATTTATTTTAAAGTGTAGATCAGTCCCACTGGTAAGGTCTCCCTCCCAGTCAGCAGAATAACAATCAAACGTTTGAGTCCAATCTGTTATTGCTCCAGGAATATTCCAAAGTGATAGGGCATTATTACTACCCGCGGCGCCACCTGTTGTCCCGATCTCTATTCCCCAGCCATTTTCAGGAGAGCCAGGCGTGAAAAAGTCCCCATCGAATGTTGCCCATAAATTGACTTGAGGATTTGCAACAAATCCAAATAGTGGATTTCCTGAGCGGTAATGCATTCCCGGAAGTGGAGGTGAAGCTGTTATACTACATCCTTCAAATCCCCCCTGACCGTCTAATCCAATTTCTAAGCTAGTCGCCTTTATATAGGCATTTGCTCCTACTATTTGCGCTTTTATTAGGCTCACTTGGAATAATAAAATCACTAAGAAGAGTGATACGGTAAAATTGTTTTTTACTTTCATATTTATAATGATTATTGAAGTTGTTTTTTTATTTTGTATTCAGCAATTGTATAAATCCTTTTTTCTCGATCAATTTATTATTCAATGTTTTGGCATTCATAATAAAATAATAAACACCATCAGATGCGATTGTTCCACTTGTAGTGCGTCCATCCCATCCTGCTTTTGAATCATTTGTGGCTGTCCATTCAGCAATTTGTAATCCCCATCTATCGTAAACGGAACAGTTTAGTTCTTTTACAGAGCTTGTTGCGAAGTAGAATATATCGTTTATGAGATCACCATTCGGAGTAAAAATAGTTGGAATAACAAGTGTAGCTTCATCAGCAATTGTGATACATGTACTAGTTGTGTCAGCACATCCAGCGGTGTTTGAAGAAATTAATACGATACAATAAATTCCTTCAGTTGAATAAACATGCGAATCACTCGTTAGTGTTGATGTATTACTTCCAGAGGCAGCATCGCCAAAATTCCAAACTGAAATGCCCCCGTTAGTTGAAATATCTGCAAAAGAAACGGTAGAATTTACAGGTAATGCACCCGATGGAGAAGCCGTGAAGCTTGCTATCGGGCTTGGTGAAACAGAAATCATATTGGTGATTGTTGTTGTATCACTACAATTGTTCAGATCTGTACATGTAATGGTAACGGAGTAGTTTCCTGCATTTGTGTAACAGTTCGTTGCAGTTGAAGAAGTGGAAGTGTTGCCATCTCCGAATTCAAATAACATCGAACTGCAGGTGTTTGAAGCCGCTTCTGTGAATGTTATGCAAACCGGCGCACAACCCGCTGTAACATCCGATGTAAAGGATGGAGTTGGTAATGCGTTTACTGTAATGTTTTGATTAGCAGTATCCCCGCATGCACCTGAGATCGTATATGTAATTGTATTTGTTCCCGCGTTTGCCAGCGAAGGATCGAATGTTCCGTTAATTGGATCTGTTATACCTGTCCCACTCCAGGTTCCACCCGCAGTTGCAGCGGTTAAATTGAACACTGTTGCATTGGCACATATCGGAGATACAGCGATTATACTCGCATTGGCTCCGGAAGTAACACTGATAGAAACGGTATCCGTTGCACCACAGCTTCCTGAAATTGAATAGGTAATTATATGTGTCCCGATTCCAGCGATACTAGGATCAAATGTACCTGAAGCTGCTGATGTTATTCCCGGCCCTGTCCATGTCCCACCTGCTGTTGCTGCAACTAAATTAAATAGTGCTGCACCGCTACAGATAGTGGCTGGTTGAACGATTGTTGCATCTGCAGATGAATTCACTGTTATAAGCACCGTATCTGTTGCACCGCAGGTTCCTGAAATTGAATAGGTGATAATATGTGCTCCTATGCCAGCAGTCGCCGGATCGAATGTGCCGGTACTTGTATTGGTTATACCTGTTCCTGACCATGTTCCTCCGATGGTACTAGCAGATAAATTTATCGGACTAGCACTTACACAAAAAGACGATAAAGGAGTGATGGTTGCATCTGCATTTGGAGTAACAGTTACCAATGCTGTATCTGTGTTTCCACAAGAACCTGAAATGGTGTATGTAATTATAAATGTTCCGGTACCTGATGTTGACGGATCGAATGTTCCACTTGCTCCAGATGTTATTCCCGTTCCCGACCACGTTCCACCAGCCGTTACAGCACTAAGGTTGAAGGCAGGTGAACCTATACAAATAGGAGCAAGGCTGCTTATGGTTGCATCTGCTAACAATGTTCCAGTAATCGTAACGGTAGAAGTAGAAGCAACACAAGGCGCATTAGCAATACTCCATTGAAAAACATTTGCTCCGATACCCAATCCTGTAATTCCGGAAGTCGCTGAAGAAGGTGTAGTAATTGTTCCCGCTCCGCTGATCAATGTCCATGTACCCGTTCCTGTCGTTGCCGCATTCCCTGCAAGCGTTGCAGTTGTTCCACACACAGTTTGAGCCGTTCCGGCATTCGCTGTTGATGGTGCTTCAAGTCCTGTAATCGTAACGGTAGAAGTAGAAGCAACACAAGGAGCATTATCAATACTCCATTGAAAAACATTTGCTCCAATACCCAATCCTGTAATTCCGGAAGTCGCTGAAGAAGGTGTAGTAATTGTTCCCGCTCCGCTGATCAATGTCCATGTACCGGTTCCTGTCGTTGCTGTATTCCCTGCTAAAGTAGCAGTTATTCCGCACACAGTTTGAGCTGTTCCAGCATTCGCCGTTGTTGGTGCTGCGACGCCAGTAATCGTAACGGTAGAAGTAGAAGCAGGACAAGGTGCACTGGTTATAGACCATTGAAAAACATTTGCTCCAATACCCAATCCTGTAATTCCAGAAGTCGCTGAAGAAGGTGTAGTAATTGTTCCTGCTCCGCTGATCAATGTCCATGTACCGGTTCCTGTCGTTGCTGTATTCCCTGCTAAAGTAGCAGTTGTTCCGCAGACCGTTTGAGCCGTTCCGGCATTCGCTGCTGATGGAGCTGCAACTCCTGTAATCGTAACGGTAGAAGTAGAAGCAACACATGGCGCATTAGCAATACTCCATTGAAAAACATTTGCTCCGATACCCAATCCTGTAATTCCGGAAGTCGCTGAAGAAGGTGAAGTGATAATTCCCGCTCCGCTGATCAATGTCCATGCACCTGTTCCAGTCGTTGCTGTATTTCCTGCAAGCGTTGCAGTTGTTCCACAAACAGTTTGAGCTGCTCCAGCATTCGCCGTTGCTGGTGCGGCAACGCCAGTAATCGTAACGGTAGAAGTAGAGGCTGGACAAGGTGTACTGGTTATAGACCATTGGAAAACATTTGCTCCGATACCCAATCCTGTAATACCGGAAGTAGCTGAAGAAGGTGTAGTAATAGTTCCTGCTCCGCTGATCAATGTCCATGTTCCCGTGCCTGTCGTTGCTGTATTTCCTGCGAGAGTAGCAGTTGTTCCACACACAGTTTGTGCTGTTCCGGCATTCGCCGTTGATGGACCGCCTGTACTAGTTATTGTTACCTGTGTAGATGATGTTCCACAGGGAGGATTTGTAATTGTCCATTGAAAAACATTCGCTCCAATTCCAAGTCCTGTAACAGTAGACGTTGGAGAAGTTGATGCAGTGATTGTGCCGGTTCCACTCACTAAGGTCCATGTTCCAGTTCCTGCTGTTGGAGTATTTCCGGCAAGAGTTGCAGATGTCGCACAAACGCTTTGATTTGGTCCAGCTAAGGAAGTTGTAGGAGAAGTATTGACTGTTACAACAACAGGTATTCTGTATGTTCCTGGACAAAATCCAACATAATAAGTAGTTGAGGTAGCTAAGACAGGGGTTGTAAAAGTTGAACCAGTGCCAATGGATGTTCCACCAGTTGCTGCTGCATACCAGTTAATTGTTGCGACAATTGCACCGTTAATAGTAGCAGTTAAGGTTGCGGTATTTCCGGAGCAGATCGTTGCATTTGCTGCAGAAATAGTGTCTACCCGTATAATTGCTTGATTCGTTAGACCTGCACCACCCATTGTTGCTCCATTTGGAGTAAACTCAGTCAACTGAGGTGATTGTGTAATTCCGTTTATTCCACCGAGTGCTTGTTGCGATCCAGCAGCAGGCCCGCTTGTTAAGCCGATATATCCACCGCCACCACCACCACCAGGTCCTTCAGTTTCTCCTAACCCAACAGTGCCTTGTAATTGATTTCCGCCAATTCCTCCATTCGCTTTAATAAAAATTCCTGAAACAGCTCCAACAGAATTTATTAAAATTGTTCCGCCAGCACCTGCTCCACCGCCAGCATCTTTTCCTGCATTAAATCCCGCAATGTTAGTACTTCCGCCATTAGCTCCATTTGAAATGATTGAATCGTTTCCACTTCCTGTTATTGTGCCGTAGGACGTAATATAAATAATTCCACCGCCGGCACCACCAGCGCCACCTTGGTTGTTGTCTTGCTCACCAGCGCCACCGCCACCACCTATATAAATTCTTCCAGTAGAATAATCCAATGGTCGTCCACCTAATCCACCTAAGTTATACCTGTAGGATCCACCCCAAGCATTTGTAACACCAATCGTTCCTGGTCCCAGCGTAGTTGCATTTTGGTTTGAACTAGAAAACGAATATCCACCTCTTCCGCCTCCAGAAGAGGTGCTTGTTGAAAAGGATGCCGATTCTAAATTCCATGCAGTAGTCCAGCCAGCAACTGTGTTATTAGGGTTTCCTTGTCCTGTCCATGCTGCAAGACTTGCATTTCCGCCACCGCCACCTCCGCAGTTCCAAACGTTTCCTCCACCACCGCCATTTGCAGGCGCAGCTCTACAAAATTTCCCACCGTATGGTGTATAATCAGTATCATAACCCGCAACACTTTCTCCTTTGTTGGTTCCAACATCTAGGCTGACACAGGAATAGAGCCCTGTTGTTGTTCTTCCCGTTGTTGTGAAAAGTGCACCACCTCTGAATCCTGTTCCTGTTGTACTTATTTTTCCTCCGGCGGTAATCGATGTGTTTCCGTATACTTCAACAGCCAATACTCCACCAGTTGTTCCATTCCAAGCTTGACATGATAAAACTCCTGGTGATTGAATAAGTAGTGTGTTGTATCTCGGTATTCGAATTACTTGAACTTTACCAGCTGCGGTGTAACTGTTTGTTAGGCCGCAATCAACAACGATAGATGTTCCGCCCGCTGGAACTGCATTAACTTGGCAGTATTCGAATTTTCCGCAATTGTTATAGTTTGTAACTGCACCCCAGGTTGCATTATTGGGATTACTAATCGTTGGTGTAAAGGCATCGGGTGCACCCAAAATAGTTGCTCCTTGCATTTGAATAATCATAATTAAATCTCCGGGTGCGAGTGTATTTCCTGCGCCAAAACGTGAATTTGCATTTAATCCACTGGCTGCTACAGTAATCGTTGTGGCTCCGGCAGCAGCATTTGCTGTTAATGTGGTGTATTCGTTAACAATTGTGTTAAGCGCATTAATAGTTTTATTTCCATCAATCCCTCTTTGGCCAAAGGATGACGATGTTGAAAAACAAAAAACGAAAAGTAAAAAAGAGTAGAATATTCTCATGCAATTCTTAAAATATATTTCAGGCTGGAAAGTTAAAAATTTTTAGCCAAAGTATGAGAAATTATTGGGATTTCCAATATCAAAGTAGAAGAAATTAGTGGAATTCCCAATAGTTCTTTAATCTTCTTATTTTCAGATACTTATTTCTTTAAAAGGGCTGCGCGGAACCCATTCGGATGGTTTTAAATAATCTACAAAAGGCTTGATAATTCGGTTTGATAGTGGATTTCTATGTCTTATGTAGCAGGTGAGTTCAAGTGCTTCGGCCCCTAATGTGCTCTTAATCTCAGATGCCGTTCTTCCTAAAAAGAGTTTTTGAGCCTTATTTTGTAGGCTTTCTTTCACATAATCGTATAAAATATTCTGATAAATATCCAATTCCTTGTTATAAAAATAGTCCAAGCCAATAAAATGTGCCTCAATTCCATTTTCTAATATGAATGTTGTTCTGAATCCAATAAATTTTTCATCGAAATAATAGGCAACAAAATTAAATCGACTGCCCATTACCTTTTTCATTTCAGCAAAATAAGATGGTTTGAGCGAGGCCATTCTGAATTTTGCTTTTAGATGCACATTGTTGTAAAGGGAAAGAATTTGTTTTGAATTTGCAATAATAGCATCCGCTGTAAAGTTTCTCCGTTCCATTCCACTACCTTTCTTGATAATTTTTTTGGCTCTATTGCGGTATTTTTTACTCATTGCATTCAGATAGTCCTCAAATGTATCCCATTTAATAGTGAGCACCATATTCGGTTCAACTAAAAAATCGTGGTACTTATATTCTATAAATTCATTGGTATACTTTATAGATGAGTTATAAAAATCTTTTATTAAAATTACTGCAATTTTTCCAGTTAGTTTTTCTCCCTTATTGATACTATAAATTACATCGGCCAAAGCATCAATCGCCTCTTTTTTGTTCGTCTCAGGAATGCTTGTAAAGCCATGTTCACCGCTAACACAAGCATTTCCGCAGATCAGCAACCGCATATTTATTTTGTCGGCTCCCCACTTTAAATGGTTGGTCAAATGTTTTTTCAGATAGTCTGAAATAATACAAGAAGCGTCCTTCTCGTCCGGCTCTTTTATACTTCCGAAGCTATCCGAAGAAAAGTCAATCACCTGAAAATAGGCGATAGCAACGGGCTTGTCATTATCGTAAATAATAGCATAACGAAAATGCATATTTTCCGGCCCTTCGTTTTCCAAGACAGATAAGAAAGGTATTTTTAAAAATTCACTACCGTATTCAACAACACTGTTCCAGTGGTTTGTGTTGACCATAGAAATAGAATCAACGAGTGTAAATCCAAAATTGGAAGGGCTTTTGCGGAGCGCAGACTTCTTTTTATTTGGTATTTTTGAACATGGAATGCGCATCTATATGTAAATAGTTATTTTGATTTTTTATTCATCTCTGCAAGCATCAACTCTTTAATATACATAACGGGAGCGCTTCCGTAGCTTAAGAATTTTTCATGGAATTCTTTTAACTTAAACTGATCACCCATTTGTTTTTTTAATTCTTCTCTGAAATCATAGATTTCCGTATATCCTGTGAAATAAGAGCATAGTTGCACCTGTGTTACAGATACTCTTCTCCATTTTCCCTCGGCCTCTGCTTTTTGTTGAAACGCTTCATTTGTAAGGAGATTTAATGCCTGCTCTTTGCTCATTTCTTTTGTATGGACACTGTAATCTAAAATTGTATTGCAGGTTGTTCTTAAATTCCATTTGTAATACATCAGCCACATTTCATCACTATTTTCATAACCGTTTTCAAGCATCATCCTTTCAGTGTAAACCGCCCAGCCTTCTATCATGGCTCCGTTTCCGAAGATGGCCTTTATTAAACTAGGTGATTGATTGCTATAAACCAATTGCGTGTAATGTCCCGGAATTGCTTCGTGGATATTTAAAATTTGTAAGATGTAATAGTTGTATTCACGCAAATAACTTTCAGCTCTGTCTTTGTCCCAACCTGCTAAACTGCCTACATTATAATAGGTATTTCCATTTTTGTCGTAAGGACCGGGAGCAGAAATAGAAGCCCCTGCAACTCCCGCCATGTAATCAGGTTCTTTTCGAACGACAAGCGGTTTGGATGGATCAATATAAATAAGATCTTTTTGCTTTATGAAATCAATTAGTACGGGCATTTGTTTTTCAATAGCAGTTTGAAATTCTTCCGGTTTAACATGCTTTTCGGAGATTTTATTAATGACTTGTTTTATCAGGGACAATTTATCGGCTGGTTTATCGGCCTTATTCAGATGTTTATCCCACAGTTTATTAGCAAGCTCAAACATTTTTTCATGCAACTCTTTTTTGCGTGACAATGCCTTTTCATATATTTCAGCAGCAGAATATCCACTTTGAATATCAAATTCAAACTTTTTTGCATACAATTCAGCACCTAAACGAAAACTTCGTGGTGTTTTATTATCCATTTTTTGTAACCATTCAGTAAAATCTTTTATTGCAGTAGCAGCTGTTTTTGCAGCGGATACAATCGATTTTTTTTCGCCTTCGTCAAAATTGGATTTGTTTAAAGCATTCTGTAAATCAACTTCGAAAACAGAAATACCGCCTAAGTTTTGATCAATCGCCAATTGTGTATGCTCAATTGTTGGGTTTTTAATGTTCTTTTTAGCGGCTTCATAAAAAGCAGGAATGTTACTCATTTTTAAATAAAAATTTCTCAAACGAATATCTAAAGAATCATAATTGCCATTTAAAATTTCAGCGAAAGCACCAGAAACATTGTATTCAGAAGGATTCCACTCATATGATTTTAGCTCATTGATAGACCATGCTGTTGATTTTAACTGGTTTTCTATCATGTAATAGTCCGTTTTATTTTTATCAGATAAACCATTAATATCAAATAATTTAAGTGAATCTAAATTCGCTTTTACAAATGTTAATTCTTTTGTTCTTGCTTCTTCATTCGGTACAATTAATATGCTGTCGTATTTATGATATCCTTGACTGCTTGCCCAACCTGGGTATGCTTTCCAAAGATTTTCTATAAACTGCTCTTTGTATTTATCAAATGGAGGATTCATGTCAGCAGCGGTTTTTGTTTCTGTCGTTTTAGAATCGCCACCGCAGGAATAGATTGATAGACAAATAATGGATGCAAATACTATCTTTTTCATAAAATTGTTTTAGGATGATAAAGGTAGTTTTTTTTCTTCTTTTTGATGTTTATTAATAGAAAATAACTGTTGGCTATTTCTGTATTATTCATCAATCTTAAAGAGGTGTAAGCATTTTGTAGAAATGCCTCGTTAATTTTCTTATTTTTGGGTAAATAATATTAGTTATGCTAAAAAAAATAATCCCTTTTCTTTTTATTGCAGCATGCCTCTTAGTTGCATTCGCATTTATGGTAAATGAACCTATTAAATTGAATTATCCCCTGACGCGAAAAACGGATACGGTAGATACCTATTTTGGTACTAAAATTCCTGATCCATATAGATGGCTAGAAGATGATCGGTCAGAAGAAACAGGAGCATGGGTGAAAGCTCAAAACAAAGTAACCCTTGATTATTTGGCTACGATTCCTTTCCGTGAAAAATTGAAACAGCGTCTGACGAAGATTTGGAATTTCGCGAAAGTGTCTGCTCCTTTTAAAAAAGGGAAAAATTATTTTTTCTATAAAAATGATGGGATTCAAAATCAGAGCGTTTTGTATGTTCAAACGGGATTGAAAGGAAGTCCGAAAATTTTGTTAGATCCGAATACATTAGCAGCTGATGGGACAGCTTCTTTAGGTGGTTTAGGTATTAGTAAAAGTGGAAAATATTTAGCATATAGTATCAACCGTGCTGGTAGTGATTGGAGTGAAATTTATACTATGGAAATTGAAACTGGAAAAAAATTAGCGGATGAAATTAAGTGGGTGAAATTTTCGGATATTGCTTGGAAAGGCGATGGTTTCTATTACAGTGCTTATGATGCTCCGAAGGCTGGTGGAAGTGAATTGTCAAATAAAAACGAATTCCATAAAGTTTATTATCATAAAATAGGTGATGTTCAGAGTAAAGATGTTTTAATTTATGAGGATAAAAAAAATCCCTTACGGAATTTTTCAGCTGGCATAACGGAGGATGAAAAAATTCTTTTACTTTATGGTTCTGAATCAACAAGTGGAATATCTCTTTCTGTAAAAGAGCTAGATAAGCCAAATTCAGATTTTATTCCTTTAGTAAATAATTTCGAAAACAATTATGGTATAATTCATAACGAAGGAACAAAATTGTTTGTCGTTACCGATAAAGGTGCACCAAAATATCAATTATTGGAAATAGATATCCATGGTAAGCCGACGTATGAAAATTGGAAAAAAATTATCCCAGAATCTTCTGATTTATTAGAGAGTGTTTCTGTTTCGAATGGAAAATTTGTTGCGAAATATTTAAAAGATGTAACATCTCGATTATTTGTATTCGATATGAAAGGCAAGAAAGAGAAAGAAATCATATTGCCAGGCGTTTGTAAAATTGATGGGTTTGATAGTGATATGCATGATAGTTTAGCTTTCTTTACGTATAAAACATTTACAGCACCCGATGTTGTTTATAAGTATAATATGTCGACTGATAAAATGGTCATCTGGTTTAAGCCGGAAATTGATTTTAAGTCTGATAATTATGAAACAAAGCAGGTGTTTTATCCAAGTAAAGATGGGACAAAAATTCCGATGTTTATTACGTATAAAAAAGGAATTAAATTAGACGGAACAAATCCTTGTTTCCTTTTTGGGTATGGTGGGTTTAATTCGTATTACTCGCCAGAATTTAGGATTGACAGAGCGGTTTTTTTAGAAAACGGCGGTATTTATGCGATTCCCGGATTACGTGGTGGCGGCGACTATGGTGAAGATTGGCATAAGGCGGGAACAAAATGTCAGAAGCAAAATGTATTTGATGATTTTATAGCTGCTGCAGAATATTTGATAAAAGAAAAATATACAGCTTCTTCTAAACTTGCAATTCATGGTCGATCAAACGGTGGTTTATTGGTCGGAGCGGTTATGACGCAACGTCCTGATATTGCCAAAGTGGCAATACCTACAGTGGGTGTTCTAGATATGTTGCGTTTTCATAAATTCACTATTGGCTGGGCCTGGACAAGTGATTATGGTTCTAGTGAAAATAAAGAAGAGTTTGATTGTATCGTTAAATATTCTCCTCTCCATAACATCAAAGAAGTGGAATATCCTGCAACATTAGTAACCACCGGAGATCACGACGATCGAGTTGTGCCAGCGCATTCATTTAAATTTATTGCTACTTTACAAGAAAAGCAGAAGGGTTTGAATCCTGTATTGGTAAGAATAGATACAAACGCCGGACATGGTGCAGGCAAACCTACGTCAAAACAAATTGAAGAATATGCTGATATTTGGAGTTTCGTTTTTTATAATTTAGGTATGACGTATTAAAATTAAACTACCAGTTGTATTTGGTTCTCCTTTTTGTATTTTCATTTTTGTACCAATCATTCTGTTGTTTTCGCGATTGCTGGTTTGTGATTTCAAAAGAGCATTTTATCAATTGCTAGTATACTCTTTTATGCTTGGAGAGGAATACTCATTCCATCGTTTTTATTTTCTCAATTTTGTTTATTATTCTTTTGTTTTACGAGGTAAATCCAATAAACAAAATGCTAAATTTTTTTAGGGATTGCTGTTTTTATTAATCTTGTTTTATAATTTAATTTTAGGAATTTTAATTTCCTTAGAGAAAATTTTAATTCTATTTTTTTCTTCCGCTAGCAAAAATAGACAAGTATCAAAAATTACCACTGCCATTGGGATTTCCTGTCATTTTTGAAATGGACATAGGTAAGATGATACTGCTGTAATTTTAAAAATAAAATTAAAGAAATGGAAGAAAAAAACCTCGAAAGAATTTTCTTTCGAGGTCAATTTTTTTCAGGACTAGACAATAATATATTCTTTTATCTTAGTAATGTAACATGTCCCGTTTTAATTTTTTGACTGGTATCAAAACATACTTCCTTGTATTTTATTATATAGAAATAAACACCATCACTCGCAGCTGTTCCATTTATTTTACCATCCCAACTATCTGAACTTGATTCAAATATTTTCTTTCCCCAACGGTTAAAAATCTCCATTGAATATTCACTATAATATTGGGCTGGGTTTATTCCGGGAACGGATGAAAATAATAATTGAAAGCGATCATTTTCTCCATCTCCATTGGGCGTAAATACGTTTGGAATGAGTGTGCTGCCTGATAGAGTAGGTTCATCAACTACTACTGTCTGACTAATAGTTCCTACACTTCCACATTCATAATCATACGCTGTAAGAAGTATTGTATAAGAACCGGGTACTGTATAATAATAATTAATTATTGTATCATTTGTAAATAGTGTTCCATCTCCCATATTCCAAATTAAAGAATCGGCACCGGTTCCTGTGAAGTCAACATTTACAAATACTGTATCCGAGCATGGTTGCGGAGCTACTGGTGAAAAAGTGGCTGCAAAATTTTCTCTTTCTATTACTTGTACACTAAGGTATACTGTATCTGTTATGTTACATGTGCTTGAATCGATTGCAACATACATTACAGTATAATTACCAAGGGTCGTGAACGTATGGGTCGGGTTCGCGACCGAAGAAGTGGGCGTTCCATCACCAAAATTCCAATAATGTTGGGGGGAGGAGGAGCCTGTAAAGTTTGCATCAAATGGTGGGTCGCACTGAATGATATTAGGAGCTGCATTTGCTGTAGCATCCAATATGGAACTGTTAAAATACACCGTGTCCGTAATTGTTTCAATATTGCCACAAACAAAATCCCAAGCTGTTAAAGATATAATATAGGTGCCATCAGCCAAATAGCTATAGTTGATAGTTGTGTCATTAATAAAAGTTGTACCATCGCCCATATTCCAAAATAAAGAATCAGCACCTGTTCCGGTAAATTCTAAATTCACATTAAAAATACTATCAACACATGGATTATATGGAGGGATATTTAAGGTAGTAGAAAATACTTCAGCAGCTAATATCTCAACGGTTAAATAAACCGTATCCGCTATATTACACGTAGAAGAATCAATAGCAACATACATGACATTGAATATTCCTAATCCGGTGTAGGTGTGTATCGGATTGTAAAGAGTTGAAATTGGTGATCCGTCGCCAAAATCCCAAATGTGTTGAACAGCTGGTAAAGAACCAACAAAATTTACATCGTATGGTGGGTCACAAGCAATTATATTGGGTGCTGCATTTGCATCCGCTTGTATGCCATTGTAATTAAATTCCATTTTAAACAAACCTAAATTACAATTTGAGCTGCTGTTTGTCGGAGACCAAACACCAGGTGTAGTTGGGAATGAACTAGTGCCTCCACATCCAGCACAAACAGCTTGATATATGGTTCCATTGTTATCAAATCTACTTGTTCCGCCGTCAACATGCTCCGCACCTGAGCCACCAAAGAAAGTACCATATAATAAAGAGGCTGCATTTCGTTCTAAAACCATGCAATAAAAATCACTCCCATCAGTCGTAACATCATATGCTCCTGCGGTAACAGGCAGACCAGTTGTTGTTCCATTTCCATATCCTGCATTAATTGATCCACCCCATCCAGATATGTAGATGTTTTTGCAATAATCTACAAGAAAGGCTACAGGTGAAATATTAATTGTTGCTGTTGTTCCACTTCCGATTACAGTTGACCAAATTGTACTCGTTAAAGATGGATTTATTTTATGAATAAATTGAGATGACCCCGGATTGCTATAAACTGAACCAACAACCGGATAAGCACCTGTTGATTGTCCCATTAAATAAACATCGCCATCACTATCAATTTGAATCGCATATGCTTGATCATAACCTGTCGTTCCTAAATAACTTCCAGTTACAAGAGAAGCATTCGCAGGATTTAATGCAGCAACAAATCCATCTGCAGTACCGCCAATTTGCACAGGATGAATCGTTCCTGGTATAGTAGGGAAGTTATTACTTTTTGTTCCACCACACACATATACATTTCCATTAATAGGGTTAACTTTTAGCCCATAAGCCGCATCTGTATTTGCACCACCGAGATAAGTTGACCAAGTTAAACTACTACAGTTAGGGCTTAATTGAAAGGCAACACCATCTTGTGCTCCTTGCAAAGCAGTCGATACTGCTCCAGCTGTTGAAGGGAAATTGGAAGACTGTGTACAAGAAGCAACAATAATATTATCGTTGGCATCAACGATGACCTCGCCTCTTGCTTCATCACCATAATTGTAGTACAAAGTAGCTGAATTATTAAATCCTTCATTGGCGCTGCCACCAATAAAAGTGGAGCCTAATAAGCTAATTCCTGCAGTATCAAGTTTTGTGACAAAAATATCGACTCCTGCCGAATAAGAAATGTAGCCATCCATTAAAGTGCTTAGGCCACCATTAAACGTGTTATCATAGCAGCCTGCTGAAACGGGAAAGTTGGAGGAGGAGGTCGTACCATAAATAATAATATTGTTTTGGCTATCTACAATTAAACTATGCGGTGATTCACTTCCTGTTCCGCCAAGATAAGTAGCAAATAATCGATTTACACCATTGGGTGAATATTTAATTAAACCGATATCTGTAATTGATCCGCCACCACTGAACGTATTATCAAACGCTCCGACAGAAACTGGAAATCCAGCGCTAAAAACAACTCCACCGCCGTATGCGTTTCCTCTACTGTCGTTTGTAGCAGTATATCCCCAGTTATCAGCAGTGGAACCGGTATATGTAGAGAAAATTACAGTTGGATCAATGATTAAATCGAACTGTGTGTCATACCCTTGCGGGAAATTTAAACTTATCGTTTTGTTATTCAATAAAATCTGACAATCAACTAATTTTTTTTCTCCTCTAATCCATTGGTATACTTCTGGCAGAGATTCCACAATTTCTCCTGCATTCGAATTTAAAATAATTTTATTGTTTTTTAGGAGGGGCTCAATTCCATTATACGACCATTTTATTTGAGATGCATCTGCTCCTGCATGAACTACGAAATCATATTTAAAATATCCTTCCTTTGATGTTCCAATTTTTACATCCACACCATCATAAAGGCTAGCGTATTCAATCTCACCAAATAATTTTACGTTAGAAGCCCACTTGCTTGGATCATTTCCAATGTAATAGTTGTGGTAAAAATCAAACTTTTCGTTTGACTTCATTTTTACATCCGTGTTGGTATTCACAAAATTTAGTGAATAAGCATGTTGCCTTATTCTGTCAGTCAATGATGGAGCGTATTTCCCGTGAGTTGCTGCATGTAGTTTTTGAATATCTTCTTGATTGAAGAATTCGAAGGTGAAGCTATTATTTTTAAACCAAACATTTCCACCTCCAATTTTAGCCATGTAATTAATTTCTGAATCCCATTGGCCTTTATTTTCAATAATATTGATTTTTTCATCCGAATTCTTTCCGTCCGACTTCTTTTTATCAGCGAATGATGGATAAGTGAATGCACATATGAAAGTTATTAAGAGGAGTAATTGTTTCATGTGATTGTTTTAGTTTACTATTGTTTCTGATGACTAAGATACTATTTTTTAGAGATAATGCAAATTATACTAATTTTTATCAAATCTGAGGGTAATTATTTTTGGAGAAGCTATTCTTGCCAAGCTTCTTACTATAGCATGTAGTTGTCTCATTGAATTGCTTGCTGTGTAGCATTTTTTTTGTCGCAATTAATTTTTTTAGTTATTTTAGCTTACTAAAAATTTAAATAGTTACCAATGAAAAAAATACTTTTTTTAACATTCTCACTATTATTCTTTAATAGTATTGATGCCGCAGCTAATCCTGGAGATACTGTTGTTGTTCAGACATTCGCTTTTGGTACACCTCAAAATGCATGGTTTGTATTTCCATCCGACACCACCAGATTTGAGAAGATTCTCATGAAATATACGCTGAAATGTAATCCTGCTCAAAGTCCGGCTTGCGGTGAATGGGATTATTTAACCTATACCTACCTCTACGACCATACCGGATTGTTGGATTCTTCATTGGTTCACCAGCCGATTTATAATGTGAACGGTGCGTCGCCCGATAGTATCATGTATATGAACACACCATCCTATTCGTATGATGCAAATTGGCAATACAATGCTGTACACATCGATACTAGTTCACTGAATACTTTTTCAGTTGGGGCTGGTACAACGAATAATACGTTCCCTTTCGGAGCATCTGCTCCCGTTTCACGCACACAATATTTATGGAAAGCAAGTGAAATTTCAGCAGCCGGAATGACTGCCGGAAATATTACGGGCTTGCAATTTTATCTGCAATCACTTGGTGCTCAAATGCAGAATATGACAATCAAAATAAAAGCGGTTGCGCTGGATTCTCTTGACCAAGCGACTTTTAATAATTCCGGTTTTACAAACGTTTACTCTCAGAATACCCAGTTTGCATTGTTGGGATGGAATAGTTTACAGTTAACGACACCATTCAATTGGGACGGTATTTCTAATTTATTGATTGACATAACCTATCAGAATACGGCTACAGCATTAGATAATGTTGTTGCTGCAAGTACGACATCTTTTAATTCCGGATTAACAAACTCTGGAACTGATCGTGTTGCTTCTTTTCATACTTACGGATATGTGGAGGTGCCAATGAATACGAATTTAGTCGCGATCGATTCATTCGTTACAGTCGCTTTTTGGTGTTTTGGATCTCCTGCAATGCCAATGAACAGCACCGCATTCGAAGCAGTTGATTCCTTAGGAAATCGATTACTGAACAGTCATTTACCATGGAGCGACAGTAATGTATATTGGGATGCCGGTTTTGCAGGGACCTCCTACGACCGAATCAATAAAGCGGCTATCACAGCTGAAATTAAAGGACAATGGAATTACTGGACATTCACTAAAAATGTAGCAACAGGTTCAATGAAAGTTTATTTGAACGGCCTGCTTTGGCATAGTGGAACAGCGAAAGTAAAACCGATGAACGGAATAAAAACATTTAAGATCGGTAGAGGGAATTGGGGCGGTTCTCAAACCTATGAAGGAAAGATCGATGAGTTCGCTGTTTTTAATGTTGAATTAGATGCTACAACTATTCAATTATCCATGAATAAGCAAATCGATGTATTGCACCCGAATTATGCAAATTTGGCTTTATATTATCAGTGTGATGATGGAAATTATTCAACATTTGCTGATGCTGCTCCCGGAATACATCCGAATGCTTCTTTGGTCAGCGTTGATAATCCTTTAAAAGCAGCATCTGAGATCAGTACTAACTTTTCTCAAACCACCTTGCGTCCGAATATCACTTTTGAGCAAGGCGTATTTACAACCCTTATCGATTCTACTTTGATTGTTGATTCTACCATGAATGCACCCGTTCAGATTGTGATGTATGCCGATTCAACAAGTAATCCGGGTGTCGCGACAGATTCGTTAACTGTTTGGCCATCTTATTATAATAATTACATTTTCAATGCAGCAGGTGTTGCTATCGATTCAAGTTTGGTTGCTCCTGATAGCACGCTGCATATGGTTTATTATGATTGGTATCGAAAGTTTCCGCAAATACTGCGTTACGAATTAGCAAGATACATTACTCCTTATGGAAATGGCTTGAGCTTGGGTTCAGGATGGACATGGACCTTTGACGTGAGTGATTACAGAACGTTATTGGCCGACAGTGTTCATCTGGCAGCTGGAAACTGGCAGGAATTATTGGATGTGAAATTCTTAATGATCGAAGGAACGCCGCCGCGCGATGTTGTGGGGATTCAGAATTTATGGAACGGTGGATTTAATTATGGTGTTCCCGGCGACCCGATCGATAATTATTTACCTGCATTGATCAGAAATATTCCTGTAAATGCTTTCTCTACACGTTGGAAGTCACGAATTACAGGTCATGGAATGGATACGCCTGAAAATTGTGCTGAATTTTGCGCCAAAACGCATTACTTCAAAGTGAATGGCGTGCAGCAGTTTTCTAAATTGGTTTGGAGAGATAATTGTGATGTAAATCCTTTATATCCGCAAGGTGGAACATGGGTTTACGACCGCTCAAACTGGTGTCCCGGTGCAGAAGTCTGGACCTACGATTGGGAACTTACTCCTTTTACAACGCCTGGTGGAACAGTTAGTTTAGATCACGATGTGCAGGCGTATACGCACACTGGCGGCTGGGATTATTATCAGATTGAAGATCAATTAGTAAGTTACAGTGCTCCCAATTTTACCTTGGATGCCGCTATTGAAGATATTCTTTCACCCAGCAAAGATCAGATGTGGATGCGTTACAATCCTGTTTGTACTTCGCCAATCATAAAAATAAAAAATACGGGATCAACTACTTTAACCTCTTTAACAATTACTTACGGAATGAATGGTGCAACACCTTCTGTATACAATTGGACTGGTAGTTTGAAATTTATGGAAATTGCAACGGTTACATTGGGCACATTTAATTGGGCAACTGGAGCTACTGATTTTACAGTGACGCTGAGTAATCCGAATGGCGGAGCGGATCAATATGCCTATAATAATACCAAAGTAAATAAGTATACCTATCCTGTGGTAATGCCATCACAATTTGTAATCGAATTCCGAACGAATAACCGACCCTATGAAAATCTGTATACACTAAAAGATGATGCGGGAACAATTATCGCTTCAAGGTATGGCACAACCTTAGCTGCAAATACTATTTATAAAGATACGGTCTCTTTGGTAGATGGATGTTATACGTTTGAGTTAACCGACTCGGGTGAAGATGGTTTATCCTTCTGGGCAAATACTGCTCAGGGTACTGGTTATTTACGTTTCAAAAAGGTGACTCCTGCAACGGTTATAAAAACATTTGGTGCTGATTTTGGCGGACAAATTTATCAGCAATTTACTGTTGGATTAACGAGCGGTGTTGACGATTATATTCTGACTGAAAATACGACCTTGAACGTATATCCAAATCCAACGGATGGTCATGTTTTTATTGATATCAATATGACCTCGAAGGAAAATGGTGCCGTTGTGATTTATGATGTTCTTGGAAAAAGTGTTTTTAATTATGAATTCAAAAATCTGACTGCTGAAAGTATTGAAGCAGATCTATCTCATTTGCAAAGTGGCGTGTACTTCGTTACTTTTAAATCTGGCAAAGAGGTGATAACAAAAAAGTTGATGATCAGATAATTCATGATAGCTCATTCAAAAAATGCCCCTTTGAAAAAAGGGGCATTTTTTTGCGCCATTCTACAGTAAATACTACTTATTATTTTTGTAAAAAAGAATCAGAAAAAAATAGACACAGGTGCTCTGATATTTAGTTTTGCCTCTAATCTTTTGTTACCAATTCAGGATGATTTTTTTTAGTGCTGCTGTTTTTTTAACGTTTCTTTTTCCTGAAAGCAAAAATACAGGCGACAATCGAGAAGGCTAAAAAAAATAAAGAAATGATCAAATTGATTATGCCCGGTTTTATCCCCGGATGCTCAGTCCCCCATTCCGTGTAGTAAGTGATATCAATAATCGCAAAGCTTAATAAGAACGATGCGAAACTCAAAACCATTCCGATGATCGATAAGGCTTTCATCGAATTACAGAGCAGGTAGAATTTTTCCTTTCGCTTCTCCAAAACCGATACGAAGTCCCTCTTTTTCGCAGTATCCGCGAATGATCACACTGTCGTTATCGTTTATGAATTTACGTTCCGTAGCATCCGACATCTTTACAGGTTTCGTTCCTCTCCAGGAGATTTCTAACATCGATCCGTATGAATCCGGAGTAGGACCGCTGATTGTTCCGGAAGCCATCATGTCGCCGACATTGATGTTGCAGCCGTTTATGGTGTGGTGTGCTAATTGTTGTTCCATTGTCCAGTACATAAACTTGTAATTGGATTGCGATACAAGGTTCTCTTCACCTTTGTCGGGTTGAATGAAAACGTCCAGATGTATATCAATGTTTTTATCACCGCTGTATTCCAGATAGGGTAAAACTTTTGGATCTTGGGTGTATCCGGGCACACGGAATGGCTCCAGCGCATCCATCGTAACCACCCATGGTGATACCGTTGATGCAAAATTCTTCGATAGGAATGGTCCGAGTGGAATATATTCCCATGTTTGAATATCTCTTGCGCTCCAATCGTTGAACAATACCATTCCGAAAATGTGTTCTTCGGCTCCGGAAGTGCTGACACTTTCTCCGAGTTTTGTTTCTTTTCCGATTATGAATGCCGTTTCCAATTCAAAGTCCAGTAGACGGCATGGACCAAAAACGGGCGGTTCATTTTCATTGGGCTTTGTTTGTCCTTTCGGGCGGTGAATTTCTGTTCCTGATATCACGATCGAAGAAGCTCTGCCATGATAACCTACAGGTAAATGTTTCCAGTTCGGCAACAAAGCATTGCTCGGATCGCGGAACATCGTTCCAACATTTGTTGCATGATCGATGCTGGAATAAAAATCGGTATAATCACCAACTCTTACAGGCAGTTGCATTTGCACATTACTGATGGATTGAAATACTTTTGCTCGCGCTTCTTTATTGTCGCGAAGATCAGGGGTGTGTTCATTTAATAAATGCGAAATTAATTCACGCACAGCAGCGGTTGTTGCTTTTCCTAAAGCAATAAAATCATTCAGATATTGGTTCGTAAAAATCGAATTGTCAATTTTTAGCTTGTCCAAAAAGCCCAGCTTGTTTAAAATAGCTAGGTCCAACACCTGGTCGCCAATAGCAATACCAACACGCGGACTCGAACTTTGTGTTTTGAAAATACCGAAAGGTAAATTTTGTATCGGGAAATCGCTGTTAGGCTGAACTTCTATCCAGGATTTCAATGAAGGGTCGTTTGCTTTTATCATAATTTTGAATTGAGAGCAGCAAAAGTAAGTATTTTTTATAGTACTTATGATTTGTTACTTAATTAAGTAAATCGGAATTTCATCGCAAATCCCTGATTCCTCCATTGAGGTAGATCCTGTTTCTTTTAATTACTTTTACCTTGTATCTTTTTAGGAAATAAAGTTTAAGAAGAGTATCTATGTTGCCGAAAGGGGCTCCTGGGATCAAAAATGTTAAATTTGTGCGCGTAGCATACAGTATGCCGATAAAATTTCAAATGAATCGGTATCTTTTTTAAATATTGACGTTATAAGGGTATTGAAATGCAAAAATAGTATATGATCGAAACATCAAAATATCATGCAACGCAAAACGACTTAGTCGCAGAACAGGCTATGGTAGAGGCTTCCCAAAAGGAGCCTTCAAAGTTTGCTGGTTTGTATGATGCGTATTATGAACAGATCTTCAGATATATTTATCAGCGTGTAGACGATAAAGAACAAGCATTTGATGCGACACAGCAGGTTTTTATCAAAGCATTGGAAAGCATACATAAATATGAGTTTCGTGGTGTGCCTTTTGCTTCTTGGTTATACCGTATTGCATCCAGTGAAGTAAATAATGTTTACCGGGCACAAAAGCAGCGTACCGTAAATATCGATTCGCTCGGCGTATACGGAATGATCGAGGAGATGGAAGAAACAA
Organism: Chitinophaga pinensis; assembly: GCA_945885475.1. Lineage (GTDB taxonomy): Bacteria > Bacteroidota > Bacteroidia > 2-12-FULL-35-15 > 2-12-FULL-35-15 > 2-12-FULL-35-15. The sequence goes on from CAMCYR010000014.1 coordinate 57,193, forward strand.
AGATCGATCACTACCATGATAAAATTGTGGACATTATCGGGAATGAACTTCCAGAAGATGAATTAAAGTTAATTGAAATGCGCTTTTTTGAAAAACGTTCTTTTAAGGAGATAGGTCTTTTATTAGAAATTACAGAGAACAATGCAAAAGTGAAGACCTACAGAATACTTGAGAAGCTGAAGAAAATAATAAAGTAAATGGAATTATGAATTAAAACTAAAATAGCATAGAGAGCGTAATTCCCTTTTCTGCGATGGGGCAGACAATGAAGCAAGCTGTAAGTATGCTAGTACTTAAACTGAAATAGCAATGACGTTTTAAACGTAGCATACGAAAACTAAAAATTAGAAATAATAAAAAAACAAATGAACCGAAAAGTGAATTTAAACCGACCAAAGATTAGCTCAGAAGAAATTCTTAAGCGTAAAAACTTTGATTCGGTTTTAAAACAGAGTGTCCTCAGTGGAGCAAAACCTTTTTTTAAGAAACCCTGGTTCCTTTCTGGAGTTGTAGCGCTGACCGTCGCACTTGTTGGAACCGTTTTGCTGACAACTAAAAATACAAAATCAGATCAGCCGCTTGTCAATTCATCCGCGCAAGTCGCAGATAGTGTTGCTTTACAAGCTTTTTATAAATCTGAAGAAGCAAAACCTTGTATCAGTCCACCGATTGAAGGGTTGAACGTAAGGTATACCACTTATAAGGTGATTGCAGAAAAGGGTGCAACGTTAAATTACAAAACAGGTTCTGTAATTACGATTCCTAAAAACGCATTTGTTGACGAAAAGGGTAAGGCCTTAAATGGAGAAGTAGAATTTTTATACCGTGAATTTCATGATGCTGCTGATTTTTTTGTGTCCGGTATTCCAATGACCTATGATAGTGCCGGAATTAAATATCAGTTTGAATCTGCGGGAATGATTGAGGTTTTGGCGTATCAAAATGGAAAACAAGTAAACATCGCTCCCAAAAAAGAAATTTCCTTTGAAATGGTATCTGATCAAAATGGCGCTCAATACAATTTTTATAAGTTAGATACGCTTAAAAATAACTGGACTTGTCTCGGGAAAGATAAAGTGAAACCGTCTTCCGTAGCCACTAAAAATAAGCTGTCTGAAACAATTGAAATAACGAAGCTGGAAGAAACGCCAGAATATATAAACCTAGAAGTAAAAAAGGTAGAAGCAAAAAAAGAAAAGGAAGCGGACTTGGTCTCGCTCCCTCAGCCTGCAAAAGAACCTTTGAAACCTGCTCCTTATAAAAAGGGAAAATATACCTTTAATATCGAGGTGGATGCGAATGAGTTTCCAGAATTAACGGTTTATAAAGGTTTGTTATTTGAGGTCGGTGACGAAAATAAAAATTTTAATAAATCGATGTACGACATAATATGGGATGAAGCCACAATTAAAGAAGGTGCAATTGCAGGGCTGAATTACAACCTGACATTGCTGAAAGGATTGAAGAAATACGATTTGGTTGTTTATCCTGTTTTTGAGGGGAAAAATTATGAAAAGGCCATGCTTAGTTATCAGGAAAAATTTAATAAATATAAATCGACTCTTGATAAACGGATTGTGGAAGAAAAACGTATTGAAGAAGTTTATCAGGCAAAAATAGTTGCTTTTAAGGCGAAACAAGAAGCTTTGCTGAAAGCGAATAGGGAACGAATGGACAAGTTGTATAAGGAAATGGAAACGGCAGAAAAAGTGATACGGATGTTTTCTGTAAGTAGTTTTGGTGTTTTTAATTGCGACCATCCCAGTGTATATCCAACAGGTGTTGTGTGTTCTGCAAGCCTTAAAAATGATTTGAATAAAAAACTAATGTGCTACGATGTGTATTTGGTGGACAAAGAAAAAAACGGATTGTTTACCTTTACTAAAAACCCCGTTACACGATTGTCATTCAATCCGAAATCTAAAAATATGCTTTGGACCGTTGAGAGTGGAGTGCTTTATTGGTTGAAGCCGGAGCAGTTTAGTTCCATTACAGGTGCTGCAAAAGAGTTGGTGTTGAACAAAGTAAATCAAAAGTTTGAAACGGTAGAGGAGATGAAAGCCTATTTTAATTTTTGATAATAGAATTGGGAAGCTTGTCATTTCGAGCAGTGCAACTGTCATTTCGAGCGTAGTCGAGAAACAACTGTCATTTCGAGCAGTGCTACTGTCAAGAGAAAGGTTTAAATGTCGAAATTCAATAGATAATGTCACTTCGAGTAATTCCGACAAAAGGAGGAATGTATCGAGAAGCGTTCTCGATACGCTTTACTCCGTTCCGCTACTCGAACTGACAAATCGATTGTCATTTCGATCGGAGTCGAGAACAAGATGAATATAAGTAAGAAAAGTGTTTGTCCTAAGTCATTTCGAGCGGAGTCGAGAAACAACTGTCCTTTCGAGCGGAGTCGAGAAAAAAAACATTATGAATAATACAATCAAAAAATATTTTCTTTTTCTTTTTCTTTTTTCACCGTATTTTGTGTTTTCACAAACAGATACAACGCAGCTACGTGGCACAATAAAAATTGTAAAAGTTAAAGATGCTGAAGTATATGTAAAAGCGATTTGTAATTTTAATAGGTACAATGTTGTTGAAAGCAAAGACGCCATGATCAATGTTGAAAAATACCAGCCATTCCCTGTAGTAGAAGGGTATGCATCTCCTTTTAATTATAATACGTATTTCAACGCTTGCTTCAGTAAAAAAGTGATTGACATGAAAGGTAAAACCAAGGATACGGTCGTGATGGAACTGAAAATTCTGGAGAATGGTAAAGTATATATAAAGGACAAAAGTCCGACCATGATGGTAAAAGGTGTTCCTGCAACTTACGACAATAAAACAGGAACCTACGAGTTGAATAATTTACATTTGAATTGTTTGAAATTCATAAAGCAAATTGATAAGTGGATTCCCGGGTACGTTATTCTTCCTAAAAAAGATAAGTTCAGAGGGGAAGTGGTTGTCAAACCAAACAAAAAAAATGTAGATGTAAGCGGAACAATTACTCTATTGTTTTCTACTATACCTTTCGAAGATTAAATTTATGGTTTTATTGATTTGCTTGAGGGTGTAAATAATTTTGTGTAAAGATAGATTGTATTAGATTAAATAAAATTTATTAATTTAATCTATACAAACATGAAAGAGAAAAAAGAACCCAATCCAATGCAGCAACTCGCAACTGAGTTGTTCAGCAAAGTCAAGAACACATC
>CAMCYR010000015.1 GCA_945885475.1 Chitinophaga pinensis
AGTAGCCAGGCAACTTGAATATAGTTAATGTCTCCTAAAGGCGTTCTACATACGAAATCAACTTCAGAAGTTCTATCTGTCCCTGTCCAGATTTTGTTACCTCTTCGAAGCAATTCAAGATAAACAATATTTTCCAAAATATGTCCACGATTACTGCTTCTATCTTTTCCCATTAGAATATTTAACAATCCTACATCTACTAAGTAATATTTTTCCTGCGTAGCCAATTGTTTCCTTCCTTTTAGGTCAAAACGATTCACTTTATAAAACACAAAACTCTCAATCAAATAATCTAGGTATTTTTCAACCGTTGAATGATGTATTGTTTGTCCGTCATTTTTAAGGATTTTTGAAATATTGTTAGGCGAGAGTGCGCTGCCGATATTGGATGCCATGAATTTCACGATGTTGTTAAAAGCACGTTTATCATTGATTTGATGTCTTTGCGTGATGTCCTTTTCTATAATTGTAGTATAAATAGCTTCCAAATATTCCATTATTTTATCCATGCCCTCTTCGCGAATTACAGTTCCTTTCGGTAGAGAGGTTTCATTTACATAGTCAAAAAATAGAGCTTCATAATTGAGGTATTTATTTGAGAAATCTATTTTTCTTGCGCTTAAATATTCCTTAAATGAAAAGGGTAATATAGAAATTTCAACGTAGCGACCACTTAACAACGTGGCGAGTTCACTGGAAAGGAGGTATGCATTTGAGCCAGTTACGTAGACATCAGTGTTTTCCGAAGCAAATAAACCATCCACTAATCTTTCAAAACTAGGTATATTTTGAATTTCATCAAGAAAGATGTAATTCTGTTTATTCGGAATTAACTTTTCCTTGATTTCAAAATAGAGTTCATTCCAAGTTTTATTCAAATAGTTTTCTGGTAACTCGAAATTGTATGAATGAATTTGATTACCTTCTATATCTAAGTCTGAGAGTTGATCACGAAACATTGAAAGAAGCGTACTTTTTCCAGAACGTCTCAGTCCGCTAATCACTTTGATTAAATCTTTGTCCTTGTATGCAAGTAAACTTGATATATATTCTGTGCGATTTACATACTGTTTCATGTAGTAAAGATATCTAAATTATCGAAACTTGCAGAAAATACATTTTTCGATACATTTGTTTGGAAGATTCAAAAAGAAATTCAATAATCTAAAAAAAAGCCCCTTATTCAGGGGCTTTTAGGGTGACGTGGGCCCACTTGGAATCGAACCAAGCACCCACAGATTATGAGTCTGTTGCTCTAACCGAATGAGCTATAGGCCCTTACAGCTTAAACACGCTGTACAAGGCTACAAATATAGTAATAATTGGTTTTTCCTGCAACAGTTAACGTTGCTTATTTTAAGCTAAAAAGTCACTTTTTACCCTAAAACCTGCAAATAACTTGCACATAACTTGCACATTTGATTGAGCAGATTTTTGCCAAAATCCTATGTTATTTGTAGACCAATAAATGGGTGCTTCCATTTTGTGAATGGCGAGTTTTTTACAATAGCGTCAAACGTACTTGCGAAATCTTTCGCTTTTCCCTTTTCAATTATATCAATGTCAATAGAAAATCTGCGTGGCTCCTTCAATAACAATACAAGTATATGTCCAAGTTTGATGTTTTTTTCTTCAAATATATTGTTGGTTCGACATTACCATATACAAGATATTGTTTCTTTGCTAAGTAAATTAACTAAACTTTAAATCTTAATTTTTATATCTCAAAAAACAAATCTCTTTGAAATAGTTTATTTTCATTGTGTCTAACGTAACCTAATTGATTCGTTAACATTTGGGTATTGCTAATATTGAATGGTCGAGTATTAGCATGATGATGACCGTAAATCCAATTACTAATATTTGCGTTTGATATAAGCTCAAATAACTCAACAGCAAATGCCTCATTAATTGGACTGCTTTTATATTGTTCAGGATAATTCATTAATGTTGGTACATGATGAGTTACCACTACATTTTTTTCATCATGATGTTCAGAAAGTGCGGTCTCTAAAAACGTTAAAGATTTTTTATGTAATTCATTAAACTCTAATGCCGTTAGATTACAACCATTATTTTTAATCACAAAAAAATCCGAAACACTTTGTTGTATCTTCCAACTGTTTTGCTCACCAATATGACTCCATAGAGTAGAGAAAATAAAATTAACATCTTTAATTTTTACGGATTGATTGTCCACTAAAAATAAATTTTCTTTTATTTTTTCGTTTAAAGGATCGGATACGTCTTTCATGTCGTATTGATAGTACTCATGATTGCCCGGTATCCAATAAATTTTTTCATAATTATCCGACACGAAATCAAAAAAATCACACGGCTTATTAAGCAATGCAAAAGGTAAAATATCGCCCGCTAATAATAGAATATCGCCAACGGGTATTAAAGGATGTTGCTTTATAAATGCTCTGTTTTCAGGAAATTCAAGATGTAAATCTGAACAATATTGTACTTTCATTTTTATTCTTTTAAAATAAATGTATTCTCTATTAAATCTAATAAGTCAGTTAGCGAAGTTGTTCCCAATCCTAAATCTTTTATTATTGTAGTAACATCAGGATTTTCGGATTTTACTGTTTGTATATAATTTTTTAAATCATCTTTTATTTGTGGAGAAACGTCATAAGTACCTGCAAGAGTAGCTGCCAATTTCAAAACATCTTTCTTGTGCTTTTCAATATCTTCTGTCCTTACTGCATGACCATCGTCTTTTCTTTTTTTATTGTTTAAATACGCCTTCACTTTTAAACATAACAACGCTGGTTCATTTGCAATTGTTAATCCATCGTCATTACTACTATTTTTTATTGTAAACTCGTAATAATCATCATGCAATAACATAGCAGATAAACTTGATATTTCTTCATCTGTTGGAATTGGCGTTAAATGAAATCCCTCTGGTAATGCTATCGTTTCTGGCTTTCTCGAAAAAAGCTCAACTATTATCGGAAAGTTTTCTTGCTTAGGTTTAATGAAACGAAAAAACTTTCTTTCCCCTTGCTCAAATTGTCTTTCTTGATATTCGCCATCTTTTATAAACTGCCAAAACTGTTTTAAAAAATCGTTATCTAATGCCTCAATAATTAAAAGCATATCAATATCCTTTGTTGCTCTAAATGGAATTCCTTGTCCTTCCAATTTTATTTCACATGCTGTTCCACCAATAATGGTATAATGCTTTTCGAAGCCAGCAAAGTATTTTTTAAGGGTATCTAATCCTACAACCATTTTATATTATTTATCATTTCGGTTAATGCCATTTGTACACGAGGATCGTAATCTTCTTCCATCGAAAGAAAAAGAGATAAGCAATCTACTTCTTTATGATGAGATAAAAGTAATGGATTATAACTCCATACCTGTATACGATACTCGCCAAATTTTTTATTTATTTTCCCTTCAAACTCTTTATTTTTTAGCCTACGAAACTCATCTTTCCCAATAGCGTAAGTCGCTTGCCTCCCTTCTGATAATTCGCTGTAATTTGCTAGCGCTGAGTCATACGATTTTAGAAACTGCTTAACCTGAATGCTCACTTCAATGTACCAAACATCAATTACAGGCGATTTTAATCTGCTATGAACTTTATCCCAAAGCAATTTGCCCTGATCTTTAAATTCTATAAATTTTTCTTTCCCTCCTTTTATCTCACAAAATTCAAATGCGGCTAACTCTCTTATTATTCTTGTAACGGTCATTCGAGAATAATTTAATAATTCTGCAATTTCTTGTAATGACAGGTTATTTAATGATTTTACTTGCAAATGGAATAAAATAGCCACTTGCGCAGGCGTAGTTAATTTATCGTTGCTAATTTCATATTCAGTTTTTCGCTTGGAAATATTATTTAACTCAAGCATAAGGGAAGGGATATAGATTTGTTTAAATGGTTCTAAAAACGCGATTTTTTTTTCTATCAGACGTTTTCTTTCGTAAGCCTCTAGTTTATCAAAAACAAATACCACAGGAGCATTCAATAGCTTTTCTAGCATTTCTCCTTGTTTTTCCAATAATGCAGGAGTGGCGTTTTTTTCATTATTTAGCTTTGCAAAAATTATAGTTAAGCCATTTATAATTCCTTCGGAAAGCGTATAACTCACCTTTAAATAATAAGGTAAGGTTGCTGCTTTTTTAGCGTCAATTGCTTTTAAAGCTAATTGAACTCCGAAAATTGCTTTTAAATATGTCGAAAACTTATCCATTGTAACTTAAATTTGCATTATAACATAAGTTGTGTTATAATGCAAATATAGTGTTAATATTTTGAATAGCAATGTATTTTATTATATTTTTAGGGAATAGCACCTTTAAATGCAGTAGCTAAAAGCGCCAAAAATTTGGAATGGTGCTTATCTCGATGCGCTTGTGCTGAACTTGTAAAAGTACGAACTGACTTTTTTCAATCACTTCCAGTAGTATGGAACTGGCCTATCAAGAAGGATTTTTTACTGATAACTCAATACATTTATTTATACATCCGCTTTTTCGGCTTTGTATTTTTAAGTAATATCTGTTCAAGTCTTTCGAGTGTTTTACTCATTTTTAACAAAGCATATTTTACCTCTTCCAATTCTATTTCAGTAGCATAACCATATTCAGATTTATTTTCTTTAGAAGCAATTGACTCAGCACCATCATAATAAGCAAAAAAATCGTGATTGAGCACTTTGCTGATGGTTTGTAATTGTCTTGTATCAATGGTTTCTTTTTCAAATACTTTATAAGCTCCGTTTCGGTTTAGGTTGATGCTTTTGGCAAAATCAACAACACTGATAGGTGTTTTATCTAAAATCTCTTTAATTTTCTTACCAATGTGAATGTTTGCCTTTGCCATTAACACAAAGTTGCTTTTTTATGTTTTAGTAGCGTTTTTATAATGCTCATTAAAAGTTTGCATAATGTATATAATTAGTATACATTTGGTCATATTGCCCGACTCCACTTTTAAAAATCAAACAAATTAAAGCATCTATGAGATTTGATATAAAAAAACAGTTGCACTTACTTTTTTGTTGCATTTTTTTGTTGTTGCATTTGGCCTCAAAGGCTCAACTTAATACACCAAACGTTATAGCTTCAGCAGGAGGATATTTTGCGAATTCTAATTTTTCAAATTCATACACTATTGGAGAAATGTGTGTGGTTGAAACCGCCTTCATAAATGGCGATATGCTAACGCAAGGTTTTCAGCAACCCGATTACGAAGAAGAATCTGATGTTATAGTACTGGATTTGTTTATACCCAATGGCTTTACACCAAACGGAGATGGCTATAATGATACTTGGGAAATCCCTTATTTAAATCAATATCCTGATAGCAAGGTAAAAGTATTTAACCGATGGGGACAAGAGCTATTTAGCGGCATTGGTAACTCAAACCCCTGGAATGGAACATTTAACGGAAAAGATTTACCAACAGCCGATTACTATTACATTATAGTAATTGATCAGTTAGAAAAAAAATTAACAGGAACCATCACTCTTAAAAAATAAACAACTAATAATTTAATTTATGAAAATCAAAAACCTACTATTAATTTTTACACTTGCCATTTTTACAAAAAGTTTTGCGCAAGCTCCACAAGCAGTTAATTACCAGGGTGTGGCGCGTAATGCTGCCGGAAAGCCTTATCCTAGCCAAAATGTAGCTTTGCAAATAAGCATACATGCCAATACAGCAACTGGTACCATTGTTTATAAAGAAACACATGCGGCAACCACAAATATTATAGGTTTATATGCCTTGCAAATTGGCCGAGGTACAGCAACTGTAGGAACTTTTAATACCATTGCTTGGGGTACAGCGCCTTTTTATATGGAAGTGGAAATGGATATTAATGGTGGCACTGCCTATGTAAGTGCAGGCACCACCGAATTAATTTCGGTGCCTTATGCCTTGTATGCTCAAACAGCAGGCAGTGTAACTACTGGAACTGCTGGAGCTACTGGAGCAACTGGAGCTCAAGGTATTCAGGGCTTAACAGGTGCAACTGGTGCAACCGGCGCAGCAGGAACAAATGGAATTGATGGAGCAGTTGGTGCAACGGGTTTAACCGGCGCAACCGGCGCAGCAGGTACCAACGGAATTGATGGAGCTATTGGAGCTACAGGTGCAACCGGCTCTCAAGGAATAGCAGGAACAAATGGAATTGATGGTGCTATTGGAGCTACAGGTGTTGCAGGAACGAACGGACAAAACACTTTGGTTAATACAACAACAGAACCCGTAGGAGCAAATTGTGCCGATGGAGGTACAAAATTAGAATACGGTTTAGATGCTAATAATAACGGAACTTTAGATGCTGGAGAAATAAATGCCGCTTTAACAAAATACATTTGTAACGGCGTACAAGGTACTCCAGGCTCATTAAATGCTTGGGCATTGTTAGGAAATGCAGGTACAGATTCTACATTAAATTTTGTTGGTACTACCGATAATAATCCTTTAATTTTTAAAACGAACAATACAGAAAAAATAAGAGTAACAACTGCGGGTAATGTTGGTATTGGTATTTCTAATCCTTTACAAAAATTATCAATAATGGATGCTAATGTAAACGCTGTCCCTTTTGGGATTTCCGACAATTCAAATTTTGTAAGATTTACAATAGATTATGAAGGTGACTCAACAACTGCGTATACTAATATTAGGTTAGACCCAAAACCAAAAAGTAACACTGATCAAGCTCAATTTAGATTTTTTAGGACAACGAATACAACAGGTCCAAAAAGTGTTGTTTTTTTTAGGGGTAATAATACCACTCAAGGATCTGCTCAAATTGGAATCGATGGTTTGAATAGTTATTTTCAAAACCACGGCGGTAACTTTGGAATTGGTACATTTAATCCACTTGGTAAATTTCATGTAAACAATGATGCAGTTGGTTCAGACAGTTCTTTTATTGTTACAACTGCTGGTGATGTTGGCATTGGAACGAGCAGTCCGAATGCAAAATTGAATGTTGTTGGAGAAGAAATATCATTAAACGGTTGGGAAAATGCTTGTATTTCTTTGACAACTGGTAGCGGACTAAATAGAAGACCCATGGGTTTTTATGCTTTTGATCAAGTGGGACAAAATGAATGGTTCATAGGCAGGCCTTATTCTCCTTTCGCGGTTGGACAATCAGATTGTTTTGTAATACAGCGATTAAATACATCTGTACATTCCTTTACTACTTCTGCTATTCTTTCTGGTAGCGCAATTCCAACGGCAACGCAAAGATTCTTTGTCGTAAAAAACAATGGTTTCATTGGTATTGGAACAGATTCACCTGCTCGAACACTTCATGTGAATGCTGTTATGCGTTTAGAGCCAATTGCAACTGCTCCAACCTCTCCTGCTAAAGGAGATATGTATTTTGATAGTACGCTCAATAAACTCCGTGTTTATGACGGTACCGTTTGGCAGAGTTGCTGGTAATAATTTAAAAAATAGAAAAAATATGTTTTTTCCTAAAGAACACCCTGAAATAAATAAGTTTTTTCAAAATATTGTAAAATTAAATGAAAAGGCTGCAAGTTTACTCGAAAGAAGAGGAGAAAATGAATTGTTAGAGCGATTAAAAGATTTTTCAGGAAGTATCTTTGAAAAATTGAGCGCAATGCCATTTTTAGATACCGTTAGTATTCATGAAGAGATACTCATTAAAGAAATTGCATTAGTAAATAGTATTTTTTCAAGATTCAAACTGGAAATATCTCGTATAGTAAAGGTTGCTAAGATTGTAATTAATAGCTTGAAAGATTTTGCCACTGATGAACTAAAAAAGATATTTACCTTGATGGATGAATTGATAGATTTAATTGAATTTATTTGGCAAAAATTCCAAAGTAAAAATTTTATATAATTTCTGCCCTTGTTGTTGTTATCACCAACAACCTAAAGATGAAATTAAAAGGTTACACAAATACTAGCATATTTTCATAATCTAAGTCAATATGATAATACATTACCAGTCATGAAAAAAATTATAAAATATAGTTTAGTAGTTTTAGTGTTATGCTTTGGTGTAACAACAGTTTTTGCCCAACAACAAACTCGTTTCACTCAGTTTATGTGGCATGAGTACATTATAAACCCAGCCTACACCGGGGGTTTGGCGTATAACCCTGTGCAGCTCAGCTATCGCAAACAATGGCAAGGCTTTAATGGTAGCCCCGAAACATTTACTTTTGGCGGGCATGCCGCGCTTAACCCAAAAATGGGTTTAGGAGCTATGGTGTTTAAAGATAATATGGGTGGTGCCATTACTCAAACCGGCATTATGGTTAATTATGCCTATCGGGTGCGTTTAAATAAGCAATCTAATTTATCGTTTGGTTTAAGTGGAATTATTAATCAGTTTGTATTTGATAACACCAAAATAAATGCTTTAAATGTTAATGATCCAAGTTTTCAGGGCGGTGTTCAAAAAAGTACCGCACCCGATGCTATGTTTGGCATATTATACAAATACAAACAAAAATTAACTATTGGTTTTAGTTCTTCGCAATTAGTACAAAGCAAACTCAAAAACTTAAACGATGTACCTGGCGCTAATAATCGTTTAATAAGGCATTATAATGCTCAAATATCCTATAATTTTATTGTGAATGATAAACTTAATATTGAGCCATCATTATTAGCAAAAGCTACAGAAGTAACACCAATGCAGTTAGATGTAAATTTAAGAGGGTGGTATCAAAATTTGTTGATGTTAGGTTTTACGTATCGTCACCAAGATGCTTTTGCCGCGTTGTTAGGAGTGAAATACAAAAATATGTTTGTTGGTTATAGTTATGATATAAGTACTTCTGCTATTCAATCTTATAATAATGGCTCACACGAAATTGTAATGGGTTATCATTTTGGCGCAAAAACAGAAGATACCGATAAAGATGGTGTTTTAGATCATAAAGATAAATGCCCAGATGCAGCAGGTCCAAAAGAAAACAATGGTTGCCCTTGGGGTGATACAGATAAGGATGGCGTTGCCGATAATTTAGATAAATGCCCTGATGCAGCGGGTCCAAAAGAAAATAATGGTTGCCCTTGGGGAGATAAAGATAGCGATGGCGTTGCTGACAACGTTGATCAATGTCCAGATGTAGCAGGTTCAAAAGAAGACAATGGTTGCCCACCAAAAGATACCGATAAAGATGGAATTATAGACAAATTGGATAAGTGCCCGATGACGATGGGAGATGCTAAAAATAGTGGGTGTCCAATAGTTTCAGATAATCAAAAAGCCATTATTAGTAAAGCCATTAGTAATTTAGAGTTTGAAAATAATAGCGGTAACATTGCTAAGGGTTCATTTATAGCATTAGACATGTTAGCTATTTTATTATCAGAAAAAAGTGATTGGAAAATGCGTTTTGCAGGGCACACTGATAATGTCGGTAATGATGAATTTAACATGACCTTAAGTAAACAGCGTTCGGAGGCTGTGAGAGATTATTTGGTAAAAAAAGGAATTAGTACTGAACGATTTTTTGTAGAGCATTACGGCGAAACAAAACCAATTGCACCAAACGACACACCACAAGGCCGCGAAAAAAACAGAAGGGTTGAAATGACTTTTGTGTTTGATTAAGCAAAGTGACTTCGAGTGCGAGGTACGATTGTAGAGAGAAGAGGATTTTGTTAGTCAGCTCTTGTTGTTACTATTAATTTTTATATTAATCGTGTATGTATTATATGCAAAAAAATCAGAACCATTAAAACCAAGCATTTACAAAGAAGCAGCAGAAACTATTATTGAGGAGATAGTACATCCAGAAATACCAAAACCTTCTCCAATACTAAAAAATAAATGGTTACATGTAAGTGATGAATTTGGAGTGATGCACCCCGGGATCTCTGAACTTTATTATCCTGCAAAAAAATTGTGCCCGGGAAATAATACGCACACATCAAGAACCAGATCCGTGTTATTGTAACTATTTCCTAGTAAAAATTAATGATTGTATGTTTTCCTAACTACAAAACATTTCTCTGAAGGAAAAAATCTTTATTAAATTATATATTTTCTAAAGATTAAAATTAATCCTACTTTTAACCAACTAATAATTATTAATCAGGTAAAAACTTGCACAATACATGCACAAGGATTATGTCATAGGCTGAAAGTGGTGGGCCCACTTGGAATCGAACCAAGCACCCACAGATTATGAGTCTGTTGCTCTAACCGAATGAGCTATAGGCCCTTTTTGTATTGCTACAAAATTAGGAAGGCGAAATTATAAATTTATAACGAATTAACAAAGTTCCTTTCCCTTTATATTATGGATATTAGTAAAAACAAAATTAAAAATATCATATTTGATCTGGGTGGTGTAATCATAAACATTGACTATGCGCTCTTAATAGGTGCTTTTTCTGAAATCGGTCTTCCAGATTTTGAAATGCATTTTTCTCAACTGAAACAAAAGGATTTGTTCGATCTTTATGAAAAAGGGTTAATATCTTCTCAGGATTTCAGGGATGAGCTGAAAAAACATTGTAAAACTGGGACTACAGATACAGAAATCGATACTGCCTGGAATGCGATGCTGCTCGATCTTCCGAAAGAACGCCTAGAGTTGATATTGAATGTTAAAAATAAATATCGGACATTCTTATTGAGTAATACGAATGAAATTCACATGCTTTTTATTTACGATTATCTAAAAAAACAGTTGCAAATTCCTGATTTTAATGAGCACTTCGAAAAAGTCTATCTCTCTTATGAAATACACATGCGCAAACCCGATGCTGAAATATTTGAATTTGTGATTAATCAAAATAGTCTTCTTAAAGAGGAGACGCTTTTTATAGACGATTCTGTTCAACACATTGAAAGTGGTAAAATAGCGGGTATTCAGACGTATTTACTGGATGTAAAAAAAGAGAGTATCATCGACTTATTTTAATTACAGCTTCTTGATGTTTAATATCAATAGTAAAATCGTTATTTTTGTAAAAATATAAAAAGATGAAATTATTTTTTAAAAAAATAAATTCCCGATTACCTCTTCTCTTCCTCTTCTTATTTATAGGCAGTGCTTCTTTTGCTCAAATAAAAGATTCTATTGTTGAAATACAGCCTAAAAAAATTGCTAATCCCAAAGATCATATTGTTATTGATTTTAGTTTTGATTCCTATAGAAATTTCCCTGATGGCATTTCTCAAAAACCATATTCATTAGGTTGTAACGTTTATTTGATGTGGGATTACCCATTTGGGTATGGTCCATTTAGTATTGCAATTGGAGCGGGTTTTAGTTCGCACAATGTTCATACGAATGGAAAAATCGTTTATTCGATTGATGGTAAGCAAACTTCATTCGTGCCGCTGACAACAAAATACAAAACAAATAAATTTTCTTGTAATTATATTGATATTCCTTTAGAATTAAGAATTCGTACAAGAGGAGAAAAAAGTTTTAAGTTGGCGATTGGTGGAAAACTAGGATATGCTTATAATGTGCATACTAAATTTGAAGACGCAGATGGGAAAATTAAAGTGTATAAAATAAAAAATGTAGAACCTTTTCGATATGGTGTTACCTTTAGAATAGGCTATAACAGACTAAATTTTCAAGGCTTTTATGCCTTGTCTGAATTGTTTAAAAAAGGTAAAGGTGAGCCTAACATGATTCCTTTTTCTGCTGGTATCGGCTTATTGCTTTATTAATAAAAGAGCATCAATCCCAATTCGATTATAAAACCTGCTAAAAATCCAGTATAAACTTGTGCATGTGTGTGTGCATTTAATCTCAGTCGCGCAGCAGCAACAAGTCCGGATATAAAAATGATGAGTATTAAAGGCATAAACAGATCGATTTGTATACGATACATTAGTCCCATTGCAACACCAGCAATTCCTCCTATCCCAACAGTATGCGCGCTTATCTTCCACCTAAAGTTTATTATGAAAGTAAGCAAAATGGAAAGTGCAGCACCTAAGATCACAATTTTAAATATGCTTGGAAATTCTGCATTGTGAAATAGGTAGAGTAATGCAAAAAAATACAACGCAGTGCTGCTGTAAGGAATGATACGCTCCTCGTTTGACTCCATTTCTAAACTTTTGATGCGTCCCATTTTTAATAATATCAAGGCATTAACTGTAGGAAGTATAAAGGTGAAAAGAAAAGTCACACCGAGAATAATATATTTTAAAATTTCTGAAATGAAAGCGGAGATATAATTGTCTGTAAAAAAAATAAATGCAAAGCCATAAGTTGGCATTAGGAGTGGGTGAAAAAGATATGAAATGGTTTTTGCGATTCTAGTTTCTAACATAATTACCCGTATAAATTTTTCAACACAGAGTTCGCAGAGTTTTATTGAGTTGCACAGAGAGATTTTTGTCTCCGACGAGT
Organism: Chitinophaga pinensis; assembly: GCA_945885475.1. GTDB lineage: Bacteria > Bacteroidota > Bacteroidia > 2-12-FULL-35-15 > 2-12-FULL-35-15 > 2-12-FULL-35-15. Next base: position 12,370 of record CAMCYR010000015.1, read on the forward strand.
ATTTCTTTTGAATTTTGACTTTTTTCTCTTTTGATTTTTCTTAGAGTTCTTTTCTTAACCTTGCAACCGGAATTTCAAGCTGCTCGCGGTATTTCGCGATTGTTCTGCGGGCAATGTTATAGCCTTTTTCTTTTAGAATTTTTGTTAATTTATCATCTGTCAACGGTTTCTTTTTGTCTTCTGCAGCGATACACTCTTCCAGAATTTTCTTCACCTCTCTTGTAGAAACTTCTTCACCACTATCAGTAGAAAGCGATTCGCTAAAAAAAGATTTCAGTAAAAAAGTTCCGAAAGGTGTTTGAACATATTTACTATTTGCAACTCTGGAGATTGTGGAAATATCAAGGTTCACCTTTTCTGCGATATCCTTTAATATCATCGGTTTTAATTGCGTTTCGTCACCGGTCAAAAAATAATCTTTTTGATATTCCATGATTGCGTTCATAGAATAAAGCAATGTATAACTGCGTTGCTGTAAGGCATCAATGAACCATTTTGCTCCCTCCAGTTTCTGTTTTACAAACATCGATGCTTCCTTGCTGCTCTTGTCTTTCGATTTAGAATACTCCTCCAACATTTGAGCATATTCTTTGCTTACTTTCAGATCGGGTGAATTGCGTGAATTCAAAGTAAGGATCAACTGCCCGTCTTCATTTACAATCATAAAATCTGCAATTACTTGCTGATGGCTTTTTTGTCCATCGGCCATTGAATTGCCTGGTCGTGGGTTTAGTTTCAAAATTTCCTGAATCACTTCTTTCAGCGTTTCATCATCAATTTCCAGTTTTTTAGAAATTTTATCGTAATGCTTTTTCGAAAATTCATCCATTTGTTTCTCCACTACTTCTGTAGCGAGTTCAACAATCATATTTTGAACCGAAATGCGCCTCAATTGGATAAGCAGGCACTCTTGTAAATCGCGGGCCCCGATGCCTGCGGGTTCAAAATCCTGAATGACTTTTAACAACTCATTCAGTTCTTCTTCTGTAGTAGTTATGTTTTGGGAAAAAGCGATATCATCCACAATCGAAGACAATTCTCTTCGTAAATATCCATCATCATCCAAATTCCCAATCAAGTGAAGGGCAACCTGATATTCGCGGTCATCAAGGTCTTTCATTCCAAGTTGGCTCTCAAGCATATCCTGGAAGGAAATACCTACTGAAAATGGAATATCTTTCCGCTCTTCATCCGGACTAATATTGTTTGCTTTTAGTTTATAGGAAGCGCCTTCATCATCATCCATATAGTCGCTAAGGCTGAAGTCTTCTCTCTGGTTGGCATCATCCTTGGCTGTTTCTTCATACTCTTCATCGTTATCAAATTCGTCTTTGGGTTCATCATCCGTTTCCACACCTTCTTCAAGTGCGGGATTAATCTCCATTTCTTCTTTGATACGCTGCTCAAGAGCAATAGTAGGTAACTGCAACAATTTCATTAATTGAATTTGTTGCGGTGATAATTTTTGAAGTAACTTTTGTGACTGTACCTGCCTTAACATAATCGTTTTGTTCTAACTTCTTTTTTTACAAAAATAACAAAAATTCAGTCAAAGTAGAGTGAGGAAAATAATAGAAATTAGATTTTGAATCCAATCACTAATACATCATCGATCTGTTCCAATTCCCCTTTCCAGTCGAGGAAGTTTTTGAGAAGGAGTTGCTCTTGTTCTTTGATTGGTTTATGGTATATATCGGAAACTAATTTTTGCATGTTTCCAACCATAAATTTTTTGCCTTTAGAACCACCAAATTGATCGGCATATCCATCGGAAAAAAGATAGATCGTGTCTCCTTTTTCGATGGAGATACGATGATTGGTGAACGTTCGTTTTACTTCGTTTTCCATTTCCAAACCACCTATTGGAAATTTATTTGCTTTGATGATTTCAAATGCTGCCTCCCCATTTTTATTTTTTCTGAAAATCCAAAGTGGACGATTTGCACCTGCATATTCCAGTATGGTGCCTTCTTCATTTAATGAGCACAAGGCAATATCCATTCCATCGCGCCTTTCATTTTCGGCATTCCCGCTTTGTTTTAAGGCAGTTTTTACACCAAGGTGCAATTCATTTAAGATTTCGGCAGGTGAGGTAATATTTTTTTCCGTAACGATCTCATTCAAAAGTGTATTGCCAATGATACTCATAAAAGCTCCAGGAACTCCATGTCCGGTGCAATCTACAGATGCGATAAACCTTTTTTTATTTCGTTTGGCAAACCAATAAAAGTCACCACTAACAATATCTTTCGGTAAATATAAAACAAAGGCGTCGTTTAATTCATTGTGTAAATTTTGTAATGGAGGTAATAGGGCTTCTTGAATGTTTTTAGCATACTTTATACTATCCGTAATGTCGTGATTTTTTGCCTCAATGATTGCCTTTTGCTCGGTAACTTCTTTGTTTACGATTTCAACTTTTTCCTTTTCCTGACGGAGTTGAAAGGTTCTTAGCTGAACTTCCTCTTCCAGTTCGATTTTTGCTTTCTTAAGATTGCGTGTTCTTACTATAATAAAAAGATAGATGCTGCCCACGGCAATAATTGAAGAAAGCGCATAGAACCACCAGGTTTTATACCAGGGAGGTAAAATTATAAAAGAATAGGTTACATCTTTTTCATTCCACAGGCCATCGTTATTCATTGCTTTGAGATGAAAGATATAATCTCCGGGAGGTAATGAGGAATAGGTTGCTTCGGTTTTAGAGGTTGGTGGAAACCAGTCTTCATCGGCTCCTTCCAGCTTGAATTGATATTTTACTTTATTGGGATTGGTGATACAGACACCAATAAAGTCAAATGTAATGTGATTTTTATCATACGGGAAAATCAATTTGTTGGGTAAGTTTGTAGTGGGATCTATTCCTGCTGAGTAATTGAGCAAAGCTTCATCTGCATTCTGAAAGAACAAGCGGATACCTGTAATGCGTGTGATCGCTTCTTTTTTGTTTGTTTCTTCGAAACGTGGATTGAACCGCGTAACTCCTTTTATTGTTCCGAACCAAAGGTTTCCACTCGCATCTTTTAAACTGGCATTGGAATTACATTCAATTCCTTTTAATCCTTCTTCTTTTCCGAAATGTCGAATTTCAACCAATTTTTTTTTGTGAAATGCGTTTAAATTTATTTTATCCAATCCCTTATTCGTTCCAACCCACAAAAAATTCTTTTCGAGAATCATTAAATAAACTTTGTTGGAAGCCAATCCCATTCCTTCGTTAATTGTATTAAAGTTGGTGTAGTCGTAACTAAAAACACCTTCATCTGTTCCAAACCATAAATAACGGGTATTGTCCTGCAATATAGAAGTAACACGCTTGTCAGTAAATCCATTTGCTTTGTTGATACGTACTGCTTTTTTACGATCATATTTGATCACGCCATTTTCGGTTGCCAGCCAAAGGTCTCTGTTACGATCTTCATAAATGGAATAAACATAATTGTTGTCTTTATCATCTTTTAGCTTATCAACATCTTTATTAATGCTGATTTTCCCATCCTTAAAACTACACAAGCCTTTTTGAGTTCCCAACCAAATTATTCCGGAACGGTCCATAATAACTGAATAAACTATTTCTCCCGGAAGTCCATCCTTAGCATGATAATTTTTAAATGTTCTTCCATTGTAAATACTTAAACCGGATTTTGTTCCGAAATAAATATTTCCTTGCCAGTCTTCGCCAATCGTTAATACTTCATTGTCTGCTAAAGAGCCACTGATATTTTTTGCATTTAATTTATAATTAATGATTTTATTTTTTTCGAAGCGGCAAACACCGAAATTTTTAACGCCCAACCAAATATTTTTTTTTGAATCTTGAAATACTGCAGTGATATAGTCGCCCGGTAGACTGTCTTTTACGGTATATGAAGTAAATGCTTCACTAGAGAATCTAGAAACACCAAATCCATCCGTTCCGAACCAAAAATTCCCCTCTCTATCTTGAAGAGCGGAAAGTATTTTATTACTCGCCAATCCGTTTTTTTGAAGATAGTTTCTGCAAGTCTGGTCGTTGTATTTATAAACACCAGCAGATGTTCCCAACCATAAATTATTTTTATTGTCCGAGACAATTGAAAGAAAGGCATTTAATTCTTCATTGGGAATATTTACTTTTTGAATTTGTCCGGCAGGTGTAATTTTACTTATCCCCGAAATGGTTCCAACATAAATGTTACCTTGAAGATCTTCATTAATAGCACGTACAAAATCATTACGTAGTCCGCGTTTTGAATTGAATCGTGTAACTGTTTTATTTTTCAGATTGTATTTAATCACACCGTCCTGAAGTGTCCCAAACCAGATATTTCCGGCTTTGTCGGGATAAATAGTTATGATGGTTGCGGAAGATAAAAGGGTGTCTTCTTTAAATGGTATGATTTTGTCCTTTTGCAGACAACAAACGCCTTTAGCAGTTCCTATCCACACAACTCCATTATCATCCTGAACTGTTTTAAACACCCGGTTATGAGGTAATCCATTTTTTTCTGTATAGTTTCTGAATTTTTTCCCATTAAAAATGCTCAAGCCACCGTTTGTGCCGAATAAAATCTCTCCTTTTTGTAATTCGGTAATAGAGAAAACAACATTGTTGATGAGACTGTCGTTTTCGCTAAAGGTTACAAATTTATTTCCATCGTATCGACTTACACCACCGCTGTTGGTCCCAAACCAAATGTTCCCGTTGCGGTCCTGACACATAGAAAGAATCTGAGATTGAGCAATGCCATCATCCACACTAAAATTACGGAAGTCGTAAGTTTGTGCGCTCACTGTTTGTTTTGCTGAGAGCAGAACAATTAATACAAGTACTATTTTATAATAAATTTTCAAAACATTTTATAAGTGTGAATAAAGATATAAAAAAAACGAAAAGCCGCTAAAAATTTTTGTAGCGGCTTTTAAGTCGAATCGCAGTGGAAATAATATTAAAATTCTGCGGTTTTAGGTGCTCTTGGGAAAGCGATCACATCGCGGATGTTTGTCATTCCCGTTACGAATAAAACCAAGCGTTCAAAGCCCAATCCAAAGCCTGCATGCGGGGCACTTCCGAATCTGCGTGTATCCAGATACCAATACAATTCGTCTGTAGGAATATGCATTTCATTCATTCGTCTTTCCAAATACTCCAAACGTTCCTCACGTTGAGAACCACCAATGATCTCGCCGATTCCCGGGAATAATATATCCATAGCTGCAACGGTTTTTCCATCATCGTTCTGGCGCATGTAAAATGATTTGATGTCTTTTGGATAATCAGTTAATATAACCGGTTTTTTAAAATGTTTTTCAACGAGATAACGTTCGTGTTCACTCTGAAGATCAGCGCCCCAATTCTCGATCAGGTATTTGAATTTTTTCTTTTTGTTTGGGGTGGAATTTTTCAAGATCTCAATTGCTTCGGTATACGTCAATCGTTCAAAGTTGTTTTCCAAACAGAAATTCAATTTTGCAGTAAGATCCAATTCCGATCGTTCGTCCTGTGGTTTTTGTTTTTCCTCCTCCAATAGTCGGGTTCTGAGAAATTCAATTTCATCAGCACAATGTGTAAGTGCATGTTTGATAACATATTTTAAAAGATCTTCAGCCAACTGCATGTTATCTTTCAATTCAAAAAATGCCATTTCGGGTTCGATCATCCAGAATTCAGCAAGATGTCTTGTCGTGTTTGAATTTTCTGCGCGGAAGGTAGGACCGAAGGTATAAATATCGCCCAATGCCATTGCAGCAAGCTCTCCTTCCAACTGTCCGCTTACAGTTAAGTTGGTTGATTTTCCAAAAAAATCCTGTTTGAAATCTATTTTTCCATCTTCAGAGCGTGGTGGATTCTCAAGATCTAATGCTGTTACACGGAACATTTCTCCTGCACCTTCGGCATCGGAAGCTGTAATTATTGGAGTATGCATATATACAAACCCACGGTCATTAAAAAACTGATGAACTGCAAATGCCAGCGTATGGCGGATTTTAAACACAGCATTGAATGTATTTGTTCTGAAACGTAAATGTGCAATCTCACGCAAAAATTCCAGGCTGTGTTTTTTTGGTTGAAGGGGGAATTTTTCAGCATCACTGTCTCCTAATATTTCCAATTCCTTAACTTGTATTTCTACTTTTTGTCCTGCACCTTGGGATGCAACAAGTTCGCCATTAACGCTGATTGCAGCGCCTGTTGTTAATCGTTTTAACAAAGCGGCATCAAACGATTCATTCACTACGGCTTGAATATTATTTATTGTGGAGCCATCGTTTATAGCAATAAATTTATCGTTGCGAAAGGTTCGCACCCATCCTTTAACAGTTACTTCAGTTCCATATGCTGTTGAGTCCAACAGCTCTTTCACTTTTGTTCTTTTCATAATCGTTTAATCGTTTAAGTTTGTAAAGGTAACAAAATAAGAAAAGCCATCCGCTGGTTGTCGGATGGCTTTTTGATTTTATGTTAATTATTAATCAATTACCATCAATCACAACATGTTCGAATTATTATTAAGGGTTGTGAATACGATATACAATCTTAAATTATTTATCATTGCCTAGTACCTAAAATATTATTCAGTTATTACTAATCGTTGTGTTGTTGATTTACCATCAATGATCAATGAAATAAAATAAATACCGCTTGTTAATTTAGTATCACTTGAATTCAGATTCAGTTTGAACTCCCCAGCAGTTTGTTTCGAATTCACTAGTTCGGCAGTTTTTATTCCTAATACATTATAAACAGATACGTTCACATCCGCATCGGTTAAAAGAGAATAAGATACTGTTGCATTTCCATTTGACGGATTAGGAAAAACATTAAATTTATTTTCTTTCGCCATTTCTGGATTACTGATACCAACACCTGCGTTCGGAACAAAATGAATGGTTGCAGAATCAACCACATAATCCAGATACATAAATTCGCTTGTGGCAGTAGTTAGTTGGAAGGTATAGGATGAATCGGTTCCGAGTCCTGGAATATCAACATAAACAGTATAGCTTTCTACTCCTGCACTGTATGGAATATCGGGGAAGTAAAAATATCCTCCTCCATCAGAAGCAGTAGCATTACTTGTTGTAGTGCTCGTGACCATCGCTCCTCCCGGATTTTTTCCTAGCTTAACATCTAAGCCCGGGATCGGGTCTCCGGGTGTTCTTCCGAATCCGACATCTTCCACAATTCTCCCACGCAAATTTCCAGGGCCTGCTGTAATAATCCCTAACTCTTCTATCATCAGTATGTCTGCAGTTTCAACTATGCTGCAACCATGAAGAAGTTGTGTAGCTGTTGTCCAAGAAAAAGCATTCCCAAAATAGGTAGAGTTCAGAGTCGGGTATGTAATTGAATCGGCAAAAACTTTTATTAAGTAAGTTCCGCTGTTTAAAGCCGTAAAAACATAATTTCCACCTGCATCCAAGGCTGTAACTTGAACAGTATCCAAGCGTGTATACGTTGGTATGTATTTCAATGCGACAACATTACCTGCTGTAACATTCCCTCCCGAATAGGTCACATGTCCAATTAAATCTGTGCTTGGAATGATTGTTATGTTTGTAGCGCTTCCTGTATAACATCCGTTTGCATCAAAAACAGTTAGGGAGTAGGTAACGCTTGATAGCGGAGAAACAGCGGCATTTTGTCCTGAAAAGCTACCACCAATCCCATCATTCCAGTTGAAGGTATACCCGGGAGTTCCGCCTGAAGCTGTTGAAGATAAAAGGGTCGTATCGGCATAACAGATAGATGCAGCAGGGCTTGTGGTAACTAATAACTGAGGGTTTGCGGTAACGAATACAGAATCAACGAGCGGACAACCGCTTATTGTATCATTAACATAATACATGATATCTGTTGCAGTGGAAGTAATTACTGCAGCACCAGTTATAGCTGAAAGAGAAGTTGCCGGTGACCAATAATAGGTACTTCCACCATTCGCATTTAATGCTGTACTGCTTCCGTAACAAACAGTAGCCGTAGCAGCAGTAATGTTAATGGACGGCACTTCCAAATCAACGGTCTTGCTTGTTGAGCAACCAATTGCGTTTGTTGTAGTTAATGTGTAAGAAGTTGTTGTGGTTGGGGTTGCCATTGTATTTGGCGTGTTTACAGAGGATAGGCCTGCAGTCGGCAACCATGAATAGGTCATGTTTGTATCTGCTTCAGAAAAATTAAGAGACCAGCCTTTTAAGAATCCTTCATTTAAACTCTGGTTGTCATAAATATCTATTTTCCAGACTCCATTTGTTGAACCGCTTAAATAATAAAAAGGATCCGTTGGAACATAAGATCCGTTGAATGGACCGCTTCCAGACATTATGGGCGTTGAAGCTGTTTGAGAAAATACTGTTCCGATAAAATTTTGAGTTCCAAATCCATTATTCGCTGATAGATTAATATACGAACCATCAGGGGCGTAAAGTGTTATGAATAGTTCACCATCATTCGGATGATATAAGCTATCAATCGTAACATTTACCAAGGTGTATGGAGCGCCATCATCAAATATACCTGCAACGGTTATGCTGTCTTGAGCATATGTATAATCGGAAATTGCAACTGTATTTGTACTTGATAAAGTAGGTAAATTTGTTCTGAGGTTAGAAATATGAGAAGAAACCATCTGTAATGAATCATCTAAACAAATTACCGCCGAAGTGGTTTCAGGACTGCTTATTTGGGAAGATGGAGCAGGTAATAAATTTACAGTAACCGTATCGTAAGAGGAACATCCATTTGCATCAACGCCTGTTACAAAATGATCGCCACCACTGGAAAGCAATATAGATGGAACTGCTGAAGCAATGGAGGCATCCCACATATAATTTGTAAATCCAGCGGAAGCTGAAAAAGAGGAGGAAAGTCCATCACACATTGTAACAGATGGAGGTGAAGCAACAATAGGGGTTGGTGTAAAGTCACATAATCTCCATATTTGTCCACCGTAATTTTCGGCTGGGGCACCGCCACCTAAAACAAGTGGACTGCCTAAAGAAGGCATACTTCCCGGGAAAAAATTTTCTCCGGTAGCATAAATATTATTTCCAAATGAGAAAACATTGCCGAACTCTCCGTTATTGTTGTAACCAAAGCCATTACCATTTGAAAGCGTGTAGGTAATACCATCACTTGTTTTATAGATTTTACCAGCCATAGGCGCAAAAGCATAAGTAGTAATCCAAAGATTTGTTGCGGTAGAATTTATGCTCGTAACTTTTTCACTTGCAGTAGAAAATTGCATCACAGAATCCCAAACCATTTCATCGGATGATCGCCAGATCTGAGCGCCATCCAAAGAGTTGTTTGTACCAATGTATATCGAAGATCCCCAAGTACCGATTGCAGTAAATTCATAGTTATTTGGATTAGAAAAGCCGACACCCGCAAACGTATTCAGCGTCCAACTGTTCCCGTCCACTGAGCTGTATAGTTGTGCGAAGTTTGTGCCAAAAAAAAGCTTGTTATTGTATTCTGCAATGCAATTGATGCGCTCGTAAGTGACCAACTGATCGAAATTCAAGACCGTATCCCAAGTCGATAGAAGATTGTCAGGATCATTACTGTCGTATGGTGCCTTCAGAATCATATCGCCAGAAGGAGCTTCCAAAACAAGGTATATCGAATCAATAGCGCCAGTTCCATTAAATGGTATGATGTGTTTTATCCGATGGTCTGTTGAATTTAAAAACGGTTGCCAGCTGTTTCCATTGTCATCAGAACTAAGTGCTTTTTGTATAGGATAGAAATATTTGTATTCTGAAAGATATAATCTTCCTGCTCCTGCAGATGTTGCTGCCATCGCATCAATTATATTATAGCCTGGATCAGTAAATATTTTCTGCCAAGTTCCAGGATCTCCTGCGCTTGAAGTGTAAACGCTTGCGGAATCCAAACCTGTTCCTGCAAATATTTTCCCGTTATAAACAAGGGAGGTTGAAACTGCTCTGTTAAACTCATTGTCAAATCCTCCTCCAATAACTGGAGTCCAATTGTCTTGCGCAATAGCTAAAAAGGATAAACTAAAGATTGCAAGCGAAGTAAGTAAATGTTTTTTCATGTCTATAAAATTGTTCATGCTAAAAATAGGATTTTTATCTGAATCATTAAGGTAAAAAACGTATATTTTTTCAGCAGTGTTTTAAGTCTGTTATTACTTTAATTAGTTCTTAGAAAACGATTGCGATTAGAAAAGCATCCATTATATATCTAAATATCAATTAGATATAATTTTTATTTTCAAATAATTACCTGGAAACTTTGGGAATAAAAAATGTTTCCATAGTTTTGTACCGAATAAAACAAAAAACAAATAAATGGAAACAAAAGACAGAATATTGCTTGGCGCAGAAGAGCTGTTCTTTAAATTCGGGATCAAGAGTGTTACAATGGATGATATTGCTAAGGAATTAGCGATTTCAAAAAAAACGATTTATCAATTCTTCAGTGACAAGAATGAATTGGTAGAAACATTAATGAAGTTTAAACTAGCTCAGGATGAATGTGAATTCAAGCAAATTCAAAAAGAGTCGGAGAACATGATTGTTGAGGTACTCAACATGATGAAACATATGGAAGCCATTTTTTCAAAAACAAATCCGAATATTTTTTATGATTTGCAAAAATACCATCCGAATGCTTGGAAACATTTTAAATCCTTTAAAGAGGATTGTATGGCAAAAATGGTGGAATCATCTATTGAGCGTGGAATCAAAGAGGGTCTTGTGCGGTCAGATGTCAATGCAAAGGTATTATCCCGTTTACGGATCGAACAAGTTGAAATGGGACTGAGGGCTGATTTGTTCCCTCCTGATAAATTTAAAATGGTAGATGTTCAACTCGCGATGCTTGACCACTTTCTTCATGGGATTTGCACGCTTAAAGGGCATAAAATGATCAATAAATACAAACAACTTATTGAAGAAGAATAAAAAAGATATATGAAAAAATTAATTCTATTAGTTGGAACCGGATGGATCGCCTTGAATTCTCTTTCACAAACGAAAGATACTTCATCGTATTCATTTTCGCTGCAAAAGGCAATTGAATTCGCTTTGCAGAATCAAAAAGATATTAAAAATGCACTTATTGATGAACAGATCGCTCAGAAAAAAGTTAACGAAATTGCAGGCATAGGGCTCCCTCAGATAAATTCTAGTTTTGATCTGAAAGAATTTATCGAAATTCCTACTTCTTTAATTCCTGCTGAAATTTTTGGCGGTGCACCCGGAACTTATGCTGCAGTTAAATTTGGAACGAAATATAATTCGACAGCAGGAATTGATGCTTCTCAATTACTCTTCAGTGGAGAATATTTTTTAGGGCTTAAAGCGTCAAAAGTATATGTGGAATTATCCTCTAAATCGACACAACGAACTAAAATTGAAACATCCGCTACCGTTTCAAAAGCATACTATACTGTTTTGGTAAATGAAGAAAGAATAAAACTTATTGATGCGACAGTTTCTCGTATTAAAAAAACACTAATGGATACCAAAGCCTTACTCGATAACGGTTTTGTTGAAAAAATTGATTACGATCGTTTAACAGTAACGTACAATAATTTGTTGGTGGAACAGGAAAAAATTCAACGATTACTATCTTTGGGTACTTATCTCTTAAAATACCAAATGGGAATGGACGTTAATGCAAACCTCACATTATCTGATAAGTTGGCGGATGTAAAATTCGATTTCAGCAATACTATTTCCGCCCAACAATTTGATTACGAAAAACGAGTGGAATTTGGTTTGTTTCAAACACAATATACCTTAGCAAAATTAGATCTGAAGCGTCAGCGTTTGTCTTATTTGCCAACAGCATTTGCTTACGGAAGTTTAAGCGGTTCTGCTCAGCGAAATGAATTTGATATTTTCGACACAGATAAAAAGTGGTTCCCGACCAGCGTGATCGGTGCAAAAATTACGATGCCAATTTTTAGCGGTTTTCAAAGACACTCAAAAAATCAGCAAGCAAAACTATCATTACAGAAAGCAGAAAACAATATCGATTTTATTAAAAACTCCATCGATCTTGAAATTGCATCCTCCACAGCCATTTTGCAAAATGCAGCTTCTTCTCTGGAAAATCAGAAAAAAAATATTTTAATCGCGGAAGATGTTGTTCGTGTTTCAAAATTAAAATACGAGCAAGGTGTTGGTTCAAATTTAGAAATGATAACTGCTGAAACCAGCTTGAAAGAAGCGCAGACAAATTATTTTAATGCCTTGTTTGATGCTTTGGTTGCAAAGATTGATTTTGATAAAGCAAATGGAAATTTAAAATAACTAATTAGATACAAAACAATATATAACTACAAGCGAATGAAAAAAATACTATTGATCCCAAGTCTTACTTTACTACTTATCGCCTGCGGTTCAGGTGAAGACAAGAAAGCACAACTCGAAGCATTAAAAAAACAGGAGGTTGAATTAAAATCAAAAATAGCTTTATTGGAAGCTGAATTAAGTGCTGGATCAGATTCACTTAATAAGGGAACCGCTGTTGCTGTTCTTGTCCTTAAAAATGAAATATTTAAAAATTATATCGATGTCCAAGGACGTGTTGATGCCGATGAAAATGTTGCTTTAAGTTCTGAAATGCCGGGAACCATTACAAAAATCAACGTAAAACCGGGTGATGAGGTGCGTGTTGGACAAATACTTGCAGAAACAGATGCGCGTGCAATTAATCAACAAATGTCCGATCTTCAGATTAATGCTGACTTGGTGAACCTGGTTTATGAAAAACAAAAAAACCTGTGGGATCAAAAAATAGGAACTGAAGTACAATTCCTTCAGGCGAAAACGAATAAAGAAAGTATGGCAAAAAAGATGAATGCCATGCAAGAACAATTGCGCATGACAAAAATTATTTCTCCGATCAATGGCACCGTTGATGCAGTTGATGTTAAAATCGGACAAATGACTGCTCCGGGAATGCCCGCTATTCGTGTGATCAACTACTCCAATTTAAAAGTGAAGGCGGATGTTTCTGAAACATACGCCTCCAAAATTAAAAAAGGAAATAATGTAATTGTCTATTTTCCTGATGTTCAGGATTCAATTCTTGCGAAAGTAAATTTTGTGTCGCGTGCAATTAATAACTCAAGCCGCACATTTACAGTGGAGGTATTGCTGGATAATAAAAAAGAATACCATCCGAATATGGTTGCCAAATTAAGTATCAACGATTATCAATCTGCTCAGCCCGGAATTATGGTTCCGGTGAGAACGATACAGAAGGATGAAAGTAATGCCTTCTTTGTATTTGTAATTGATGGTAAAACAGCGAAAAAACAGTTGATTACAATTGGAAAAGAATACAATGGAAAAGCGGAGGTGTTAACCGGATTGAAAGATGGTGATACATTGATTACTCTCGGATATGATCTGATCAATGACGGAGATAGCGTTGCATACTAATCAAAGAAAAAATTAATTTATGAAATTTAAAGAATTTAAACCATCGAGTTGGGCCATTGATAATAAAATAAGTATTTATATACTTACTTTCTTTATCACAATAGCCGGACTTTTTTCATACAACAGTCTTCCGAAAGAAAGTTTTCCTGAGATTGTAGTTCCTACAATTTATATTAATACTGTTTATTTAGGTAATTCACCTACCAATATCGAAAACCTTGTAACCAAACCAATTGAAAAACAATTGAAAGGTCTTTCAGGGATGAAAAAATTAAATTCAACTTCTTTACAGGATGTATCCGTGATCATGGTTGAGTTTAATACCAACATGAAAGTGTCGGACGTGAAAGAAAAAGTAAAGGATGCTGTTGATAAAGCGGCAATGGATCTTCCAAAAGATCTTACTCGGCAGCCAAATGTTTTAGAAGTTAATTTTTCTGAATTGCCAATCATGTATGTGAATCTGGCAGGAAAAATGGATCTTAATAAACTAAAACTTTATGCAGAAAGTCTGAAGGATAAGATTGAAGGGATGAAAGAGATCTCTAAAGTTATCATGGTTGGAGACTTGGAGCGTGAAATACAAGTGAATGTGGATATGTATAAAATGCAATCTGCGAATTTATCACTTGGAGATATTCAACGTGCTGTTCAATATGAAAATATGAATTTCTCCGGAGGACTTGTTCCGATGGATGGAATGAAAAGAAATATTTCTATTAAAGGTGAGTTCAAATCTGTTGATGAAATAAAAAATATAATTGTTACTTCTGGTTCAGGTGCAAAACTTTATCTGAAAGATATTGCTGATATTGTTGACGGGAACAAAGAGCAGGAAAGCTACGCCCGCTTAGAAGGTAAGAATGTAATTACTTTGAACATTGTTAAAAGATCGGGAGAAAATTTAATTGATGCCTCTGATAAAATTACCGCTTTGTTGGAAACAATGAAGAAGGATGATTTCCCTCCCGATTTGAAAGTAACTGTTACCGGTGATCAGTCTGAAAAAACAAGAAGTACATTGCATGATCTAATCAACACGATCATTATCGGTTTCATATTAGTAACATTTATTTTGATGTTCTTTATGGGCGTAACCAATGCATTGTTCGTTGCAGCATCGGTTCCTTTGTCGATGTTCATTGCCTTTTGGGCAATGCCAGCTATTGGTGGAGCGTTCGACTTTAGTTATACCATGAACATGATTGTACTCTTCGCATTTTTACTTGCTCTGGGAATTGTGGTGGATGATGCCGTTGTTGTGGTCGAAAATACGCACCGGCTTTTCGAAAATGGTAAGCGTGATATTAAAACGGCCGCGAAAATGGCAGCCGGTGAAGTGTTTATGCCTGTGTTAAGTGGAACACTTACAACACTTGCACCTTTTGTTCCTCTCCTCTTTTGGAACGGAATCATTGGTAAGTTTATGTTCTTTCTGCCTGTTACTCTTATTGTAACATTGTTGGCTTCCTTGCTTGTTGCCTATATTGTGAATCCGGTATTCGCTGTCGATTTTATGAAGCCACACTTGCCGAATCATAAAGAAAAATGGACAAAAAATACCACGTTCACTGCTATTGGATTTTTGATACTGGGCTTATTCATTCATTTAAAAGGCTACCACGCAACAGGAAATTTAACCTTCTTTATTCTTGGATTTTATTTGTTGAATAAATTTGTATTGTACGGAGTTTTTGAAAAATTTCAGACAAGAACATGGCCTGCATTTCAAACTCGCTATGTAAAATTTTTAGTCAGATTTTTAAAAAGACCGGGTTTAGCGTTAGTCGGTGTATTTGTTTTATTTATTTTTTCTCTTGGCTTTTTTGTGGCACGCGGACCTAAAGTTGTATTTTTTCCGCAGGGAGATCCGAATTTCGTTTATGTATATCTGAAATTGCCTGTAGGCACAGATCCTGTTCAAACAAATCAGGCAATGCTTTTTGCTGAAAGTAAAG
Source organism: Chitinophaga pinensis (assembly GCA_945885475.1). Taxonomy (GTDB): domain Bacteria; phylum Bacteroidota; class Bacteroidia; order 2-12-FULL-35-15; family 2-12-FULL-35-15; genus 2-12-FULL-35-15. The sequence continues at coordinate 27,732 of CAMCYR010000015.1, forward strand.
TGAATAATGTATTAGGCGATTCCAATAAAATTGTGAAGTCGATCATTACGAATGTTACCAAACAAACAACCGATCCCCAGGATCAGGATCAGAGCGATTATCCGAATCGCGGGAAGATCGCAATTTCATTTGTTGATTTCAAAGACAGGGAGGGCGTGTCTACTTCCAAATATCTGGAAGAACTGCAGAAAATGAATTGGAATATTCCTGGAGCAGAGATCAGTGTATCGAAAGAGCAAGCAGGACCGCCGGTTTCGAAACCTATTAATATTGAAATCAGCGGTGATAATTTTGATGAATTGGTATCTAATTCTATTCAACTGAAAAGATTTTTAGATAAACAAAAAATGGAAGGGGTCGTTAATCTTAAATCAGATTTTGAAACGATAAAACCGGAGATTGTTTTTAATGTCGATCGTGAACGTGCAAATCGAGAAGGAATTAGTACTGCAACTATCGGAATGGAAATTCGTAATGCCGTTTTTGGTGCTGAAATAAGTAAGTTCAGAGACGAAAATGATCAATATCCGATTCAGTTGCGTTATAAATATGATCAGCGCAATAATATTGAAGCATTGAGAAATTTAAAGATCACTTTCCGCGATATGAATATGGGCGGGATTTTAAGAAGTGTTCCTCTTTCTTCATTTGCGCAAGTTGAATATAGCAATACGTATGGCGGAATTAAAAGAAAGATGCAAAAACGTGTGATCTCTTTATCTTCAAATGTTGTTACTGGTTTTAATGAAAATGAAGTGGTTGGGGTAGTTAAAAAAGCATTGCTTGAATTTAAACCTGTGGGAAAAGTAGATGTTAAAATGACCGGGCAGCAAGAAGAGCAAGCAGAAACAGGAGCGTTCCTCGGTACTGCTTTATTGTATTCAATAGCTTTAATGTTATTGATCCTTGTATTGCAATTTAATGCTGTTGGTAAACCATTGATCATTTTATCTGAAATTTTATTCAGTATCATCGGTGTATTGATCGGAACAGCGCTGTTTAAAATGGATATGAGTATTGTTATGACGGGTGTTGGTATAATCGCTTTGGGTGGAGTTGTTGTTCGAAATGGTATCTTATTAATAGAGTTTGCTGAGGTGGCGCGATCACAAGGAATGGGCTTGTGGGACGCAACAGTTGAAGCCGGCCGTACGCGTATGACTCCTGTTATTCTTACTGCTACCGCTGCTATTTTAGGATTGATTCCCTTAGCCGTTGGTTTGAATATGGATTTTGAAACACTTTTCGCTTCCGGAGACCCTCAGCTCTATTTTGGTGGTGATAATGTTGTTTTCTGGGGCCCTTTAGCATGGACAATGATCTTCGGATTAGCCTTTGCAACATTCCTTACCTTGCTTTTAGTTCCTGCAATGTACTTAATGTCTGAACGATTAAAACGCAAATCAGAAATCATTCTTTCTCATATTGGTGCTCCCCATGCATTGATGTATGTTCCTTTTGCAATTATGATAATCAGAGTTGTGCTATATTTTAAAGGTACAAAATTGGAATACGGCGATCTGGATTATTAATATTTTATAGAGGCTGTCTGCAAATGTTGCGACAGCCTTTATCTTTTATTCACAGTCCTTAACTTTAGAGTTTTACTGCTTCGGTATTATTTTTCGAGTTGGAATAGCTTATGTCCCCTTTTCCATTTTTCTGTTGCTCTTCTGTAAACAAATTACTGTTGCTCGGTGTTAATATATAAATGATTCTAGTGTTCACTAAAAAAGTTTTTGTTGCAAAAATCTTCTTGAAGTTTTTTATAAAGCCTGTATCTGCTTCTCCTGCCTTAATTGAATGTGAGAGTATCAAGAGGTAAGAAGAAAATGAAATATTTTTTAATCATCAGACGAAGTATACCAAGAACAAAATTAAAAGAATGTGTTAATTATTCTAAAATTTATGAATGACTGCAATAAACGCTTATAAATCTAGTTTTTAGTTAGTTTCACGCTGTTATAATAAATTATTTTATCTTTGTAACGAATATAAAGTACCCCCGAAAAAAGGAATGGAATTTAAAGCCGGTAAACTGTTGGATAAAATTGAATATCCCTCAGATTTAAGAAAATTAAAAGAAGAACAACTTCCTGAAGTGAGTAACGAATTGCGCCAGTTTATTATTGACGTTGTTTCTCAAAAGGGTGGACACTTTGGCGCGAGTCTGGGTGTAGTCGAACTTACCGTTGCTTTACATTACGTTTTTAATACGCCATACGATCAGCTTGTCTGGGATGTCGGTCATCAGGCATACGGACACAAAATTTTAACCGGAAGGCGGAAAATATTTCATACAAACCGTATCTATAAAGGGATAAGTGGTTTTCCAAAAAGATCAGAAAGCGAATACGATACCTTCGGTGTTGGGCATTCTTCTACCTCAATTGGCGGTGCTTTAGGAATGGCTGTTGCTTCCGCTTATAAAGGTGAAAAAGAACGTCAGCACATTGCTGTTATTGGTGATGGTTCAATGACCGCCGGTCAAGCATTTGAGGCACTTAATCATGCAGGAATAACCAATTCAAACTTGTTGGTTATTTTGAACGATAATTGTATGAGTATCGACCCCAATGTTGGTGCTTTGCGCGAATATCTTACTGATATCACTACTTCTCATACCTACAACCGTGTAAAAGATGAGGTTTGGAATTTACTTGGTAAAATCAGTAAATTCGGGCCTAACGCGCAGGAAATTGCATCAAAAATTGAAAACGGGATCAAGTCATCATTGCTGAAACAAAGCAATATGTTCGAATCCCTTAAATTTAGATATTTTGGCCCTGTTGATGGCCACGATGTGGAACGCTTGACTAAGGTATTGCAGGATCTGAAAGATATTCCAGGACCCAAGATCTTACATGTGCTCACACAAAAAGGTAAAGGATACAAATTTTCAGAAGAAGGAAATCAAACCCTTTGGCATGCTCCCGGATTATTTAACAAAGATACCGGTGAAATTATCAAAATAGTTCCCAAAGAACCACAGCCCCCCAAATATCAGGATGTATTCGGTTATACAATTGTTGAACTGGCTGAAAAGAATTCCAAAATAATGGGTATTACACCTGCAATGCCTTCTGGCTGCTCACTTAATATTATGATGAAAGCAATGCCCGACAGAGCTTTCGATGTTGGAATTGCAGAACAACATGCGGTTACTTTTTCTGCAGGGCTCGCAACTCAGGGTCTTGTTCCATTTTGTAATATTTATTCCTCTTTCATGCAGCGTGCATATGATCAGGTAATTCATGATGTGGCTTTGCAAAATCTGCATGTCGTTTTTTGTTTGGATCGAGGTGGATTTGCTGGTGCTGATGGACCAACTCATCACGGTGCTTTTGATCTTGCTTTTTTCAGATGCATTCCCAATATGATTGTTTCGGCTCCGATGAATGAAGAGGAACTGCGCAACTTGATGTATACCGCTCAATTGCCTGAAACGAAGGCCCCTTTTTCAATCCGTTACCCAAGAGGCAACGGTGTAATGGTTGATTGGAAAACGCCTTTTCAGAAGATTAAAATTGGTGAAGGTAGACGCATTCAAACAGGTGAAGATATTGCTATTTTGTCAATAGGACATATTGGAAATAATGCCGTTGAAGCTTGTAAAATATTGGAAAGTAATAGAATAAAAGCCGCTCATTACGATATGCGCTTCGTAAAGCCGATTGACGAACAATTGTTACACGAGGTTTTTTCGAAGTATTCGAAAGTAATTACTATTGAAGATGGCTGTATTATGGGTGGAATGGGAAGTGCAGTGCTGGAATTTATGGCCGACAATAATTATACTGCTCATGTTAAGCGTTTAGGTATTCCCGATAAATTTATTGAACACGGTGAACAAAAAGAATTATACATCGAATGTGATTTTGATGCCGACAGTATCGTTAAAACAGCTATAGAAATGGTAGGTGTTAAAACACATACAATGGTCGGATAATAGATTGATTTCGTTTATATACTATAAAACCTCCTTGTCTTTTTGCGAGGAAGCTTTTTTATTTTTTCACAAGTTTTAAGCCTTCCTGTAATTAATACCGATATTGTATTATATTTGGAATAAATTTCCTAAAAGATAAAAAGATGAAAATCAAAAAAATACCTTTTTTCGGATTCATAGCTATTTCTTCTGTATTTGTTGCATGTAGTTCTTCTTCGAACGACTCTGCTTCTGAAGATGTAATTGATTCTGCTGTTGCAGAGGCAAAAGTTAGGGATGTAAATGCTCAAAATGTATTTTATAGCATCCCATCTCCTATTGAAACAACTTCTTTATTGAAAGCTGCGGGTGCCAAATATGATTCAAAAATTTTAAATCCTATTGAAAACGTTTCAAATTATTCGACAGTTGCTTCAAAGGCACTGAATTTAGGTGTTTATGGTTCAGATTTAAGCTTCACAAGCATTTATGATCAAACGCAGGAGTCCATGTTGTATCTACGTTGCACTAATAAGCTGGCTTCAGGCCTAGGTATCAGTGGCGCATTTGATGAAACGACCTCTTCCCGAATTGAAGCAAATATGCAAAACAGAGATTCCTTGCTTGCAATTATTTCTGATTCATATTTGAATGCAGATGCTTACCTTAAAGAAAACGGTCAGCCGGGTGTTTCTTCACTCATTGTTGCAGGTGGTTGGATAGAAGGACTTTATATTGCTACCCAAATTGCAAAAAAGACCAAAAATACTGGCATCATTGCACGTATAGGAGAGCAAAAAAGTTCACTTGATAATCTAATTTCTTTATTAGAAGCCTATAAAACGTATAATGAATCAATTCCAACATTGCTTATAGAATTGAATGACCTGAAAAAGGTATTTGATGCAATTCCAGTTACTGCTACTGAAACAACTGCTTCAACCAATAAGGAAAAAGGTGAGACCGTAATCGGGAATGGCAATACTTTTAATCTTACACCTGAACAACTAAAGCAGGTTTCTGACAAATCTTCAGAAATTAGAAACAAAATAATCAAATAGGACTTAAAATGTCCTTCATGAAATACAACTATTCTCTGAAAGCGTTTCTTGCCATCTGCAGCATCGCCCTGGCGACAGCAACTGTAAGCGCTCAATGTGCTACTTTTGTAAAGAAAAAATGTATGCCCAAAATTTCTCCGTTTACTCAAAATGGGCAAATGAACACATCAACTCTTAGTTCAGGGCAAAAAACATCACTGAACCTTACGTTTTATGCTGGACAAGACTATCGTATACTTGTTTGTGCCCAAGAGCAATTGGGTGATGTCACCTTTAAAATTTTGGATATGCAGGGGAAAGTGGTTTTCGATAGCCCCCAAAATGACTATCCCGATTTTTGGGATTTTAAAGTAAAAAATACACAGCAATTTATTGTTGAAGTGCAGGTTCCAGAATCCGAATCAACAAGCTCTGTTCTCCCTTCCGGATGTGTTTCTATTGTTGTAGGATTCAAAAAAGGATAGTACACCAATTAATAAATTAGAAAGGCCCCGTAATAATACGAGGCCTTTTTTTAAGATGGTGTTTTTTGATTTATTTTACAATTAATTTTTTTGTGAAGGATGATCCACCAACGGTTAATCTAACGAAGTATACGCCTGCAGCTAAATGTGTTTTTTCTGCAATCGGAAATTGGTGCTCCCCATTTCCTAAGTTCCCTTCAAATACAGAATTGATCTCTTTACCTACAATATCGTACACCTTTATTTTTACTGAATTGTTCTCTACTAGAGTAAATGAAACCATTGTATTGTCTTCAGCAGGGTTCGGATAGATAGTGTAATTAATGTTGCTTGCTAATTCATCGATTCCAACATTTCCCATAATGTTAATGTCATCGATATAAATATTGTTTCCGGCATCACTAGTGAACTTAAACATTAGTAATGCGCTTGTTGCAGTGGAGATAGTCCCAAGACTCACTGTTTTTGTTACCCACTGTGCAGCAGTTGGAACAAAAGATCCACTGACAACACCTGCTGTAGAAAGACTTGCTCCGGAAATTGTTTGTCGCAAAGACCATGTTTGTCCGCAGTTTGTCGAAACATATACCTGAAGCTTATCTATAGAAGTGCTTAGTTTTTGTGCATGTGCAATTTTGTATGTCATTGACGGTGTCCCTGGAATTGCCGTAATATCAATTGTAGGACTGATTAGTTCATCCACATGAGCATCGTAGGTGCTTGCATTTACAATACGAACAGATTTTGTTCCTGAAGCAGCAGCAACAGTTGTTTGTGTCCATGTATTGGATCCTGTATTTGCATTGCGTACGTTCCAGTCTGCATTAGGTATAGCAGTTCCTTCAAAACTTTCAGAATAAAAGGAAGCCGAATAGGTTGCTGTATTCGGATAAACAGTAATATAAGATGATTTACTTGCATTCACAGAACCGGACGCGTTTGATACAACCAACGTTACATCGAATACGCCCGGTGTGTTGTAAGTGATAACCGGAACAGAATCTGCAGATGTTGCAGGTGTTCCACCTGCAAACGTCCAAGCCCAACTCGTTGGGTTCCCATTCCAAGATAGATCGGTAAACGTTAAATTATCTCCCTGGCAAACAACATTAAGAGCATTGTTTGATTGAAAATCAGCTAAGCACAATACGGCCGGTGTGCTAAGTCCCGTAGCTGTTAAATTGCTACTCGACCATAAATTATAACGTTGCGGAATTGCTCCAAAACCAGTTGTCGTGGTTAAAGCAGTTCTCATTCTTGTTTTTTGCCCGGTTGTAAACATATTGCTGCAATAGGAATATTCCATAAAGTTTTGAACGTTATCTAAAGGGCTACCACAGGATGATCCCGAAAGATTACAGCTAGTCCAACCAATTGTTTTTGGCGTGTCAGTAACGTTATCAGTCCCTGTGCAATCTACCCCAGGATTATTTGTTCCGCCCCAAGTATGATTCAAATTTAAATGGTGACCAACTTCGTGCGTCAATGCGCGGGAACGGGTAGTAGAACCAGTGCCAATGCTTCCAACGTAAGTAGATAAGATCATGATACCATCATTCGCAGAAGCTGTGGTTCCAGGCAAATAGGCATAGCCAGCAGCTCCGCTTGTAATAGTTTTTACCACCCAAATATTCAAATATTTATTGGGTGCCCATTGGTTCAGTTTTGACCCATCATCGCCAACGTTTGTCTCTGACGAATAAATTCGATCGATTCCATTTGTGCAATTTCCGGAAGGATCTTTTTGTGCCAAACGAAACTGAATTTCACAATCTGCTGCAATTGATGTGAAGCCAGATACAACAGAAGAAATATCTGCATTCAATTTTCGGTAATCTTCATTTAAAATACGCATTTCATCTAGTATTTGTGCATCAGAAATATTTTCTGTACCACCTTCATGTAAAATGTGAAAAACAACCGGAATGGTATATATCGGAGGCATCGCTCTTCCATCACCTTCTTTATAACCGTTAGCGAAAGCAGCTTTGTCTTCCAGATCACGTAATTGCTCTTCAGCGATATATTGCTGCTTTATTTCGGGATGCTCATCAAAGTATTTTTGCATCATCTCAGTCGTACCACAATTTTTTAATTCCTGCGCGGAAACTATGCTGAATGTGATTGCAGATAAAAAAGCTGCACCTATTAAGTTTGTAATTTTGTTCATTTTAAATAGCATTTTTAGATTATAGTTTAGAGGGGGGATGATTTTTATTCATAGTCTTTTATAGAAGACAAAACATTTTTGATATTGTTTATATTAGACAAGATATTAATATATTTTCTAGAAACAAATTCCGGCTCCGAAAGTTCATTATTGACTTTGTAGCCTATAAAGTCTTCCAATCGGCTAAAGTCTTCCTTTTGTGCAGATCTGATTTCATCTTGCATACCCGTATTCACAACTCCCGGGGCAATAGAAAACACATGAAAGCCTCGGTGAATGTTTTCCTGAGGCTTTGTTTCTCGTATTTTTTGTTCTGCATCCACAACACGACTGAACATATCCAAACCGGACTTTGAAGCACAATAGACAGCCCAGCCATCGATCGGATTTTTGCCCGCTCCTGAACTGATATTTAAAATTACCTTTTCAGCGTCCCTGGAGTCATAACATTCGATAAAGGCATTTGTAAGAACAGCTGGAGCGATTAAATTAACCGTAAAGTTTTTTATAATCGTGGCTGCGTCCAGGCTCCCAACTGGCTTAATAAAACCAAGCACTCCTGCATTATTTATCAAATAAATTTTTTTTGCATTTGCATGGAGTTCAAATTTGAATTCAGCTATTGTGGACGGATCCGTAAGATCCAAAAACGAATGTCTGTAATTGGGGTGATCAATACTCCGCTGACGGGATAAACCTATGACCCGATTAGAGGGGTTTTCTAATAAATTCTCAGCAATGGCCTTCCCGATTCCACGACTTGTTCCTGTTATGTAATAGTAGTTCAAAATATTCTTTTAAAATCACCATAAAGATATTTAATAAAACGAAAAAAAGCAAGAGCTTTTTACGCGCTTGCTTTTTTTATATATCAAAAAGAAAATTATACTATTCTCCTAAGGCTTGCTTTAAATCAGCAATCAGATCTTCAATGTTTTCTATTCCAACACTTAATCGTAAAAGTGATTCTACTACACCTGCTTTGTCACGTTCTTCTTTGGGAATAGAAGCATGTGTCATAGTTGCTGGGTGATTGATCAATGATTCTACTCCGCCCAATGATTCTGCTAATGAAAAAACGTTCATGTTAGAAGCAATCTTAAAAGCATCTTCCTGTTTGTTTCCTTTTAATGAAAAAGAAATCATACCGCCAAAATCTTTCATTTGTTTTTTTGCAATGTCATGATTCGGACTGTCAGGGAAGCCCGGCCAATATAATTTATCGATCTTCGGATGCGTTTTTAAGAATTCCGCAATTTTTCTTCCATTAAAGCAATGGCGCTCCATACGGATGTGCAATGTTTTTAGTCCGCGCAACACTAAAAAGCTATCCATCGGACCAGGTGTTGCACCGCAACTGTTATGAATAAAAGCGAGTTGTGTATAAAGGTTTTCATCGGTCACGCACAAAGCACCCATAATTACATCACTGTGACCACCTAAATATTTTGTTGCTGAATGCATCACAATATCTGCACCTAATGCTAATGGATTTTGTAAATAGGGTGAAGCAAAGGTGTTGTCAACGGCACAAATTAATTTATGCTCTTTCGCTATTTTTGAACACGCTTCAATATCTATAATCTGCATGGTTGGATTTGTAGGTGTTTCCAGCCAAATTAATTTCGTTTTGTCGTTGATATACTTCTTGATATTATTTGCATCTTTCATATCAATGAAATGAAACTTGATACCAAAAGGTGCAAATACTTTGGTAAACATTCTATAACTTCCGCCATACAAATCGTCACCTGTGATTACTTCATCTCCGGGACGAAGCAATTTCATTACCGCGTCAATCGCACCCATTCCGCTTGAAAAACACAAAGCATATTTTGCTCCTTCCAATTCCGCTAAACACTTCTCCAACGCTGTTCGTGTCGGATTTTTACCGCGGGCGTAGGCATAGCCTTTGTGGTTACCCGGACTTTCCTGCCAGTAAGTAGATGTCTGGTAAATTGGAGTCATGATCGCTCCTGTAGTTGGGTCAGGCTCTTGTCCTGCATGTATTGCTTTTGTTCCAAAGCCAAATTTTGATGAATCTTTCATTTGATTTTTTTATTTGAGGGATAAAGGTAATGGTTTTGAAGAAAAAGGGCTTATAAAATGATTTAACATTTTTTAATTATTAACCTTTCGAATTTTCGTAACTTTGCTACTATAAATGAAAACAATTCAAAAAATAACAGCTGTTTTTTTAGCAGTAGTTTTTCTTTTTTCCAGTTTGGGTTTTACCATTAGTTCAATGGTGTGTATCAAAAGTGGAAAAGGCAAAGTTTCTTTTGCTTCGATTGAAGATTGCTGCTCTAAAAAGAAAGAAATAGTAGCTATTATTCCTGAAAAAACGTGTTGTGATGATGAACAGGAACTAATTTTCTCTGAACCTTTTGCAACTATTAATAAAGGCGACTGCTGTGATATTACCAACTTTACTTATAAGTTGAATGATTTTCAAAATGCTCAACAATTATTTCTTGATCTCCCTGTTGTTTTAAATACAATTTTTCTTTCTGCAGAACAATCTTCTTCTTTTTATTCAGAAAATAAATTGGATTTTCAATCTTCCGATCTTCCACCGCCTCCTCATGGACGAACGCTACTCAATTTTATTTCTATCCTTATTATTTGATGTGTTAAAGTAAACGGTTGACCCTTAGCCGGGAAAACGGATGTTTCGTATTTACCGAAAAATCATACTAAAACAGTTAAAATCAAATGAATAAATTATTTTACATAATAATTCTTTTATCATTTGCGAAACAAATTTCTGCTCAGCATATTGCCGGAAAAGTGTTTACTGCAGATGGGAAAGGAAATAAAGAAGAGGTCAGCGGTGCAACCGTTTATTGGTTCGGAACATCTGTTTCTTCAACATCCGACTCAATCGGAATGTTTTCTATACCGAATCCTGATACCATTCCAGCTCAATTAATTGTAACGATGGTCGGTTTCTTAACCGATACCATTCGAATTGAAAAATTTGATCGGTCTGATGTTTTTGTCGTTCTCAAAAATTCGGTCAATCTGAACATCGTTGAAGTTGCAGAAAAACAAGGTACCACCTTGAACAAACTTTTCACTCCTATAAATACCGAAGTGATTAGTGGGAAGGAACTTTTGAAGGCTGCGTGCTGTAACCTCTCTGAAAGTTTCAGTACCAATGCTTCTGTTGATGTCGCATTTACGGATGCGGTTTCCGGGGCGAAAAAAATTCAAATGCTCGGATTGGACGGAGTATACACTCAGATTCTTTCTGAAAACATGCCCATGCTTCGCGGACTCTCTGCCTCGTATGGACTCAATTATATTCCCGGCACCTGGATCGAAAATATCATGGTTACAAAAGGAACCGGTTCTGTTGTGAATGGTTATGAAAGTATCTCCGGACAAATAAATCTAGAATTTTTAAAACCTCAAGAACAGAAAAAAAGATTTTTCATTAATGTCTATGGAAATCATAAAGGAAGAGCCGAAGCAAATGTGCATGCAGCAAAAAAGATCAATACTAAATTAAGTACGATGCTTTTTACACATGCCAGCTCCAACACTATGAAACAAGATATGAATAAGGATGGTTTTTTGGATATGCCCTTGACTCGGCAATATTCTGTTTTTAACCGCTGGGATTTTCACAATCAGAAAAATTTTGAAGCACAGTTCGGGATAAAGGGTTTGTATGAAACAAGACAGGGCGGACAAACAAATTTTATTAATTCGTCTGAAAGAGATTCTTCAAATCATTATGGAATAGGGATTAACACAAAGGCGATGGAGTATTTTTCTAAAACCGGATTTATGTTCCCCTCCAAACCATATAAGAGTATTGGTATTCAAACTTCTGGAAAATGGCAGCAGCAGGATATGTATTTTGGTTTGAAGAGCTATAATGGTGAACAGAAGAATTTTTATGCAAATGTTATTTTTGCGAATATTATTAATAATACCAATCATAAATATAAGTTGGGAGCAAGTTATTTATTAGATGATTATTCCGAAAACTTTAATGATACTGCTTTTGCCAGAACAGAAAGTGTTCCCGGTGTATTTGCGGAATATACTTACTCTCATCCGGATAATTTTTCATTAGTTGCGGGTATTCGTGCTGATTATCACAATATATATGGGGTATTCTATACACCGCGTTTACATATACGTTACAATGTTACAAAGAAAACAACCCTGCGCTTGTCAGCTGGCAGAGGTTTTAGAATAAGTAATGTTTTTATAGAAAACCAATCGGTATTTGCGAGCTCCCGAAAAATTGTAATGAATGAAAAGCTAAATCCAGAAATAGCTTGGAATTATGGTATTTCTGTCAATCAGCAATTTAAACTCTTCGGCAATGAAGCGTTTGTTAATCTCGACTTTTTTAGAACTGATTTTGAAAATCAGGTCATCGTTGATCTGGATCAAAGCGTAAATAAAGTAGTATTCTATAATCTAGATGGTCGTTCTTATTCGCACAGTTTACAGATGGATATGGGTTTTGAACCTTTGGAAAATTTCGCAGTTAAATTGGCATATAAATGGTACGATGTAAAAAGCACCTATAATAAGGAGTTACTCGACAAGCCATTTGTTCCGAAGCACCGTGTGATGCTCAATATGGCCTATTCAACTTATATGGATATATGGAAATTTGACTTTACAAGCAATTGGCTTGGGCAAAGCCGTATTCCAAGTACTGTACTAAATCCTGTTCAATACCAATTACCAAAGCATTCGAAAGATTATTTTCTGCTGAATGCGCAGATTACAAAAAAATTCAGAAAATTTGAAATGTATTTGGGTTGTGAAAATATTCTGAATTACACGCAAAAAAATCCGATCATTGCTTCTGAAAATCCCTTTGGATCAAATTTTGATGCATCGATGATCTACGCTCCTGTAGAAGGGAGAATCATTTATTTTGGATTAAGAATAGAAATTAAATAAGTCAAAAGGTATTAAGTCAAAAGTCAAAAGTCAAAAAGAAAAATAAAAAAAAGAAAGTATGAAAAAAGTAAAATCAATTTTATTGTCAGGCATTATAGTAATGTTTGCAATTATTACAAATTCAGTAAAAGCACAAGATGCAACAACTGCGGAACTAAAAATTAAAACATCAGCAGTTTGTGATATGTGTAAAGAAACTATTGAAAAGTATGTCGCATTCGAAAAAGGAGTAAAAAAATCCAATTTAGATGTCGAATCAAATATGTTAACTGTTACTTATAATCCAACGAAAATAACACCTGAGCAAATTCGTAAGGCAGTTTCTAAAAGCGGATATGATGCAGATGAAGTACCTGCTTATGCTAAAGCCTATAAAAAACTTGCAGCTTGTTGCAAAAAGGGAGCTGTTTGTAACGATAAAAAGTAATCCAATCTTTTTTATTTGTATTTTTATTGAGTCGAGAATAACCCTTTGCGAACAATAAATTAATGAACAAAATTATGGCATTAATAAAACCTGTAAAAGGAATTCATCCGAAGTTTGGTGACGATTGTTATTTAGCTGAAAATGCTACAGTTGTTGGAGATGTCATAATGGGAAACCAATGTAGTATCTGGTTCAATGCTGTTGTGCGCGGTGATGTAAATTCTATTCGGATGGGGAATAAAGTGAATGTTCAGGATGGTGCTGTTATTCATTGTACGTATGAAAAAACAAAAGTGAATATAGGAAACAACGTTTCTATCGGACACAATGCTTTGGTGCACGGCTGTACGATACACGATAATGTATTAATTGGAATGGGTGCAATTGTAATGGACAACTGCGAAATAGGAAGTAATACAATCATTGCAGCAGGTGCTGTTGTTTTAGAAAACACGAAAGTTGAATCGGGGGTAATCTACGCAGGTGTTCCAGCAAAAAAAGTGAAAGACATCAACCAGGAACTGATTAAGGGCGAAATCAACCGGATTGCTGACAATTATTTGATGTATAGTGGTTGGTTTAAAGAAGAAAAGTAGATTATAGCTCCAGATGTTTTGACCTAACTTCTTTTCCGTAAAACATACTTGCAGCCTTATCAAAGTTTTCCGGAGAATCGGTCGTGTAAAATTCAATAGATTTTCCTTTACTGCATCTTTCTTCCATTTCAGGATGTCGCTTTAGGTAATCCGCTAATCCTTCGGCAACGATTTCTCCTTGTGATACCAAAATAATATTGGATGGTAAATGTTTTTTTATTTTGCGAATCAATAATGGGTAATGCGTGCATCCCAATATGATCGTATCAATATTTTTATCCTTGGCGAGCAAGTTGCTTAAATTCTTTTGTATAAATAGATCCGCGGCTTCACTTTCAATTTCATTGTTTTCGACGATTGGAACCCACATAGGACAAGCTTCCTGATGAACAGTTATAGTCGGATAAAACTTCTCAATTTCAATCGGGTAGGAGTTGGATGTAATTGTGCCTGTTGTTCCTAATACACCAACATGTCCGGTCTTACTTAATTTACCAACTACTTCAGTTGTGGGCCGGATTACACCGAGGACACGCTTTTCGGGAGCAATTTTTGGTAGATCGTGTTGTTGTATGTTCCGCAATGCTTTGGCAGAAGCGGTGTTGCAAGCCAGAATAACAAGTTCGCAATCCATCGCAAATAATTGCTTCACGCACTCTAATGTATATTCATAAACTGTTTCAAATGATCGTGAACCATAAGGTGCACGTGCATTATCACCCAGATATAAATAATCATAGTTCGGCAATTGTTTCACTATTTCTTTCAAAACAGTCAATCCACCGAAGCCGGAATCAAATACGCCTATTGGTTTTTTTATGCTCAAAATATGTTTTGTTTACTATAATCAAAGATACAAATAAAAAAGCCCCTATTCTGAAAAGAAGGGGGCTTTTGACTAGCGATCTTAAGAAGACCTTTTTTTATTTTTTTGGCGGCGCCACAGTTGTAGCAGCAGGCACAGTGATTCCTAGTTTTTTAATCACCAATGAAATAATATCGTCAGATGGTTCGCTGTACAGAACCAATCCTGTACTTGTATCCAATACATATTTGTAACCATTGTCTTTTGCGACCTGATCAATTGATTTTTTTGCTTTTTCGTAAACAGGCTTAGAAAGATCTGCGCTTTTCTTTTGGTAATCTGCTTGTGCTTGTTGTTGAAAATCAGTGATACGTTGATTTAAATCATTTAATTCTTTTTCTTTAGAAGCACGAACTACTTCAGCCATGTCTTTTGAACCTGCCTGATATGCTTCATATTTAGTTTGCAATTCGGTTTGCATTGCAGTAACTTGTTGTTCTAGTTGTTTCGCGTAATCTTGTACCGCTTGTTGTGCAACTTTTGATTCTGGCATTAATGTAATTAATGAATCTAGATTGATGTGAGCCACTTTTTGTGCCGAAGCTGTAAATGAACTTACAACGAATGCAACTCCTACAACAGTTATTTTTAAAACATTCTTCATAGTATTTGTTTTTTGGTTTTTGATTTGATTTTTTATTTATAGTCAGAATTAATTTGATTTTTTTGTTGTTCCTCCTTTGGTTCCACTGCCGCCTTTGTATCCTAATTGAACCAATACATCATCACTTTTATCCAATTTAGAACTTGCATAAAGCATCGTCATATCACTTGATTTATCAAACATTACAGAGTAAGCTCCTTTTTCAGCAACCGCTTTGATAGCATTGAATACTTTATCCTGAATCGGTTTTACAAGCTCCTGACGTTTTTTGAATAATTCGCCATCGACACCAAAACGTAATTTCTGAAGATCTTTTGCATCTTTTTCTTTTGCAATAATATCGGCTTCACGTTTCTTTTTCATATCATCCGTCAGCAAAATTTGTTCCGCCTGATAAGCCTTGTACATTTTATCAATTTCAGCATATTTAGCTTCAATTTCTTTTTGCCATTGAATGGATGTTTTATCCAATTCAGCTTGTGCTGATTTATATTCAGGTATTTGTCCTAAGATATATTCCGTATCTACATAAGCAAATTTTTGTGCAATCGATACAATGCTTGTTGCAAGTAAGATGCTTAATGTCAAAAATAGTTTTTTACTCATTTTTTCTTCTTTTTTGTCAAGCCGAATGTCGGCACGAATTTAGTAATTTATTATAACTCTCCAATGGATGCTCCTATGGTAAAGTGAAATTGTCCTTTTTGCATTCCTTTATTAGATGGTACATCATCTAATCTCCATCCGTAATCAAATCCTAATAATCCGAACATTGGTAAAAATACTCTCACACCAACTCCCGTTGAACGGTATACATTGAACGGATTGAATTCTTTTGAGTTCTCCCAGGAATTTCCTGCCTCAGCGAATCCAAGAATATAAATGGTTGCTTGAGGGTTCAATGAAACCGGGAATCGTAATTCAGCTGAATATTTTGTAATAAAAGCTGCTCCGGTTCTTGGCGACAACGACTGATCGTCATATCCTCTCAATGCAATGATTTCTCTACCATCTAAAGCAAAACCTGTTAATCCACTTCCACCCAGATAAAAACGTTCAAAAGGTGAAATACCAACCGCACTGTTATAGGAAGTTAAGAATCCAAAACCTGCTGATGTCTTCAGAATCAAATTGCGTGCCTCTTTTCCATCCGCCCCGCGCTTATTCGTGATTGGTGTATAGAAAGTGCTTGTAAATTTGTATTTTTGATACTCTACAAATTTGTATCGCTCCTGGTCAGTCATTGCTGTACTTCTGTAATCTTTGTTATCAAAAAGAGAATAGGGAGGTGTCCATTGTCCCGTTAATGAAATTTGTGACCCACGTGTTTCAAAAATAGGTTTGTCTATATTATTACGCTGGATGGTCGCTTTGTAATAGATATTATTTGAATACCCTTTACTGAATGAAAAGATAGAGCTGAAATTATTCAAGGTATAGTATTGATAATTTAATTCCTGGTACAAGGTGAAATAATCATCCGGCTTTTTCAATCGCTTTCCTAAACCAACAGATACACCAAAGATATCAAGTGACTGACGTAAAGGATTATCAATTTTCTCTCCCGCACTATTTGTTGCTGTCTTCTTTTGTCCGTTTGTTTGAACTGAATAATAAGCTGTAACACTTAATGAATTCGGTTTTTTACCGCCTAACCAAGGTTCTGTAAATGAAATATTGTACGATTGAAAAAACGTACCATTAGATTGTGCACGTACACTTAAACGCTGTCCGTCGCCGGAAGGAAGTGGTCGCCATGCTTGCTTTTTAAAGAAATTTCTACCAGAAAAATTATTGAAGGTTACACCGAGTGTTCCAACAATACGTCCACCGCCATAACCACCGGATAATTCGATTTGATCTGATGGTTTTTCTTCCACTGTGTATTCAATATCAACTGTTCCTGTTGCTTGATTTGGAGTAGGTGTTACATTCATTTTTTCAGGATCAAAATATCCTAATTGTGAAAGTTCACGCTGAGAGCGAATGATGTCTGATCTGCGGAAGAGTTGTCCCGGTTTCGTTCTGATCTCTCTCAAAATAACACGGTCGTTGGTTTTTGTATTTCCTACAATGGTTACTTTGCTTATGGTTGCTTGTTTCCCTTCGTAGATGCGCATTTCTAAGTCGATAGAATCTCCGGAAACCATCGTTTCAATCGGACTAACATTGAAAAACAAATATCCTTCATCCATGTATAATGAGCTGATATCATTTCCATTTGGATTCATAAATAGTTTTTGATCTAGTTCTGCCTGATCGTAAACATCGCCTTTCTTTATTCCGAAAACTTCGGACAATGTTTTTGCTGTATACTTGCTATTTCCAATCCAGCTAACATTTCTGAAAAAGTATTTACTTCCTTCGCTAACAACAATGTCGATACTGATGCGCTTACTAGAGCCCGGAGTTCTGTATACAGAATCTTTAATGATTTTTGCATCACGGAAGCCCTTTCCATTGTATTTGGCGATTAATGCTTTTTTATCTTTTTCATAATTGTCTTCATCGAACTTTCCGGAATTAAAGGGATTCCACCAAAACCTACGTTTTGTTTCATCGAATGTTCTGCGGAGCTTCCACATCTTTATGCTTGAAGTCCCGACCAAGTTTATGTCCTTAATGCGGATCATATTTCCTTTGTCAACAGTAATAACAAGGATGACTACATTTGCTGCTTTTTCAATTTTTTCCTGTTTGATACTAACCTTCACATCCATGTGTCCCTTTGTCACAAAAAATTCTTTAATTTTCGAATTTGTTGAAGCAATCAATCGGTCGGTTACAACTGTTCCTTTAAATAATTTTATTTTTTCACGGATATCATCTGCTTCACTCTTCGTCACTCCTTTTAAAGAAAACTTTGCAAGGCGCGGACGTTCTAAAACAGTTATGGTTACAAAAATATTTTCTCCCTGAACTTTTCCCGTAATTTTTATATCCTCAAATAAACCTTGTTTCCATAAATTGGAAATAGCGGTAGAAAATTTTTCTCCGGGAACCTGAACTTTATCCCCTTGTGCCAGTCCGGAAAGTAAAACAAGCACTCCTTGATCCAGATGTTCAGCACCTAAGATGGTTACACCACCTACTTTATATTCTTTAGGTACAGAAAAGTCTATGTCGGTACTGTCGCCACCAAGCTTTATAACTTCCTGCGCATTTATAAGCGGCGTAAATATTGAAAGAAAAAAAAGAATCGCTATTTTTTTGTACATATTATATTTTATATAACAGGTTTTGCCTGTTTATTGGTTTTATCGGGGATTATAATGCTACAATATTATTCTGAAATTAATTGTTCGCTTGTTTTCCCAAATCTACGTTCACGGTTTTGATAGTCCACAATCGCTTCGTAAAAATCATTTTTTCTAAAATCTGGCCATAATTTTTCTGTAAAATAAAGTTCAGAATACGCTAGTTGCCATAACAAAAAGTTGCTGATGCGGTGTTCACCGCTTGTGCGAATCATTAATTCCGGTTCAGGCATTCCTACAGTACATAAATTCTCATTAATCGTGTCTTCAGAAATTTCAGCAGCTGTAAGTTTTTTATTTTCTATTTGCTCAGCAATTTGTTTGATCGCATTTGTAATTTCCCAACGTGAGCTATAGCTTAAGGCCAATACAAGTGTTGTGCGTGTATTGTGTTTCGTCTTTTCTATTGCATCCTGTAATTCCTGAAAACAATCATCAGGTAAACTTTTTAAATCGCCAATTGCTTGCAATCGGATTTTATTTTCATTCAATGTTTTTGTTTCCGCACTGATGGTATGTACTAGCAATTGCATCAGTGCAATTACTTCTTCTTGTGGGCGGTTCCAGTTTTCAGTAGAAAATGCATAAAGTGTCAGATATTTTACTCCTAATTCAGCAGCAGCTTCAACGGTATCGCGAACAGATTTTACCCCGTTTTCATGACCAAAGATGCGTTGCTCCCCTTGTTGTTTCGCCCATCGGCCATTGCCATCCATGATGATCGCGATGTGCTGGGGTAATTTTTCAAGGTTTATCTTTTCTTTCAACTCCATTTTTTCTTTTTCAATCTGCTTTTATAAACAAAATCGCCCCAATTTGAAGGACGATCTTATGAAGGTTGTCTCAATATTATTAAGCACCCGGACAGGTTTCTCTTTTTTCTTTCAGTTTAATTGTAAGTGCTATTCCTACAAAGGAATACCAATCTTTGTTAGTTGGATTTCCTCTTTGTCGTCCGGTATTGCTAAATCCCGGATCTGTTCCAATGCTGGGATCAGATAGAACTCCAGCTGTTGCACCGCGTGTTGCAGCAAGAACAGTAGGGTCGTAATATTTTTTGCTGACATCATCCAAATAATCGGTGAATGTTTTACGCATTCCCCACTCAAATGAAATTCCGATATTCTTCGAAAGATTTACTTTCGCGCCCACTCCAAAAGGAATGGACAATTGTATAAGCTTATATTTCTTTTTTGATGCGCCTCCTTCAAGCCCCTGTCCTTCTGTCCCTAAGGGCTGTAATGCTACCCAAGCACCATTTGCCAATTGTCCTTGCGGATTAAATTTAAACCCGGCTATTCCCAAAAAAAGATAAGGGGAGAATTTCCGTTTTTCATTTCCAATCGCGTAATCAAAAAAATTGAATTCCAATTGTAGCGATAATTCGTTGATTGGTGATTTGAAATTTAAATTGCGTTGAAGCGCTGCTTCTGAAGAAGAAAAAGAGTCGTGACCCTCAATCCGTCCTGCCAAAAAGTTTAATCTAGCAGATAAACGGGAGTTCATGTTGTAGCGGAAAACAAATCCTCCAGCAGGCTTGGTGAACTGGTTTAGGTGAGCAGTTGGATTGATCTCACCAATATAATAGCTTCCGCCCAAAAATACGCCAACTTCAGCGCTTCTTTTTTTGCGTTGAGCAGAGCTCGTTAAGACTATTAACAAGCCGATTGAAAGAATGAAAAGTTGTTTTTTCACGTAAATTTAATGTTCCCGCTAGATAACTTTAAAATTGGAAAATTATTGCCTTTTTTTTACGGGATAGCAAATATAGTGGAATTTTGGTAATTCGGAGCTGTTAATATTAGTTAATTCCGCTTGTCTAATCCCCAAAGCAGCTTGTTTCTCATGGTGGTAAAAAAGCTTTGATTTTCGAGTTTGATCAGGTGTGCGTAAAAATCAGCTTTTTTGATCGTAAGTTCAGTTGATGACTCTATTATTTCACTTCTTGAATCAAGGGTTACAAGGTAATTAGGGCTACGGCCTTCTACCTTTAAAGTGATTACATTGTTGTCGGAAATAACAAAGGGACGGACATTGAGATTGTGAGAGGCAATGGGTGTGATAACAAAGTTTTCTGAGCCTGGCATGATCAAGGGACCACCGCAACTTAATGAGTAAGCTGTTGATCCTGTTGGTGTTGCAATGATGAGCCCATCAGCAAAATAAGAGTTTAAATAATCACCATTAATGAAAGCATTAATGGTGATCATAGAAGATGTGTCTTTTTTCAGAACTGTCAATTCGTTTAAGCCGTAGTTAACTTCCCCGAAAATACCTTTTGGTCCTGAAACACTCAATAATGATCGTTTTTCTATGCTGTATCTTTTTTCTGCTAAGGCCGCCACGGCATCGTTGATTTCAGATTTAGCAACTGTTGCTAAAAAGCCCAATCGGCCTGTATTTATTCCCAAAACCGGGATTTCAGAGTCGCGCACAAATGACAACGTTTCCAAAAATGTGCCATCGCCTCCAAGGCTGAGCATGGTTTCTACTCTTCCTGATAGGTCGGTGTGTGAACTGAATGTTTTTATATTTCCAACCAGTTCTAATTTTTGTTTAATGAATTGGTAGAAGGGTTCATAAATAAGTATTTCAGTTTTATATTCATTCAGTTTATAAAACAGTTGCTGAATATACTCTGAAGTATTATCGTTTGTTGGGCGTCCGTATATTGCTATTCGCATTTGAAATTATATATTTATATAATTCATAAATGAATCGAAACGGTTTTTCATATCATCTGAAAATTCGCTTTGATGAAAAGATGCTTTGACGTTGTAGTTGTACCTGTAAAATGTCTGTAGGATCGCTGAAAGGTCAGCTTTGTTCAATTTTAATGTCACCTCGATTTTTGTGGAGTCGGCCAATGAATTTACATAAGAACTCAAAATTTTTGCATCGTTGCCTTCAACAATTTGAGCCACTTGTGTCATCGAATAATCATGGACATTCATCTCGAGAATAATGATCCCCCCCGGTTCACGAGTGGCAGCCAATGTTGCAAATTGATGGATCAATGATATCACAGGTATTATTCCTACATAGTGTTCCTGTGTATTCAATACGGGCAATACAGATAGTTTCATGCTTGAAGCGAGTTTTATCACCTCATAAATATGTTGACTTTCATAAACGAATGGACGCAATAGAGAGAGTTTGCTCTTTCCCAACTCCTGATCTGTAATATTTAAATCTAAAATATCAGTGTCTGAAATCAGACCAAGGTATTCGTGCTTTTCAACTATAGGTAGCTGTGACACCTTGAACTCTTCCATCCAGTTAATTGCCATTAACCCAGTATCTGAAGTTTTCAGTGGCGGTATTTCGTCCGTAATTAAATCTTTTGCTAACATTCTTTTCTCTCAATATTTATTAATTGTTTCGTATCTTTAAAACAATTAATTACCAATCTTATTATACAAACTTACTAATTTTTTAGTTTTGCGAGAACATATTCCAGCAATCAACCATCGCAAATAGTACCTTACATTTTCCCTAAAATACGGGATCTATTATTAATATGCAATTATGTCAACAAAGTTAAGTGTAAATATCAATAAAATTGCGACTATTCGTAATTCAAGAGGCGGAAATACGCCCGATCTTTTAAAAGTTGCGATGGACTGTGAACGCTTTGGTGCACAAGGGATTACTGTCCATCCGAGACCGGACGAAAGACATATTCGTTACAGTGATGTACGCGAATTAAAACCCTTGCTTCAAACGGAATTTAATATTGAAGGGAATCCGAGAGAGCAGAAATTCATGGATCTTGTTTTCGAAAACAAACCAGCTCAAGTAACATTGGTACCTGATGTTTTGGGACAGCTTACCTCCGATCATGGTTGGGATACCATCGCGAATAAAGATTATTTAAAAGAAATAATTTCCGAATTTAAAAAGGCTGGAATTCGGACATCTATTTTTGTAAGTCCTGATCTGAACATGATTGATGGTGCTCTTGAAACTGGAGCCGACAGAATAGAATTGTATACAGAGTCGTATGCGAAAGATTTTTTCCATGATCGCGAAAAAGCAATTGCTCCTTTTCGTGTCGCTGCTAAACGAGCTAATGAAGTAGGTTTAGGAATAAATGCCGGTCATGATCTGAGTTTGCAGAACCTGAATTATTTTGCAAAAAATGTTGAAGGACTTTTGGAGGTTTCTATTGGTCATGCCCTCATCTCGGATGCTTTATATTTTGGATTAGAAAATACAATTCAGTTGTATTTAAGGGAGCTTGTGATAAGGTAATTAAGCGATAGAATGGGCTTGTCCGGCAGTTCGATCAGCAACGGGAACAAGGGACTTGATCAAAATAAAATGAGAGTACAGAGATGAAATTATTTTACAGGAAATTCGGAGAGGGGCAGCCAATCATCATTTTGCATGGTTTATTTGGGCAGAGTGATAATTGGAATTCACTTGCAAAACAATTTGCGGAAAATGGATTTGAAGTATATGCTGTAGATCAGCGTAACCACGGACTTTCCCCACACAGTGATGTGTGGAACTATAAAGTGATGAGTGAAGATGTTTTCGAATTGATAACGGATTTGAATTTAAAAAATGTGATTCTTTTGGGTCATTCTATGGGTGGAAAAACGGCTATGCAATTTGCTGTTAATCATGCTGAGTGTCTTGATAAATTAGTTGTTGCGGATATTGCACCCAAGTACTATCCAATCCATCATCAGGGTGTTTTGGAAGCATTGCAAGCGGTTGATTTCAATGTTGTAAAAACGAGAAGAGAGGTAGAGGATGTGCTATCAAAATACATTTCGGATTTCGGTACAAAACAGTTTTTGTTGAAAAATATTTTTTGGTTGGATGAAACTGAAATGGCATGGAGATTTAATTTAAAGGTGATCATTCAGCAGATAGAAAATGTGGGACAGGATGTTGAACACATTGGAGATGCAACTCCTTTAGACATCGTTTGTGATGTTCAAACATTATTTGTGAGAGGAGAAAATTCGAATTATATTTTGGAGGAGGATATTGATCTTATTCATGAAATCTTTCCTCGTAGTGCTCTTGAAACAATCCAAGGTGCAGGGCATTGGTTACATGCCGAAAAACCCAAAGCGTTTTTTGAATGTGTGATGAAGTTTATAAAATAATCGCAACAAATTTAACCACAGAGGGTCATAGAAAAATAAAAATAGAAAATACTTAAAATATTCAGAAACCGCTGCTATCAATTCTTCTAACAACTAATACAACTATCTATGTTTCTATGTCGTTAAAATTTTTGCTGATGTCAAGCAAAAAAGCGCCATACATTGCTGTATGACGCTTCCCTCTCATTTATTCTAAATTTAATCAATTATCAACTTTACATTCTGTTTACCATTTTTGGTGATACACTCAAAGAGATAAATGCCTTTATTTAATTCATTCAATTGTAAATCAAGCGTGTTAATACCAATAGATAATTTTATTGCGTTTCTATACACCGCTCGCCCGGTTACATCATATACTATAATCATCGCTGTTTCTTCTTTTGAAGAGGTGTAGTAGGTTGTAAAACTTCCATTGTTTGGATTGGGAGCAATTGAAATCAATGCGTTATTTGCGTTATTATCAGTAATTCCGGCAGTGATACATGGTGCAGGTGTGCCCGGTATTTTTGTCATTGTACTGAAATCGATATAACAAGCATATTGAACACTATCAATAAATGGATTACGATTGTTCTGAAGTGAATCTACAAAATCATTACGGGCAATCTCATATGAGGATGGAGGATCTTGATAATGCCATCTTTTCAATAGATCTTGATCTTGTCCGTATGGTATACTTGTACTAATCGGATTAGGAAACGACCAGTTATTTCCGCTAACACTATTATAGCAGGTTGCTTCATACATTAATGCGCGAGCTGCGTCCCCTTTTTGTGCATCACGAGGTTCAAAAACCACTTGTCCATTTATGTTCGTTCCTAATTTGCAACCCAAATAAGTATAGGAAGCTGTTACCACTTCTCCTAATGGATAATTACTTCGAATTGCATTCGCATTATTTTGATTCGCTGGAAATAAGTGGTGATAATCATCGTATTCCGGTAATCCTGATGCTGGATTAGTAGGCATCCAGTCGTGGCAGTATGAATGCTCTCGGCTATAGCCCGTTGCTGTCCAGTCGAATGGTTCTGTATAAATTTTTTCTTCACCACTGTAAACGCATGTCAATACACGTTGATCGCCTGTTGTATCGCGAGCAGCAAAAATAGAAACCATTTTTGTTCCATAATTGCTATAAAACTGCTGAAAATGTGGATTTATTTTGTTGTGTAAATCTGTTACAAAGTTTGCGCTTGCTGTAGAAACTGTATTGTAATATGTTGGTGGTTGCATTGATCCAGAACTTGTTACCATTCCCGTTAAAGGGCTAGAACTTAAGTAATTTCTGAAGGATCCGGTACCATTGTAAGTGAAAACAGAAAAGTAATAATTGGTATTTGCAACAATATTATTGGGAGCAAATGCTGTTGCTATTCCGCTCGTCACAACCATTGAATTCCCAATTACATCACCACGTTGATATACAGTTCCATCAACAGGAATATCCGTAATTGCAGAACCTGTTCGGCGCAAAATTATATAACCATCTGGAGAACCCGAAGCAGGAGTGAAGGAGGCATTAAAGCGATATGACTTGATATTTGAGAAAGTCAACGCTGTTGCTTGTGCAGTAGGTTCAGATGCAAATGCTCCTCCGATACCATTAAAGTTGATCACGTACGCTGCCTCATCAGCGTCATTGCTGTTGATTGTAATTATAGCATTTCTACTACCGGCAATTGAGGGGGTGAAATTAATTACCACGTTTCCTGTGCTTGTTGTTGCAACTGTTGTCGGCGCTGAACCAACAGTAAAATCAGTTGATGCGGGACCAGTTATTACAACAGAAGAAATATTTAGTGGGTTTGCAGTACCTAAATTTTCAATGGTAAACGTTGTTGGTAAAAGAGTGCTTACAGGAGAATTTGCAGTATACGTTCCTCCGGTCACAATTGTTGTAACACCTTGTTTAATGTTTATTTCTTGAGCGGGACCTGCGGCACCTGCATTGATAGTAACATCGTCAATTCCGATATTACCTAAAACTTTATTCGTGTAATTAAAACGAATAAAACGACTTGCAGGATTGGGAATATCCGTAAAAAGGGTATAGGTGGCTGCAGGAGGGCTAGTAAATGTATGTAGGGTTGTCCAAGTAGTTCCCGCTACTGATTCTTCCACTATAAATGTACCACCGGAAAAACTATTTCCGGTAAGATAATATGTTAAGTTTCCTGGAGCACTTGCAAAGTTGATGGTAACCATATCACCCGTATTATCAAATTTACAAGCCGGTGGAGTAGGAACGGAGGATGTATAAAATGCAGTTCCAGATTGTGTCCAACCTGCTGGTAAGGCAGTTGTAGTAAAACTCCAGGTAGTTGGTAATACCGCTTGCGCAATTGCAGTTACATTGGTTATAAAAACAAAGAGCAAAGAATAAATAATTTTTTTAATCATGTGAGTGGTTATTATTAGTAGTTGTGTTTAAAATGTAATTTTTAATCCAATATTAAATCTTCTTCCCATTCCTAAATATACTGTTGCAGTTGTAGCATTGAACTTTGTCCCGTTTTGTGCATCAGAAATGTACAATGTGTCCAATAAATTAATTGCTCCGGCAGTAATAGAAAATTTGAGTTTTGAAAATTTAAAATCGTAACCTGCATATAAATCAAGGAGTCCATAATTTGGCATTTTCCAAGATTCACGGTCTTTATTTGTACCAACTAAGATAGTTGGATCTAAGTTGGAATAATTTTTCGCAAAATAAGTGAAACGTGGTTTAATGTATAAGTTTTTAATTATTTCATAGCGTACACTTCCTGCTAACTGAATTTGTGCGGCATCCCCAACGTGTACTTCTTTTGCGCTAAAATCTATTCTTGATATAACAACGCCGTTTTCATCAGTTACATCTGCTGTTGATCCCGATGTTGTTTTCCAATCTCCGATTGAAGCTAACCCTTCAACGTCTAAATTTTTAAGCAATTTGTATATGAAATCCAATTCAACGCCTTTGTGTAAAGCATTTAGTCCATTGATATTGTAATATAAGATTCCATCGGGAGTAGTTACTTGTGGCAACGTTGCCGGTGGTTTGTTCTGCCAAATGGTGTAATATAAGTTTAGATTAGCGGCATATTTTTGTTTATGCATACCATAACCTCCTTCAATAGCGTACACTTTTTGATTTTTAATATCAAGTACTTCTCTATTATTATTATCGAAAACAACGTTCATTCTTGGCGCCATGCTCAAATGGCCAATATTCATAAAAACACTGTGATGTTCGTTGATGTTAAAGTTTGCTCCACCTTTAAAGGTGTATCCGAAAAACCATTTTTGCTCAGTGGTTGCGGCTCTTGCTTCACTCGACTGATTTGTAAATTTAGTAGCATTTAAAATATATTTTTCACTTGCTCCTGATCCAACAAAGGTTGTATCTCCGTTTTGACTAACAGGTGTGCTAGATGAAGCGATTAAATAAGTTGTTCCATTGTAAAAAAATGCATCACCCTTGCCAACTACTTGTTCAAATACATTTCCATCGATTACAAGATCTCTCTTTTTGTAGTAGTCAATTCTTTGATAGCCGGTTTCTGAAACGGATGCGGTAAAAAACGTTGCCCATTT
This sequence comes from Chitinophaga pinensis, assembly GCA_945885475.1. Taxonomy (GTDB): domain Bacteria; phylum Bacteroidota; class Bacteroidia; order 2-12-FULL-35-15; family 2-12-FULL-35-15; genus 2-12-FULL-35-15. The sequence goes on from CAMCYR010000015.1 coordinate 54,741, forward strand.
TTTCTTTTTATATTCCACTTGTCCGAATAATCCACCCCACATTACTTTTGAATCATAGTAATAAGTTGTTTTATCTCCAACACGTCTAACACCATTCTGAAAATTAGGATCACCTACGTAAGTACCGCCATACTGATTCAAATCGGAAGTGTTGTCGATTGCGTAATCGCCACCCATCAGATCATAAATGGATTGGTAATGTATTCCTTTGTAATAACGTGCGTCAATGCCAATTAAAGTTGAAATGTGTTTATTTATTTTGTAATTCCAAGATGAGATTAATCCATACCAGATATGATCATTGTTGCTCGCTCTCAAGTAATTTGTAGAAGGATGCTCGGTTGCGCTGTAATAAATAGAAGGAGGGGCATCTATATTTGTTTCATAAGCAGACTGTATATTTAATTGCCCTGTTTCCTTGTTTCTACTAACAGAGCTTTTTAATCCTGTGCCACCGCCTTTTCCTAAAGAAAGATATAGAATAGTAGAAACAGATAATTTCTCATTTGGGGTCCAAAAATGTGACAAATTAAATTGTGGTTTATGATAATAGTTTACTCTATCATTAAATTTATCTTCATTACCGATTGGTGGAAATGGATTTCCCCTATAATTTACATCATATGTTGTATTCCCCCAATTTGGATTGTATGAAGTGCCACGTTCTATTTGGTTGTATGCAAGTAATACAGAATCTGAATTAATACCTAATCTGTTGGATAATCCTTTGTTGTAAACTGCAACAGGTAATCTATCGGAGCGTTGACCATGCTTTTGAGGCGCACCGTTTCCGCTTAGGCTAAAAAGATGCTTCTTAAAACGTTTTTGAACTTTTATGAAGTATGACCATGCATCAGTGAAAGTAGCATCGGCAAAACCATCTCCCCACTTACGAGAACCAGCAACAGTAATTCCCCACCCACCTTTTAATTGTCCGGAATTAAATCCGAAAGATGTTTTGTATAAACCAAAGTTGTTGACTTCTTGTTTTATACCAGCACCAAATTTACTGTCAATTCCTTTTGTAATAATGTTGATCGTTCCTCCAACAGAAGCAATTGCAAGTTTCGAAGCTCCAAGCCCACGCTGAACTTGCATCGTTTGAGTGATATCTCCAAGTCCATCCCAATTGCTCCAATATACTTGTCCATTTTCCATATCGTTTACAGGAATGCCATCTACCATTACGGCCACATTGCGTTGGTCAAAACCTCTTATGCTTACACGCGCATCGCCACTGCCACCACCTTGTTCCGTTGCATAGACACCAGGAGTAGAATTTAAGATCATTGGAAGATCTCTTGTTCCTAATTCTTCCTTAATTTGTTTCGTATTGATGGTTGAAAAAGCAACGGGTGTTTCTCTGATCTTCGCAACATCAGCAACTACTTCTACTTCTGTGAGTGTTTTTGTCTCTAAAGAAAAATTTAAAGCAAAAGGTTTATTGGCAACCTTTATAACGCGTTTTTGTGGTTCAAATCCAACATAAGAAATAGTAACGGTATAAGTTCCTGAGTCTACTTTGATAGAATAATCACCATTGACATCTGTAATGGCAACTTTCCCTTCGGCAACCATAATGCTAGCGCCAACAACTGTTTCACCAGTTAGGAGATCTTTCACAGTTCCTTTTATTTCTCCACCCGATTGAGCAAAATTAGAAACAGTTATAAGAATGAAAAGGATGAGTAGACAAACTTTTTTCATAGGCAGATAAATAAAAAACTGCCTACGCATTTACAACGTAAGCAGTTTTCATTTTAAAAATTACTGTATCGAGAGTTTTGCAACAGTGGATTTTCCTTTTTCGAATGATACTTTAACAAAATAAACTCCTTTTGAAAGTTCTGCTGTTTCAAGTGTCATTATTTTGTCGTTTTTATTTCCTTGGTTCATAATTACTATTTGACCAATTCCATTCATTACTTGAGCAGAAATAATTGCTTCAGTTGCAGAGATTGTTACATTTTCTAAGTTCGTTGGATTCGGAAAAACAGAAATAGAGACACTGTTATCAATTTCAGTTATGGAGGCAACAGGACAACTGCAAGTGTGAGAACCTAAAGAATCAAATGTATTTTGTGGTAAAGAATCCCATTGTGTTGTTACAATAAATTCTGGCGAAGGGTTTGAAGTTACACCTTGCGTAACAGTAGATTTACGAAATAATGTCTGGTTGATTGTCCACCAAGCTCCAGCAGAACCATCATACGGAAAAGCATCGCTCCAAGCAACACCAGAAACCATTGCTGCATCTCCCATCATTCCGAAAATGTCTACATAATTCCAAGAAGTTCCGTTGAATTTTTGTAATGACATAGCATCGTTTCCATTAAAGTACATCGCATTGTTTGTAAAATAAACCGGACAAAGAAAAGTGTCTGCCACTGCTTGTAATGCAAGGTCTACAGCACATTCTGTTCCTGGACAAGGTTGAGCAGCGTCACGTTTGTCAAGTACGATTACCCAAGCTCCGCGTGATGGAATAACATGTGTTCCTAAGTTTTGAATTACCTCCACAGTTGCTTCAGCAGCAGCAGATGAAGCTCCATCCCTATAGCGGACAATACGGTAGTTATTATTTAAAGCAATTGCGTTAGGAGTTGGGTTATAGATTTCTAATGCCTTGTTGTTGCTAGAACCTTCTACGTACTCCGAAATAAATAATTCATTGCATTGAGCATTAGCAGCCGAATAAAGCGCCAAAGCGAAAACTGAAAGTAAAAGTTTTTTCATGATGTTTTGTTTTAAATAAATTGTTAAAAGCCGAACGGGAGCGGTTTCGGAATACTCTTCGATTGAAGAATTCTTGTAGGTTGTTCGCTTCCTTATTAATTACGTTACAAATGTACCATCTTTTTTTAGATGACAATTCCTAAATCCCTAATCTATTTAACAGATAATGAACAGATAACATATTTTTTACATTAGTAGCTTGGTATTTTTAATTATCTCTTACTTTTGCATCCCGATAGCTTTCGGGATATTTAACATAAAACAAGACAACTATGAGCAAAGGACCTATTTCAAATTTTATTGAAAAACATTATAAACACTTTAATGCCGCTGCTTTGGTAGATGCTGCCAAAGGATATGAAACGCATTTAACCGAAGGCGGAAAAATGATGGTGACCCTCGCGGGTGCCATGAGTACTGCTGAACTAGGTAAATCATTGGCTGAGATGATCCGTCAGGGAAAAATTGATATTATTTCCTGCACTGGCGCTAACTTGGAAGAGGATATCATGAATTTAGTTGCCCATTCTTATTATAAGCGTGTTCCAAATTATCGTGATCTTTCTCCTCAGGATGAGTGGGATCTTTTGGAAAATCATTATAACCGCGTTACAGATACCTGTATTCCTGAAGAAGAAGCTTTCCGCAGGTTACAAAAGCACATTCATAAAATATGGAAAGATGCAGATACTGCCGGTGAGCGTTATTTTCCGCATGAATATATGTACAAAATATTGTTAAGTGGTGAACTAGAACAATATTATGAGATCGATCCGAAAGATTCATGGATGCTGGCTGCTGCTGAACGTAATTTACCTATCGTTGTTCCGGGTTGGGAAGATTCTACAATGGGCAATATATTTACTTCTTATGTCATTAAAAATGAGATAAAAGCGTCCACTATGAAATCTGGGATTGAATATATGGCTTGGTTAGCAGATTGGTACCCGAAAAATTCAGGTGGAAAAGGAATTGGTTTTTTCCAGATCGGTGGTGGTATTGCCGGTGATTTCCCTATTTGCGTTGTTCCGATGCTTTACCAGGATATGGAAATGCACGATGTTCCATTCTGGAGTTATTTCTGCCAGATCTCTGATTCTACCACCAGTTACGGCTCTTATTCCGGAGCGGTTCCGAACGAAAAAATTACTTGGGGTAAATTAGACATCCATACGCCTAAATTTATTGTGGAAAGCGATGCGACTATTGTTGCACCACTTATGTTTGCCTGGATTTTAGGTTGGTAATTTTATAATATGTTGCACTTTGCTCGTGGCCGTCAATTCGAGTTGAGTCGAGAACGAGATTAATATAGGAAAGAAAAATGCTTGTCGCCAGTCAATTCGAGCGGAGTCGAGAATAGGCAAAGCACTATTTAAATTCATAAAACTCCCGTACCTTTACGGGAGTTTTTAGTTTATACACATTTTTGTGAACGTCATTGTGAGGAACGCAGCAATCTCTCATTATTTAATTAAGAAAAGTGAAATTAGATTTAAATATTACGCCATTAAAAGAATGGTTTCCGAATTACAGCAAACCCGGACTTATTGTCGGTCCATGCAGTGCTGAGTCGGAAGAACAGATGCTGGAGACGGCAATCAGTATCGCAGCCTTATATCCTAATGCCGTATTTCGTGCAGGAATCTGGAAACCACGTACTCGCCCGAATACGTTTGAAGGAATCGGTGATATAGGATTAGAGTGGCTGAAATTGGTCAAAAAGCAAACTGGATTGCTAATTGCAACGGAAGTGGCAACTGCCGACCATGTTGAAAAATGCCTGAAAGCGGGTGTTGATATTTTGTGGATTGGCGCACGGACAACCGTAAATCCCTTTTCTGTTCAGGAGATTGCAGATGCCTTAAGAGGTGTTGACACTGTAGTTTTTGTTAAAAATCCGATCTACCCCGATCTGCAATTGTGGGTAGGCGCTCTTGAACGTGTAAATAATGCAGGAGTAAAAAAAATTGCAGCGATCCACAGAGGTTTTCACTCCTATGATAATGGTCCTTTCCGCAATTCTCCGAAATGGGAATTGGCAATCGAACTGAAAGCGGCATGCCCAGAACTTCCTATTTTTTGTGATCCTTCACATATTGGGGGTGTACCCGAATTGATACCCTACATTGCTCAAAAAGCAATGGACATGGATATGGACGGACTGATGATTGAAACGCATCGCAATCCACTTGTTGCTTTGAGCGATGCCAAACAGCAAGTAACGCCATCAGCCTTAAAAGAAATTATTGATAATCTGCAGATTCGCTCTGCTTCAGTAGAAAATTTAGAGTTACAATCTAAATTGGATGAGTTACGCTTTATCATTCAAAAGTTAGATACCGATTTATTAGAGTTGTTGGCAAAACGCATGGCTATTTCAACCCAGATTGGAGAATATAAACGGGATAATAATGTGATCATTTTGCAAGTTGCACACTGGAAAAAATTGATTGAAGGAAGTCTTGCGAATGCTGAATCACTGGGCCTACCTAAAGAATTTATTAAAGGATTGTATCAGATGATACATGATGAATCGATCCGAAGACAAACGGATGTGATGAATAAAGTAATTAAGAAATAAAATTATCATTGTTCTCGATACATTTTTCTAAAAAGAAAAACACTCGAACTGACGGGTACAATTTCAATATAGTTCGGAATGAAATGAAGCAAAGTTCTCGATACATTTTTCTAAAAAGAAAAACACTCG
>CAMCYR010000016.1 GCA_945885475.1 Chitinophaga pinensis
TTACAATGGTTTTATTGAAGTTTTTAAAATGAGGTTTTAAGAGATAGATGATAAAACTGCTTTCCAGGATACCTATCCATGATTGAATAGTTTTAACATCAACTCCGGTTTCTACTGCTAGTGCACTATTAATTAATTCCTGTCCCGAGCGACCGGCCAACAATTTTATGAACCGTTCAAAAACAATAAGGTCTGTAATGTTCTTTATTTGACGTACATCTTTTTCAATATATGTTCTCACATAATTTGGGCACCAGTCCATCGGAGGAATCTCCTGATCGTAAATTGGAGGATAGAATCCTTTCAGCATAATTTGGTCATCATCATCGGGTAATAATTTTGCTTTCGCTAATTCCGAAATAGAAAAAGGCAGTAAATTAATGTAACCAACCCTTCCGGCAAGTGTTTGGGAAATATTTTGCTGCAATAAAAAATTGTTTGAACCCGAAAGAATAAACAAACCCTTTACTTTAGTATTATCTAAAATTTCCTGCAAATATGAAAACAAGATTGGAGCACGTTGCACTTCATCTAAAATTGCCCCTGCGGGGTATGACTCCAAAAAACCACGTGGGTCTTCCAAAGCAAAGTTTCTGGTATCAGGATTTTCTAATGAGAGGTACGGTTTTCCCTTGAATACTTGCTTCACCAAAGTTGTTTTACCTGTTTGTCGAGCTCCGGTGACAGCGACAGCCTTAAATTTAGCGGCTAAATCCTTTAATTTATCTTTTGCAATACGTTGAATCATGAATCAAATGTACGGAATTATTTGGAATGTGATTCCATATAATTCCATAATACTAATTTTACCTAGTGGAGTCGGAGGGATTCGAACCCTCGTCCAAACATCGTATTAATATGCTTTCTACATGTGTATCAGATATTTAATTTTCGTTACATTTCAGGCAAACCTGCAGGCCAAAAAACATACTTAGTTTCTTTATCTCATCACGGATCGAAACGCTCCGCAACTATTTCTTCATTTGTTATGCTTCACTGGAGACGCAGAAGATCAAAGCTTCTCCGGAAACAAAGGCACTTAATACTTGGTATTAAGCAGCCATAGCGTAGTTAGACTCGCCAGATAGAATTTTGAGAATTAGGATTTACGTGCCATATTCACAACACACGACATGCTTACATAAAAATCGCAACGCTGTCAAAACCGTACGACCCCATATTTTAAAAGAACTTTAACATTGCAAAGATACGCAAGAAATGAGTAAAAAAGAACTCTTTTAAAATATAGTTCGATTGATTTTTTTACCTGCGCTTTGTTTTGTATATTCTACTAAACAAAAAATCTCCGAATTACTCCGGAGATTTTCAATCTAAAAAAAGACCTTCTATTTGATAATCAGCTTGCCAGTTCCAATGACCATGGCATTATTGATAATCTTATAAAAATATACGCCCTCAGAAATGGAGTTCTTTTGAATTTTAAATTCATGTGTTTGAATAGAACTCATACTACTGATCTCCTCACCTAACACATTGTAAAGATGCATTTCTGCATTTTTCAATTGAACTGTTTTATCAATTGAAATCGTTGCATTTTCATTAAATGGATTTGGGTATACTGAGACCATATTTTGAATACCTGAAAGGTTATTTACAGATGTAAGAGAAGCATCCAAACCCGAAATGGCAGCAGCAACCGTTGCTGAGTCACCTGCAAACATGGTACAAAATTTAAATGTTTCGCTACCTCCTGGAATCAAATTTTGAATACGATATGAAATAGCAATTGCTTCATCGATGAATGAAGACGTGCCTACAGTTTGATTAAACCCTACTCCATTCCAAAGATTAGAGGCATCGCGGTTTGAGAACCCTCCCACGGATGCACGCCAATTGGTATCTGCCTCCGTTAAAAATGCGAAAAAAGAATTCCAAGGCAGCGCCTGAGTAGCACTAACATTTGCGTATGTACAACAAGCCGGCTGTCCTAAAATTGTATTATTAGTTGTATAATCAGAACTCAGAACAATGTTATTGTCAGGATCTAGATTTCTATAATAATATAATTGAGGTATCGTTAGTGTTGTATTATTTGTTACTGTAACAGTTGTTATATAGAACAAATCATTATCCTGCAATTGATAATTTATCTTAAAATGGAGGTCAGTTGCTGATGTTGCATCTCCTTCCCAATCACAGTCGGTTTGAGGCATTGAATAGGACCAATTGGTAATTGCCCCGTCAATTTGCTGCAAATAAGCACAATTATTCCCTTGTGAAGTTCCTAAAACTGAATCAATTTCAAATCCCCATCCATTTTCCGGACTGCCAGGAGTGAAAAAATCACCATCAAAAGTAGCCCAGCTATTTAATTGCGGATTTGCAACAAAACCAAAAAAGGGATTGTTTGAACGGAAGTGCATTCCGAACGGCACAGAAGTTGAATCACAAGGAGCTCCTTCAAATCCACCAATACCGGAAATACCAATTTCAATATTATTACCCTTCATATACGCATTGGCTCCTACAATCTGAGCGAATGAGAAATCGGCTACAGTAAAAAATATCGCAAATAATAAAAATGATGACAGTTTTTTATGTTTATTTTTCATGATTGGTGGTTGATTTGTTTACCAAATATAAACTAATTTTTTGGTATTAAAAAAAGTCCCACTATTATTGTAGTGGGACTCGTTAAAATGAATTTTATGAAACTATCTCAGTATTTGAAAGAAGTTAGCTACTGGCTTATCGAATTTCGAGTTTTCGAGAACAAAATAGTAAACTCCGTCATTTTGACCACTTCCATTCCAATTGTTTAGATAATCGGCACTTTCGTAGATCTTATTTCCCCAACGGTTAAAAATAGAGATGGAAGTACCTGGATAGAAATTTAGATTTTTAAAAACTAAATATTCATTGTCTTTATCACCATTAGGAGTAAAAATGTTCGGCACTTCAATTTCAGAAACGATCACATAGGGATAAATAATTGTATCCCAACAACCATCGCTGCTTTGAACAGCAAGCTCAACATTGTACGTTCCATCTAACCCATAGATATGTGAAGGATTTTGTAATGTAGAACCGATACCGATGCTATCTCCAAAAGTCCATTCCCACGCAACAATTGAACCTGAAGGCACTGTTGAAAGATCGGTGAAGTTCACAACAACATTCGGATTTGCAGTGCCTGGAGGGTTGCTACTGAAATTAGCAAGCGGAGATGTGAACTGAGTTGTTATAATTGTATCTGCAGCATTACATCCATTCGTATAACTAACAGTAACAAATACCTGACCGGCAGTATTCACAGTTGTTGATGGAGTTGCAGCTGTATTTGACCACAAATAACTTGCTCCTGCCGGAATTGTAGGTATTGCAGTTAAAGTAATATCATAACCAGGACAAAAAGGAACTGAACCCGAAATACTAACATCGGGGTTCGCATTCACTACGGTTACAGCAGGCGATGTACCTGTACAACCAAAGAAATCGGTAACGGTAACCGTATACGTACCACTTACAACACTAATCGAATCATTTATACTTGCATTAGACCACAGGTAATTCGTATATAAACTAGCAGAATCAACAGTCAAGTCAGTTGTATTAGAAAAACAAGTAAATAAGTTACCAATAATTTCAGGAGTAGGATCAGGATGCTCTACTACATCAACAAGAATAGTTTTAAAACATCCGTTTTTACTGGCAGTACACCAAATTTGTCCGGAAGAATCTGTTGATACGCTAAACCCTGTTGTACCATTGTTCCAGATATATGAATCATAGGTTGTCGGGGTAATACTCAGGGTTGTACTTCCACCCTCGCAAAAATCGAGTACTCCGGTTATTATAGGATTGAAGGATGCTAAGCCTGTTGTATCAATAAAAACATTAATATTTACAGTGGTAACACCCACGGGAGTTCCATCATCCGTCGCAATAAATTGAATGGTTTGCAATCCTGCATTTGCAGCAGAAGCAACAATTTGTACTTGAGCTGTTGCGGAGTTTCCAGGGATATTACTAATAAGGGTGATTCCGGGAACACCAAACGTATTTACTACAATGGTTGTATTCTGACCGATTTCAGGAGCCAAGAACAAAGCGCTAACAACAAGCGTATCGTCTGTACCGCACAGTTTCAATGTATCACAAGCACCACCGCCACCTAATAAAGGAGGTGAAATACTAACAATTGGAGGAATATTGTTTCCTGAACAAGAATTGAAATAAAAAGATTGATTATCTAACCAACTCACGCCATCATTTGCACCATATCCACCATCGTAAGCAGCACCAGGTTGGTCAAAACGGCCAATTTGAATATAATTAACGGCATCTCCTTTGTTAACTCCAACAGTTGAAGGGATTCCTCCAAACCCACCTACACCCATAGATGCAGAACCTGTCGTCCATTGCATATCACCGTAACAAAATGCAATATTATTACCAGGAGGTAAAATTGGATCTGCTCCATTTGTAATAATCAACTGAAAAGTATTTACTTTATCGGTCATAGTATTAAAGTATCCGACAGCATCCCAATTAACGTACAATGCAGTTGAAGTAATTTTATACTTAACTGTACCTGTTCCACGCGTATCTACATCCCCCCAAAATGGAGCCACCATTACATTTGGAGCAAAAGGGAAAGAAGAAGAAGAAAAAGTTCCATAAGCAGTACCAAATGAAATATTCCCATTATTATTGATATACAAGTTGGTATAATTTGTACCATAGAGGCAGAAGTTGAAAGGAATAGCGATCAATCCGGAACTCAAATCATCATTTGGCGCCATTGCTAATGTATAAGAAGCATCTGGAGTGATGTAACAACCACAGCCTGACGATGGCATTTTATGTGAAGTACCCAATCGTTGCAGGTCTTCAAAAGAGGGTTGAAAAGTGGTGTTCTTATTTTCGAAACTAAAGTTTGCAGGAATCTTACCCTCTGCCTTCATTTTTTCGTACTCTTTTGTATCTGAAGCTGGCAATGTTAATTTAGCTGTCTGCGAAAAACCCTGAAAAAAAACAGTTCCAAGGAAAACGAAAGATAATAGGTGTTTTTTCATTTTTAAGTGTTTGATTTTTAGATTATTAAAATTATATCCGCAAATGTAATAAATTGTCTCAATAACATAAGCATAACATTGATGCTTTTTTAGCATATTTAGTTGCATCGAAGCATAAAAGAAACGCTGATTTAAAAGCAATGTGCCTTTTCTTATCATCAGATAAAAACTATCTTTGCGCTCTTATGTCAAATTTCCTTTCTGCTAACTATCTAAAGAATTACAAAGCCACATTTATTTTAGCTTACCCTGTCATTTTGAGCCAGCTTGGCCACATCATGGTTGGCGTTGTAGACACTGCAATGGTTGGACAAATCGGGACGGTTGAACAAGCTGCAGTAGCGCTATCAAATAGTTTGTATACGTTGGTACTGGTTTTTGGATTAGGAGTATCCTACGGAATAACACCATTGGTTGCTGCCGCTGACAGTTCAAGCAATTACTCAGAAAATGCCGCATTATTAAAACACGGAATTATCATAAACACCTTGTTAGGAATCTTGCTGTTTGTTCTTTTATTTGCAATTTCTCCCGTTTTAAATCTTTTCGATCAAAAACAAGCGGTTGTTGACCAAGCGATTCCGTTTCTGAATGTAATGATGCTGGGCATGATTCCCTTATGCATTTTTTCAGGATTTAAACAATTTACCGAAGGACTTTCCTTCACCGGGATAGCCATGCTGATTACTGTCGGAGCCAATTTATTGAATATCCTTTTAAATTATTTGATGATTTTCGGCCATTGGGGATTCCCAGAAATGGGATTGATGGGTTCGTGCTGGGCTAGTTTTATTTCACGGGTTGCCATGGCTTTGGTAATGTTTGCATATGTATATTATAATAAAGAATTTAAAAAATATTGGCTTGGATTTAATTTCAGGAATATATCAAAAGAATTAACTAAAAAAATATTGGGAATTGGAGTTCCATCAGGACTACAATGGTTTTTTGAAGTCGGCGCCTTTGCCTTTGCCGTGATCATGATCGGATGGATCAGTCCGGATGCACAAGCTGCTCACCAAATAGCGCTTAGTTTGGCAGCAACAACTTACATGATGGCGAGCGGATTATCTGCTGCAGCTTCGGTAAGGGTTGGAAATCAGTTGGGATTAAAAAGCAGAGAAGGAATCAGAACTGCAGGCTTCAGCGCTTTTCTGATGGTATTGATCTTTATGGGGACAATGGCATTATCATTCATATTGCTTCAAAACTATTTGCCAACACTTTTCAGTAAAGAACATAACGTAATTGCGATTTCTTCCTCTCTTTTGGTTATTGCCGCATTTTTTCAACTAAGTGATGGGATTCAAGTTGTAGGATTAGGCGCCTTGCGTGGAGTAAAAGATGTTAAGATCCCAACAATAATAACGCTCGTTGCATATTGGATGATCGGCTTACCGATGAGCTACATCCTTGGATTCAAATTGCATCTGGGTGTCGAAGGTATTTGGTATGGCTTATCTCTTGGCTTAACCATTTCAGCAATTCTATTATTCTGGAGATTTAATTATGTGAGCAAGAGAATTTAATTTTATAGTAGGAAGTGATTTTTTTTGCTACCTACATTTGCCATACATGGATGTATAGTTTGAACCGGAACAAACAAGAGGAATTATCGAAGACGACTCCCCTACTTCAGTTCAAAACCGACACTTTTCAAATCCGTCCAAAAGTTGGGATACGATTTTTTAACGACCTCCGGATCTGCTATAGAGACTGAATCCAGCTTCAATGCAAGAGCAGAAAAAGCCATTGCCATTCTGTGATCGTCATAGGTTGAAATAGTTACAGAAGTCTTAAAATCAACTGTTTGAGGAGTAATTTTTACGCTAGTATCATTTAGGATCTCAACCGAAGTTCCAATTTTATTTAATTCAATTTTAAGTGCTTCTATCCTATCCGTTTCTTTAATGCGAAGTGTATGCAAACCGTTAAACAAAGCCGGAATATTTAATGCACTCACCACAACGGCAATCGTTTGGGCAATATCCGGGCAGTCAGAAAAATCGAAACCAAAATGTTCGTCCTTGAACCTATTTTTTGTGATCCGTATTCCACCGGTTATGTATTCCGTTTTGATTCCGAAAAAAGTAAACAGGTCAGCAACAATAGCATCACCTTGTAAACTAGGGTGATTCAAGCCCATGATCGACAAATCCACTTGTTCACTCAATGCTGCGATCGCATACCAATACGATGCAGAACTCCAATCCGCCTCAACCTGATACACATAATCGACATCACTTTTTCTATGATAATTTTGTTTACTAACAGAAATTGAATTTGCATGCCATTGACCGTAAACACGAAACTCTTCCATCATTTTAAGCGTCATGTTGATATATGGCCGGGATATTACCTCGCCTTTAAACTTAATAACAAGTCCGGTTTGTAATTCGGGTGCAATCAATAATAAAGCAGAAACGAACTGGCTGCTTACACTTCCATCAATCACAACTTCACCGCCCCTCAATGCCTTACCAACAATTTTCAAAGGAGGAAAACCTTCATTTTCAAGATATTCAATCTCCGCTCCCAGTCCGCGAAGTGCATCAACGAGAATTCCGATAGGTCTTTTTTTCATTCTATCCGAGCCGGTAAGAATAAAGGTGCCTTTTTGGGTAGAAAAATAAGCCGTTAGGAAACGCATAGTCGTTCCAGCAGCGCCCACATCAATAATTTGTTGGTTGTTGTCAGATAGTTGTTGCTGATTCAAAATACGATTGAGCGTAACAGTATCTTCTGCAGTAGCCAAATTTTTAATTTCAAACTTTTCGCTGCACAAGGCCTGGATCATCAAAGCTCTGTTGCTTTCACTTTTAGAGGCAGTAAGACAAATCGAACCATTTATTTTTTTTGATGGATGAGAAATAGTATATATCATTATTTCATCAGTTTTACTTGTTCGGTATAATATTTCAGCGAATCAATGATCAGATCTGCCTTTGCACTTTTATTGATCTCACATTTTCCAATAGAAGAAAGTAAAGAAAAACTTATCTCCCCTTTTTCATTTTTCTTATCGTGTCTCATCAACTCAATCAACCGATGAGCATCCATCGCATCTAATTTTACAGCCTTGTATTTGTCAATAATAAATTGCGTGATCTCTCTTAATTCCTCAGCAGACAATTTACAGATTTTATGAGACAGGTAAGCTTCACAAACCATACCCACAGCAATTGCTTCGCCATGAAGTAGGTGTTTTTTATTTTCATTTTCCAATGAAAAAGTTTCGATCGCATGCCCGATTGTATGTCCGAAGTTCAATACCCTTCTGATGTTTTGTTCTTTCGGATCTTCCATCACAATTGTATTTTTTATATAAATGGAAGTCTTGATCAGCTCATCAAACAAATTGAGATCGGCAAAATCGGCATTCATTACTTTTACCCAATAGTTGGCATCCGCAATAAGTGCATGTTTAATTATTTCTGCGAAACCTGATAAAATCTGACGCTTATCAAGTGTATTCAAAAAATTGCTATTTACAAAAACTGCCGCAGGATTATTGAAAACACCAATTTCATTTTTAAGGTTGTTCATGTCAACGCCCACTTTCCCGCCAACGGATGCGTCCACTTGTGAAAGCAATGTTGTTGGAATATTAATAAAATCAATTCCTCTTTTAAATGTAGAAGCAATAAAGCCACCCATATCTGAAATCACACCACCACCTATATTCACAAACAATGATTTTCGATCAGCACCATATTCACTTAAAGCACTCCAAATCTGGATACATACGTCAATCGTTTTACTGCCTTCGCCACTTTCAATCTCAATAATCTCCGCATCCTTAAACAAGGTAATTTTTTCAACTAAAGGCGGATAACAATATTTTAAAGAATTTTCATCAACAAAAATAAATACCTTGGAATATCCGCTCTTATTTGCTTTCAGAAATCGGTTGATTTCTTTTGCAATATCATCAGAGATAAATACAGAATAATTAGTTGAACGAATTTCAGTCATAAAAGAGCATCTAGTAACAAATATAGTAAAAAAGTCATATATAAGTACCCCAAATGAACGAATGTATTTTGTTATATTTGCCCTTATAAAACTCAGCTATGTTATCCTTCGACAATACAGAAATTTCATTTTCAGGAAAATCAAACAAAGACCTTAATCGCTCCTATTGGTTATTCAAAATGGTTTCCAATCGAACATTTGTATCTATTGGAAAATCCTTAACCACATTTGCAATTCAAACACATTTACCCATAAAAGGGCTTATCAAAGCAACGATCTTTAAACAATTTTGCGGTGGAGAAACAATTGAGGAATGCGACAAAGCAATCAAAGAATTGGCTAAATTCAATATCGGAACTATTTTGGATTATTCGGTTGAAGGAAAAGAATCTGAAATAGATTTTGATGCTTGCAGCGCCGAAACAATCGCGACCATCGCAAAAGCGAAGAATGACAAAAGCATTCCTTTTTGTGTTTTTAAAGTAACAGGAATGGCCCGTTTTGATCTTTTAGAAAAAGTAAGTTCAAAAATAGCATTAAGTGCTCCAGAAAACTTGGAATTTGAACGCATACAAAACCGGGTGAATGCAATCTGTAAAGCAGCTAACATTGCGGGTGTTCCTGTATTTATTGATGCCGAAGAAAGCTGGATACAGGAAGCAATCGACGAGCTCGCAAACCAAATGATGGTTTTATACAACAAAGAAAAAGCAATTGTTTATAACACTTACCAACTTTACAGAAAGGACCGCTTGCCTTATCTAAAAAAATCGTTTGAAGTAGCGCAACAATTAAATTATTTTCTCGGCGCTAAGCTTGTAAGAGGCGCGTATATGGAGAAAGAGCGAAACAGAGCGATCGAAAAAGACTACCCTTCACCAATTCAGGAGACAAAAGAAAACACGGATGCAGATTACGATTCCGCAGTTGAATTTTGTACTGAAAATATATCCCGGATCGCAATTTGTGCAGGAACACACAACGAAAACAGTTCGATGAAACTAGCAGACTTAATGCAAAAAAAGAGCATACCTTCGGATACAAAAAATATTTATTTCTCTCAGCTTCTTGGCATGAGCGACCATATTAGTTTCAACCTTGCAAATGCAAATTTCAATGTTGCAAAATATGTTCCTTACGGACCTGTTAACGAGGTTCTTCCCTATTTGATCCGCAGAGCTCAAGAGAACACCTCCGTTAAAGGGCAAACTGGAAGAGAATTAAACTTGATAATGAAAGAAAAGGCGAGACGAAATTTAAAATAAATCGATTTCTTTATTGTAAATTAAAAAAGAGGATTGTCGTAAAGAAAAATCTAAAAAATAAAATAAATTCAGCGAAATTATTTTATTTTTTATTGCCTGTATTTATTTTGAGTAGTTGCACAAATTTCAAAAGACTGATCACTGATGAAGTGGTAATGAAAGATGGAGATTCACAAACAGGGACTATTATCCGGTCTGATTCGACAAATATCAGACTAAAAAAGATAGACGAGTCCATCACTAATATTCATTAGTCGGGTCTTGAAATCGTACAGGGAAAAAAATTTAAGACTCTTTTTCTGGGTGCAAACTTCGGATTTTACAAAATACCCTATTTCTCGGTATTCAGAAACGAACCGATAACGGCGAGGCACTCAGGTACGCAGTATAAAATTGGGATTGCCGCTCGTGGAATAAAACTTTATTACCTCAATCTATAGTACTCCCCTGCTAAACCATATGCCATTACAAAATTCGGATTCGGCTATCAACTCTATTTAGGAAATTCAACTTATCTAAAGAAAAATTCTTATTTTATCGGGACAGAATTCAATCTGATGGTTGTTAAATATAACAATGGGGCCCAAATCGCAATTGAACCATTTACCGGTTTTGAAAAAAAGTGCAATGAGCTGAAATACGTTTTTTAATACAAAAAAATCCACGATCATTTGATCCCGTAAAAAGGTAGATTTACCTAATTTAATTTCGGAGATCACGTCAATTTTGTAAGTTTGATCTAATAAAGAAAAAAAATGCTCAGTACGATCAAAAACAATATCAACTCCTGCTCTCTTTCTCCATCTGGAAGAATAAAAACAATAAGCCATGGACTTGCCTATTGCCTACTCTTCATTATAAGTATTGAAGTGATGGCTGCACAATCAAACAAAATACTAAACATCAACTTTCATGCATATTACGGTGATGTACTACTGAAACTTGATGATTCCGTATATAAAACAGAAAACGAAACCGCAATTCAAATTGAGACATTTAAATGTTACATTTCAGGAATTGAATTATTGAATAAAGAGCAGGTTGTTTTTCGCGAAAACAATAGTTTTCATTTACTGGATGTATCAGAATTAAAATCATTGTCGATTCCAGTGACCACTCCGTCAACCATTCAATACGATAAAATAAAATTCAATATTGGAATAGACAGCCTGACGAATGTTTCAGGTGCTTATGGTGGCGATCTGGACCCAACAAAAGGAATGTACTGGACCTGGCAAAACGGATATATTAATTTCAAATTGGAAGGAAAAAGTATGATCTGTCCAACAAAAAACAATGAATTTCAATTTCATATTGGAGGTTATCAATTCCCCGACAGAACGATGCAGCAGGTAATCTTAAACATACTAATGGAAGGTTCATTGGCAATCCGTATTGACCTAAAAAAAATAATTGACAGCATTGATCTTACCAAACAAAATCAAGTTATGTCACCGGGGAAAGATGCAGTAATTTTGTCAGAGAAAGCACTAAAAATTTTCAGCAGCTATTAAAAATGAAAAAAGTTTTTATTTTATTACTGATTAGCACCTTTATCATTTTAGCATTTAAAAGCGGGAATGAATACACGTTTGCTATTCCTATAAACTGGCCAAAGCCTACTTATGATTTTGCTAAAAATCCTTTAAGTATCGATAAGATCCAACTAGGCCGTGCTTTATTTTATGACCCACAGCTTTCCTCGGACAATACCACTTCCTGCTCCAGCTGCCATTCGCAATTTACGGCATTCACACATGTAGACCATGCATTGAGTCATGGTATAAAAGACCGCATTGGAAAAAGAAATTCTCTTGCCCTGATGAACTTAGCCTGGCATCAGTCGTTCATGTGGGATGGAGCGATTAACCACCTCGACATGCAATCACTGGCACCAATCAGCAATCCGGATGAAATGGACGAAAAAATAGAACATGTAGTAACGAAATTGCAAAAATCAAAAATATATCCGCTTCTTTTTCAAAAAGCATTTGGCGATAGCACGATTACTGGGGAACACCTCTTAAAATCAATCTCACAATTTATGCTAACCCTTGTGAGCTCAAATTCTAAATACGACAGTGTGATGCGAAAGGAATCTGTTTTTACTGCGCAAGAAAATCAGGGGTATAAATTATTCAAAACGAATTGTGCTGAATGCCACACAGAACCATTGTTTACAAACCTTAAATTTGAAAACAATGGCTTAACGTTAGACACAACTCTTAACGATACAGGAAGAATGAAAATTACACACAATAAAAAAGATTCATTAAGATTTAAAGTACCTTCCCTCCGGAATATTGAATTTTCTTATCCTTACATGCACGATGGCCGTTTTAAAAAACTGTCCGAAGTAGTAACACACTATACTTCCGGTGTTCAGAAAAGCAATACCCTTTCAAAAAAACTTGAAAAAAACCTTGTACTGTCTTCGAATGAACGCGTTGATCTGATTGCATTTTTATTAACGCTTACTGATAGAACATTCCTGTTCAATAAGGACTATTCCTTTCCCAGAACTATTTTTTTTACGGAAAAGAAAGAGTAATTATATCTTACAAACAAGAAATAAATCTGATATGCAAACACTCTTTTTCGGTAATTTTTTAATCGCATAAATACAACCGTTCACCTATATTATTTTATAGAGGAATAAACTTAAAGTAATTTCGTATTACACGTAAAAAAACAGAATAAAAATATTTATAATTATAAAACACATGAACATGAAAAAAATAATAATCTCATCTATTTTGTTTTCGGGCTATTGCATAGGAATGGCGCAAACAAACCCAGCAATTACATCCTGGCTGCACAATACAACAGGTATTTTAGGTAGTCACTATACTGTAGCAGGTGGGTCAACACCATTGAACGATGCAGACTCAGCTAATGTTCAAAAGGTCTACTATTCAACCACCTTTGCTTATGTAAAAACAAAAGGAATACCTTCTTATCCTACCGGACCATATCTGGATGGAAATCCATCAATCGCTACTAATCAAAGTGCAATTTTTAAAATCCCTCTTACTCCGGTTCAAAATTTGGGAACACCAACAAACACAACAGGCGGAAATATCGGAGTATTTATTAACGGGATTGCATTTTTTGATTACAGAGACGGTGTATCCTGGAGAAACGCAAGCTCATCCTTATGTGGAGGTCCGATTATGCCCCCCTGCATGGGTGATGGTGTTTGGAACCGAGATGCCGTGGTGGGTGAACGAGGAGGTTTCGACTGCTCAAAAGGACATCCTGCGATGGGAAATTACCACACACATCAGAACCCTAGCGCATTCAATTTGGATCTTAATGTAATTTCAACTGTCTGCAATTTATACGCGGCTGATGGCTTGTATGCAATCGACAGCACAGTTCATTCTCCACTAATTGGTTTTGCTTACGACGGCTTTCCAGTATATGGTGCATATGGATTTAAAAATGCGGACGGTACAGGCGGAATAGTAAGAATAAAATCTAGCTACAGCAAACGAACAATTACTACTAGAACAACCTATTCAACAGGAGCAACTGTTACAGCAGGACCTCCAGTAAGTGCTACTTATCCTTTGGGTTATTTCAGAGAAGATTACCAATACAACACAACATCCGCAGCAACACCGGACTATTTAGATGAACACAACGGCAGATATTGCGTAACACCTGAATATCCATCAGGTAAATACTGCTATTTTGCAACTGTTGATGCAAACTGGAATTCTGCATATCCGTATTTGGTCGGACCGACTTTTTATGGAACGAAAGTCGTGACAGATGTAGCGGCAATCACAGAATCTGTTACAGAATACATCCCGACTCCCTTAAGTGTTTTAAATTCTGATCCGGAAGAAATAAATGCAACGGTTTTCCCTAATCCGGCAAACGATATTGTTGCGGTCCAATTAAACGGTTTAAGAAGAGAGAATGTAACTATTGAAATGTATGATATTACAGGACGATTGATTCAAAAAACGACAGTGTATCAAGGAAGTACGATTGCTTATTTTGACACTCAAAAATTATATAATGGTCAGTATATTATTAAAATCATTTCAGGAACTGCCGTTCTAAGTAAGAAGATCACCATCATAAAATAATCTGAAACACCAGTTTACTCCCAAAAAAAACTGCTCTCAAAAAATTTGAGAGCAGTTTTTTTATTGAAGAAATTTATACTAATACTATTCAACCAGATAATTTATTTGCAATCACAGCTATCATTTTCCATTTTCAGATCGATAGCCGTTACCACTTTTGAAATGGTATCACAATCGGCAATAACGATCCTGAGATTTTTCCCGCTTGCAGTAATGCCTTCGATAGCATATGTCGGATAAGGTTTATCGCGGACATCACTTTTACCGTAATTTACTTTACCTTTTCCAAGCAATTCTCCTTTACCGACTAATTCTCTGATTTCGGCCTCCGTAATTTGTCTGCATTCCATACGGCATGCCCCATGTTTACTATATTCCAGTTTTTGCCAGCCAAGCTCTTCCAATTTCGCGGAAGCAGGCATCTGGCAGCCTTTTCCTTTGTATATAATACTTACAGCAAATAATCCCAAGGCGAAACCAACACCGTAAAATTTTATTCTTCTGTATAAATCTGCATTTTTACCGGGGATTGCCATAGAGCGTATCGAGTCGTTTATTTTGATTAGAAAAAAAAGGGTCTAACCTTTATTTCATTTTAATCGGAATATAAATGTTTACAAAGCAGCCATCAGCAAATTTATGTCTTTATAGGGCAATTGAAACATTTCAGCCAGCACCTGATTGGTAAGAGTACCATTATAAATATAAACACCATTTCGAACACCGGAATCTCTACGCAGCATATTGTCAACACCACCTTCTTCACCGATATTGATTAAGATAGGTGCAAAAATTGTACTTAAAGCATACGATGCCGTACGGGAAACCCGCGAAGCGATATTCGGAACACAATAATGAATAACACCATGTTTACGGAATACGGGCTTGGTATGGTTTGTAACTTCAGACGTTTCAAAACAACCGCCCTGATCGATGCTGACATCGATAATTACGGAGCCTACTTTCATCTCACTCACCATTTCTTCAGAAACAACAAGTGGGGTTCTTCCCTGCTGAGCGCGGATAGCACCAATAACAACATCGGCAGTTTTTAAATGTTTTGCAAGCACACGCGGTTGGATCACTGAAGTAAAAACACGTGTACCAATATCACTTTGTAATCGTCTTAAACGATAAATATTATTATCAAATACTTTTACGGAAGCACCCAAACCTAATGCGGCACGGGTTGCAAATTCGCCAACAGTTCCTGCACCTAAAATCACGACCTCTGTTGGTGAAATACCGGAAATACCACCAAGAATAGCTCCTTGTCCGTTATTTACATTACTCAAATATTCGGCAGCAATAAGGATCGATGTTCCACCGGCAATTTCTCCCATAGAACGAATAACGGTATAAATGCCGTCTATATCTTTAATCCAGTCAAAAGCGATTGCTGTGATTCGCTTTGCCATTAACTGTTTTAAAAAATCTTCCGGCTGAACCGTTAACTGAAGAGCAGAGATTAATGTTTGTCGCTGCTGCATCATTTCAATCTCTTGCGGAGATGGCGGTGCTACTTTCAAAATAATATCCGCTTTGTATACTTCTTCTGCACTATAAACGATCTGAGCACCGGCTTCACTGTAATCGTGATCTTGGAAATTAGCCATTTTACCTGCATTCGTTTCCACAATGATCCGGTGTCCGTTGTTTACAAGTAATGCCACAGCATCAGGAACCAATGCAACACGATTTTCCTGAAATGAAATTTCTTTTGGAATGCCAATGAATAATTTACCTTTTTTGCGCCCTACTTCAAGCATTTCTTCCTGAGGCATTAATGCAGTTTGGGAAAGGGAAGCCAATAATTCTTTAGATGTTTTCATTTTCTATAGCTGGATAGAAAACAAATTTACAAAAAAAAGGGAACGAAAAAACACTTTAAAATCAGTGATGGGAAGTGCGGAGTGGTCAGAATGTGATCATCCGCTTATGCGTATCTGAGGCAATGGAAATTGGGAACACATTTTCAGGCAAAATTGCCTCAATTTTTTCGGGCCATTCGATGAAGCAAAGCGCATCGGAATAAAGATACTCTTCATACCCCATATCGAATGCTTCGTTTATATCCTTTATCCTGTAAAAATCAAAATGATATATTTTTCTGCCCGATGCGGAAAGATATTCATTAACGATAGAAAATGTAGGACTGCTGATCGTTTCTTTCACACCCAATGCCACACAAACTGCCTTAATAAAAGTAGTTTTCCCAGCACCCATTTCTCCATAAAATGCAAGTACATTTCTATCTCCGATAGCTTCTATAATTTGAACGGCAGCAGTCGGCAGTTCGGACAATGAATTTACAATTACTTCTGGCATAAATCAAATATCTTAAAGCAATGCTAATTTTTATTTCGCACTTAATGTAATAAACGGAATAATCATTTCTTCCATCGATAAACCTCCGTGCTGAAATGTATTTCGGTAATACCCTACATAATAATTGAAGTTATTGGGATAAGCAAAAAACTTATCTTCTTTCACAAAAACATATGCCGTACTTAAATTTTGTTTCGGCAAAAAAGCATCAGAAGGATTTCTGATCTCAAACACATCTTTTTTTACATAATCTAAACTCTTACCTTGCTTATAACGCAAATTCGAATTTACATTTTTATCACCGACCACTTTTGACGGCTCGTTCACCTTAATCGTACCATGATCTGTTGTAATTACCAATTTACACTTTTTTGATGCGATCTGTTTTAGGATATCGTGCAGTGGTGAATTTTCAAACCACGACAATGTGATGGAACGATATGCTTTTTCATCGTCCGCCAATTCACGGATAACTTCCATTTCGGTTCGCGCATGTGAAAGCATATCTACAAAATTGTATACGATAACATTCAGTTTATTTTGCATCAGATTACTCATATTCTCCGCCAAACGTTTACCAGCAGCATGATTTGTGATTTTATTATAACTGATTTTCACATCCTTCCCTAATCGCTTCAACTGATCGACAAGAAATTCTTCTTCATGCATATTCTTTCCTCCCTCATCCTCATCGTTCAACCATAATTTAGGAAAGCGTTTTTCAATTTCACTCGGCATTAATCCGGCAAAAAAAGCATTGCGGGCGTATTGTGTTGCAGTAGGCAGAATACTACTGTAAAGATCTTCCTGCTCCACTTTAAAATACTCAGATATGATCGGCTGAATAATTTTCCATTGATCGAAACGTAAATTATCGATAAGCACCACAAATGTTGTTTCATTTTTATCGAGCAAAGGGGCTACTTTCGCTTTGAAAATAGTGTGTGAAAAGAGAGGAGGATTTTGGCTTTTTCCATTAAGCCAGTCGATGTAATTATTCTCAACAAATTTACCATACAATTTATTCGCCTCCGACTTTTGCATCTTCAGAATTTCCTGCATACTCTCATCCTTACTGCTATCAAGTTCCAGCTCCCAATAAACCAATTTCTTATAAACATCAAGCCACTCGCTCCAGCTTAGCCGATCGCTCAGTGTCATTCCGATCTGGCGAAATTCCTGCTGATAGTTTGATGTTGTTTTTTCACTGATCAAACGTTTGTTATCAAGTGTTTTTTTTAGCGAAAGTAAAATCTGATTCGGGTTAACGGGCTTTATGAGATAATCGGAAATTTTTGATCCGATAGCATCTTCCATCAGATGCTCTTCTTCACTCTTTGTGATCATAATCACCGGAATGTCAGAAAAGCGGGATTTTAGTCTGTTGAGCGTCTCCAATCCTGACAATCCTGGCATATTTTCGTCAAGAAGTACAACTGAAAAATCATTTTTCTCAACCAACTCCAAGGCCTCATCACCACTGGTAGCGGTATGGATATCGTATCCCTTGTCTTTTAAAAATAAAATATGAGGCTTTAATAAATCAATTTCATCATCTGCCCACAAAACACTGATTCTTTCCATAAATTGCATATTAATTGAGTTTATAAAGTTATAAAATATAATCTGCTCCTATTGTTAAAAAAAGATAAATTATCTTTGCACCAATGAACACATTTTCAAACAAACTAAAAATATTTAACGATCCGATCTACGGTTTCGTATCTCTGCAGTACGAAATAATTTTCGATCTCATAGATCACCCGTATTTTCAGCGGTTGCGAAGGATCAAACAATTGGGCTTAACAAATTTAGTTTATCCCGGAGCATTACATACACGTTTTCATCATGCCATGGGTGCTATGCATTTAATGGGGCAAGCTATTGACGTGATCCGCTCCAAAGGACATGCGATCACAGAGGAAGAAGCGAAAGGAGTCACCATCGCCATTCTGCTTCATGACATTGGTCACGGACCGTTTTCACATGCATTGGAACACAGCATTGTGAGTAATGTAACACATGAAGATATTTCTGAATTATTTATGAGTCGCCTGAATGCTGAATTTAACGGACAACTTTCTGTCGCGATCAGCATATTTCAAAACAAATACAAAAAGAAATTTTTAAATCAATTGGTATCCAGTCAACTGGATATGGATCGCTTAGATTATCTGAACCGTGATAGTTTCTTTACCGGAGTATCTGAGGGTGTTGTAAGTTCCGATCGTATTATTAAAATGCTGAATGTGGTAAACGACCAGTTGGCAATTGAAGCAAAAGGGATCTATTCTATTGAAAAATTTATCATTGCACGCCGACTAATGTACTGGCAGGTATATTTGCATAAAACGGTTCTGAGTGCTGAAAGTTTATTGGTAAACATTCTTAAGCGGGCGAAAGAACTCGCAGAAAAAAAAGTAGATCTTTTTTGTACACCAGCCTTGCATACGTTTTTGTATAACAAGTACAGCGAAAAAGATTTCAAAACAAATCCACTATTGCTGGATGTTTTCGCGAAACTTGATGACAACGATATCATGACCTCCATAAAAGTATGGACATCGCACAGCGACATCGTACTTTCCGGTCTTTGTAAACAATTGGTAGACCGGAAATTATTCAAGGTCGAATTACAAAATCAGGCATTTAAAGAAGATAAAATTAAGACGATAAAATTAGACGTAAAAAAAAGGTTGAAACTGAATGATAAAGAAGTCAGTTATTTTGTTTTCACTGGAATCGTTACAAACGATGCTTACCGCTCAGATAAAATCCGGATCAATATCTTGTTTAAAGATGGATCGGTCGCTGATATTGCAGATGCTTCCGACCAACTAAGTATTGACGTACTGGCGAAAACTGTAAAAAAACACTATTTGTGTTCACCAAAGTAGTAAAAGGAAGCACTTTTTTAATTTTTTTATTGAAATTTCAAATTTTTTAAGAAAATAGTATTCCAGAACATTGACAAACGACCGATCAATCTATCAAATAGGGATCAAAAAAACCGTTAAATCATCCATTTATTCAATAATTTGTATAAATTTGAAACATTAAATTTCAAAGCTATTCGTGCGATTTTAAAGATTAATTGATTAAATAAACAGAATACTATGAGCATAAAACAACGAACACTAAAAACAGCTGTCACCATTTCAGGTGTCGGATTACATACTGGCAAACAAACAAATTTAACTTTTCGCCCTGCTCCTGAGAATCACGGATATAAATTCCAACGGGTAGATTTACCTGGCAACCCTATTATTAATGCGGATGTCGACAATGTTGTAGACACTTCGCGAGGAACTACGCTGGAACAAAATGGTGCAAGGATTCATACAACAGAACACGTTTTAGCAGCGTTGGTTGGTTTAGAGATCGATAATGTGTTAATGGAGATGGACGGACCGGAAATGCCAATCATGGACGGAAGTTCAATGCCGTTCATTAAAGTATTAGAAAATATTGAATTAGTAGAGCAAAATGCAGAACGCATTTATTTTGAATTGACAGAGAACTTATCATACGAAGATCCTATCAAAAAAGTAGAAATGCTTGCTGTACCTCAAGATGCATATAGAACGACTGTAATGGTAGATTACAACTCTGAAGTACTTGGTACACAGCATGCTTCAATGTACCACATTGGTGAATTCAAAACAGAAATTGCTCCATGCCGCACGTTTGTATTCTTACATGAACTGGAAGCATTATTATCACATGACCTTATCAAAGGCGGTGACTTAAACAATGCGATTGTACTGGTTGACAAAGAAGTTTCACAAGAACAGATCAAGCACCTTCAAAAGGTTTTTCATAGAGAAGATGTGGAGATAAAAGGGAAAGGTGTTTTAAACAATACTACGTTGCATTTCTTTAATGAGCCTGCCCGTCACAAATTGCTTGACATTGTTGGCGACCTAGCATTAGTAGGTGTTCCACTAAAAATGCACATTTTAGCTGCACGACCAGGACATGCAGGAAATATAGCATTTGCAAAGAAAATCAAGGAACTCATCAAGTCAAAAAGAAAAGAAAAAACGTTTGACCTTTCCAAGAAACCGCTATACGATATCAATGATATTACTAAAATGCTTCCTCACCGCTATCCTTTCTTAATGATCGACAAGATCATGGAGATTAAGGGTGAAAGCATTATTGGAGTTAAAAATGTTACTCTGAACGAGCCGTTTTTTCAGGGACATTTCCCCGACAACCCAGTATTTCCTGGCGTGATGCAGATTGAAGCAATGGCACAGGTTGGCGGAATATTTGCATTGGCGCAAGTGGAAGATCCGGAATGCTACAGCACATATTTCATGAAAATTGATGGTGTAAAATTTAAACAAAAAGTAATTCCGGGCGATACCATCGTTTTTCAACTTACTCTTGAAAGTCCTATCCGTAGAGGATTAGTGAACATGCGCGGAATAGGATATGTGAACGGAAAAGAAGTAGTTGAAGCCGTTATGTTAGCCCAAGTAATAAAAGACAAACAACCTAAAGTAGCCGTTGCGGCTTTATAATATGAGCAACTTAAGCCACATTCATCCAAACGCAAAAATAGGTAAAGACGTAACTGTTTCACCTTTTTCTTTTATTGACGACAATGTTGAAATTGGCGAAGGAACCTGGATCGGACCTAATGTTACTATTTTTTCCGGTGCACGCATCGGTAAAAACTGTCGTATTTTTCCGGGCGCTGTTATCTCTGCCATACCACAAGATCTTAAATTTAATGGCGAAGATACGACTACCGAAATCGGTGACAATACAACTATCCGCGAGTGCGTTACCATTAACAGGGGGACAACCGACAAAATGAAAACGGCCGTTGGAAGCAACTGTCTCTTGATGGCTTACGTTCATGTTGCTCACGATTGCATATTGGGAAACAATATCATTATTGCAAATAGCGTAAATCTTGCCGGACATGTTACCATTGAAAACTGGGTAATATTAGAAGGTTTAGCTGCTGTTCAGCAATTTGTCCGTATAGGTGCGCATGCTTTCATAACCGGCGGATCACTCGTACGTAAAAATGTTCCACCATTTACAAAAGCAGCCCGCGAACCATTACAATATGTTGGGATTAACTCTGTTGGTTTGCGCAGAAGAGGTTTTTCAAACGAAAGTGTTTTAGAGATCGAAGATATTTATCGTACACTTTACGTGAAAGGGCATAATGTCACCAATGCATTAGCAATTATTGAGCAAGAAGCCCCTGCTTCGAAAGAGAAAGAGCAGATCCTTAATTTTATCCACGAATCAAAGGATGGAATTATGAGAGGCATATCCTAAATTAGTAGGGCTAAAGGACATAGTTTTGGCTTCATTTTGCCAATCACATTATCGCTCTTCTAAAAACACTATAAACGAAATTAAGTATTCAATTCATTGACTATCTCCTTAAAAAATATCGGAAAACGTTACAACTACGAATGGATCTTCCGAGGAGTGAATTATGATTTTTCGCCTGAAAATAACTATGTAATTTTAGGTGCTAATGGCTCCGGCAAATCAACGCTACTGCAGGTTATTACAGGAAGTTTAACCAGCTCTGAAGGCGAAATCGCTTACTCTGATTCAACTATCGAAAATACAAGAGCCATAATAGAAACAGAAAATATATTCAGCAGATTAAGCTATTGCGCCCCTTACCTCGATTTATTCGAAGAATTAACATTGATCGAATCGATTGAGTTTCAAGAAAAATTTAAACCCTTTCAAAAAGGGTTAACAACCAAACAAATTATTGAAATTACCGAACTTGAAAAAGCAAAAGACAAACAACTAAAATATTATTCATCCGGAATGAAACAACGTGTGCGTTTAGCGCTTGCTGTTTTAGCGGATACCTCCCTCCTACTGCTAGATGAGCCAACGTCGAATCTGGACAAAAAAGCAATTGACTGGTACCAGCAATTGGTGAATGAGCACTCAAAAGAACGCATGATCATTGTTGCTTCCAATCAGCAGGAATATGAATATCCTTTTTGCAACACACAACTGTTAATTGAAGACTATAAGCAGAAGTAAAATCATCATTTCCTTATTCACATTAAATACCCGGTGCGGAAAGATGATAATTTGCAATCGAATGTTAGAAATATTCATTTTTATATACCCTATTGTAATTAAAAAGCGAATTAAAAACAAGTGATTTGCTGAGCTATCTTAATTGAAAACACCTCTCTTTTTGCTTTTTTAGCACAGAAATCGTATATTCGCAATCCAATTTCAAAAACACAAATTTTAAAATATATTAAACATGGCAAATTCAGGTGACATCAATGTAGGTTCAGTAATTCGTTTTAACGGTGAACTTTGCAAAATAGAAGAATATCAACACCGGACACCGGGAAATTTACGTGCATTTTACCAAGCACGAATGCGTAACTTAAAAAACGGGAAGATTGTTGAAAATCGTTTCCGAGCTGGTGAAGCAGTTGAAGTGGTTCGTGTAGAATATAAAAACATGCAATTTATCTACCCTGAAGGAGATTTTATTGTAGTTATGGATAACGATAATTTTGAACAGGTTTATATTCCATCATTCCTCCTTGGAGATTCATTGAAATTCTTAAAAGAAGGAATGGAAGTTAAAGTATCTTTTGAAGGTGATGAGCCAATTTTGGCAGAGGCCCCTGTATTTGTTGAACTAATGATTACTTATGCTGAACCTGGTGTAAAAGGTGACACAGCAACCAACACATTAAAACCTGCTACAATGGAAACAGGCGCTGTTGTTAACGTTCCACTTTTTGTAAATGAAGGCGAAAAAATTAAAATTGATACCCGCACCAACTCGTACGTTGAACGGGTAAAATAAGCAGCGTTTTTTTCTGTTTAAAAGTCTCGCACTATTGCGGGACTTTTTTATTATATTTGAATCAAAGAATAAAACCATTATTATGAAATTATCCTCCGCTTATAAACTTAAAGATATTGCCGCACTCATCAACTGTGAATTTGAAGGGAATGCCGACCATATCATCACCGGATTAAATGAAATTCACATGGTAGAATTCGGCGATATTGTATTTGTAGATCACCCCAAATATTACGACAAAGCGCTTCTTTCAAAGGCAACAACCATACTTATCAATAAAAAAGTAGACTGTCCTCCTGGAAAAGGATTACTAATTTCAGAGGATCCATTCAGAGATTATAACAAATTAGTGCGTCACTTTCAACCACTTAATTATTCTTTACAACAAATTGCGGATACTGCTATAGTAGGGAAAACGAGCGTGATAATGCCAGGTGTTTATCTTGGAAAAAATGTAACAATAGGTGAAAATTGTGTGATACATCCCAATGTAGTGATCTATGACAATTGCCACCTGGGAAATAATGTCATTATCCACTCAAATTCCGTTATAGGTGCAGACGCCTTTTATTATAAAAAACGTGCCGACTATTTCGATAAAATGATTAGCTGCGGGCGCGTAATTATCGAGGACGATGTTGAAATTGGTGCAATGTGCACCATTGACAAAGGAGTTTCTGGAGACACTAAAATTGGTGCCGGAACCAAAATCGATAATCACGTTCAGATTGGACACGATACTCAGGTTGGTAAAATGTGTTTGATGGCTGCACAAGTTGGCGTGGCAGGTGTTGTTGTTATAGAAGATGGTGTGGCGCTTTGGGGACAAGCAGGTATTCGAAGTGATGTCAGAATTGGTAAGGGAGCAGTACTGCTGGCACAAGCAGGTTTGGGAGAAGATATTCCAGCGGGCAAAACTTATTTTGGATCTCCTGCCGGTGAGGCAAGAACTAAAATGAAAGAAGTGGCTGCTTTAAAAATGCTTCCTGGTCTTATAAAGAAGATAACTGAAAAATAAGATTTTGAGACGTATATCGACGATTATCCTTTTTTAGTCTAAATTTAAAATCAATCGCATTGAAATACTTTACATTTGGTACATTAAAAATAAACTATGCCTATCTCTCCAACAAATAGATCGCTTTCAAAAAAAGTTAAGGATGTTAAACTTAAATCACTTTTGGAAGTCACAAAGGCTATCAACAATAATTTTTCTACAGATCAACTTCTGCAAATCTTTCAGGAAGTTTTAGAAAAAGAATTGAACATCGGAAAACTAGTTTTATTCAGCAATGAAAATGACAACTGGAAATGTCTCTTAAAATATGGTGTTGGTCAAGAATACAACGATATTAATGTTGAACGCGATCTACTATCGATCACAGAAATTGGCACAATCAATTTTTCACAAAAAAGATTAAACAAGGCATTTGAAATAGTTATTCCTGTTTTTCATAAATCGCAATCCTTAGCATACTTGCTTATCGGTGATTTAGAAGATACAGTTGAAGTGAGTCCAGCAATTAAACATTTACCGTTTGTTCAAACCCTCACGAGTATCATTGTTGTTGCTATTGAGAACAAAAAACTTGCACGTGATACGATTCGCCAGGCGGCAATGAGAAAAGAGTTGGAACTGGCTTCTGAAATGCAATCAATGCTTTTTCCAAGCAAATTACCACGCGACAATAATATTGATACTGCAGCATTTTATCTTCCTCACCAGCAGGTGGGTGGCGACTATTACGACTTTATTTGGCTGAATGAGAATGAATGTGCCTTTTGTGTGGCGGATGTGTCGGGTAAGGGAGTTGCTGCAGCATTATTAATGTCAAATTTTCAGGCAAATTTACGTGTGCTATTTCACCATACCGATTCTTTAACTGAACTGGTAAGGGAACTGAATACAAAGGTCATGGCAAATGCAAAAGGTGAAAAATTCATCACTCTTTTTATTGCAAAATATAACATCGTTACACGTACACTAACATACGTAAATGCTGCACATAATCCTCCTTTATTGGCTGTAGGAAACTCTTTGAGCACATTAAAAATAGGCTGTACAGGTTTAGGGATGTTTGACGAAATAGAAAAGATAAAAGAAGGTATCGTAAATATTTCTCCGGGAACTACAATCGTTTGTTATACTGATGGATTAACGGAATTGGAAAACGACAAAGGAGATGATTTCGGAATTGACTCCTTAAAAGAACTGCTCCGTAAAAATCCAACATTAAATATGATGGAGTTGAATACGTTAATTATGGAAACGGTCATGAACTACAAACAAAGCCGTCCCTACATTGATGACATTGCCTTATTTTGCATGAAGGTATTCTGATTCAATCACTCCCCAGCATAAAAATATATTTGCACTTTGAGGATCAAAAAAAATTCTTTCAAGAAAAGAAAGGACGAGAGCTTATGTCGGAGAACATAATCACATAAAATCACTGTGAATATCCTTTTGAATAATAGTCAGCAAACCGCTGCTATAAACTAAGTAACATCTTCAGACTTTCTCTTATGGTATAGATCTATAGCAACAAGCATAGCTACAAATCCCCAGAAAGGAACAGATGCTTTATCGGTGTCAAGAAAGTTATTTAATCCTCCGTGAACGATGTATGTTATGAAGCCCAATATGATTACTAGTACCATTTTCTTTGTTTCA
The DNA here is from genome assembly GCA_945885475.1 of Chitinophaga pinensis. Lineage (GTDB taxonomy): Bacteria > Bacteroidota > Bacteroidia > 2-12-FULL-35-15 > 2-12-FULL-35-15 > 2-12-FULL-35-15. The sequence continues at coordinate 26,217 of CAMCYR010000016.1, forward strand.
TTTTCGGTAAGGGTGTAATAAAGCCTGAAACCTGTTGCAAGCACACAAATAATGATGGAGATAAATGTGAGCGCACCCAAAACACCCGATTCACACAATGGACCAATATATTCGCTGTGTGCATTACCTTTATCGCCCATGTTAGTACTGATAATTGTTTTTTCGTGAGCATGCTGAAAAGGAGCATATTCAAAACTATAAGTTCCTGGTCCCCATCCGAGAATGGGACGCTCCTGAAACATTCTGAAAGCTGCATTCCATCGATTCAAACGCTCCAGATTAGAAGCATCGGTAGATATATTAGAAATAGATTCGATGTGTTTGTCAAAGTCCTGTGAAGCATCCTGACGATTTTTCTCCAACCTCATTACAATTTCAGTCTGATAAACAAACGCTAAGGTACATGCAGAAAGAAAAATGATCAGTACATTCCTAAACCTGATACGCAAAAGTAAAACAACATATGCTATCAAAGCAACAGCTAGACTGACCCATGCAGCCCGAGTGTATGAAAAAATAAGCGCGACAATGAACAAAACTAAAAACAAGGATGCGGCAAACTTAACGCTAGCACTGTATTTTTTATTCATTGTAAAAAAGAACAAAACAGGTAAAAACATAGCCAGCATGGCACCATATATAGTATGATCATTATAAAAGGGTGACATGATATAATTTGCGATCTGCTCATCAAAATTAACTAAGGCGTGACTATACAAGGTGTATATAATAATGATTGAAAAGGAAATAATATACAGCCAAATGAATATTTTAATGTTGCTGAATTTCTTAAAAAGTTGTGTTGCTAAAAAATAAAAGGTAATAACAAACCACAACCTGGAGATCAAGAATTTGAAGGATACAATTGGAATGTCACTCGTTATAGAGGTAATAAACAACCAAACTAAATTAATTAAAATAGCGATTGTGATGGGATGCTTCAGTAATTTCACATCTAGCGTATTGCTATGCAATTGTTTGAAAATAAATACCATCATAATTCCGAATATGATTGGCTCGGTTGGCAAACTAAGTCCCAATCCGCCATCAATATTTTGAAGATTAATTGCCAGCGGTGTTAGAAAAACGACAAACAAGATTAATTTATCTAAGGAAAAAAGGGCGAGTAAAAGAATAAGTACTGCAGCAGGAAAAAGATTGAAATAATAAAACTCAAAAAAGGTACATACCGCGTTAATCAGTATGAAAGCGATACTTAAGGCATAAACCCATTTGATATTTTTCTGATCTACCAATTTCGGAATTATTTTTTTCTATTATCTAAAAGCAAAAGCAAAACAAAAAGAAATAAGTTTGCAGATATCACAGAAGCTAAAACGATCAACCAACGAACAGGGTAAGCTTTTTTAAACGATGGCGTTGGATTGGTAATAATATTCGCATACGTAAGCTGCTTGTTTAGATCTTTTAGAACAACATCGTATTCAATTTTCGTTTCATTATAACTCTTTAATAATGCATCTAAGGTGTTATTCAGCTCATAGTATTCCCCACCTTTTTCTTCAAGGTTTCGCATCATCGCGTCAATTTCTTTCAGATTTCTTCCACCGGCACCTACCGCTTTCAAATAGCTTTTTGTCACTTCTTTTGCTTGTATTTTGTAATCAAAAAGCTGATACTTCACTCTAAATTCATGCAATCGGTTATCGATCGAATCGATGGTATGTTTTTTAAGATCAAGTTGACTTTTTACAACCACTTCTACTTCTTTTGTTTTGTTTCTTTGCAATGCTCTTGCTTTCAAGTTCATCGCATTGATAATTTCTATAACAATATCAGCAGCTCTTTTCGGATCCTCATCCAATACAGTAATTTCAATAGACTCGAATTGTGTTCTGCTTATTTCAACATTCGACTGGTATACTGAGGCCATTTTAACCGGCGCTGTTGGATCCAACGTATCGATTTTGTAGCATTTATACAGATTAAATTTCTGAACGACAGCATTACGAATGTCAGTTGAACCAAGTAATTGCAACATTTGTTCTGAGGTACTTTCCTCGCTATATGGTGTTATATTTGAAGGGTAAATAATTGCAAAAGACTTAAACTTTGGTTTGATGAACCATTCACTTGAAAAAAGAGCAGCTACAAGAATGGCAAAAACAGATACGACCGCAAAATGAATTTTCCTTTTGTTAATCAACCTGATGAAGTTAAAACTGCTTTCAGTGTATTCTTGCATTGTATTGTTATTATTTGTGGTTATAGTTTTTAAAATATTGCTTTTATTTGTCAACTGGTTTCCGATTACTTTTGATTTAGAAGGCCTTACAAAAGAAGGAATCTGTATTCATGCAGACTTAGTATCAGAAGTGACTTCCGTTTTGATCTGCTTAATGTTTTCAAGCAGCAATATTGCAATGATTGCAGCAAGAATCGTTGCAAAAGTAGAAACAACAACAATAATCCAACGGACAGGATACGATTTTTTTTCTGCAGGGAATGCGCTACTGACAATGAATTTCTGAGGAAGAACTTCAGTAGCATCCACTTTAACCTCTTCATATTTAGTTTTAAGCAAATTCAATTGCTTCCGTTGCATATATAAATTCTCCCGCAAAGAGACATACGCACCGCCATACTCACCGATAATTTTCAATTGCTGCTCCAACAATTTCATCGCACGCTGGTCACCTTTCGACATCGCAATAGCGTATTGTTCGCTCGTTACTTCCGATTGAGATTCGTAATCATAAATACCATAACTATTGATTATTTTCATAGAATCGATTCCTCGTTTTACATCTTCCACTTTTTGAAAGTACTCCTGCTCTACAATTTTTAACGAACGTAAAGCTCTGTCGCGTTGAATGCGGATCTTTGATGAGTCATGCAATGCAGCTATGTCATTTGCGATCACCGCTGCCAATTCTGGATCACCATCCATCACTTCTATCTTCACGGACATATATTCGGTCCGCTTAAAAGAAATATTACTTTGGTACTCATCAAATAATTTGGTACGTTTAAATTTGTCTGTTGAATCAATTCCGTAGTGTGCCATAAGATTATACTTTTCACACACTTTTGTTCTGATCTCATCTGAATTGAGGATCTGGAGCATTTGTTCTGCTTCTTCTTCTTCACCAAACTGAAGCACATCCTCCTGCTTCACATTATTTTCGGTTAATAAGGCCTTAGAGATGGAGTTGGTAGTAGCTGGGAATAAAATAACGGTTGATTTATATTTTTCTTTTATCGTTAAAGCAACAATACTAGATAGAATAAATGCAGCCAAACCAACTAAAATCAATGGCTTACGCCATTTATAAATAAAATACAATACGTTTAATGAATTAAAGTCTGCAGTCGCTTGAACGTTCTTGTCCATTGTGAGTTGGTATAAAGTTTATAAAGGGATGACAAAAATAGAAAAAAATGGCAATCTGCCCAATTTTAAGAGGCTTATCCGTATTTAAGAAGGCGAAACATCGATTTTATACTGACAATTCCGGTAATAAAAGCCCATAAGCCACAAGCTACAACCATTATACAAAAATTAACCATCCAATCGAAATGAAGCATTTTTGAACCGTAATTGATGGCAATAACACCTACCAAAAAGGTTAAAAAGATATTGATCAAACGATAATTCACTTTAAATTTAAAGATCTTTTGCACAATGGCCACCTGAATCATAGCGGTTAAAAACTGAGTGAACATACTCGAAATAGCAGATCCGAAAGCTTCGAATTTTTGAATTAATATATAATTTAAAATGATATTCAGGACCATTCCACAAGCAGCCATATAATTCAATTGCCTCATATTTCCATTGGCAGTTAATAAAGTTCCGAAAATATAAGTTGTAGAAATAGCAACAAAACTTAGCATTAATAGTCCGAATATCCTAGAAGATTGCTGTAAATGAAGGGCATATACCGCTGCTGTTTCATTTACATGAATTGGATACAGCTTCCCGATCAATTCAGTATTATAAAACATACACCCAACAGCAATTACAATTGCAGGAGTTAAAAGAAGGGTACTGATTAGCTTTACTAAAGACTCAACAGACTCTTTTTGCTTCAGCATTCGGGAAAATACGGGCAGAAGCACTCCAGCTACTATAAAAGCGATCATGTTTGTGGCATCCAAGATCCTGAAACCTTGAGCATATATACCGGATTGCACATCACCATTAGGGAGCATCCGTTCAATCATAACAGAATCGATCCGATTGTAGAACGACATCAACAAAGTAAGAATGGCAAAAGGAAAGCTCTTTTTCAAAATCATCAATGAAAAAGGCCAGTTCCAGCTCAATTTAAATGAATGTGTTTTTCTGACAATGATTAAAAACGCAACAGTGGCTGTTATCAGGCAAGAACATGTTTGCGCGTAAACAAAATACATGATTCCATTTTCGGAATAAAAAATGCCCGAATTCAGCATAAAAACACCCGCTACGATCAATATTGACCGATCCAATACCGAAATCAATCCATCCGTTTTAAACAAATGTAAAGCAGCTAAATTCGATCGTAAATAATTTATAAAAAAAAGCAGGAACATGTTAAAACCCTGTATGAGCAATAATTTCATTAAGCGGGAATCGTACCCAATCATCAATCCCGCTAATACAACAATAATAATATAAATGACTGCGAGGATTAACTTTAAAGTAAACAGACTAGAGAAGTGCTTTGTAAATAGATGTGAATTTTGCGCGATATTCTTATTATTGAAATTAGTGATCCCGAAATCGAGAAGAATCGTTAAAAGAAAAGAAAAATTAAAAATTGCGAAGTAAATACCATATGCAGCAGTACCTACCTGCTCCTGAACAGCCTTCTCAATGCCAAAAACATAAATTGGCTTGATCAGAAGATTCAAAAATAAAATTAAACCTAAATTGGTTAAAAATTTCTTTTGCATTCGTTAAAAATAATTTTCACAAGCCGTTGACTGCTTATGTATTTGATATAAATATAAAATTTTGTGTCCTGTGCTTCCCCGCATCAAACTCAACAGCTTGCTTGTCGACAATCACAATCGTTTTATAATTCAGACTTTTAAACAATTCAAAACATTTCTCCCTGTTTTCATTCTCCCACAATTCAGCATAGACAACCGGTCTATTCTTGTCAATCAATTGCTTCGCTCCATCTAAAACAAAGAATTCAAAATTTTCAACATCAATTTTTATTGCACTGATCCTTTTCGGAGAGCTCAGTAACTCAATCATATTATCGAGCATTCTTAAGGGAACCTGGAAACGCTCTCCTACATTGTTATCGGGTATCGTATCGTGTATAACATGACTTAAACCCTGCATCTTTACGTTGGAAATCAAGGGCATTACCATTTCAACTTCCCCCTCAGCATTGCCCAACGCGACTTCAAAAAGGATCACATTTTCTAAGTTAAAATACCTGATAATCCTTTTAAATGCTGAAATATTGTGTGGCATCGGCTCAAAACTATAAATAGTTGAACCTTTTACCGTTCTTGCCAAGTGCACGGTCATAATACCAATATTAGCACCAATATCCAGCACAGCTGTATTGGCAGGGATGAGATGCAAAAACGCAAAAAAGTCTTTCTCATTTTTATCTTTTCTCAAAGTAAGTATCTTATAAAGAGAAAAAATGAAAAGGTAGTTTTTAAAGCCTAATAGATTATGCAATATATATTTTACTGTGTTTTTCATTCGGGCAGTAAAAGTATGATTTTTTATGTAAATTCGTTCCTTCAAATCATGGAAATAGTAGTAAATACAAGATTACTTTTAAAAAATAAACTGGAAGGTATTGGTTGGTTTACGCTTGAGACACTTAAGCGTATTACGAATAATCATCCCGAGCATCATTTCATTTTCCTTTTTGACAGGGATTTTGATGAGGAGTTTATTTTTTCTGATAACATTACTCCACTCATATTATCCCCCCCGGCAAGACATCCTTTTTTGTTTTATTGGTGGTTCGAATTTTCAGTTGCAAACTTTCTGAACAAATACAACCCTGATCTTTTTCTGTCTCCTGACGGCTACCTTTCGCTAAAGGCGAACTGCAAACAGCTGGCTGTGATCCATGATATCAACTTTGAACACCATCCGAAAGATGTTTCGTGGCTCGTAAGAAAATATTACAAACACTTTTTTCCAAAATTTGCAGGTAAAGCAAGCCGAATAGCAACTGTATCTGAATTTTCAAAAAAGGATATCACTAACTGTTACAAAATATCCCCCAATAATATTGATGTTGTCTACAATGGATGCAATGAATTGTATAAACCGATTTCCGCGGAGCTTCAAAACGCTACGAGAAAAATGTTCTCAAAAAATTGCGACTACTTTTTATTTGTTGGTGCGCTTCAGCCCCGAAAAAATATTTCCCGCCTATTTGAAGCCTTTGACAAGTTTAAAGCGATAGAAAAAAGTGATGTTAAATTAGTGATTGTAGGTGAAAAATACCGATGGACCGCTGAAATAAAAAGCACATACATCAACATGACATTTAAAGAGGATGTTGTATTTACCGGTCGCTTAAGTACAGAAGACCTGCACCATGTAATCGCATCGGCGCTGGCAATGACCTATATTCCTTACTTTGAAGGATTCGGGATTCCAATCATAGAAGCTATGAATTGCGATACACCAGTGATCACCAGTAACATCACATCAATGCCCGAAGTTGCGGGTGATGCTGCGCTATTGGTGGATCCATTCTCTGTGGATTCTATCAGCAGTGCAATGCTTTATTTATACAAGGATGAAGCGATGCGCAATACTCTGATAGAAAAAGGAAGAACGCGCAAGCTTGATTTCAGCTGGGATAAAACAGCTCATGCACTCTGGAACAGTATTGAAAAAACAATGTTATCCTGATGCTGAAAAAATATTTAGATAAACTGTTAATTGAAGCAGGATGTGATGAAGCTGGCAGAGGTTGTTTAGCAGGACCAGTATATGCCGCTGGAGTTATTCTTCCTAAAAATTTCAGGAACAAATTATTGGATGATTCCAAAAAGCTAACTGACAAACAACGAAAAGAACTCCGACCGCTTATTGAAGAAAAAGCAATTTCATGGGCTGTTGGTATTGTAAGCGTTGAAGAAATTGATGAGATCAATATTTTAAATGCATCCTTTCTGGCAATGCACCGTGCTGTCGATCAATTGAAGATAATTCCGGAAAGTTTGCTAATAGACGGCAATCGTTTTAAAAAATATAAAAACATCCCCCATACCTGCATTATTCAAGGAGATGGGAAATATTTAAGCATTGCCGCAGCATCCATACTTGCAAAAACCTATCGTGATGATCACATGGATGAACTCCATGAGAAATTCCCACAATACGACTGGTTGCACAACAGAGCATATGCAACAGCAAGCCACAGAGCGGCAATTCAAAAATATGGCATTACCGATCATCATCGTAAAAGTTTCAAGCAGTTACCCGATCAGTTAAAAATCGAGTATTAAAAGAAATAAGTATCCTTCCTGCTCGACCAGTTCGAAATAATAAAATAAATTGTTATCCATTACAAAGTCATCGCAATGAACTTTCGATTTTACAAGACTGCTTTCAATCCTCAACTGTTAGTAAGTTAAGCATCATAATAAACATATACATTAAAGCATTTTCTACTTTCGTATTGAATTATGTTCAGAAAAATCTTATTCGGGATTGTCGTTTCCGCCATTTTATTGGGCGGAATATATTGGTTTTTTTATACCAAAGAAGCTAGAACACCAATAAGTGAAGGAATAAATGCCATACCAACCGATGCGGCAATTGTTTTTGAAAGTAAACAATCAAAAAACACGTGGAAAAAACTCTCTCAAACAAACATCATGTGGGAGGAGTTGTTAGGAACAGAAGCAATTGCCTCACTAAACAAACAAGGGAAATTCATCGACTCCATCTTACAAACTGCTCCGGAAATTTCACAATTATTAGAAGAGCACTCCATTTATATTTCAGCACACGCAACAACAGGCAATAATTTTGATCTGCTGTATACATTCAGTCTGCCTAACTTAACCTATAAAAATTCTGTCGAAGATTTTCTTCAAAACAGAATCAATAGGACTAAACATCAAGCAAAGCAAATTGAATTTGAAGGAGAAACCATCGAAACGCTTTCAACTCTGCAAATAAGTCATTTTTATTTTTCGATTGTAAATGGCATATTGATCATGAGCAGCAATCAAAAGTTAGTTGAAGTTTCTATACATCAATTGAAATCCGGCGTTTCACTAATCAATAACAAGGATTTTAAGAAAATTATAAACTCAGCGGGGAAAAATGTTGATGCTAACATTTATATTAACTACAAGAAATTTCCGCAGCTTGCTGCTCCTCTTCTATTTAACTCTCTTGAAAACAGACTAGCTCCTTTAGCTGATTTTGCTGATTGTTCGAGTTGGGATATTTCGATCAAACCTAACGCTTTAATTTTATCGGGTTTTACTTCTGCAAACGATTCCAGTAAAAGTTTTTTAAATTTATTCAGCAAACAAAAACCTCAGGAAACAGAAGTAACTAGCATAATGCCTGCTAACACAGCTACATTTTTGTTTCTAGGAATGAGCAATGTCAAATCATTTCATCAGGATTATAAAAATTATTTATCGGCACACAACCGTTTGCAAGCATATTCGACTTTCAGCGAAAAAATAAACGATGAATACCATATAAATGTTGAAGAGTTGATGCTTAGCTGGATGGATAATGAAATGGCACTCGTAATAACGGAGCCTGACACAAGTGACTTTACATCGAATTCATTTGCCATTATCAGATCCAACAACATTGAAGATGCAACTCGAATCCTTAACCTTATCAGTGACTCAACAATTAATAAAGAAACAAAAAATGATTCCGCTTCCTACAAGGGTCATCCGATAAACCATTTGAATATACCTGAACTGTTGCCGCAATTATTAGGAAAGCAATTTGAAAATATCAAGGGCAATTTCTTTGCTCCGATTGACAACTACATCGTTTTTGCGAATTCGGCTGATGCCTTAAAACGCTTTATTGATGACGTTGAAAATAATAAAACATTGGCAAATGACAAAAACTATAAAGCCTTTTCCGAAAACATTTCTACCGAATCCAACATATTTCTTTACAATGCCATTGCGAGATCGAAAAAAATATACACTGCATTTATAAAAGAAGAATTCGTGAAAGAATTGGAACAGAAAGAAGAACTTCTCAAAAAATTTGAAGCTGTAGGTATACAGTTTTCTTCAAACAAGAAATTATTTTACAGTACTATTTTTTTGAAATACAACCCGGAACAAAAACAGGAAACAGGAACACTGTGGGAAACAAAACTAGACGCAAACATAAGCGAAAAGCCTTATTTAGTTTTGAACCACATCACAAAGGCGAAAGAAGTTTTTGTGCAAGATGATGCAAATAAAATTTATCTGATAAGTAATACAGGGAAAATTATCTGGACTAAACAGCTTCCGGAAAAAATAATGAGCGATGTTACTCAGATTGATGTTTTGAAAAACGATAAGCTGCAAATACTATTCAACACTCGTTCTTTTATATACCTGTTCGATAGAAATGGAAATGACATGAAAGGATTTCCTATCAAACTCCAATCGCCAGCTACAAATCCGATTGCAGTGATTGACTATGAAAAAAATCGGGATTACCGCATTTTTATCGCAACAGAAAATAAACGTATTGTATGCTTTAAGACGAATAGCGAGCAGGTGAAGGCATTTGCTTTTGACAAAACCATTGATAAAGTATATATTCCGATCCAGTATTTCAGAACAAATAATAAAGATCATTTATGCGCAATAGACATAAAAGGAAAAATATACATACTCGATAGACATGGCGAAATACGGATCAAATTGAAAGAAGAGATGGAACAAGGAATCCGCAACTTCTATGTTGAACCAGGAAAAGGTTATACAAAATCATACTTAATTGCGGCAGATACACTTGGCAACATTGTCAAAATAAGTCTGAGCGATCACAAAGAAAGTATAAAAATCCAAGACTTTGAAACATCCCCACAATTTGATCTGAGAGACATTAACAATGATAAAATAAAAGAATATATTTTTCTTTCACGAACTGAATTAAAAGTATTTTCTCAGGACAAATCACTGTTGTTTAAATATGATTTTCCCTCAAAAATTAATCAGGCACCTTTATTTTTTCTTTTCCCGGATGGCAGTGGCAAAATAGGAGTTGTCTCTGAAGAATCCAATGAACTTTTTCTTTTTAATGAAAACGGGACACTTTTCAATCGTTTTCCTGTAAATGGCAAAACGGCCTTTAGCATTGGGGATCTCAACAACGAAGGCAACTTTAATCTTGTAACAGGTAGCTCCGAAAACTCGATTTTTGTATACCAAATAAAGTAGTTTTTTCTTGTGAAAAAAATGTATCTTTATTGCTTACTATAACACCCTAACTTAATGAAAAAAATTACGTTATTAGCAGCGACTGCTTTGATGCTCTCTTTACCATCATTTGCCCAAGATTTTCTTGGATACATTAACAGTAACTACTCAGGTGTAACAGGTACAGACCTCAATCCCGCCAATGTTGTTGACAGCAGATATAAAGTAGATATTAATTTAGCAGGAATAAGTGTTTCGGCTTACAACAATTATGTTGGATTAAAAAAATCTGCACTAAAGCATTCAGGCAAATTATTTGATTTCAGCGATGCTAATTATAAAGCCTTTGCGGATACTTCATTCCAAGACAACTACCTGACCACAAGAAATAATAATGTCAACAAATCAGTATATTTCTCTAACCAAATCTATGGTCCTTCATTTTTAGTTTCTATAAATAAGAAAAATGCATTCGCAATAAAATCAAAAATGCGCACATTGTTCAATGTGGATGGAATTGAAAAAGAATTGGCTACACTTATCTTCAATGACTTAGACTATCAGTCCTTGTGGAACACTCAACTAAGCAATCAGAATTTGAGCATTCAGGCAATGACCTGGGCCGAATACGCTGCTTCATACGGACATGTATTTAAAGATGAAGGAGAACATTTTTTTAAGGCAGGACTTTCCGTAAAATATTTACAGGGAATCCAGGCTGCATATATGCACGTAAAAAATCTGGATTATAATTTTACAAATGACACAACCCTATCATTGTTTCAATCAGAAGTAAGTTATGGTCATTCTACAAATTTCGAAGCTAACGAACAAAATGTAGCTTTTAAACAAAGTGCCAAAGCCTCATTAGGCTTAGACGTAGGATTGGTTTACGAATGGCGTCCGGATTTTGAAAAATTTAAATACGATATGGATGGCGAAACCGGACTGTCGAGAAAAGATCAGAACAAATACAAATTGAGGATCGGACTTTCAGTTGTAGATATCGGGTATGTCAAATTCAAAAAAGGGCAATACAGCCACAACTTTACAGCCGATATCAATTATTGGAATTTAAATGATTTTGATAATACAGGTAGTGTTGAACAATTTGACAGTACGCTAAAAGCAAACTTCATAATGGAAGATGGTGATCAGTATTTTAAAATGAATCTACCTCTTGCGATCAGCGCCCAGATTGATTACAACATCTATAAAGACTTTTATATCAACTTTACTCCGTATTGGTCACCCCTCCAAAAAAACAACAACGAAAAGGTTCACGAAATAACCACTTTTAGTTTAACCCCACGTTGGGATCACAAATGGTTTGGAGTATTTGTTCCTTTCTCATACGATAACATAGGGAACTTCAAAGCTGGTATTGCTTTGCGGATGGGACCAGTTATTTTGGGAACAAACAGCTTAGGTCCTTGGGTTTCAGGAAAGGAAATTTACGGCATGGATATGTACGCGATGTTGAAAATTCCTATCATGTACAACAAAATAAAAGATAAAGACAAAGATAAAATATCTGATAAAAAAGATAAGTGTAAAGAAGTGCCGGGAACATGGGAATTTCTTGGTTGTCCTGATCGAGATGGAGATCATATTCAAGACAAAGACGATGCTTGTCCTGATGAGCCAGGAACAATTGAATTTGCTGGTTGTCCTGATCGCGATGGAGATAAAATCATCGACAAACAAGATGCATGTCCGGATGTTGCAGGTCTGGCTGAATTCAACGGTTGTCCGGATAAAGATGGCGACAAAATAATGGACAAAGAAGATGATTGTCCGGATGTTGCAGGTTTACCTGCATTCAAGGGCTGCCCTGACAGAGATAGTGATGGAATTATGGATAAAACAGATGAGTGCCCTGACAAACCAGGTCCTGCATCAAACAACGGATGTCCTGAGGTGAAATTAATATTGATCGATTCACAAGGAAATTCTTTAAGAACTTCAATTCAAGGCAAAGACGGCAGTTTTAGCTTTGATGAACTTCCTGCTGATGAACTAGTGATTTTTAATTTAGAAGGTGAAAACACGGAAGTGCTGACTGAAGTAAAAGTTATGATTGGTGGAATTGCTAAAAAAGCAATCCGCGATCAGAAAGATAATTATTTAAGATTCATCATTTTGAAACCGGAAGTAATCAAATTGAACCCAGAAGACAATAAAGATGTGGCAATCAAATTAAATCAGGAAGAAGCTGAAGTATTGAAAAAAGCATTTGATAATCTTGAATTTGCAACAGCAAAAGATATTATCAAAACCGAATCATTGACATCCCTTGATGAATTAGCTGCTTTGATGAAGAAAAAACTAACGTGGAGATTAAAAATATCAGGGCATACTGATAGCCAAGGAGACAAAGCGAAGAACTTGAAATTGTCTGAAAAACGTGCAAAAGCTATACAAGATTATCTGGTAAGCAAAGGCATTGCTGCTGACCGATTTAAAACTGAATGGTTCGGATCTAAAAAACCTATCGCAGATAACAAAACTGAAGCTGGTCGTCAAAAAAATAGACGTGTTGAAATGGTAATTATAGAATAATGAATGTTTGTATTAAAGGATGAAAAAAATCATTTTCCCCTTGCTTATCATTTTAAGTAATCAGATTATTAAAGCGCAAAATGTAAAATCAGCATTGACTGCGACAGAAATTGTCTGGTATGCATCAGACGTTACAAAAGCAAAATTCGTTGGAGGATTCGACGAGATTAGCAGTGCAGCGCCTGCGAAAGGTGTTGAAATGAAAACAAAATGGATTCCGGGATGGAATTCACTGATCATAATGTCCCGTGGTTGAATAGAACTGCGGGACTTTTATTTTTTCATGATGAAAAGAACAATAGTACTAATCGCTCCCTTACTTTTTTTTATGTCTTGTAATACAAATACGAGCACAAATAAAAATGCCTCACTGAAATTAGACAGTATTAAAATAGGTAGGGAAACAAAAACGTCAACTAGCATTTTTCAAGGACTTTATTATCCACATTATTCAAATTTCATTAATTGCGCTGACGGTAAAAGATATATTTTGAAAAGCAATAATCTATTAGATTCTGCATACAACAAAATTTTACCAAATGCCTATATTGACGAAGCTGTTTTTTTGGAAATAAATGCCCTACCCGACATAAATGATACAACTACAATCCATTTCGGAATCGGTACTACATTTAAAATGGAACAAAAAAACTACAAAAATACATGTATTGCTTCTGATTATTGGTGTACCGGAATCGAACCATTCTGGCTGATCCAAATATCAAAACAGGAAGATCTGATAGATTTTTACAATCCGATGGAGCAAAAAACAATACACTTCGTTTATAAAAAACCTGATGTAAAAAATGGATTAACAGTATACAATTCTACTGACGGTGAAAATAAAATAAGTGTAGCGATAAAAAAAGAAAAATGTAATGGGGGAATTGATAAACAATACGACTTCTCGGTTCAGGTGCAATTAAACGAAAAAAAATACGATGGTTGCGCTATTAAATATGGAGCTAATTAATACAATAATTAGGAGAGCATCATAGTAGATTTTCAAAAAATAATAATAAAATAATCTCTTATGTTTTATTAATAATTGTAAAAAAAAGAACTTAAAAAAAATGAAACTACACGTAATAGACACAGGAAACTTCAAATTAGATGGTGGTGCGATGTTTGGCGTTGTTCCAAAAACAATGTGGAACAAAACAAATCCGGCTGATGAAAACAATATGTGTAACTGGGCGATGCGCTGCTTATTGATTGAAGATGGGAACCGTTTGATATTGGTCGACAACGGTATTGGTAATAAGCAAGATGCGAAATTTTACAGCCATTATTTTTTAAACGGCAACGACACACTGGAGAACTCTATTAAAACAAAGGGCTTTAGTTTTGATGACATAACCGATATGTTTTTAACACATTTACATTTCGATCATTGCGGCGGAAGTATAAAGCAAAACGCAGATAAAACAGGATTTGAAACGACCTTCAAAAACGCAACCTATTGGAGTAATGCTGAACATTGGGAATGGGCAACAAAACCTAATAGCAGGGAGAAAGCAAGCTTCCTCAAAGAGAATATTCTCCCTATTCAGGAAAGCGGACAACTAAAATTCATTGATGACGAAAACAGCCGTCAGCTGGGTGAAAACATATCGCTTGCTTATATGCGCGGCCATACCGATGCAATGATGATCCCACAGATCAGTTACAAAAACAAAACAGTTGCTTTCATGGCTGACCTATTGCCATCCACCGGACACATTCCTTTGCCCTATGTTATGGGATACGATACGCGGCCTTTGCTTACAATGACAGAGAAAGAAAAATTTCTGAAGCGTGCCGCAGATGAGGAATATATTTTATTCCTGGAGCACGATTCTGTTAATCAATGTTGTACCGTCCAACATACCGAGAAAGGTGTACGTTTAAAAGATACATTTTCCTTTGAAGAATATTTCGGAAAATAAAAAAACACCCTTCCTCGAAAAAAGGTAGGGTGTTAAAATTAAAACTCAATTTTCATTTCTTTCTGCAACAAGCCATCCGCATTTACTTTGGCATAGTAGATGCCTTTTGGAAGATCTTTGGTTCTGAAAGTGTAATAATGTTTATAATCTCCTTTATCACTTTGCAAATTTTCGAAAATCAATTGTACAACTTCTCCCCTTTCGTTATAAATTGCGAATGTTGCATGGCAACTATTTGCCAAGGAGTAATCAAATACCCCATCAATCTTAACTGCTGTTCCCATAGCACTTCCGTCATTTCCACTTTTGTAGGAAATTTCATAGGATGGGATTTGTTTTCCCGTTAGTTTTGAAACAAAATTTCTCAGCTTATTTTTAACTTCTATATCTTCATCATCAATACCTCCTATTGAATTATCATCAGAAACAACCCAAACAGCTTGCTGAGCCGAATAGCTCGCGTAATATTTATTTTTATCGATAAATCTTGCCAACTTTATAAAATTGCTATCAGCCATAGATCCAACTGAGTATTCAAACTTAGCAGTAGGTGCGCTATTATTTGCCTGACAGCACATTCCGGACACATTAATTGTTTTGATCTGATTGACATTCACAAAAAATTCCTGATCCATTGTCACCAGAATATCCTGTTCATTCTGATGCTTCGAATCTAATTTTCGGCCGGCTTCAATCTTCAGATCCAATTTTCTACTCGTCAGATTATGAACAATCATTTCAATAACCGCTCCCGTATATCCACCTTTACTTTTTATTATCAACTTCACAAATCCTTTTTTTGCAGCTTCCTCGATGGATAAGACCGAATTTGAAAATGCCGGTAATTCTGCAATGCTAAAAACAATTAAAAGAAAATTGATTGAACGAAATGATTTCATTTGGACCTCCTTTTTTAAGAACTTTATTCTTATAACGGAGAAAAAGGTAAAAGATACATAAGAGAATAAAAAATAATTTCACGGAAGTGGAATTAAAATAAATTCCAAACAGTTTCCTGGAATCCGACAAAAACACCATCATTTCGAATTTCAATTGGATATGGCTGAACATAATCTCCCAAACCACTTTTAGCTCTACCAGTTTTAAGATCAAAATGATAACGGTGCATCGGACAAACAACGGATCCCTGTTCAGTGCAAAAACCATTTCCTAATGAGGCGCCATTATGAGGGCATTTATCATTAACTGCAAAAAAACCTTCGGTAGTATGAGCAACACATAGTTTCTTTTTTCCAACCTGCATGGTGCAAACGCTACCAACAGCAATTTGATTATTCGCAGCAGTTAAGGACTCAAATAGTTTTATCCAAGTGATTTGTTTTTTGAAAAACATCAATTTTTTATTGCGATTACTAATAAATAATCTATTTACTAGATACTATCCATCCAATCCAAAATAACTGAATTAAAAAGAGAACGCTAAAACAACTCGGCTCTTGATGAAAGTCTGGCAGCAAAAGCAATTTTAAAATGTATCTATGTTAAATTAATTATTATCCAGAAAGTTTAAAATATTTTTCTCTGTACGCTCCATCACATTCGTGGCGTCTGCCTTAATAAATTTTTCACCAACAATGTTTTCATACAATTCAATGTATCTTTCAGAGATCGACGAGATTATTTCCGGGGTCATTTCAGGAACACTTTGTCCATCCTTACCTTGAAAACCATTTTCCATTAACCATTCACGGACGAACTCTTTTGACAATTGCTTTTGTGCATCGCCTCTTGCTTGTCTCTCGGCATATCCCTCCATATAAAAATATCTTGATGAATCGGGAGTGTGGATCTCATCTATCAAATAAATCACTCCATCTTTTTTACCGAATTCATATTTCGTATCTACTAATATTAAACCCATCTTTTCAGCCATTTCTGTTCCTCGCTGAAATATTGCAGCTGTGTATTTTTCTAATTGCTCATAATCTTCTTTTGAAACAAGCCCTTGTTTCAAAATTTCTTCTTTCGAAATATCTTCATCGTGCCCGACCGATGCCTTTGTTGTTGGTGTAATGATCGGTTCAGGGAACTTGTCATTCTCTTTCATACCTTCTGGCATTGTTACTCCGCACAAAATTCTTTTCCCAGATTTATATTCGCGCCAAGCATGTCCCGATAAATAACCACGAATAACCATCTCCACTTTAAATGGTTCACAAAATAAACCAACTGTAACCATTGGGTCAGGAACAGCGATCACCCAATTCGGTAGAATATCTTCTGTTGCTTTCAAAAATTTTGCTGCGATCTGGTTCAGCACTTGTCCTTTGTATGGTATTCCCTTCGGAAGAACGACATCAAATGCCGAAATCCTATCGCTGACGATCATCACTAATTGTTTATCTTCAATATTATATACATCACGAACTTTTCCCTTGTAAAAACTTTTTTGCTTCGGAAAATTAAATTTGGTTTCTGTTATTGCTTCCATTTTAAACTTTTTTTACGGTTATCTTATTTTTATTTTGATTCAATTTATTTCTATTTTTTTTGATCGTACACCTCAACGATCCGTTTCACTAATTTATGCCGAATCACATCCGTTCCATCTAATTCTACAAAAACAATTCCTTCAACATTTTTCAAAAGTCTTATTGCCTGCGGCAAACCCGATGGTTGATGTTTCGGCAAATCAATTTGAGTAATATCGCCTGTGATAACAAATTTTGCGGATGAGCCCATTCTGGTTAAAAACATTTTCAACTGACCCTCCGTTGCATTTTGTGCTTCATCCAATATTACAAATGCATTGTCAAGTGTTCGTCCGCGCATAAATGCCAAAGGTGCAATTTGAATAACACGATTCTCTAGATAGTAGGTCAGTTTTTCCGGAGCGATCATATCACCCAATGCGTCATACAAAGGCTGCAAATAAGGATCAAGTTTCTCTTTCAAATCTCCAGGCAAAAAACCTAAATTCTCACCTGCCTCAACTGCCGGTCTGGTAAGAATTATCTTTTTTACTTCTTTATTTTTTAATGCTCTCACAGCTAGCGCAACTGCAGTAT
Source organism: Chitinophaga pinensis (assembly GCA_945885475.1). GTDB lineage: Bacteria > Bacteroidota > Bacteroidia > 2-12-FULL-35-15 > 2-12-FULL-35-15 > 2-12-FULL-35-15. Next base: position 44,089 of record CAMCYR010000016.1, read on the forward strand.
ATGTTTTGCCTGTACCGGCCGGACCAACAGCAAAAAGCATATCATTTTCAGTGATCGCATCAACCATTTTACGCTGATTTTCGGTTCGTGCTTTAATGATCAATCCGCTATTCCCAAAAACAATTACATCCTCTGCATCGGTTTTATCTGAACGTGAATCTTTTTTTGAACTACCATTTAATATTTGTTCGATTGCATTTTCTGTGAGATTTCCAAAACGATTATAATAAGCTACCAAGATATTGATAACCATTTCCAATTGGTTCAACTCTTCATCGTCACCTGTCGCTTTTATCGTTTCTCCTCTTGCAACAATCTTCAATTTCGGAAACCGTTTTTTAATCAACTCCAGTTTAGAGTCGTTTACACCATAAAGATTTACAGGTGAAATATCTTCAAGTATTATCTTCTTCTCAGTCACGCTATAGATAGAATTAAAGTAAAAACTTTGATTTTTTTTCTTAGAAAGCACGAAAATAACATATTTTTGTGTATTCTTAGGGTAAAACGGAAACCGAAAAAATCAGAATTTACTAACAAATGGCGATCATCACTCTTACAACAGATTTAGGAATGAAGGACCATTATGTCAGCGCAATAAAAGGTACGATATTAAGTAGAATCCCGCAAGCAACGATCATCGACATTTCTCATCAGATACCAACATATAATATTCAGGATGCCGCCTATATAATCAAAAACGCATACCCGAATTTCCCAAAATCAAGCATACACATTATTGGTATTAAGGCCGAACAAACCAACCAATCGTCACACGTGATTGTACGTTCAGATGGGCACTTTTTTATTGGCGCCGACAATGGCATTTTTTCGTTTTTGGAATCACCCATAGAAAAAATCATTGAACTACCCGCAGCCCTGTCAACTTTTCCAACACGTGATATTTTTGCGATTGCAGCCAGCGCACTAGCAAAAGGGATACCAATGGAGGAGCTCGGACAAACAAAAGAAAATTTATTAGAACGTACGCCATTCCGTGCGGCTTCAATGGGTGATATGATTAGAGGCACCGTTGAATACATCGATTCATACGGAAACGTGATGTGTAATATTTCAAAAGCACTGTTTGATCAGGTAGGAAAAGGGAAGGAATTCAAGATCGAATTTGCCCGATATGAGATCGGCAAAATAAGTAAAACGTATAATGATGTCCCGGAAGGAGAAATACTTGCATTGTTCAATGCGGCTGAGCAATTGGAGATTGCGATGAAAGGTGACAGAGCGAACAGCATGCTTAATTTAAAATTAAACGATTCTATAACCATCCGATTTCAATGATTATCAGAATCGTTAAAATGACATTCAAAGCCGAAAAGGTAAGTGAGTTCCAACAACTCTTTATTGAATCCAAAGAGCTCATTCGGAATATGCCGGGATGCAGCCACCTGGAATTATTGAATGACATACATACTCCTGAACTATTTTTCACCTATAGCTACTGGAATTCCGAAAACGATTTGAATAACTATCGCAACTCAGAAGTATTCGCGAATGTTTGGTCGAGAACGAAAGTGCTTTTCAGCGCCAAACCGGAAGCATGGAGCGTTGAACAAAAGATTGTGGTTTGAAATTAAACCCCTTCACTAAGCTCTAACCAACGAAGCGATTTTTCATCTAGTTGTGAAATTATAACTCCGATCTGTTCACTCCACTTTACAACATCATCATGATTATCTGTGCTTGAATTCAAAAGTGTGGTGATCTTATTTTTCTCATCCTCTAATTTGGCGATATCTTTTTCTAACTGCTCGTATTCCAATTTTTCTTTGAAACTGAATTTCTTTTTTGAGGCAGCTACTTCAACAACTTTTTTTTCTTCAACTTTTTCTTCGATAACTTTATTCTCGACAGGGGTTTCTTGACCTGCTTTTCCTGCCATTTTATCCTCTGCTTCTTTCTTATCACGATACTCCGTATAATTTCCGGGAAAGTCGCGCAGTACACCAGCTCCTTCAAAAACAAAGAGGTGATCCACCATCTTATCCATAAAGTAACGATCATGTGTAACGATCAAGACACAACCCTGAAAATTAGTAAGAAAATCTTCTAATACGCTTAATGTTACAATATCTAAATCGTTGGTAGGCTCATCAAGAATGAGAAAATTCGGATTTTTAATAAGGATAGTCATCAGATACAATCGTCTGCGTTCACCTCCACTCAGCTTCGAAACCATGCTGTATTGTACTTCAGGTGGAAACAAAAACTTTGTCAACAGTCCGGAAGCAGATAATTTAGAGCCATCTGCAAGTGGAATAAACTCTGCAATATCCTTCACTACCTCTATTACACGCTTATCTTCAGTAAGCTTCAACCCTTCCTGAGAATAATAGCCAAAGACCATTGTTTCACCCGTCTGAATCTCTCCTGCATCAGGAGTTTCCAAACCCATAATCATATTTAAAAAAGTAGATTTCCCTACTCCATTTTTTCCGATCACACCAATCTTTTCGCCCTTTTTAAAAATATAAGAAAAATCGTTTACAATTTTTGTCTCCCCAAATGCCTTTTTTATATTTTTAAATTCAAGGATCTTCCCTCCTATCCGACTCATCTTCACGCCCAACTCGAGCTTGGTTTCTGTTTTTCCGCTGAACGCTTTATCTTTTGTATCCTCAAATGCGTTTAATCGCGATTTTGATTTTGTACCTCGGGCCTTCGGCATTTTTCTTACCCATTCCAATTCTCTCCGGAATAAGTTTTTAGCTTTATCTATCTCACTTCCTTCTATCGCTTCACGTTCGGCCTTTTTCTCAACATAATATTGAAAATCACCTCTATAATGATGTAGTTTTCCGTCATCAATTTCAATGATCTCGTTGCAGATACGATCTAAAAAATAACGGTCATGCGTCACTAATAATAAAGTCATGTCTCTTGAAACTAAATAATTTTCAAGCCATTCGATCATCTCCACATCCAAGTGATTGGTAGGCTCATCCAGGATCAATAAATGTGGTTCGTCAATTAAAACTTTTGCAAGTGCCACGCGTTTTTTTTGTCCGCCGGACAACATGCCGATTTGTTTATCTAAAAAAGCAATTTTCAAGCGTTGCAATACTTCCTGCACTTTTGCTTCGAATCCCCATGCTTCTAGCTTATCCATCTGCGCGCTGCTTACTTCCAGTTTAGAAGAAGTTTCATCATTATACTCTTTTTCAAATGCGGTAAGTGCTTCTTCGTATGCTCTTACAGCATTCAACATCGGATTATTGGTATTGTAGATGGCTTCCAGTACCGTATCGTTTTCATTAAATATTGGATTTTGATCAAGATACGTTACAACAATATCTTTACGAAAAGTAACACTGCCTTCATCGGCAATCTCTTTTCCGACAAGGATTTTCAAAAGTGTTGATTTTCCGGCACCATTTTTTGCGATTAAGGCAATACGATCACCTTGATTTAATCCGAAACTGATTTTATTGAATAATGGCTTTAGTCCAAACGATTTGGAAACTGATTCTACTGACAAATAATTCACTGTAATTGACGCAATTAATGATCTAAATTTATTTTTAGAAGGCGCAAAGGTAGTTATAAATTCGGGGAATTCTCCTTTTTGATATAGGTATAATTTACGACCGTATTGTCAGATGGCTCTTCTTCCTCGGGCTGAAACAGTTCTTCTCCGCTTACATCAATTTTTTCGTTCTCCTGCTCATCTCCAAAATCATAGACACGCGGAGGAGGACCCTCTTTTCTGAAATTATAAGCAGTGATCAAACCGGCAAGAGATCCGAGCATGTGCGATTCCCAGGAAACACCACGCTGAAAGGGAAGTATACCCCAAACAGCACCGCCATATATAAAAGTAACAAACAATGAAAGAGCAAGTAGTCGTGTATCTTTTCTGAAAATCCCGCTAAAAAACAAAAAGGTTATAAATCCGTAAATGATCCCACTGGCTCCAATATGATAGGCGTTTCTTCCAGCAGCCCAAACCCAGACGCCAGTCATTATATAAACCCAAAAGAAAACATTGAATGCGATTGATCTGTAAAAATAAAAAATGATGGGACCCAACACAAGCAAGGGAAGTGTATTCGAAATTAAATGAGGGAAGTCTGCATGAAGCAAAGGAGCTGTTGCTATTCCGATAGAACCATGAATTGTTCGGGGATATAAACCGTACCAAGATAGATTTACATTTTCCACAAGTTCAAATAATTTGATGCCCCACAAAATGATTACAAACAGAGTAGGATAAATAAAACTAAAAAGTAACGTAGATTGTGTGTTTCTCATAAAGAAATAATTACTGCTGTTTCAGTCAATGTTTATACCAAAGATAATAAATGACAGAAAGACATCATTTGCTTTTTATAAAGTATATATTTAGATTTGTTTCTTTAGATAATGAAAAAAATCCTTCCACTATTTTTACTCTGCATATTCCTGTTTAATACAGTGGGATACTATGTTGCTTTTAAAGTTGCACAAGTTGAAATTAAAAGAGAAATCAAGAAAGAGATCAAACTCAATCTAAACGAGGATGAGCTAACAATTATTCGGTTCACACGAAAAGAAATAAAAAGCATAAAATGGCTTGAAATAAATAAAGAGTTCTTTTATTCTGACCAACTTTTCGATATTGTCAGAATAGCAGAAGACGAATCCTCTATCACGTTTTACTGCATAAACGATAAACAAGAGCGGAAACTATTCAGCACCCTTGAAGATCAGGTATTAAAACACATTCAAAACAGTAAGAATTCTAATAAAAACAAAACAAATAGTGTTAAAACCGATTTTTTTGAGGAACAAGACATAACTTGTAGTATACCTAATCCATCTCTTCTAAACGAAAGTCCTTATGATTGTAGTGCATATTCTGTCTCTTTAAGTATCTCCACACCTCCACCCAGAAGTTAATTGCATAAAGCAATAGTGGTTTAGAATCGGGGGAATACCGATGAATACTTAATATAAATTCAATTCACATGAAAAAAAGACAGCTTTTAACTGTTGCCTTGATGCTTTGTGCATTTCTGGCAACGGCACAAAACATTACGATAATTGACAAAACCAGCAGAGAAACAATTCCCGGTGTTGTTGTATATTCAAATAATCCCAAATTATCAGTATTAACAAATGCAAAAGGTCAAGCAGACATTTTATCATTTAAAGCAGCCGATAGTATCTTTTTTAAATTTATTGGATATACGCCAATTAATTACAGCTACGCTCAATTGGAAACGATAAAATTCAAAGTAGAATTATCTGAAACAGCTATTTCGTTGGGCGAGATCATCATTTCTTCAAACAGGTGGGAAGAAGACAAGATAGAAACTCCAAATCGGATTGAAAAGATTACGAAAAAAAATATTGCTTTTCAGAATTCGCAAACCTCAGCAGATGTATTAGAAACAAGCGGTTATGTTTACATACAAAAAAGCCAAATGGCAGGCGGATCGCCTAATTTAAGAGGATTTGCAACAAACAGGGTAATGATCGTTGTTGATGGGATTCGTATGAATAATGCCATTTTTAGATCCGGAAATCTGCAGAATGTCATTTCAATCGATGCATCTTCTATTGAAAGCACTGAAATATTATTTGGCCCTGGCGCAGTAATGTATGGCAGCGATGCCATTGGCGGGGTGATGGATTTCCATACGCTTAAACCAAAATTGAGCGATAGTGCAGCGAAAATCCTTTTTACAGGAAGTGCAACAGGTCGGTATTCGTCTGCTAATACAGAAAAAACCGGGCATATTGATTTTAATATTGGTTTTAAAAAATGGGCATTTCTTACAAGTCTTTCCTATTCCGACTATGACGACCTCAGAACAGGATCTTACGGAAATAATTATTTTCTCCGGCCATCATACGTTGAAACCATTAATGGTAAAGATTCTATGTTTGTTAATACAGATTCTTCATTGCAGGTTGGCTCAGCGTTTAGCCAATTCAACTTTATGCAAAAAATAGTTTTCAAACCGAACAAAAATCTAGAAATCGATTATGCCTTGCATTATTCTATTACCTCAAATGCACCAAGATACGACAGATTGTATTTAGATGCCGATGAAAACGGCTTGCTCGATAACGCAGAATGGTATTACGGTCCTCAAAAATGGGCAATGAACCGATTGGGAATTACAAGTACGAAGACTACCAAAATATTCGACCAGCTGCGTTTTTCTGCAGCAATGCAGAATTATGAGGAAAGCAGACATGATAGAAAATTCAATAATAAAAAAATACGGAATCAAACAGAAACAGTAGAAGCATATTCGGTAAATATAGATTTCGATAAAAAAATAAGTACAAAAGCGACTTTATTTTATGGATTGGAAGCCGTATTTAACATTGTTGGGTCCGAAGCAAATCGTGTACATATTGAAACACTCGCCGAAGAACTAACAAACACGCGTTATCCTGACGGTTCCACCTGGCAGGCATACGGTGCATATTTAAATCTGAAATACAAATTACGTCCAAAATGGATTGCGAATATAGGTGCCCGTTATACACATTATAAAATTACAGCCGACTTTGACACGACAATGTTCCCATTTCCATTTACACATGCAGAAAACAGCAACGGTGCATTAAATGGAAGTCTGGGTATAGTTTTCAGTCCGAACAATAACTGGCAAATCTACCTGAATGGGTCGACAGGATTCCGCGCACCAAATATTGACGATATGGGAAAAGTGTTCGACTCGCAACCGGGAACGGTTGTTGTCCCAAATGCAGACTTAAAACCCGAATATGCATACAATGCAGAAATAGGAACAGCAAAAACAATTGGACAGTTCCTGAAAATAAATTTTGCAGGATATTACACATTATTAAAAGACGCTTTGGCAAGAAACTCCTATCAATACAATGGACAGGACAGTATAGAATATGACGGACAGTTAAGTCAGGTAATGGCGATTCAAAACGTTTCACAGGCAGAAGTATTCGGAATGCAAGGAGGTTTGGAGATCAGTTTCGGCAAAGGATTAGGTTTAAAAAGCACAATCAGCTATCAGAAAGGGAAAGAACAAAGCGAAGACAGTTTGACCTATTATCCCAAACCACACGTTGCGCCACTTTTTGGAAGTACCCACTTAACATATAGCAGAAAAAAACTAAAGTTCGATTTTTACGCACAATACAATCAAAAAATGGAGTTTGAGGATCTTCCATTAGTTGACAAAACTGACAATGCACCGTATGCAAAAGATGAAAACGGGCGACCGTTCGTACCAAGCTGGTATACGATCAATTTTAAGGCAGCATTTTATATGAATAAATTCCTTGCTGTAAATGTCGGAATTGAAAATATTACAGACCAGCTTTACCGATCATACTCTTCAGGAATAAGTTCCCCTGGAAGAAATTTTATTATTTCACTCAAAGCACAATTTTAAGACAAACTAGACTGAAATAACAGAGAAAGAAGTAGTTACTAAGACTCCTTTCTCTGTATTTTTTACCAATCACAGTCAAAAAACAACCGTTTAATAAAAAAAAGCAGCTATTCTAGAAAAAGCTTGTTGTTTTTTGTTTTTTTGCTTAATATTGCATCTATGAATTACAATTATTAAAACAACGAAATCATTACGATAATGAAAACAAAATTCTTCTCTTGCCTTTTTTTAGGTTCTGTTTTTTTCTTTGCGGGTAAAAATACAATTTCTGCCCAAGGTCAATACCAATGTGGTACGACACAGGCGCATCAACGACTTTATGAAAAGCACCCCGAGCTGGAAAAAGCTCAAGCAGAGTATAATGCTATTCTTGACGAGCAGATAAAAACTAAAAAAGCAAACAGAACTGCAGAGCAGGTTTATATTATTCCTATCGTATTTCATATCATCCACACCAATGGATCTGAGAACATTTCTGATGCGCAAATAAATGATCAGTTAGCAATTTTAAATCGCGACTTCCGGAAATTAAATGCGGACACTGCAGCAATTGTTGCTCCATACCAAGCGGCGAGTGCAGACACTAAAATTGAATTCCGTTTAGCTCAAATTGATCCAAATGGTAACTGTACAAATGGTATCGACAGAATTTATTCTCACAAAACAAATCAGGCAAATGACGGATCAAAATTAAACCCATGGCCGCGCTCTAAATACTTGAACGTATGGGTAATTAAAACAATGGAAAGTGTTGGAACTGCAGGATATGCATATTACCCAAGTGCAACGCATCCATGGTACTTGGAACCATATGATGGTATTATTATTATCCACCAATACATTGGTAGTATCGGAACAGGTACTGTTGGTCAATCAAGAGCATTAACGCATGAAATTGGACACTGGTTAAATTTACCTCACACATGGGGTTCAACCAATGAGCCAGAAGTAGGTTGTGGAGACGAAGGTGTGAATGATACCCCAATAACGAAGGGTCACCTCTCTTGTGGAAACAGATACGATTACACTTGTGACTCAAAGGCATTAACAGCAACTTATTCTTTCGGAGGTGTTACCACAGCTTCAGGAACAACAGATCCTACAGCAAGTCCAGAGGCAGTCGATTCATCAATCACCTTCAGCAGTGCAACTGCAAACGGAGTATCTGCAAATTCAGCTACTGCCGGTATGTTTGCATTTTCTGATTGGAGTAATGGTGGATCAGCAATTGACGGCGATACAACTTATGCATCTTTAACAGGAGCCATCAATACTGCTAAATATTACGAATTTACTGTAAGTCCTGATTTATTTTCGAATGCTTTATCATTGTCTGCAATTACATTCAATGTTCAACGCAATATGAAAGGTGTAAGAACATTTGCCGTTCGCTCAAGCGCTGATGGTTATGCAAGTAATTTAGTAGCAACTATTTCTCCTGCAAATCCGAACTTAAGTAGAAGAGCAGGAAATATATTTTTCATTAAGAATGATACAGCTGTTTCGTTGACAGGTAGTAAAATTACATTAACCGGCGCTTCATTTACAAATATCAATAATGCTTCCCGTACATTCCGTATTTATGGATGGAATGCTGAAGACAGCACAGGAACTTTTGGTATTGATAATGTTTCCTTAACTGGAACGCATGGTGTAATCGAAAACGTTGAGAACTATATGGAATATTCATACTGTTCAAAAATGTACACTTACGATCAAAAAGCGCGTATGCGTGCTGCATTAGACAATTTCCTTTCAGCTAGAGATAATGTTTGGATCGGTTCTAACTTAGCAGCGACAGGTACAGATGGAAGTGGTACTACATGTGTTCCTAAAGTTGATTTCTACGCAAACAAATATATGGTTTGTCCTGGTGGATCTGTAACATTTACTAAAAATGTAATGAATATCACTGCTGGCGTTCCTACAACCTACGCATGGTCTTTTGATATCGGAACGGGTACACCTACTTTGTCAAGTGCTGCAACTCCAACAATCACGTATAACACTCCGGGCATGTACAATGCAACGTTAACTGCAACAAATGCTGGTGGTGTGGGAACGCTAACAAAAAGTATGCTGATTTATGTTACTGATGGATTTGCTCAAGTTTCTAATACTTATGTTCAAAATTTCGAAAATTCTACAGAATATTATTCTCATTGGTTTAGTAAAGATCCTGACAACAACTCCAGAACATGGTGGTACACAGGTGCTGCTGGATACAATAGCTCACACAGTGTTGTTATGAATGGCTATTATAATTATGCGTATGATGTGGATGAATTATATTCTCCTTCATACAACCTAACGTATATCGCAAGTCCCGCGCTTACTTTTAGATGTGCTGCTGCTACAAAGGCAACTTCTGCTGCTGATTTGACCGAAAAGCTGATTGTTTATTCATCTATCGATTGCGGAGCAACTTGGCAAACACGTAAAACATTATCAGGTTCAGCATTCATAAATGCTAGTTACCATCCTGAAGAATTTGTTCCTAGCTCTCCGAGTCAATGGGCACTTCAAACGGTAACGATTCCTGGAACTGTTGCAACAGCAAACACGCGTTTCAAATTTGAATATACTTCAGGAAACGAATCCAACAACATCTATATTGATGATATTAATATCACCGGTGTTTTAGGAATTGACAACAGCAGTTTAGCTGATGCAAACGTTTCGATTTATCCTAATCCTGCAAATGAAACAGCAACAGTTTCTTACAACCTTGTTAAAAAAGGAAATGTAAAAATTGAATTGATGGATGTTTTAGGTAAAAAAATAATGGAGGCAAACAAAATGAACCAAATGGAAGGTGAGTATACTTTCCAGATTTCAAAACAAGATCTAAACTTGTTGAATGGTATTTACTTTGTTAAGTTTTCAATTGATAATACAAGCGTTACTAAGAAATTAGTTATTTCTGAATAAAAAATTATTTTTAAATAAAAAAAGGGGGCTTGTAGCCCCCTTTTTTTATTTAAAATAACATACATCGTACTTAATATAAATCTGCGATGGCTTTAAAAAGTTTATCATCCGTAATATAACAGCCCTTCTCAAGCATTTCAAATAGCTCAATGCCCCTTTCTTTTATATACACTTTCTCTGTTTTAATTATTGAAATTTCATTCGACTTATTTGCATTCCATTCACTGAATAGATCATCAGACAAGAGATCTATTGAACTATCCTCTTTCATTCGAATTCCATTTAATACGATTTTATCATCCTCAAAATGAAATATATTCAATTCTTTTTTATCCCGAAATTCTAAAAAAAATATTTTACTCATCACTTTTTCATAAACAAGATCACTAAAAACGTCTATCAATTCCTCGGCTTTTTCTTGTTCATTTTTCTTCATTTTATCCCAATCAAGCCCCGTTATTTGCGCTGATGATAGGAATATAATAAACTCATTTTCGAGTTCCTTTAGTTCGCTGGTTCCTAATCGTTTGTATTTCATGTTATAAAGGCATTACTGATTTAATATTAAACAGACATGACTGTCACTAAAATTTTGAATATTGCCTAAAATTACTGTAATTCGTCATATAATTAACTCCTGTATAAATAAATCCAAAATCAATGACAATCAACCATACCGTAACCGAACGATTTTTAAAATATGTAAAAATAGATACACAAAGTGATCCGACTTCAGAAACCTGTCCTTCTACTGAAAAACAAAAAGATCTAGGGAAGGTACTTGTTCAGGAATTGCTGCAAATGGGAATCTCAGACGCCCATATGGATGAGTATGGTTATGTATATGCAACTATCCCTTCTACCACATCAAAAAAGGTACCTGTAATCTGCTTTTGTTCTCATATGGATACATCTCCAGATTGCTCCGGCAAAAATGTGAATCCACAAATACAGACGAAATACGATGGGAAAGATATTGTACTGCTAAATGACCGTATGCAGGTTATCCGCGTAACTGAACACCCATCCTTATTAAAGCAAATAGGAAACGACATTATTACCACTGACGGCACAACACTTTTGGGTGCAGATAATAAGGCTGGTGTTGCAGAAATAATGGATGCAGCAAATCATCTGATGCTCAATCCGGAAATAAAACATGGTGTAATAAAGATCTTATTTACACCCGACGAAGAAATAGGAAGAGGTGCAGAGAAAGCCGATATAAAAAAATTAGGTGCTGATTATGGCTATACGATTGATGGAGAAGAATTAGGACACATTGAAAACGAAACATTTTCTGCTGATGGAGTAACTGTTAATATTCACGGCGTAAGCACACACCCGGGTTTTGCAAAAGACAAAATGGAAAGTGCAATTAAAATTGCAAGCGAAATTATCGCCTCATTACCAAAAGACAAAATGAGTCCAGAAAGCACAGAAAAAAAAGAACCATTTGTTCATCCGGTAAGTATTTCAGGAGGAATTGAAGAAACAACGGTCCAATTTATTATCCGTGCTTTTGATGAAGAAAATTTAAAAATACAAGAAACGTATCTGAAGGAATTAACTGAAAAAATAATCGCAAAATATCCAAAATCAAGCTTCGATTTTATTGTAAAAGAACAATACAGGAATATGAAGCAAGTGCTCGATAAAAACCCTGAAATTGTTACGAATGCTTTGGAAGCAATCAAAAGAGCAGGGATTGAACCTGTATTATCAAGTATCCGGGGCGGTACAGACGGATCGCGCTTTTCATACATGGGACTACCTTGTCCGAATATATTTGCAGGTGAACATGCATTTCATTCCAAACTCGAATGGGTTTCGATACAGGACATGCAAAAAGCGGTTGCAACGATCGTTCACTTATGCATGATCTGGGAAGAGAAAAGTACAAATTGATGAGTAGATCTATAAAAAATTACTCGATGAACATACGAAATTTCTATCCTATTTATTATTCTACTATAAATTACTCTTCCATACGACGGATATTCAATTTAAATCGTTTTGGAATGAAGTAGCCGATTGAAAATCATTTTCGCTTATCGAAGGGAAACCGCACAGTATATTTTTTTGAATTCAAAAACAAATTTTGACAATAAAAAGGAGTATTAATTGGCTGAATAATCAAAATTATTCAATTGATATTCAAATACTTGCATATTTTGTTTAACTTTTAATGCATTTTGTTAAACAAAAAAGGCGCTTTTGTGTTTTAGAAAGGAATATAAATGCTAAAAAAATTTAAAATTTAAAAAAACATGAAAAAAACTTTATCTAAACTTCTAGCTTTAGCTGGAATAGTTCTTACAGCAACAGTATATGGGCAAACGGCTCGTGTACAAGTAATCCACAACTGTGCCGATGCAGCAGCGTCAACAGTTGATGTTTGGGTTAATGACATCTTATTGATTGATAACTTTAACTTTAGAACAGCATCCAAATTTATTGATGCACCATCAGGTGTACCCCTAATAATTGGTATTGCTCCTTCAACTAGCACAGATTCTTCCGCATCTTTAAGAAGATTTCCTGTAACATTGGCGCCTAGTGCTACATATGTAGTTGTTGCAAACGGAATTATAAGTGCAACAGGATACTCACCTGCACCAGCATTTAATCTCGATGTATATGCAATGGGACGCGAAGAGGCTTCTATCGCAGGAAATACAGATGTTTTGGTAGTACATGGCTCAACTGATGCACCAATTGTGGATGTAGAAGTTCCAGGAGCTGGAACAGTGGTAAATGATTTAGCTTATGGCACATTTAATCCATATTTAGAACTAGCAAATGCAAATTACACACTGAATGTAACTGATCAAACCGGATCAACTGTTGTGGCTTCTTACCAAGCTCCATTACAATCATTGGGTTTAGCCGATTCTGCATTAGTAGTTGTAGCATCAGGATTTCTTAATCCTGCAGCAAACAGTGGTAGTTCAAATACATTTGGTTTGTGGGTTGCCTTGCCTGAGGGAGGAAATTTAATTCCTTTACCATCTTCTACAGCACGTGTACAAGTTATTCATAATAGTGCAGATGCTGCAGCAGCAACTGTAGATGTTTATCTAGGATCGTCATTATTGATTGACAACTTTGCATTCAGAACTGCTTCTCCTTTCATTGATGCACCTGCTGAAACTATTCAAACAATATACATTGCTCCGTCTACAAGTACGAGTTACACAGCGGCAATAGATTCATTTGCTGTTACATTAGCAGCAAACGAGAAGTATATAGTTGTAGCGAATGGAATAGTAAGTGCCATCGGTTATTCACCAGCTCCTGCTTTTGATTTAGATATTTATGCAACAGCACGTGAAGCTGCAGCGCTTACAACAAATACAGATATCTTGGTAGTGCATGGCTCTACAGATGCTCCAATTGTAGACGTTGAAGTGGGTGGTGGAACAGTAGTGAACGACATCGCTTATGGAAATTTCCAAGGTTATCTGGCAGTTCCAACTTCTGATCTAGTTTTAGATGTTACTGACGCAAGTGGTTCAACAGTTGTAGCAAGCTATTCAGCACCTCTTTCAACATTATTATTGCAAGGAAAGGCGATTACAGTAGTTGCTTCTGGGTTTTTAGATCCAACGGCTAATAGCAATAGTGCAAATACATTCGGTTTATGGGTTGCATTAAATACTGGTGGAAATTTAATTCCTTTGAGTACAGCAACATCAATTGATGAAAACAATAACATTTCTTCTTTGAACGCTTTTCCAAATCCAGTAAATGAGCAATTAAACTTGAACATGAACTTTTCGTCTAGCTCAAAAGTTAATATTGAAGTATATGACTTAACAGGTAAATTGGTTAAATCAAAAGACTTAGGCAATATTACCATGGGTGAATTTACAGCACAACTTGACCTTTCAACTTTAACGAATGGCATGTACAACATTTCTATTATTTCTGATACTAATAGAAAAAACATCCGAGTAAGTGTAATTCACTAATTGAAACTACTCCTATTCTAAATAATTAGTTTTAAAATAAAAAGACCTCGAAGAAAATAGCCTTCGAGGTCTTTTTATTTTATAATTGACACAAGAAACAATTACTCACGTTTAAATTTAATTTATACGTTTAAAAATAAAGTGCTGTATTTTTTATAAAAAGATGCTATCTGAATTGAAGAATAGTATTTCATTTTAACTCCTGCCTTAAATCGACAGTATAAATTGAACTAAATTTAATAAAAGATAAGAAGTGTTTCCAATAAACCCTAATAAACCCTGCACGAATAGTAACATAGAAACAAAAACAAACAATTAAAAATAAAAAAGTCCCGCAAAATTGCGGGACTTTTTTATTTTTCAGAAACAAAAATTATTTGTTTACTGTTTTTGCTAAGTCAGTTCCAGCTTTAAATTTAGCTACTTTTTTAGCAGCAATTTTAATAGTTTTTCCTGTTTGTGGATTACGACCGTTTCTTGCAGCTCTTTTAGAAACTGAGAAAGATCCGAATCCTACCAATGCAACTCTGTCACCTTTTTTAAGTGCTTTTGTTGTAGCGTTAACGAATGCTTCTAATGCTCTTCCAGCATCAGCTTTTGTTAATTTTGTTTCTGCAGCAATTGCATCAACTAATTCAGCTTTGTTCATTTTGTTTTGTTTTTGGGTTAAACATAATTTGATTGTAACGAATATAAAACAGAAAACATACACAAGGCAAGTTTTAGGACTGAAAATTAGTGAAATTGTTCAAAAATGGGCTTTTTGTTAATAAACAGATCCGAAACTATCCTTTTATCAGGGCTTACATGCCTGAACTGCACGAAAAACTATATTTTTACAGTAAAAT
>CAMCYR010000017.1 GCA_945885475.1 Chitinophaga pinensis
GATGCCATCAGGCAAAACACCTTTTCTTCTTAAATAAACCATAAATGTTTCTGCAAAATCTTCCATAGGTATTGTACTGGCATATTTAGTTAAATAAGCAGAATCTTCCATTTCTGATGGCTTCCCATAATAATAAGCACAACCAAACACTTTTTCAAATTCCTCATTATCCACAATAAATTCAGGATAATAGTGCGCTAATACATGAGCATATTCGTGCCGAAGAATGTCTCTTAAAGAACCTCGTTCCTGTTTAAATAATTGCATTACAACATATTTTGGAATGTAAATATGCCCAGGTTTATATCCTAAGATTTTATGCAATAATGTTGTATTGGGAAATACGAAACCAGCAGCATCAGGTACTGTAATAATTGGGTATGAAAACCAAATAATATCCGCCTCCACTAATTTAGAATTTTCGTACCATAAGCCAATTGCATAAAGTTCTTTTTGGACTTGATAGCAAGCTTCGGTAGTTTGTTTTAAAGAAACTGTTTCTCCTTTTTTCATAAGTCAAATATAGGATTCCCTCTTTACTCAATAAAATTTATTTAAAATTCAAACCAATGATCTAAATATTTTCCATCGATTGCCCCACATTTATCTTGTAAAATTAATTCTAACAACTCCTGAAAGTATACATGATTAATATTTGAAATATGCACATTTAATTTATTTGAATATTTAGTTATATCTATCATTCTATACTTATGATTCAACAATACTCTAGACATATATTCATTGTTAAATTCGTTACTTAACTTTTTTATCGAAGTTGCCTTCTCTGTAGTTTTAGTATATAATATGTTTTCTTTAAACTCATATGACTTTATTTCTTGCGGAACTGCTGGTAAAGTACATATAAATTGGTTATCATGTTTGTAAAAATAATGTTCATAAAAACGAGGTGTAAAACGTTCGAATTGAAGACTAATATCACCACTTCCTCTTTCCAAGTTTCTAACATTGTAACGTTCAATGCCACCTACAAATAGCCCATAAAACAAAGGTTCCTCAAAGTCTTTATTTGCAATTAGACTATCAATTGAAAATTTAAATTTACTGAATTCATATCTGTCCTTGAATTTTAATAAATTATAAAAGTTTTCATTAATGTAAAACCGACAATAAGTTAGCACCTCGCTGTTATCAAATGAATTGGTGTCAAGGATATTTAATTTAGCCGATGTCGAATCAATTGAATTTAAAATTTTTGATTGTCCCGTATCCTCGCCTACCATTTTTCCCACAAAAAATGAAAACATCACAACTCCTATGATCATAATGATTGCCGAAATAATAATTACTACTTTTAGTAAAAGTTTCATTTTGATCATTTAGGCTAATTATGGTTTAACTAAATATTTTAGAACCTTTTTAGTAGAGCTTGCACATAGTTTCCCGTTTTCCGAATCTACCGTTTTAATAGTTCCACCTCCATCTTCCATTAGGCAATCTTTTACAGGACAATTAAGTAGGTTGAGAGTGTGGCCAATTTCATGGTTTATAATTTTCACTAATCTTTCATTAACTTTTTCCTTTATATGTGGAAAAGAATTGATTTCATCCTTATAAATTATACTTTGTATCATTTAACATTCTATCAATATCCTTGAGCATCAGTTGGCCTGCATCAAACTTTAGGTAATTTTCTCTCGATGTGACTAAATGCTTTTTAGCATTTTTAAAATCATTTATATTATAATATAGTTCCGAAATACTGTAATTTAAATCAGCTAGATTTTGGAAGTTATTTGTATCGTTTTTCAAATGTTGTTTGTAAAAATCTATTAACTCTTTATTTTTATTATTCTCTACATAGTAGTTTGATAAATCATTCAAAAAATTTCCATTGTTTTTATTTTTTAAATAAAAAGCATTTAACAATGAATCGTAATTCTGATCTAACGTGGAAATTCCGCTGAAAGAGACCCCACTTGACCGGTTGAAATAGACCCCACTTGACCGGAGCAAACTGACCCCAGAAGATCGGAGCAAACTGACCCCACCGTTTTTAGTTTAATCATACTGTTTTTCAGATTGATTTTTTTGTTTTTGATTCGTAAATTATACGCTTCAGTAAACTTAATAAATCATGGCGAATAAAGCAATTAGTATGAGCAAAATACGACAAATCATAAAACTCTATTCCCAGCAAATGGGAAAGAGAAAAATCGGAGAACGTCTTGGCATGTCCAAGAATACAGTAAAGCTCTATATTGAGCAGTTTCACCAATTAAAAACTACCAAAGAAGATCTATTCAAACTTACAGACTATGAACTAAATAGGCTTTTTCATCCGCCTTTAGAACTCACATCAAATGATAGAGTGAAACAGCTCTATGACTATTTCCCTGTCATGACAACACAGCTCAGAAGGCGAGGGATGACCGTGTCTAAGTTATTTAGAGAGTTTAAAATACTTCATCCGGAAGCTTTTGGAGAAACCTCCTTTTACTATTACTACAATCTCTGGCGCAGAAAAGTGAACCCTGCAATGCACATTGAGCACAAAGTGGGTGATAAGATGTATGTGGATTATGCAGGTGTGACCCTAGCTTACGTTGATTTAGATACAGGTGAGATAAAGAACGCTCAGGTTTTTGTTGCGATTCTTGGCTGGAGTCAATATGCTTATGTTGAAGCCATGCCCAGCCAAACCATCGAAGATTTTGTTGCTGCATGCGAGAATGCAATACTTTATTTTAAGGGTGTTCCGCTTGCAATCGTTCCAGATAACTTAAAGTCAGCAGTGCAGAAAGCAAGCAGGTATGAACCTATTGTAAATGAAAACTTCAAAGCTTTTGCAGATCATTATGGCACCGTTATACTTCCCGCACGCTCTCGTAAGCCACAAGATAAAGCGCATGTAGAGAATATGGTAAAACTATCCTATCAGAAGATCTATACCAACCTTCCTGAAAAACAAATCGTTCCTTTAACTGAAATGAATAAACAAATCTGGGAACATCTTACTCAGCTTAATGATGCGCAGTTAACCGGTAAGGAATGTTCCCGAACCGATCAGTGGTTATTGGAACTATCATCACTTCAACCGTTGCCGGAAACAAGCTATGAAATGCGCAAGATAAAACAGGTAACAGTGATGAAGAACGGGCATGTTTACCTGAACGAAGATCAGCACTATTACAGCGTCCCTTATGAACTTATTGGCAAGAAGTTAAAGTTGCAATACTCGCGATCTGAAGTAGATTTGTTCCTAAAATATGAGCTTGTTGCAACACACAAAAGAGTGCGCAGTCCGCACAACTACACCACAGATCCTGCGCACATGCCTGCTGAGCATCGTTATGTAACAGAATGGAGTCCAAGCTTTTTTATGGAGAAAGCAAAAGTCATTGACCCTGTTGTTGAATATTACATCTCACAAGTACTCGCAAAAAAACAACATCCTGAACAAGCATATAAAGCCTGTATGGGTATTTTGTCTTTTGCTAAACGTGTTGGGAATATAAGGCTTACCAAGGCTTGTAAACGCGCACATGAGATCGGCTATTACAACTACAAGATCATAGAAGACATTTTAAAAAACAATTTGGATAAATACGATGAAGATGTGCAGCCATCACACATGCCCTCGCACGACAATATTCGCGGAGGAAATTATTATCAATAAACAATCAGTAAAAACCAAAACCAAAACAAAATGAATGAAATCGTAACAAAAATGAAGCAGATGCGGCTTCATGGAATGGCAAAAGCCTTCCATCTAACGCTTGAATCGGGTAAGAATGAACAGTTTACTCCCGATGAAATGATTAACCATCTGATCGAATCAGAATGGGATGAACGTTATAACAAAAAGCTTAATCGTACTGTTCATGCAGCCCGCTTCCGCTACAATGCAAATGTGGAGCAGATTACGTACGAAAACAATCGGGTAGATAAAAATCAGGTGCTCCGGTTGGCGGATTGTGATTTTATTAAACGAAAAGAAAACATCATTATTACAGGAAGTACAGGAATAGGGAAAAGCTTCCTTGCCTCCGCTATAGGCCATCAGGCTTGCGCACAAGGCTATCGTGTTCTTTATCAGCACAGTACCAAACTTTTTGGAAGGATGAAGATGGCTAAAGCAGATGGTTCTTATCTTAAAGAATTAGCCAAGATCGAAAGGCAACATATACTTTTAATCGATGACTTTGGAATACAGCCATTAGATGCTCAAAGCCGCTCTACACTTATGGAGATTATAGAAGATAGACATGGAAAATCATCTACCATTATTACCTCACAGGTCCCGGTAAGTATGTGGCACGAGATCATTGGTGAGCAAACTATTGCTGATGCGATTCTTGACAGAATTGTTCATGACTCACATCGAGTAGAAATGAAAGGAGAGTCTTTAAGGAAAAAAAGACAGCCAAAAACTGAAGAAGAAATTGTATTAGAAAATTTTAAAAACTAACTTAGCCAAACAATGAAAAATAGATTTAGATTAGACTAAAAATCGGAGTTGGAAATGAGGGGTCAGTTTAAAGCGATCTTGAGGGGTCTATTTGAGTGAAATTTCCAATTAAACGAAAGAAAACTCTAATCACAACAAAAGTAGTCAAGAAATAACCTGTTTGTGTTCAGCAACATTTTCATTGATGAGATACCATTTTTTATTAAAAACCAATTTAATGTGACTACTCTATTATTTTGAATATATTTGTATATGCATATACTTCACTTCTTAACAATTGCAATAACACTTAAAGTTTGTGAATTCTTAGTTCTTAAATTTACTAAAGCCCCTATATTACTAGTTGTTTACCCTACAAAAAATGAGGAAAAAAGAGATGCCAATCTCAGCTTACAAATAAATTCAATAACTGATCGAAATTATCAATGCTTTTACTTTCAATCCAATTATAATTTACCTGAAGTATTCTGGTTAACATATTATATCAATCACTTTAATGCCATACCAAAATTTAATTCAGCTAGTGAAAAACCAATTTTTAAGTATTACACGAATTAAATTTAACAATTCCTTCACTAGATTACCAGCTTATCATACTAATAAACAAACATCCTTAAATATAGTTATGAAAATACAAAATTCCAGAGGCCTCGTTCTCTTAATATGCATCTTGATGAACATCCACTTAAGCGCAAAAGACAGTTTGAGTTCAAAAAGACCTCCGGAAATTACAATGAAGGAAGCCATCGATAAAGGCATTCTTGACTATCGGATCTGTGGTTTATTTGACCCCAGAAATTTTGATGAAGTAGTAGACCAAGATGGCGTTCATTTTGGCAAATGTATGGTTATCATACTCCAAAGTAAAATAGATAGCGTCATCCTTTTACGTTTAGATGCAGGAACTGAGCTTATTCCTGATGACTCATCTGTTCAAACAATGATTATTACTCATGAAGCAATTTTAGCACTTTATCCTAACCAAACCTATGCAACACGTTTATATGCAATGTGCGGACAACTGCATGAAAAGGCGCCAACAGCAATGCATAATTTTAAAGTTGGCGAATTAGCGGATAGCAACATTGTAAAAATTGCAACATATTTAAATGACAACTATATCCAGAATATGATAGGACAGCATGCACTTTGGGCATGCACCGATCGGGCAACTTTCGAAGAGCTAAAAAAATATGGTGCAGACAGCGTATCTATTGCAATGACCAAAAATATTTTGACCAATCTAAAAATAGAAACAGAACTCACTCCCAAAGCACCTGAACCTCCTAAAGTAATGGTAGAAGAAACAAACGAAATACTTATTAATCAATACTATGTTTATGGAGGATTGGGCCTTATCCTCATCTTGACAACCTCGCTTATTGTTTCAATTGTTAAAGGCAAAAAGAAGACGGATACGATTGCATAAAAGATTAAATTAACAATTCGATGCGCCTATAAATTGATTTAATTTATTAAAATACAATTTAAAATTTACCAAGGCTATTAGTTACAAATAACACGAAGAAGAAATTGAGCCTAGGAATAAGGTCCATTAAAAACATTTATGATAGACTTGAGCTCAAGTAGGTATATCCCATTGAACTAGACAAAATTGAAAGAAGCAGTTTTATTGCGTCAAATTAAAAAGAAACGAAAGGGAATTTGCCTATTGCTTCAATTAATTCCGATTTTATAAAGGACAATTTGAATTTAGTAATGGCGATGAAATTTAATTAAAATCCATACAACACAATTATGACGAGCACGAATAAATCCGTTAAACTCCTATATATTATGGGAATTAAACAAATCGACAACCTTATCGAGAAAAAATATCAGGGAGAAGATGTTTTTGTTTTGTTTTCTATTGAAAGAGATAAAATTGCACTAGTAATAGACGATTTTAAAATGACAATATATAAAAGTGATATTTCTGCTTTCCAACTCTTTTATGAGCATGGACAATTGTCGTTTGAAATTAATTCCTCTGAATGCATTTTTAGTTATGAGCATCATTTTCCCTTTGAGCTACTTTGCTTTCTAAATTATCTGAATTCAAATAATGAGATTCCTGAATTTCTTATAAGCAGGTATCAACAAATGCTCAACAAAGATTTATTTTTGCTTATTGATGAAGCACAGTCTGTAATACCCGAACATGATTATGTCCACTTTTATAATAATATTGATGAAACACAATATGCTTGTATCATAGAATCATTTGCTAAAGATGCAATTTGTGATGTACCCTTATTATATGTAAAATATCAAAATTCAAGTGAGGAAGAAAGTGGGTTATTGATCACTTATAATAAAATATATTCCTATGATAATACTATTAAAATAAAAGATGTCAATAGTATGCATATGGGACAAGCTGATGGATTAAATTACTATATCAATGGAGTATTATTTTCCGAATTAAGAGTAATTATGAATGAAACCATTTATATACCAATACAGCATTTCTCATTGCCTGTCCATCTTAACGAATTTCCAATAAACCAGCTATTGAACCTGATAAGTAGGATATGTATTTGTTTAAATAAATAGGGCGCGTTTTAATATTCTATTTTTATTTTAATAAATTAAACAATGCTAGCGTTGATTGAATAAGAGCAAAATGGAGATTCCTCAAAGACAGAGGAGAATCCCCAATATTTCTATTTCTGTAATTTCAGCTTCTAGAATGATTTTTATGCTCTTGCGCTTTTGAAAATATAAATTTTGGTCTTTCAGCGTAGAATAAATCAAAATTATCTTTTTTACTAGTTACGAAATACAATTCAAAAGGTTTTTTTTATTGTTAGTAAAGAAAGCCAATCTGAATTCCTTCGCCTCCAACTTCCAGGTTTTAGAATTATCATTGGTTCTTATAGCCGATCGTATTTCATTATCATCATCGAAGAAATGCGAAAATCCAGCACCACGCGATATTTTAGTATAGAAATCATTCAAATTTTTTTTGGTGCCATTCAACATAAGATGTATGTACCCTTTTTCCTTTCTTTCAAGTCCCTCTTGAACACGACAAAGTTTAGAACATGTTTTTGAATCATTCCTACGGCTAATAAATTTCTTCCGACATCTAATACAGTTGATTTCAGTGATTTTTGAGTTGTATTTTAGAGGTTTTTTGTTTTTCATTTTGATAGATAATACATTTAATTTACACTTATTTTAAATATATTTTACACTTATTTTTCGAATAATTTATACTTAAATCAAACACTAATCGCTAAAATAATATAAACAAAAAAAGAAAATTAGTTGATGTATAGGATACTAAAGTGAAAAATAGTAATCTTTCATTTTATTAGCCATTAGGGTTCTTCTTTCTTCCAAGAAATTAGCATAATCCGATTCGGTCATGTTTGCAATGTTTGATGGAACGCAGTTTGCTTTTAAGTTCTCAATTAACTCAGCTTCTGTTGATATACCAGTTACTAATTTACCGCCTTGCACTTGCTTATTACCCCTAGTATCAATTCCCATTATAATTTGGGCTAAAATTTGCTTAATCAATTAAAATTGATACATTTACAGTGAAACACTAACAAATAAAGTCGTGAAGAGAAAACTACTCATTATACAATTGCTTGCTCTCATTGGATTTAGCAGTTTGGCTCAGGATCAAAAACTAAAACTAGATGAAAGCAAAAAGCTTGGAAGTGCAACCAAGTCGGAAAAATTAACTACCGAAAAAGTTGGAGAAGCTAATATGTCTAGTACAGATTTGAAATGGAGACCTATTCTAACTAAAAAAGTAATTTCATTGGAGCCTGAAACTCCGGGTAAGGAAGTAATTGAAGCACTTAAAGCGCAAAAGCTTATTTTAAAACAGCAGTCTCAAAATAAAAATTTTGATAATGAAATGTCTACTCAATCGGTGACACCAATTGTTGGAACAAACTATTTAGGTAATGTAAATAGTGGATCATCGCCAATGGATAATCATTTGGCTATTTCAAATGGTGGATGGATTGTAAGTGTTGCTAATAGTACTATTGAGTTTGATAATATGAGTGGCTCTACAATTTACTATAATGATATTGTTACCTTCATGAATGACCCACTTATTACAAGTGTTTGCGATCCTTACGTGTTATATGATAAAATTGCTGATAGGTTTATTTTCTTTTGTCAAACAAGCCCGGTTGATGCGAACTCAAAAATAATGGTTTGTTTCTCAAAAACAAATGACCCCAATAGCGGCTGGTGGGTTTATAAACTTACAGGAAACCCTCTTAGTGTTTCAGAGGGATTTGATTATCCTAAACTAGCAATTTCCAATAATGAACTTTATATAACGGGAAATTTATTTTTTGAACCTTCAGGAACATTTGATCAAGCAATTTTGTATCAAATTCAAAAATCAGGTGGCTATTCTGGTGGAACTTTAAATTGGCAATATTGGACCGGAATTGCAGGTTCTCCATTTACATTAGTGCCTGTTGGTAGCGGACAAGGGTTATCTTTTGGACCAGGCTGTTACATGGTTGCAACCTCAAGTGCTGGTGCATCCACAGTAAAATTGTACGATTTAACAGACGATATGACGGGAAGCCCTGTTCTTAATTACTATTCTGTATCAACAACTGCGTATTCGCCGGCAGCGGATGCCAGTCAATTAGGAACTCCTTGTCTTTTGGATAATGGAGATTGCAGATCTTTGAGTGGTTTTTATTTGAATGGAATTATTCATTTTGTTTTCCAATCTGATATTGGAAGCGGCTGGAATGGTATAAATTATAATCGTTTAACTGTTGGAACGTTAACAAATGTTTCAAGTACATTTGGTTCTTCTGGTAGTTTTGATTATTCATATCCTTCAGTTGTTTCATTTGCAACTGCTGCTACTGACAAGTCTGTAATGATTGGATTTGGAAGATCTAGTTCAGCCATTTACCCTGAAGTAAGAGTTGTTAATTGCGATAATGCAATGGGCTGGTCGGGGTCTACATTTGTTAAATCTAATAGTTATGTAAATTGCTTTGGATCAGCTACGGTTCAAAGATGGGGCGATTATACTGGTACTGCTAGAAAACACAATAGTGCTAGTCCTTCAATTTGGATGAACGGGATGTATGGCAACGCATCAAAAGAATGGGATACATGGGTTGCAGAGATACATACGACTCCTGGGGCTGGAATTGTTGAAAATCAAAAATTAAATGATTTGAAAGTATATCCAAATCCAATTATAGAAACATTCTCAATTGAATTTTCTCTTTCAGTGGCTGAAAATATTGAAATTGGTATTTTTGATATTACTGGTAAAATGGTGAAAGAAATATACAAAGGAAAGGGACAGCAGGGAATTAATGTCTTTTCATTCAATAAATCTAACTTAGCTGTCGGCACTTATTTTTTAACTATTAAAAATTATTCAAATACTATTAAAAATGAAAAAATTATTATTGCTAATTAATATTGTTTGTATTTGTTCGTTTTTAGTTTCTTGTCAAAATAGATATGCTAAAACAGCTGATAATGCTTCGGAAACAAAGCCTGTAATAAAAGATGCTTCAGTTGTTTCAGATACTTCTAAAAGTCAGACTCAAACTTCAGGTTCGGTTTCAATCACAGGAGGTAGCTCGGCAAAAAAGGATAGTGTCGTACAGCATAATAATCCAAATGCAGTAATTCATAATTCTGAAGATCAGAGAAAATTAGATTCAATTAAAAATGCTAAGAAGAAAATAAAAAATGAATAAATATTTCTTAATTGGTATTTTTTGTAATTATATTATTTAATTGTTTTTCACGAGGAATTCTGGTGAAGGAACAGATTACAGTTTTAATTTCCTTACGAAGAAGTATAGTATTAGCTCAACTAATGAACTTGATGAAAATGTGAAGCCTAAAACAGAATGGAAAGCAATTAAACTGGATAAGCTAGTTACATTTAAAACCTTTACCAAGCCTTATACATTGAAAATTAACGACATTACATTGTAGCTAGTTTATATTCTTATTTTCCGAAGCATCAGCTTTTCCTTGATTATATCCAGCTTTTTTGCCCATTCGAGTGATAAATTAATAAATAAGCTCTGTAGCATTTTTAATGTTGACAAAATAAATACCGTCAATGTATCGCCATTTTTTGAAAAAAATAAATTAAACCAATTTATAGGGCATGCAAAAACCAATAGTAAATCAACTGAGCAACTCTTAATTTTAAGTGATACGACTAGCATCAGTAGTAGCACTATTTTAAAAAATAATTTGGAAGGGAGTAGTTATTTATTGAATGCCAGCAGCAGCAATACCGGTAAGGAAGAACGTTACGATAAAATTAACAGCTTGCCTTACCAATTAATAAACCAGCATGCAAGTGCAGTTATAATTAGCTTGTGGCCATTAGACGATTATGAAAATGCGGAATTTTTAGAGGTATTTTATACTTTTATGGCTGAGGATTTAGCTGCTTCGGATGCCTTGTATAAAACCAAACTATTTTTTTTAGAAAAAGGATCTCCACCAGCTATGTGGTCGGCATACTTATATTATGGCCCTGATTTTTATTTACAGAAAAAAGAACCCTTTAACCTGCTACTTTATGTTTGTTCCTTTTTCATTATTTTAATTGTTCTGCTGTTGTACTTCCGGTACATTAAAAAAAGAAGAGCTCATTAGCTATTTTAGCTTAGCGAATGCAGCCTTTCATTTGATTAATTTATATGGCTGATTTTACAACAAAAAAAGGAACATTCACCTACTTATCCACCTAAAAAAGAAAAAATCCTTGCAATCTATTGATTTGCAAGGATTTAGATGTTGTTTATTGTAGCCCGTAGGGGAATCGAACCCCTCTTACCAGGATGAAAACCTGGCGTCCTAACCCCTAGACGAACGGGCCCTTTGATTTTGGGAGTGCAAATGTAAATGAAAATTCTATTTCTGCAAAATATTTTTAAAACTTTAAATAAAAATCAATCAATTGAATCACTATCTGCTTGAAAACGAAAGCCTAAGCGTTTTCCGGTTTTTATCTGCATGCTTTCACTAACCGACTGCATATCCATCACACTAATTTCCTTAATGGCGTCAAATGGCGGCGTGTACAGGTCGAAATTCAAGCAATATAGTATCGTTGATTCCAAAATTGCCTTGATCGCATGCTCATCTATAACAGCATGCACAAAGTCGTTGTACAAGAAACCTAGCTGTCTTTTTCCTTCCACAAAATAATGGTTTTCTTTATTTACAAAGATTCGCCCAATCACATAACCTAAATCATTTATTCTGTTATATTTGAATGAATCGTTCAGAAAATTATAGATATTGATCATCCCGCAGAAAGTCCGAAAATGATCTTCTTTTATATACGAACTCTTCCATATCGGATGGCTCCTGTCAAATTCAAAAATATTTGTATGCATCGAGAAGATCAACAGGTCGCCAGCAATTCTGATCTCGAACTCAAATTCACCTTTTTCGCGGTACTCGATGATCACCCGTTTATCTTTTGTCGCAATTTCCTTTGACATCTCAGCCAATACTTCCTTTGCGACCGCCTTCAGCGTATTAAAGGAACTAAATGTATTCGCATACACGTCCTGCTTCATGCTCGACTTCTCGACAAGCGCTTTTAAGATCAATTCTCTTGGTGTTTTCTTTTCCATTTTTTTCAATGAATTTGTTCGCTTAATACGCCCTTGCAAATACCACCCGCTGTGTGGACGGCTTCCCACTATAAATGCACAGGCCCTCCTCTTGTTTATTACCTATTGGGATGCAACGGATGGTCGCTTTGGTCTCTTCTTTTATCTTTTGCTCGCTCTCCGCCGTTCCGTCCCAATGTGCCATAATAAAACCGGGTGTTTCTTCCAGGATCTTTTTAAATTCTTCATACGTATCGGCCGAATAAGTTTTAGCCTCGCTCATCGCTTTTGCTTTCTGATACAGATTTTCTTGAATTTGCTCCAACAAATGTTCGATCTTGTTTTCAATGTCGGCTTGCTGCAGCGTTTCCTTTTCCATTGTATCCCTTCTTGCCACCTCAACGGTTCCGTTCTCCAGATCCCTTCCTCCAATCGCTATTCGAACAGGCACTCCTTTTAATTCATATTCCGCAAATTTCCAACCTGGACGCTGTGTATCTCTGTTATCGTATTTCACAGTGATTCCTTTGGCTTCCATTGCTTTTTTCATCTTTGCAACCACTTCATTTATCTCTGCCAATTGCTCTTCTCCTTTATAAATCGGAACAATTACTACTTGGAATGGCGCTAATTTAGGAGGCAAAACCAATCCTTTATCATCCGAATGTGACATCACTAAAGCTCCCATTAAACGGGTTGAAACCCCCCATGAGGTTGCCCAAACGTGCTCCTGCGTTCCTTCTTTTGTTGCAAATTTTACATCAAATGCTTTCGCGAAATTTTGTCCCAAGAAATGAGATGTTCCTGCCTGCAACGCTTTCCCATCCTGCATCAATGCCTCAATACAATAGGTTTCAACCGCTCCTGCGAAGCGTTCGTTTGCTGTCTTAATTCCTTTTATCACCGGCATCGCCATCCACTTTTCTGCAAATTCTGCATAGATGCCCAGCATTTTTTCTGTTTCAATTACTGCTTCCGCTGATGTTGCATGTGCGGTATGTCCTTCCTGCCACAGAAATTCTGTTGTTCTCAAAAATAAACGTGTCCGCATCTCCCAACGTACCACATTCGCCCATTGATTCACCAAAATCGGCAGATCGCGGTACGATTGAATCCAGCCTCGGTATGTATTCCAGATGATGGTTTCGGAGGTCGGACGAACAATTAATTCTTCGTCTAACTTTGCTGTTTCATCTACCACAACACTTCCATCAGGAGCCGTTTTCAAACGGTAATGTGTCACAACGGCACATTCTTTTGCAAATCCATCTACATGACTCGCTTCTTTGCTAAAAAAAGATTTGGGTATGAACAATGGAAAATACGCGTTGACATGGTCGGTATCTTTGAACATTTTATCCAATGCCTGCTGCATTTTTTCCCAGATAGCATAGCCGTAAGGCTTAATGACCATACAACCTTTTACAGCTGAATGCTCTGCTAAATCAGCTTTGACAACTAATTCGTTGTACCATTCAGAATAATTTCCTTCTCGCGTTGATAACTCCTTGCTCATAATCTTTTTTTTGTGGTATAGTATTTGTAATTTTATAACTGACTTTAGGAATCGTAAAAATAGAAAATTAAACCTTTTGTCGTTTTTAAAAGAATTAAAAATCATCCCCTTTCATCAATTTAAAGTATAAAATGAAAACCTTTCTAAGTATTCTGACCTTCTTTTCATTAGCGTTTACTGCCTGCAAAGCACCGGAGGGCGCTCAATCAAAAGCGTATAGCGATGATATTTATTATTCATCAAAAGACAAAGCAGCGGATAAGGAAAAACGTAAAATAGAGGATGCCCTTGCAAAAGAAGAGGCAAAAAAGCAGGCGGATCAGGCGGCATTGGCTGCACAGAATACAAAACGCAGCAGCGACGCTCCCGCTGATGACTACTACACTCCATCAGATAATGGAACAACCACCATTAACAATACAACCAATAATTACAACGACAATACACCATTCAACTACGACGATTATTATGATGACGCTTATTCTGTCCGCTTAAGACGTTTTCACAACAACTGTGGCAGTTATGGTTACTACGATAACTATTATACCAACTCCTATTGGTATACAGGAGATCCCTACAATTACGGAACAAGCGTTTATATGGGCTACAATTTCTGGGGACCAAGCTACAGTAACTATTCATACAACCCAAGTTATTACTGGTTTGGCAACCAAGGTTGGGGATACGACCCTTGGTATAATCCTTATGGATATGGTTACAACCCTTATGGATATAGTTACGGATACAATCCTTATGGTAATAACGGATACGGATATAATCCATACATGAATGGTTACAACAATGGTTATTGGGATGGATATTATAGCGGCTTGAACAACAACAATTATTTCAATAGTTATGACAATAACAGTTATTACTACGGACCACGCGGAACAACAGGTTCAAACGGCAGAGTAACTGCTCAACCCTCTCTTGCAAGCCGCATGATGACCGAGATTGAAACACAAGCAAAAGCAAATCCGGAAAACTGGACGAAAGATGATTACGGACGCATCAAACCGGTATACACCAACTCTTCTGCTGCAGATGTTTATAAACCTGCGGATAACAGAAATGACAACGCAAATCCTGCCGGCCCGGTTAATCCTGCTTACAAACCAGATAACAACAGACCTGTATCAACAGACAATCCGGCTTATAAGGAAAAACCAACTTATAGAGAGACGCCCGCTAACAAAGAGAATCCTGTTTATAAAGAGAAACCCGTTTACAACGACAGACCGGTATACAAGGAGAATCCGGTGATCAAGGAAAAACCAGTCTATAATAACGACAGACAAAAACCGGTTGAACAACCTAAATTTGAAAGGCCTCAAAATAATGCTCCAAGAATTGAACAACCGAAAAATAATTCTTCTAGCCCTAGCAGAGGAACCCCCAGCAATACCCCGTCAAGTTCAAAACCTCCAAGAAGGTAAATTTTCCTGAATCGCTTTTCCATTTTCACATACACACCATGTGAAAATGGAAAACCCGATTCGAAATTTAAAAAATAGTCACATGAAAAAACAAATTATAATCAGCGGCATGGCCTTGATATCTGCATGGCATTTACAAGCGCAAAATGATATTGACGCAATGCGTTACTCACAGATCACATTTGGAGGAACCGCCCGCTTCGCTTCTATGGCGGGCTCAATGGGAGCTCTTGGTGGCGATATATCCACACTTAGCTTTAATCCGGCCGGTGTTGCAATCTTCAAAAAAACAGAGATCTCCATCAGCCCTTCTATCTTTTCACAAACCACTGCTTCTACCTACAACGCTAGCGCTTCGAGCGATAGCAAACTGAATTTTAATTTCGGCAATATCGGACTGGTGGCAAGTATCAACCTCATAAAAGAGTCTAATACGACAGGATGGGAAAATATAAATTTCGGATTCGGCTACAACCGGACAAATAATTTCCACAACAGAATGGACATCCAGGCTGACAATAAAACGAGTTCATTGCTCGATGTTTTTGTTGCGAACGCCAATGGAAATTCTCCTTCCAACTTCGACCAATTTTCTACCGATCTAGCTTGGCAAACCTTTCTGATCAATCCAGATACATTGGGTGCTTTACTTTACAACAATGTAATCCCAAACTATGGTATCAAACAAAGAAAAGCAATAGAAACAAGAGGAGCGATGGGTGAAACCGTAATTAGCTTTGGTGGAAATTATAAAAGTAAATTGTATGTAGGGGGCACCATCGGATTTGTGAAAGCTAAATATTTTGAAGAATCTACCTATGAAGAAATAGATGAGACCGATACAATCCCTGACTTCAAATCGTTTTCTTTTTCCCAAAATTTAACTACAAAAGGAAATGGTGTAAATCTAAAATTGGGCGCTATCTTCCGCCCGAACGACTGGGTTAGAATTGGCGCCGCTTTCCATACGCCAACATCTTTGAGGTTGAGAGATGATTACAATAATTCAATGAAATCAGATCTGGAAAACGGCATTACATATGACACCATCTCTCCGCAAGGATCATTTGATTACACCATTACAACGCCTTTCCGCGCTATTGGCAGCATTGGCTTTGTCATAAAAAAATTGGCCTTATTAAATGTCGAGTATGAATACGTTGACTATACCTATGCGCAATTGCATTCAAGCCCGAATGTATTCAGCGACGTCAACAGCACCATCCGATCAAAATATACCGCTACAGGAAATCTCCGTGCCGGTGCTGAAGTGCGTTTAGATCCTCTCGCAATTCGCTTGGGATACGCTTTATATGGCAGTCCGTTTAACAACAATGAAAATAAAAATGCTAACCGTACAAGTTATACCGGTGGTATCGGGTATCGCACGGACAAGTACTTCATCGACTTTGCATACGTCTTCACAAAATATACCGAGTATAATTATCTGTATGATTCCCCGAAAGCAACTGCGGTAGAAAACAAATACAAGAATTCAAGTTTTATGTTATCCCTCGGATTACGATTCTGATTTTATCAGCGATCAACTGACACAAAAAAGCCCTTCGTAATTTTTACGAAGGGCTTTTTTTATGAGTAGTTTATGTAATTATACTCTTTCTGCTTTTCCGGTGAGAATATCAGCATCAACCAATATTCTTCCACAATGCTCACATACAATTACTTTTTTGTGCATTTTGATATCCAAATGACGCTGAGGCGGGATCTTATTGAAACATCCACCGCAAGCATCACGCTCAACAGTAACAACGCCTAAACCATTTACCACATTTGAACGTAAACGTTTGTAAGCATTCAATAAACGATCTTCGATAATTGCTTCAGATGCATTTGATTTTTTGATCAACGCTGCTTCTTCCTTTTCAGTTTCAGCAACAATATCTTCCAATTCTTTCTTTTTGATTTTAAGATCTTTTTGTCTGTCTTTAAAATCCTCCTCAGAAGCATCAATCACTTCTTTCTTAGCAAGAATATTGGCTTTGTACTCTTTGATACGTTTTTCAGCAAGTTGAATTTCTAAATTCTGAAATTCGATTTCTTTCGTGATCGCATCGTATTCACGATTGTTACGAACTTTACCTTGTTGTGTTTCGTATTTTTTTATTAGAGCCTGTGCATCTTTGATGACATTTTTCTTTTCTGTGATAGAATCTTCAAGATTTTTTAACTCTTCCGTGTAGTTAGTAATACGGGTTTCTAAACCAGCAACTAAATCTTCCAAATCTCTAACTTCCAAAGGCAATTCACCTCTAACAGTTCTGATTTTATCGATTTTTGAATCTACTTGTTGTAATTCAAACAAGGCTTTTAACTTTTCCTCTACAGAAATTTCGTCAGTTTTAGTTTTTGCCATTTTTTATAAATAGTTTATTGGATTTGTATTGATTTTTGACAAATGGATTGCAAATGTACTAAATTTTTCACTTAATATATCATAAAATAATTCCATCGTGAATTGTTCCGTCTCATAATGACCGATATCAGCAATAACAATCTGATTTTCAGCATCAAAGAACTGATGGTATTTAAAGTCTCCGGTCACAAAAACATCTGCTCCTGCTGCAATCGCATTTTTCAGCAAAAAACTGCCGGAACCGCCACAAACTGCAACAGTTTTTATTTTTTTACCTTTTAAAGCAGTATAACGAACCATATCTGTCTTCATCGTTTGCTTCAGGTTTTTCAAAAATGTAGTTTCCTCCATTTCTTCTGCCAACTCTCCAACCATCCCGGCTCCAATCGAATTATTTGCATTGTCAAGTGCAAGGATATCATATGCGACCTCTTCATAAGGGTGCGCTGTAAACAATGCTTTCAACAAACGTGACTCCAGATATCCGGGATAAATCAGCTCAATTTTAGTTTCCTTCTCCTCGTGTTGCTTCCCTTTTTCACCAACAAAGGGATTTGTATTTTCACCTGCTTTAAATGTTCCCAAACCAGAAGTGTTAAAACTACATTCATTATAATTTCCAATAGCGCCTCCACCAGCCGCAAACAATGCAGCGCGCAATGCGACAGCTTGATCATCAGGACAAAATGTAGTTAATTTTTTAAGTGTGTTGTACATTGGTGCAAGTATCTTGCAATTGGTCAAACCGATCTTTTCAGCAATTTTTGAATTGACGCCCTTTGCTACATTATCCAAATTGGTATGCGCTGCATAAATGGCAATATTATTTTGGATCGCTTTTATAATGACACGCTCCACATAATTTTTCCCATTGAATTTTTTTATTCCTGAAAATACGATCGGGTGATGGGCAATCACAAGATTGCATTTATTTGCGATTGCTTCTTCAATTACTGCTTCGGTGCTGTCCAGAGAAATTACAGCGCCCGTAATTTCCATATCGTGATGACCACAAATCAATCCCGAATTGTCATAACTTTCCTGATAGGCCAATGGAGCAAAGGATTCTAAATAGTTAGTTATTTCTCTTAATTTCATGACGGTGCGAATTACGAATTTTCACGAATTTACGAATCTGATTGATATAGATGGTGCATTCATCAGATATTTTCTTTTACATTTTCAAATTAGCAAATTTCCAAATTGTCACATTCATTTCGTATTTTAGGGCTGTGAAGTTTCTGCGGATCATATTATTCCCATTTTCCATTTTATATGGCTGTATCGTTTTTGTGCGAAACAAATTTTATGATTGGGGAGTATTCACTTCAAAAAAATTTGATATCCCCACCATCTCTGTTGGAAATTTAAGTGTCGGAGGAACAGGAAAAACGCCACACATCGAATACCTTATTCGATTGCTAAAACAAGAATTCTACATTGCTTCCCTGAGCAGAGGATATGGCAGAAAAACAAAAGGATTTATTCTGGCAGACACACAATCTTCGGCAAGCGATATTGGTGATGAACCTCTTCAATTCAAAAAAAAATTTAGTGGATTGCGGGTTGCAGTTGATGGCAAAAGAGTTCGCGGAATTAAAAATCTGCTGAATGAATTTCCTTCCCTTCAAACGATCCTATTGGATGATGCTTTTCAGCACAGAGCGGTTAATGCCGGACTAAAAATTGTCCTCAGCGATTTTAGCAAACTCTATACAAACGATCATATTTTGCCGACCGGAAGTTTGCGAGAATTTAAATCCGGTATTAAACGGGCTGATATAATTATTGTAACCAAATGCCCCGAAATATTATTACCCATTGAGCGCAAACGATTGCTGACAGAAATAAATCCGAATGCGAACCAGCGCGTATACTTCTCCTACATTAAATATGGTGATTTCATTCGTTTGAATGGCGAAGGGTCAAACCCCTTGGCAAAAGATTACTACTTTGAACGGGGCTTCTCGATTGCTTTACTAACAGGCATCGCCAATACAAAACCATTGGAATACTATTTAAAAGATAAAGTAAAAAACATCACTCCAATCAAATATAATGACCACCATCACTTTACAAGTAGCGACATTGAAAATATTCGGAAAATATTTAATAACATTGCAACTGCAAATAAAATAATATTGACGACAGAAAAAGATGCAATGCGCCTAAAAAGTGCGGAGTATGCGGAAGCACTAAAAAACCTTCCACTTTTTTACATCCCGATAGAAATTGATTTTCACAATAAAGACAAAAACGAATTTAACAAACAAATAGTTAATTATGTTAGAACAAATCAAAAGCACAGCAGCTTACATACAAAGTAAAATTTCAATGACACCCGAAGTCGGAATTATTTTGGGAACAGGACTTGGTGGACTCGTTCAGGAGATCAACATCAAACATACAATCCCGTATGAAGAGATCCCGAACTTCCCTGTTTCAACCGTAGAAGGTCATTCAGGAAAACTAATTTTCGGAGAATTAGGAGGAAAAAATGTAGTAGCGATGCAAGGCCGCTTTCATTATTATGAAGGATATACTTTGCAGCAGGTCACATTTCCTGTGCGTGTTATGAAGTTCATCGGAGTAAAAAACCTATTTGTTTCAAATGCTTCCGGTGGTGTTAATCCTGATTTTGAAATTGGTGACTTAATGATCATAAACGACCATATTAATTTCTTTCCTTCTAATCCCCTGATCGGAAAAAATAATAAAGAATTGGGGCCTCGTTTCCCCGACATGAGCGAAGCATACAGCAAAACAATCATCGCGAAAGCGAAAAAAGTTGCAGCAGCAAATAACATTAAAGTTCAAGAAGGTGTTTATTTGGGACTGTCCGGACCAACAT
Organism: Chitinophaga pinensis; assembly: GCA_945885475.1. Classification (GTDB taxonomy): domain Bacteria; phylum Bacteroidota; class Bacteroidia; order 2-12-FULL-35-15; family 2-12-FULL-35-15; genus 2-12-FULL-35-15. Next base: position 20,223 of record CAMCYR010000017.1, read on the forward strand.
TTGAAACCCCTGCAGAATATAATATGGTAAGAGTATTGGGAGCAGATGCTGTTGGTATGAGTACCGTGCCTGAAGTAATAGTAGCGCGTCACATGGATATGCCATGCTTCGCAATGTCCATCATTACCGACCTGGGTGTTCCCGGAAAAATTGTGGAAGTAACGCATGAAGAAGTACAACATGTTGCCGCACAAGCCGAGAAAAAAATGACGGTCATCATGAAAGAATTAATAAAAGAACTTTAATTAAAATCATTTCACTTTAATAAAAAAAATTCCGATTCATGAAAAAAGACAAATTATTATTTATATTAATTGCTTTGCTCATTAGCTTCGGACTTTCGGCTCAATATAGTTCTCAAAACATTTCCTTATTGGGACATTGGTTTAATCCTTTGCAAACGCCGGAACCATCCTATGGAATAAAATACAACAGCGTTTGGGGCTGGGTGGATTCAGCGCATTCAAATAAAGAATATGCGATCTTAGGATCTGGATTAGGCACTCACATTATCGATGTATCCGTTCCTACACTTCCAGTCGAAGTTGATTTTGTTGCCGGAAGAAGAAATCAGGTAATCTGGAGAGAATATAAAACCTATGGTAATTTTTTATACGCAATCAGTGATGATACCTCTCCAAATAGCTTGCAGATTATTGATATGAGCTATTTACCAGATTCGGTTCATGTTGTGTATGACGATAATTCTCTTTTTGAACGTGCACACACGCTTTATATTGATGGCGACAAATTATACTGCGGAAGTGTAACATTGGCTGCAGGAGCCGGCTATCACTCCATGGGGGTTTATAGTTTATCGAACCCTCAATTGCCCGCTTTTTTACACTCACTGAGCTCTGAATACCCGCTCGTAAATTACGCACACGACATGCTGGTGCGCAACGATACCGTTTATGCTTCCTGCGGATATCAAGGATTATATATTTACAAATACAACACCGGAGCGAATACATTCACTGAAATAAATTCAGTCACTTCCTATCCCGATCAAGGCTACAACCACAGCAGCGCGCTTACTCCAGATGGAAAAACATTAGTATTTTGTGATGAAGTACCTGAGAACAAACCGGTACGTGTACTCGACATCTCAGATATTTCAAACATCTCTATTGCAAGTACGTTCAAATCAAACGAAGGTGCTACCGCACACAACCCGTATATGTGGGGAAGCAACCGTGTAGTAATTGCCTACTATCAAGATGGATTACAGATCTTTGATATTTCAAATCCTGCAGCACCATACAGAACCGGCTATTTCGACACGGATACACTGCATGGATTAAACGACAACTTCCCGGTGTCGAATACCTATCACGGTGCCTGGGGCGCTTATATCGATCTGCCAAGCGGGGTGATTCTGGTTGGTGATATGCAAAACGGATTGTATGTTTTGGATGCCTCACTTGCATTAGGCCTAAACGAAAACACCTTCAGCGACAATGCCATTTCTGTATTCCCGAATCCGGCAAGTAACTATTGTTCTGTCAATATAAATTTGTTGCAATCGGAAGATATCTTGTTTGAATTGTTTGACGTAAACGGAAAGAAAGTCTTCAGTAAAAAAGAAACAATCGGAGCGGGAAAATCAAGCAGAACCTTGCACTTGGATGAATTCAACAGCGGCATGTATTTTTTAAATTTATCCGGCAATGGAATTAATTCTGCACAAAAAATAATTAAAAAATAAAATACTTTATAATTTTAAAATGCTTCTGAAAAAGAAATTTCAGAAGCATTTTTTGTTTTTTCTCGGATTACTGTATTAACAACCATTGCATTCAAAATAGCAAAATAATTAGCAAATCCAGTAGCAATTTTAGCGCTTATACAATTCATTTTTTTTGTATCTTTAAGCCTTTAAAACAGCCGCTATAAAAATGAACATTTACGATAAGTACGAAGCAGTTATTGGCTTGGAAATTCATACGCAATTATCCACCAAAAGCAAAGCGTATTCCAGCGATTCCACTGAATATGGTGTTTTACCAAATACGAATATAAGCGCGATTTCTTTAGGTCATCCGGGTACTTTACCCAAATCAAACAAAAAAGTAATTGAATATGCTGTCCGCCTCGGACTTGCATGCAAAAGCGATATACGGGAAGTGAATGAGTATGCTCGAAAAAACTACTTCTACGCCGATCTTCCAAAAGGATATCAGATCACACAGGACAAAACACCCATCTGTACCGGTGGTTTTCTTATGATTAAACTAAATGACGGATCCGAAAAAAAAATAAACATTACGCGGATTCACATGGAAGAAGATGCAGGAAAAAGCATTCATGACATTGACCCTTTCGATACATTAATCGATTTAAATCGTGCAGGTGTTGCACTTTTGGAAATCGTGAGCGAACCGGATATCCGCAGTGGTGAAGAAGCGTATCAATATGTGACCGAAGCACGAAAACTTGTTCGTTACCTGGAAATTTGTGATGGAAACATGGAAGAAGGCAGTATGCGTTGTGATGCAAATGTGTCTGTCCGGCTAAAAGGTGCGAAAGAATTCGGTAAAAGAACGGAAACCAAAAACATGAATTCCATTCGAAATGTTCAACGTGCGATCGAATACGAAATAAAACGTCAGATCGATATCATTGAAAATGGTGGCGAGATCTCACAGGATACAATGGGATTTGATGCTGTTGCAGGAACAACTTACTTGATGAGAAGCAAAGAGATGGCGAACGATTACCGCTACTTTCCTGAGCCTGACCTTCAACCGGTAATTGTTACCAAAGAATACATTGAAAAGGTAAAACAATCATTACCTCCTTTACCGAATGAATTATTTAAAAAATACACTTCATTGGGTTTATCTGAATACGATGCCGGTGTATTGACAGATTCAAAAGAAATTGCACTGTATTTTGAAAAGATCATTGCCAAAACAAAAAATGCAAAATCGGCATCCAATTGGCTGACCGTTCAGATAAAATCATTTTTGAATGACAGCGCCCTGCATATCTCCGATTTTAAAATTTCACCGGAACGCATTGCCGATCTAGTAAATTTTATTGACAGCGGAAAAGTGAGTCACACGATTGCAACACAAAAAATATTCCCGATGATGTTGGAAGATCTTTCGAAATCCCCGGCAGAAATCGCAGCAGAAAACAATTGGATACAGGAAAGTGATAGTGGCGCACTTACTGAATTTGTAAAGGAAGCTATCGCAAAATATCCGGAAAAAGTAATCGAATACAAAAACGGCAAAACAAACTTACTCGGATTGTTCATGGGTGAAGTAATGAAACTTTCGAAGGGAAAAGCCGACCCGAAGGTAGCGACTGAATTAGTAAAAGAAATGCTTGAAAAATAAACTGCTCAACACTATGAAATTATACTTATTAAATCTAGCATTACCGATTGTGCTGCTTTCGGCATGCTCAAATACGAACTCGGATTCCACAACAGGTTTCGAATTAAAAGGAAAGTTAGGAAATGCACATAGCGACACCTTGTTTCTTGAACAGATGGCGACCGATGGATTGAAAAGAATCGATACGGCTTTTCTGGATGAGAATGGAGAATTCACAATGAATCCGTCAATCACCGAGATCGGATTTTACAGGTTAAAAACTTCGGATAGAAATTTTGCAACATTCATTTTTGATGTGGATCAAAAAGTTTCAATAACAGGTGATGTTGCAGACCTTGGTAACACCTACACGGTTGAAGGCTCGGAAGATTCGAAATTATTCTGGGAAGTAAATCAGCGCTCTGCTGAAAATTATAAAAAACGCGATTCACTGCAAAAGATATTTCAGGCATTTGTAAATATCACTAAAATGGATTCGCTCCGCATCGATTCTATGAGCAATGCAATGGAAAAACCATATACCGAATTGGTAAATGCTCATAACCAATACCTGAAAGAGTTCATTGAAAAATATTCATCATCATTCGCTTCACTTGCTGCTATTCAACAATTGCAGCCTGAAGAATTTATGGATACATATTTCAAACTGGATGATGGCTTATTTAAAAAATACCCAAACTCCGCCTACATCAAAGCATTTCACGATGGAATAACGTCGAGCAGAAAACTAGCTATCGGAACGCTTGCTCCGGAGATCAATATGAATACACCCGATGACAAACCCTTGGCTTTATCATCTTTAAAAGGGAAAGTTATATTGATCGACTTTTGGGCATCGTGGTGCGGCCCCTGCCGCGCGGAGAACCCTACCGTTGTAAAAGCATACAACAAATACAAATCAAAAGGATTTGATATCTATAGTGTTTCGCTCGACAAAGACATGGAAAAATGGAAAGGTGCAATCAGAGCAGACGGTCTGACCTGGACCAATCATGTTTGCGACTTTAAATTCTGGCAATCTCCCGTTGTTGCTTTGTATAATTTCAATTCTATTCCTACCAATGTGCTCATCGACAAAGAAGGAAAAATCATTGCGAAAAATTTACGCGGCGAAGCATTGGATAAAAAATTAGAAGAGGTCTTTAAATAAGCACAATACAACTCCTGACATGAAAATAAAATATCTTTTATACTCCTCGATTATTCTACTTTCGCATTTTAAAAATGCAAATGCTCAAACTTATTTTCAGCAAGAAGTAAATTACACCATCCATGTAAAACTGGATGACGTAAAAAATGAATTCACTGCCGATGAAAAAATTGAATACATTAACAATTCTCCTTCCACACTTACCTATATCTACATGCACGTATGGGCAAATGCATACAAGGACAATAACACTGCGCTTGCGAAACAACTGATTGAAGGCGGGAATAAAGTATTGTACAATGCGAAAGAGGATGAAAAAGGATACATTGACCAGCTGGACTTTAAAATAAACGATCAGCCAGTTAAGTGGGAATTCCTAAAAGACAGTATCGATATTTGTAAGATTATTTTAAATGAACCATTAAAAAGCGGAGACAAAATAATCATCTCCACTCCTTTCCATGTGAAAATCCCTTCAGGAAAAATTTCCCGTATGGGTCATATCGGTCAATCATACCAGATAACACAATGGTATCCCAAGCCGGCTGTTTTTGACAGAACAGGTTGGAATCAAATGCCGTATTTAAATCAAGGTGAGTTTTATTCCGAATTCGGCAGCTATGATGTCAGCATTACGCTTCCAAAAAACTATGTTCTTGGTGCAACCGGAGATCTGGTTAATGGCGAAGAGGAAATCGAATGGCTTGAAAAAAATGTAAAAATAACGGAGGCGATGACGACATTCGATAAAGATGATCTCACTTTTCCTGCCTCCGACACTGAAACAAAGACCTTGCGATTTACACAAAAAAACGTTCATGACTTTGCGTGGTTCTGCGACAAACGTTACCATGTTTTAAAAGGGGAGGTCACTACTCCTCATACAAAAAACAAAGTCACAACCTGGGCGATGTTCACGAATGCTGAAGGAAGTTTGTGGAAAAATAGTATTCAATATCTGAATGACGCGATCTATTATTATTCACAATGGAATGGCGATTATCCATATGCACAATGTACTGCGGTAGACGGCACAATCAGCGCTGGAGGGGGAATGGAATATCCGAACATAACTGTTATTGGTGGCAGTGGAAATGCGTTTCAACTGGATGTGGTGATAACGCATGAAGTGGGACACAATTGGTTTTATGGAATGTTGGGTTCAAATGAAAGACAACACGGATGGATGGATGAAGGACTAAATTCCTTTAACGAAAATAGATACATCGAAACAAAATATCCGGATCAGAAACTGCTTGGTAATATTGCAGACGGCCCCATAGGAAAAGCATTTGATCTTTCTCGCTATAGACATAAAAGTCAATATGAACTATCCTACCTTTTCTCAGCAGCAAAAAATGAAGATCAGGCAATATCGACCCCTTCAAAAGATTTCACACAAATAAATTATGGCGGTATCGTCTATTCAAAAACAGCGATTGTCATGGATTATCTGATGGCTTATTTAGGCGAGGCCGAAATGGACATAGCCATGCAAGCCTATTTTGATGAATGGCATTTCAAACATCCTTTACCAGAAGATTTCAGAAGATCAATAGAAAAAACATGTGGTAAAAATTTAGATTGGCTGTTTAACGGACTAATCAACTCGACTGAAAAATTAGATTATAAAATATCTTTTGCTCATAAAAATCAGGATGGAACATGGGATCTAGGTGTAAAAAATAAGGGAGGAATAAATAGTCCTGTTTTTATTCAAGGTGTAAAAGATGGCAAACTGATCGGGGAAGTTGTCTATGAAGGCTTTGCAGGGAAGCAAGCATTAACATTTCCGAAATCGGATATCGATTATTTTAAAATCGACATGCGTGAAGACATGCCGGAGATGAATAGAAATAATAATAAGATACGTACATCCGGAATTTTCAAAAAGGTGGAACCGATTAGACTACAATTCCTTGGCAGCCTTGATAACCCCGACAAAACACAACTTTTCTGGACACCCGTTGCCGGATGGAACAACTATAATAAATGGATGTTCGGACTCGCATTTTACAACAACATACTACCTCAAAAGAAATTCGAATTTGAACTGATGCCGATGTTCAGCTATACTGCAAAGGACGTTGCTGGGTATGGACATATTGCTTATACTTTTTTTCCAAAAAACGCATTACAGCGTGTTACAATTGGAATCACAGGAACTCGATATTCGTTTTCCAATGATCCTAACGATATAAATAACGATCCGCTGAATTTAAATTTCAATAAAATTGCACCTGAACTTTTTATCCGTCTTAAAAAATCGGAACCGAGAAGTCCGTTCAACTTTGATATCCGCTACCGTCACATTACCATTATAAAAGATAATTTTACAGCGAATTATGCATTCCGACCCACGATCTACAAAAGAGATGATGCTGTAACAACTAACTTTAACGACCTGTCTTTTATTTTTTCAAAAGAGGATGCAATAAATCCGTTCGATGTGAACTTCAATTTCCAGCAGGGCGAAAAAATGATGAAGACGGCCCTGACTGCTCATTATTCTATTAATTACAAACGTAAAAATAAAGGATTCGATATTCGTTTCTTTGCTGGAACATTTGTTGGAACAACAACTACTGATGCCGGGCCATACCGCTTCCGGTTAAGCGGACAAACAGGTTCGCAGGATTACTTATACGACAATATCTTTCTGGGAAGAACTGAAATAATTGGTGACGGAAGTGTCCTTGCAAACCAATTTACAGAAACCGATGGAGGATTCAAATTCTATTCACCACTAGGGCAATCATCGTTATGGATCGCGGCCCTGAATCTGAAATCATCTTTAGGAAACATAAAACTTCCGATCAATCTTTACGCTGATTTTGGAACTGCAGATAATAGTTCGTTAACAGGTGAAAACGTTTTATACAATGCAGGTGTTTGCCTTTCCATCAGAAAGAACTTATTTGAAATTTATTTCCCTATTTTATTATCACAGGATTTGAAAAACTATAAGGAAGCGAATGGCCTTAAATATCAGGAAACGATACGATTTACTTTAAACATAAATCTGATCAACCCATTTAATCTGATGCGGAATTTTGAGCTGTAGCTGAAAGAGATTTCTTCTCTGCGGTCGAAATGACAATAAAAAAAATTATTGAACTCTTTCTACATGGTGAACAAGGAACTTTATAGTATAAATAAAAAATGACATCGAACAAAAAAATTTATTTTGCATCCGACTTTCACCTTGGTGTACCAAACTATGAAAAAAGTTTGGAGCGCGAAAAGTTTATTGTAAAATGGCTAGATGAAGTAAGCTTGGATGCTCAGGAAATTTATTTGATGGGCGATGTATTTGATTTTTGGTTTGAATACAAACATGCAGTGCCGAAAGGGTTCATTCGCTTACTCGGAAAGATTGCTGAGATAGTTGATTCAGGAATCCCAATAACCCTCTTCACAGGGAATCACGATGTTTGGATGTTTGATTATTTAGAAAAAGAATTGGGAGTAACTATTCATCGCAATCCGATAACGAAAGAATACAATGGTAAGAAATTCTATCTAGGACATGGTGATGGATTAGGTCCTGGAGATTATGGGTATAAGTTCATAAAGAAAATATTTACAAGTCCGATAAATCAGTGGCTTTTTGCACGTATTCATCCGAATTTCGGAATAGGAATGGCTCATTTCTTGTCCCGAAAAAGCAGAGCTTCCAATGCACCCAAAGACGAACAGTTTAAAGGAGAAGAAAACGAGTGGCTAGCTGTATACTGCAAAGAACTTTTACAAAAAGAATATTTCGATTATTTCATTTTTGGCCATCGTCATTTACCGCTGGATATACAACTCGATGAAAAAAGCCGCTACATCAATTTAGGTGAATGGATCAACTACAATACCTACGCAGTGTTTGATGGAGAGAATTTGGAACTAAAAATCTATAAATAGAATAAGTACATTCTTTTTACTGTAAATTATTTTTTATAATTTATAATTTATTTCGAAAAATAAGCCTGTATCGAAATTCGTTTTACAGCCTGGCTTAATCTCAATACAACAATTCTACTTATTTTAAGAAGGTATTCCTACTTTCTGAATCAAATCTGCCAATCGGCTTGAATAGCCGTATTCATTATCATACCATCCAATAACTTTGATCATATTTCCAACAACCGAAGTAAATTCTGCATCATAGATACATGAATGCGGATTACCGACAACATCGACAGAAACAATCGGATCCTCGGTATATTCTAAGATTCCTTTCAGATAGGTTTCACTTGCTTTTTTAAACGCAGCATTTATCTCGGCAGGTGTAACAGATTTCGTAAGCACACACGTTATATCGGTTAATGAACCATCCGGAACGGGAACACGCATTCCACAGCCGCCTAATTTTCCGGTAAGGTGAGGAAATATTTTTGTGATCGCTTTAGCTGCTCCGGTAGATGTTGGAACAATTGAAAGCGCCGCAGCTCTTGCTCTTCTCAAATCTTTATGAGGTGCATCGTGTAAACGCTGATCACCAGTATAAGAATGCACGGTAGTGATGTACCCATCTTCTAGGCCCCAATTGGAGTCCAACACTTGAATCATTGGTGCTGCACAATTTGTAGTACATGAAGCATTTGAAATTATAACATCATCATTACTTATTATAGCATCATTTATTCCCAACACTACCGTTTTGATATCGTCTGCCTTGGGTGGAGCAGAAATAATTACTTTTCTTGCACCGGCAGCAATATGTTTCCCAGCAGTTTCTCTGTCAAGAAAAAAACCTGTTGATTCAATAACAACATCAATACCCAATGCTTTCCAAGGAAGGTTTGCTGGATCTTTTTCGGCATACACCGCAATTTTTTTTCCATTAATAACAATCGCCTTATCTTCTACTTTAATATCGGCATTAATAATACCATGGACGGAATCATATTTTAAAAGATGAGCCAATGTTTTTGCATCTGTAAGATCATTGATCGCTACTACTTCTATATTTTCACGTGTTAACAAAATTCGCAAAGTAACTCTGCCTATTCTTCCGAAACCATTTATTGCAACTTTAATTTTTTTCATTTAGTGATTTATCTTTAAATTATGGATTTTTAAACACATAGACATATAGTTTTTACCTTTTAGTTCCGAATGTGCGAATGCTGCAAAACGATCATTATTCTATTTTCTTAATTCTATTTTTCCTTCGTGTTTTCATAGGTTTGAAGCAAGCTAACAAAGATAGAGATATGTCTGTGTACAAAATTTATTTTTTCCTATGTAATAACACCCCAACCTTTTATATTTTTTCTATGTGTCTATGTGTTTAATTTACGTTACATCAATGCCATACTTATGAAGCAAGCCATCCAATCCCATTCGTGAAAATTTTGCTTTCTTCATTCTATTTGCTTCCGGGTCAATCGAAAAATGAAAGGCTGTTCTTAAATCTGCTTTTTCTAAAATAGAATTTCTGAAAATAGCACCCATCAAATCGCAATTATCAAAGGTTGCATTTGTTAAATCCGTCTCCGTAAAGTCCACTTCGTGCAGACTACAATTTTTGAACTTTGTTGCTTTTAGTTTTTTATTGTAGAACATGGATAAATTCAACAAACAATCTTCAAAATTTACAGCAAACAAAAAGTCGTTGCATTCAGCAAAATTCAGTCCTAATACTTTGCAATTTTTAAAATTCACTGTCTTCAATGCAGTATTACTGAATTTGGTCAGACTTAAATTGCAATCGATAAATTCACAATCCACAAAAATATAGTTGGATAAATGAGCATTTGAAAAATCACACTCTTTGAATTGACAATTTTCATATTCTCCTTTTTGCAAAGAAGTTTCAGGAAAATTGCTTTTTTCAAATGTTTTATTTTCGGTTATTGTTATGCTCATTTTACTTAGTGGAATTTCATTACAAAGATAGAGTGAAAAGTAGTTCGATGCTGGAAAAATAATGCGACTTCGGATGGAACATTCGTGGAAATGGAACACGGATGAAGCAGATAAAACGGATTTACACTGATTTTTTCGGGGCAAGAAAGGATTTAAAACGGATTATTAATCTGCAAGCAGATTAGATAAATACATACCCATAAATCGTTAACAATTTATAGACTATGTGAAACGCTACACGAATAGTACTTAATCTTCCTTTTTTCTATGTGTCTATGAATTTAATTTTTTTAAAAAATATGTTTTTCAGCGTGATAAGAGGATCTCACTAAAGGTCCGCTTTCAACGAAACGAAATCCTTTTGATAGTCCAATCTCTTTGTATTTTGCGAATATTTCGGGACGAATAAATTCGGCTACGGGCAAATGTTTTGTAGTCGGCTGTAAATATTGTCCGAGTGTTAATACATCACAACCAACTGCTCTTAAGTCATCCATTGTCTCAATTACTTCATCCTCCGTTTCACCAAGTCCAAGCATGACACCGCATTTTGTTTTTACTCCAGCATCTTTCAAGCGCTTTAATACTTCTAAACTTCTATCGTATTTTGCCTGAATGCGAACTTGTTTTGTTAACCTGCGAACTGTTTCCAAATTATGTGAAACAATATCCGGCTTCACATCAATGATGCGCTGTAAATTTTCCCACTTCCCTTGAAAATCAGGAATCAATGTTTCAAATTTAGTTTGAGGACTTACTCTTCTGATGGCATTGATTGTTTCTGCCCAAATAGTGGAACCACCATCTTTTAAATCATCACGATCTACAGAGGTGATCACACAATGTTTCACGTTCATCAAACGAACGGATTCGGCAACTCTTTCCGGTTCTTGCAGATCTGCCGCTAAAGGTTTTCCTGTAGCAACATTGCAAAAGCCACAAGATCGTGTGCAAATATTTCCAAGGATCATGAACGTAGCAGTTCCCGCACCCCAGCATTCGCCCATATTCGGACAGTTTCCACTTTCGCAGATTGTATGCAATTTATGCTTGGAAACAATTTCACGGACTTGTGCATACTCCTTACCAGTTGGCAATTTAACTCTCAGCCAATCAGGCTTACGTTGGAATTTTCTCTCTTCGGAAATTATACTATCAGACATACGTATATTAATTAAATTAATCTGTAAAAGGCTGATCGAAGTATCGGCAAAAAAAGAAACAAGCCGTTTTTCAGCATTTACTACTTATTAAAACCATTTTTTGCCCCATACCATTTTCAGGTATAAAGAAACAAACACTTGTTGTTTTTCGCTAAAGGCCATCATTGGAAGTACGGTGGGATAAACATCTAATACGGCTCCGGTTTCAATTGCCTTAATAACATTGTACCGTTTACCATACTCAAAACTCAAGGCCAGTTTCGCATATCCTCCCGGATAGATCCGTGTTTGATCTACTCCTTTAAAAAAAGACGCTTTACCATAAATTTCAGAAGGAAAATGTTCATCCGGATCGTATCGCGTTGTAGAAACTGTACTGACAGTTGGATCTGCCGTAGGAACAATAATTTCAAGATAAACAGGTTTTGCAAATGCCAAGGTAGCTCCGATAAAATAGGAATATCTAATCTCTACATTTTTTTTCTCTGACTTTTCAAACAAGATATTTTGAACTCCAATTCCCGGACGGATGATCAAGAAAGAATTTAATTTACCGTAACTAAAACCCTTTGCGTTATCGTAATATGCATTTACACTTTTAATTTCTTTGGGATGTCTGAAATTCTGAACTTCAATTTCAAGCATACGTTTGCGTGTACCATGAACGTGGTATCCTCTGCGGTAAGCTAAACCTAATCCTCCGGCAGAGTGAACATACAATCCGATACTGGATTCGTTCCGATAAAGAACTTTTAAGTCCTCACCGCGCTCCAATCGCGAAAGATCATCTTGTAGCTCTTGTCCAGAAACGGAAAAGGTAAAAAGAGAAAATAAAATAAATAGATATAAATTCTTGCGCATTCGCTTATCTTTACTCAAATATAATACAGTTACAAATATACGAAACAAAACACATTTATCCCAACCATTAAAACGATGAAAACATCAAAAATAGTATACCAGGGGAATCTCCGAACTGAATCTACTCACCTGCAATCCGGCAGAGCCATCCTGACAGACGCTCCAATAGATAATAATGGTAAAGGGGAAGCTTTTTCTCCCACAGATTTACTAGCTACATCGTTGGGCTGTTGCATGGTCACAATCATGGGTATCGTTGCTGAAAGACACGCACTCAAAATTGAGGGAACAAGCATTGAGATCACAAAGATAATGATATCGGATCCGAGAAGAGTAGCTGAGATTATCGTTGAATTTACAATGCCGAAAAACAATTATTCGGATGCAGATAAAAAATTATTGGAACATGCTGCATTCACTTGCCCCGTTGCAAAGAGTCTTAGCCAGGAAATAAAACAAACAGTTATTTTTAACTATTAATAAATGCTGCAAGATCTGTTACTGAAATATCAGAATGAGTAGCCGAAAAGATACATTTTCCGTTTTTGATGACCAATATTTGCGGCGATTGATGCGTAATACCATATCTCTGCTCAATTTCAGCTGAAATAGCCCTAAAGTTTAATAGATCCAGATAATAGGCAGGCAGCTTTTGCTCCGGAAAACTCCAGGAACGCTCCAATCGATTGAGTGCCATTGAACTTATTGAGCAACGGGTACTATGTTTAAAGATAACAACAGCAGAAATATCAGGCTGATTAGATAACATATCAACTTGAGTTAACTCATCTAAAGTAACTAAGGGCAACCAGTTCATAAGAAAGTGAAATTAAAAAGGATATATGATTGAGCTTAATTTACCTTAGCGGCTTAAAGAGTAACACCTGAATGTGATGTATGAGACTTGTAATAAATAAATATTGTGCTCAAAAAGAATGCTGTTTCAGCAATTATAGACATTCTTTTCACCAGGAAAAAGGTTAGAATTATATTGACTTTTCTGTCTTATCAGAGATTTTCTTTCCTGAATCGATTTTGTTAATTTTCCCATATGCAGCACAACGCTCATGACTTCTGCATGAGGATAAAGTAGCAGCTATAAAAACAACCGACATGGTAATTACAAAAACTTTTTTCATGAGAAGTATGATAATAATTAATACTGGACAATCTATAATGAGATGCAAAATTAGAATAATTCTAGATTCATGCAACCCATTTAACAACTATTTTTTACACAAAGGATTAAAAACGCTAAATAACAGTACTTTTGATGCTTGAAACGACACTTAAAATATGACCAAACCCGATGTTGATATTCATAAAAGCTGGAAAAAGGTATTAGATGAACAATTCAATTCTGATTACTTTTATAAACTGAAACACTTTCTTTTAAACGAAAAGGAAAAGCATTTAGTATACCCTCCAGGAAATCTGATTTTTGCGGCACTCAACCGAACTCCATTCGATAATGTAAAAGTGGTCATTATCGGTCAAGATCCATATCATGGCCCCGGACAGGCAAATGGACTGTGTTTTTCTGTAAGCCCAGGAATTCGAAAACCACCGTCATTGGTGAATGTTTTTAAAGAATTAAGGGATGATCTAGGTATTCCGATTCCTCAGGACGGTAATCTAGAATCGTGGGCTGATCAAGGTGTATTATTATTGAATGCGACACTGACTGTTAGAGCGGGTGCAGCCGGCTCTCATCAAAAAAAAGGTTGGGAAAAATTCACAGACAGCATCATAAAGGCTATTTCTGATAACAAAAAAGGAATTATTTTTTTGCTTTGGGGGAATTTTGCCCAAACAAAAGCAGATCTGATCCTTAGCGATAAACACTTTATTTTAAAAGCAGCTCACCCGTCACCATTAGCAAGAGGTGCCTTTTTTGGTTGTAAACACTTTTCTAAAACGAATAAAATATTAGAGCATCAGGGGATTTTACCGATCGACTGGCGCATCGAAAAATAGAAAAGCCTGCCATTCAGCGTTTGAACGCCAGGCGCTTCTTTCCGCAGCAAAAAAATCTATTGCTTTACTATTTTTTCAACAAATTTAAACGTAGTTGAACCTACCTCAATAAAATAAATGCCACGCTTCAGTTCCATTAAAGACAACTTATGTGTCTGAATTTGATTTGCAATGCCATAAAAAGAATTCTGATAGACAACTTCTCCGATAAGATTCGAAATACGGATTGATATATCCGCTGTTGAAGGAGGTGTAAATAGCACCGTTATAAATTCATCCGAAGGATTCGGGTAAATACTTAAACCTTCAAGACCTGAATTATTTGGTACACCCGTTGCAACAACATTTACTGTATTCGATGGATATGGACAGTTATTGTAATAGGTTACTTCCACGTAATAATTTCCCGCTACGGTTGCCGAATAATTTTGCGCTGTTGCGCCGGGAATAATCGATCCGTTGAAAAACCACTGGTAGGTTGCTGCAGAAGTTGATGTTAGCAAGGAACCAGAAAGTGAAATAACAGGATCAGCAATCGTACAGGATTGGTTGTGAGTAATACGAGGAGAAACAGATAGGGAATCATTAAAAGCATTCCATGAATTACACATATCTTTCAAATAATATTCTAACCACAATTTGAGAAAATCGGAAGAAGCATCCTGCTGTTGGCTGCGCGTAATAGTTGGTGCAGGCGTACAGGTAGATTGTCCGAATGAACAATTAAAATTAAAGTTTGCAAACTCGCAATGTGCTCCTCCCTTAATACTGATAAAAGTTTTACATGCAGTACCCAGAGAATCATACATGGGAATCTGATGCACAGCAGGCGGAGCCACACAATCATTTTCACCAGCAAAAACAAGTGAAGGTACCAATACATTATTTGCGGCAGCTATCGAAGGGGGACTTGTATTTGCTGCGGCAAA
Organism: Chitinophaga pinensis; assembly: GCA_945885475.1. GTDB lineage: Bacteria > Bacteroidota > Bacteroidia > 2-12-FULL-35-15 > 2-12-FULL-35-15 > 2-12-FULL-35-15. The sequence goes on from CAMCYR010000017.1 coordinate 35,512, forward strand.
AGTCACCATCGTAGTGATGTCCGTATTGCTTTCTGCAGCTAAAAATGCACTTCCTCCTCCCATAGAGTGACCCATAATCGCTGATTTTGTGTTTATATGATTGTAGAAAAGGGATGCTACATTAACTGCACTTTCACTTTGAAGTTTGGACACCAAAAATTTCAGATCCTTACCAAACTCAGCATGAACAGGACTGATACTCCCCTCTGTGCGAGGAAACGCAACAATGTATCCTTGAGGAACCAAATTTTCCCAAACATTCTGGTACGCATCCCAAGCCATAACAAAACCATGTCCAAAAACAATCAGAGGATACACTCCTGAAGATACAGGCACACTTTCTCCTGCTAAAACAGCAGGGTAATAGATCTCTGTTTGAATACTTCTGCCTCCCCTTGCCGGATCGGTATAGGTTATTTGGGTATGACCAACTTGATAAGGCTGGGCTTTCGATAAAAATGTTAAAAAAAATAAAATCGAAGCAAGGAGATAATTAATTTTTTTCATGATTTTTTTACAAATATGAGTAGGAATAAAAAGAAATAAAAGTCATTTAAGTAGCACTAAAAGTTAATTTAGTGCTGTAAACAAGATAATTTTAAATCAGGCTCCGGAAATAAAAAAAACTCCGAAATTTCTTTCGGAGTAATTATCTAATTCAAATACGTCCTCGCTTTTTCCAATGCCTTAGCAATTCCTTGCAGATTACTTCCTCCAGCATTTGCATAAAAAGGTTGGCCACCGCCTCCACCTTGTATCTCCTTTGCAATATCACGCATGATTGTTCCTGCATTCAGATTTTTCTCTGTCACTAAATTATCAGAAATGATGATGGATAAACTTGGTTTTCCTTTCACCTCAGCACCAATTACCATAAATAAGTTATCAATCTGGCTTCTTACTTCATACAATAGATCTTTAATTGCGTCAGCAGAATCCAGATCAATTTTTTCGGAAATAAAATTAATACCATTGATGCTTTGTTTTTTAGCAAGCAAATCTACTTTCAATCCTTTCGCCTTTTCACGTAGCAATTGATCAATCTGTTTCTGCAACTCAGAATTGTGGTCTAGTAATCCCTGCAAACTTTTAACGACATCTTTCGGATTTTTCAAAAGAGCTTTTACTTCGTTAACCAAACCAATCTGATCGTTGAAGAATTCCTCCGCCTTCACAGATGTGATTGCCTCGATCCTTCTGATACCTGCAGCAACTGCGCCTTCGGAAGTAATTTTAAACAAACCTATCTGCCCTGTTGCGGGAACATGTGTTCCACCACACAATTCAATTGAATAATTTTTATCGAATGTAACAACACGAACAAGGTCTCCATATTTTTCACCAAATAAAGCCATTGCGCCGGTCTTACGTGCTTCATCAATTGGCATTTCTTTGATATCAGAAGCAATATTCTCCCGAATCTTTTCATTTACGATAGATTCGATTTGAGCAATCTCTTCATCTGTTACTTTAGAAAAATGAGAAAAATCGAAACGCAGGTATTCATCGTTCACCAAACTTCCTTTTTGCTCTACATGTGTTCCTAAAACCTGTCGGAGAGCTGCATGCATTAAATGAGTTGTACTGTGATTATTTTCAGTCATTTTTCTTCGTTGAGCATTTACTTTTGCAATAAATGTCTCTGTAAAATTTTCCGGAAGTTTATCAGCAAAATGGATGATGATTCCATTTTCTTTCTTCGTATCAGTAATAGTAATCGTTTCGTTTTCCGACTTTAGCACTCCGTTATCGCCCACTTGTCCGCCACTTTCCGCATAAAAAGGAGTGTTATTCAACACTAATTGAAACTGCTCCTTTCCTTTCGCTTTTACTTTGCGGTATTGAATAATCTTGCTTTCTGCTTCCAATTGCTTGTAACCGACAAATACCCGTCCGCCCTCTTCTGCTTTTCTACCTTCCACCAATATCCAATCACCGGTATCAACGGCTGTTGCTTCTCTCGAACGATTTTTTTGTTTTTCTAATTCTTTCTGAAAACCTGATTCATCTATACTCAAACCATAGCCACGGGCTATCAATGAAGTAAGATCGATTGGAAAACCGAACGTATCATACAATTCAAAAACGATCGCACCATCCACTATTTGTTTCTTTTCACGCAAGGTTGTTGCGCATACTTGATCTATGCGCTTTAATCCATTTTCTAAGGTGCGAAAAAAAGCGATCTCTTCTTCTTTAATCACTTTCTCGATCAATAATTTCTGCGATACAAGTTCCGGAAAGGCATGCCCCATCTGATGTGCAAGAATAGGAACCAACCGATACATGAACGGTTCTTTTAAATTCAACGATTGATAACCATATCGGATCGCTCTTCTTAAAATCCTGCGGATCACATAACCTGCTCCTGTATTGGAGGGTAATTGCCCATCAGCAATACTGAAAGAAATAGCACGGATATGATCTGCAATAACACGCATTCCAATATTTACTATAAGTTGTTTCGGATGCTTCTCTTCGTCTTTCGGCTTATAACGCAAGCCAGAAAGTTCTTCAATCTTACCGATAACCGGCTTAAAAACATCCGTATCATAATTTGATTGTTTACCCTGAAGTACACGCACGAGCCTCTCAAAACCCATTCCTGTATCCACATGCTGTTTTGGCAATTTCACCAAGGATCCATCTGCCTTTCTTTCAAACTCCATGAATACATTATTCCACACTTCAATAACTTGCGGATCATCATTATTCACTCGTAAAGCACCACTTACTTTTGCAATTTCCTCATCTGTTCTGCCATCGTAATGAATTTCAGAACACGGTCCACAAGGACCGATATCACCCATCTCCCAAAAGTTATCTTTTTTATTTCCTCGCAGAATACGCTCCTCAGGAATAAACTGTTTCCAGATATCATAGGCCTCCTGATCGAATCCTAAATTATCATCTTTACTGCCTTCAAAAACGGTTACATACAAACGTGATTTATCTATTTTGTAAACCTCCGTCAATAATTCCCAAGCCCAGGTTATTGCCTCTTTTTTAAAATAATCACCAAAACTCCAATTACCTAACATTTCGAACATCGTATGGTGATAGGTATCAACACCAACTTCTTCCAAATCGTTGTGTTTGCCGCTTACACGAAGACATTTCTGTGTATCCACCAGACGGTGGAATTTTATGGGCGCATTTCCCAAAAACAAATCTTTGAAAGGTGCCATCCCAGAATTAATGAACATTAATGTCGGATCATTTTTCACAACCATTGGTGATGAAGGCACAATTTCGTGCCCTTTCGACTTAAAAAAATCTAAAAATGTCTGGCGTACTTTACTTGATTCCATAAAACTTGATTTATTAATATTTCTGAGAATCAAACAGCTATCCTATTTCTCCGTTTTTATTCTCTTTTATTTTAGAAATTCACATTAAAATCTCTGAACTCCCAATTCCTAAACTAAACAAGATTGCAAATTTAGTTTATTTGTGTAAATTCGCATTAAGCAAAGCAAAGAAATATTGAGTAAGATCAAATATAAATTCAATACCAAGTCGCTTACCTATGAAAAGGTGACTGTATCAATCCGTAAGCGGTTTTGGCAGGTGCTTTCATACTTGGCAACAGGTTTGTTTTTTGCAACGATTACCATCATCCTCGCCTTCAAATACCTGAATTCGCCTAAAGAGAAGCAATTGAGACGCGAAAACGAGGTTATTTCCCTTCAATATGAACTTTTGAATAACCGTATGACTGAGGTGGCAGAAGTTCTGGACGATATTCAAGACCGAGATAACAATATCTACCGGACGATTTTTGAAGCGGAACCGATTCCCGCAACTATCCGCAAAGCCGGATTTGGCGGAGTAGACCGATACAAAGAATTACAAGGGTTCAACAATTCGGATCTGATGATTGAAACCAGTAAACGAATGGATAGGATTAGTAAACAACTCTACATTCAATCGAAATCATTTGATGAAGTTGTTAAGCTAGTGAAAGGGAAAGCCCAACTTCTGGCCTCTATTCCTGCTATTCAGCCGATTGCCAATGAAGATCTGAGACACCAGCCTTCTGGATTCGGATGGAGAACGCATCCAATTTACAAAACACCGGAGTTTCATCCAGGAATGGATTTTGCCGCGCCACAAGGTACAGAGATCAGGGCAACCGGAGATGCCCTAGTTGAGCGGGCAGATGCCACCGCTCAGGGTTACGGAAATCACGTTGTTTTAAATCACGGTTACGGTTATAAAACATTATACGGGCATATGTTAAAATTTGTAGTGCGTCCCGGACAAAAGATCAAACGTGGTCAGCTGATCGGTTACGTTGGTAGCACAGGACTTTCAACGGCACCTCACGTGCACTATGAAGTGATGAAAAGTGGAGAAAAAATGAATCCGATCAACTATTATTACAGCGACTTAACACCGGAACAATATCAGAAATTGATCGAACTCTCGGAGCAATCGTCACAATCATTTGACTAAAAAATGTTTTTTTTCTTTCAGTATCAGTTATAATTCATAATTTTCATTTTATACTATTTCGCATTGCCTTATAAAGAAACCGATACCGTTAAATTATACTACACCATTGGTGAAGTTTCGGAAATGTTCTCAGTGAACACTTCCTTGATTCGCTTTTGGGAAAAGGAATTTGATATTATCAAACCAAAAAAAAACAAGAAAGGGAACCGCCTCTTTACTCCTGACGATATCGACAACTTCAAAGTAATCTTCAATCTCGTAAAGGAACAAGGACTTACATTAGAAGGTGCGAAAAAATATCTGAAAGAAAATAGGAAAACGGTAAAGCACGAAATGAAGATTGAGAAAAATCAATTTTCAGAAATTGAAAATAAATTGAAAACAATTAAGCTTTCCTTGATCAGCCTAAGTGCCTCTATTTAATAATACTTCTTCCCAAGCAAATAATTTTTCACATAATCACTTACGCCCTCTTCAAGCGTATGAAAAGGTTTTGAATAACCGATCGATTTCAGTTTCGTCATATTCGCTTCTGTATAATACTGGTATTTATCGCGGATATCGATTGGCGTATCAATGAACTCAATTTGTGCTTCTTTCCCCAGTCCAGCAAACGTATTTTTCACAAGATCTAAAAACGTGCGCGCCTTACCTGAACCTAAATTATAGATCCCGGAATCTTTGCGGTGATGAAGCAAGAAATGACATACATCCACAACATCCTTCACGTATACAAAGTCACGCAACTGTTCGCCATCTTTATAATCGGGATGGTGAGATCGAAATAATTTTACGGATCCTTTTTCCTGAATCTGATTAAATGAATGCATGATCACAGATGCCATACGACCCTTATGAAATTCATTTGGCCCATAAACATTAAAGAACTTAAGTCCGACCCAAAAATATGGCTTCTTCTCTTGCTTTAAGGCCCACTTATCAAATTCATTTTTGGAATCTCCGTATGGATTCAAGGGCTTTAAGTTATCGATCAGAGACTCGTTGTCATCATACCCATTTTCACCCATTCCATAAGTTGCTGCAGAAGAAGCATACACTAGTGGCAATCCAAATTCTACACACACATTCCAAATATCTTTAGTATAATTCAAGTTTAGTCTGTCAAATATTTCTTTACTGAATTCCGTAGTATCCGTGCGAGCTCCAATGTGAAAAATAAATTGCACTAAGCGTTGATTTTCTTTTAGCCATTGAACAAAACTATCCCGATGTATCAATTGAGAATACTTTTTCCCGGCCAAATTTTTCATCTTCTCTTCAGAAGAAAAATCATCCACAAGAATAAGATCAACAAAACCTTCCTGATTAAGTTTGCTTACCAAACAACTACCAACAAAACCTGCTGCACCTGTTACTATTATCATATTATAAGAATTAAATATTTATTTTAACGATCATTGCGAGGAACGAGTAAAGCGCTCTCGCTTTTAAACTGCAATGCTTCGTTCTTCGCATTAACGTTCATAAGAAACACTTCATTTTATGACGATCCCAAAAATATTTCGTCTTCAATTTTATTAATTATTCCCAAATCCTGAGCTTTATCAAATAGCAGCCGAACTGCTCGCTTGCCTTCAACTCCAAGATCAACCGAATAAGTATTCACGTACAAACCGATGTGTTTATACATTACCTCTTCACTCATCTCCTGAGCATTTTCCTTTACAAAGCTAAGACTAGATTCAGGGTTTGCAAATGCATATTCTACACTTTTTCGCAATATCCTGTCGAATTTCAATTTCAACGCTTCAGAAAAATTACGTTTGATCACAATCCCACCCAATGGAATTGGAGCATTCGAAAGAGCTTCCCAATATTCGCCAAGGTCAATAATTTTCTTTAAGCCTTTTTGCTCATAGGTAAACCGGTTTTCATGAATAATTAGCCCTGCATCTACTTTTCCAGATAAGACCGCCTCCTCAATTTCAGAAAACACGATCTCTTCTTTATTTGCGGCCTCTGGAAAGGCAAGCGATAATAGAAAATTCGCTGTTGTATATTTTCCCGGAATGGCAATATTCAATGAATTGATATTTTCGGGTAAATGACTCTTCAAAGAAATAAGCAGCGGACCGCAGGCATTTCCTAGCGCGCTCCCGGCATTCAGGAGTTGATATTTTTTTGTAAGGTGGGCATAAGCATGGTAGCTAAGTTTGGTAACGTCCAATTCGGCAACAAACGCCATACGGTTCAATGTTTCTACGTCTTCCATAAACACGTTAAAGACCAAACCTTCCGTATCAATTTTTCCGTGCAACATCGCATCAAAAATAAAACAATCGTTCGGGCAAGGACTGAAACCCAAGGAAATGACCTCCTGCTGCTTATTGATTTTTGACTGACTCATAATTTGTATAGCACTGTCATTCCGATGGAAAAGGAAAAACAGTGTGTTTATAGCTGCTCGATAATTTCGAATACCTGCTTATTTAAATTTACAATTGCCAAAGGAATATTCCATGCTTCACGATTTCTTTTTTCAACATAATTAGAGACTGCTCTGATTTGAACGTAAGGAATATTCTCTTGTTCACAAACAAACATAAAAGCAGCCCCTTCCATACTTTCCGTGTATGGATGAAATTTATTGTATACTTTTTTTATGCTATCTTCATTCCCGTGAGCTGTATTTACGGTTATACCGGATACTTTGGGAAGTGCTTCAATTAATGGATGGAGCGCACCACTTAAATTTTCAATTCTCGAAACGCCGTTTAAATTTAATTCTTCCAGCGTAAGAATATCGCCATCATCTTCCGCTCCGAGTTCCGAAAAACGGTCATCATACACATTTACGACCGAACCTATTTCGATATTACGACTAAAACTACCACAAATGCCAATATTAAATGCGGCATCATAGGATTCATTCAGTACTTTACCCGTATGGTATGCCGTGGCCACCATTCCGATACCGGTAATCAAAAAATCAATTTCATGCTCTTTATAATTACAAGAAAAAATACGGCTACCGCTGGGATTAATTGCACCCAACCTTTCAATCAAGGGTTCAATCTCAAACTTTGTTGCAGCTACAATTAGTATTTTCATGTACACAAAGATAGTTATCTTCTAAACAAAAAATACGTTCCGCTGTTTAATCTGAATGTAGATTTGTTTTATTCATATATTGTGGAGATAACTTATATTTGTATTCTATTAAAACGACTATGATCCATATAACACGAAGAGAACATTTTAATGCAGCACATAAGCTGCACAATGCCAACTGGAGCGAAGAAAAAAACAACGAAATTTTCGGTAAATGTTCGAATCCTAACTGGCACGGACACAATTACCTTCTATATGTAACAGTAAAAGGAAATGTAAATTCGGATACAGGCTATTCAGTAAACTTAAAAGATCTGAGCCTGATTATCAGAAAGCACATCACAGACAAATTGGATCACAAGAATCTGAATTTAGATGTGGATTTTATGAAAGGAATAATGCCTTCTACTGAAAACGTGGCCATCGCTATCTGGAAAGAACTTTTGCCACATGTAAACAATCTTGATTGCAAATTACACTGCGTAAAACTGTTTGAGACTGAAAATAATTATGTTGAATATTTTGGTGAGTAACCTCAATGTTCAAACATGTTGATTTTCCTTTAAGACAAATCAATGCTAATAAATTAACTATTAATTGAACCAAAATACGATATGGGACACGATGAATTTGATGATGTAGAAGGATATAAAAAAATTGACCGCTATAATTTAAAATCGATTGATAACATTGCCTCTAAATACAAGGCTATTCTTACCGATATGGGAGAGAATCCCGAGCGCGAAGGTTTATTAAAGACACCGGAACGTGTTGCTAAAGCGATGCAGTTTTTGACTCATGGTTATGATCTGAATCCTGCTGAAATTTTAAAATCAGCAATGTTTAAAGAAGACTACAAGCAAATGGTGATCGTTAAAGATATTGAAGTGTATTCGATGTGTGAACATCATTTACTTCCCTTTTTCGGGAAAGCACATGTGGCCTACATTCCCAATGGCTGTGTGGTTGGATTGAGCAAGATCCCGCGTTTAGTTGATGCATTTGCTCGCAGATTGCAAGTGCAAGAACGCCTAACAAACGAGATCAGAGATTGTATTCAGGACACGCTTAACCCAATTGGTGTTGCCGTAGTAATTGAATGTTCCCACTTATGCATGCAAATGCGTGGAATCCAAAAACAAAATTCGGTAACAACAACTTCGGCCTTTACCGGGGAATTCTTAAAAGATACTACACGTAAGGAATTTATCAGTTTAATCGGGGCAAAATTGCATTAAATGCAGACAAAAATTTGTTAAACCTACTGACATATTTGCATATAACAATAATCTGTATTATTTTTGTTATATCTTTTTAATAAAAAATCAAAAAAATGGGAATTAAGAATTATGCTCAGTCGGAACAGGAAACCGCATCAATGTCAAAGACATTTATTGCGAGCGTATTTTCTTGGATGTTTGCAGCTTTGGCAATCACTTCTATTGTAGCGTATTATTTCGGACACAACATGGAATTGCTTTCTTTGTTGGTGAACATGGAAGGAGGAGGTTTAACCATACTTGGATATGTTGTCATGTTCGCTCCTATCGGATTTGTTCTTGCAATGTCCCTCGGCTTTAACAAATTTTCATATCCGGTGATCTTGTTCTTATTCTTATTATACTCAGCAGTAATGGGAGCAAGTTTAAGTTTCATATTTCTTGTTTATACATCCGGTTCAATCTTCGGAACATTTGCTGCGGCGGCTGCAATGTTTGGATTGATGTCGGTAGTTGGTTACACGACAGAAACCGATCTTACAAAATTTGGATCTATTATGATGATGGGTCTTATAGGAATAATTGTAGCGAGTGTGATCAACTGGTTCTTGCAAAGCGATAGTATGAGTTACATCATCAGTTTTATTGGTGTATTGGTATTTACCGGATTGACGGCATACGATGTCCAAAAACTAAAGAGAATCGGAGCGGGTGTAGAATTCGGACTGGAGTCTACCAGCAAACTTGTTATTTTGGGTGCGCTGAATCTATACCTTGATTTTATTAACTTGTTTTTATTCTTGCTGCGTCTATTTGGAAACAGAAAATAAGCACACAATTCATTGTGAATAAAAAGAGTCCTGAAGAAATTCGGGACTCTTTTTATTTTATTAATATTGAAATGTAGTTAACCTCGGCGGAAAATCTTTCGGATGAAAACAATTCGCTGATAAAATTAAAAATATGAAAGCATATGTATTTCCGGGACAAGGCTCCCAATTTGTTGGAATGGGAAAAGAGTTATATGAAACTTCCGCACTAGCAAAAGAAATGTTTGAAAAAGCAAATGAGATATTAGGATTCAGAATCACCGACATCATGTTCAGCGGAACAGATGAAGAGTTAAAACAAACCAAAGTCACGCAGCCCGCAATATTTTTACACTCTGTGATCCTTGCCGCTACCTTAGGAGAAAGTATACTACCAGAAATGGTTGCAGGACATAGCTTAGGAGAATTCACTGCATTGGTTGTAAACAAAACATTATCGTTTGAGGATGCCCTTGTTTTGGTTTCTAAACGGGCATTGGCAATGCAAAAAGCTTGTGAGATGAATCCATCTACCATGGCTGCTGTATTGAATCTGGACGATAAGATCATTGAAGATATCTGTGCTGAGATCACTAAGAATGGCGATATTGTTGTTGCAGCAAATTATAACTGTCCGGGACAATTAGTGATTTCCGGATCAATCAACGGAGTAAACATTGCTTGCGAACAACTAAAAGCCGCCGGTGCAAAACGCGCGTTGGTTTTACCTGTAGGAGGAGCATTTCATTCTCCTTTAATGCAGCCAGCAGCGTTAGAATTAGAAGCGGCTATCCATGCTACAAATTTCAGCCAGCCGATCTGCCCTATTTACCAGAATGTAACGGCAAGTGCAGTGGCAAATCCGGAGGAAATAAAAAAAAATCTGATTGCACAACTTACAGCACCAGTGAAATGGACACAAACTGTTCAGCAAATGATCGCGGATGGAGCGACTTCATTCACAGAAGTGGGACCTGGAAAAGTATTGCAAGGCTTAGTAAAAAAAGTAAACCCAGCGATGGAAGCAGCAAGTGCTTAAACATTGAACGATTATTTTTTATTCAGGTAGCTTGTACTTTATAAATAATTTTGACGTTAAGCCTTAAAGAAAGATGATGAAAAAAATAATCTCACTCGCCATTATTTTAACGATTGCATTTCAATGCAAAGCGCAGTTTGTAAATAGCATTGGATTAACAGCCGGAGTATCCTTGGGAAATCAGAAATTCTTTTTTAAGGATCCTGTTGCAATTTCAAAAAAAAAATACACGGTTGGTTTTAACGCTAGCTTCTTCGCTGAATTTTTCAGCCATGATTACGCGCGTTGGCTGAGCGAAATACAATACAACCAAAAAGGATCTATCGATAAACAGCCTGAACAGAATTATCCAAATAAATTACAGTATCTTTCATGGAACAACTATCTGAAACTTCGGTACGAAATGTATAGCATAATTCCTTATATACTTGTTGGTCCGCGCTTGGATTACATGTTAACCCAAAGCACTACATCACCCGAGATCGTAAGTAGTTTTTCTAAACTTAATATCAGCGCGGGATTAGGTGGCGGAGTAGAGTTCATCAGCTATTCAAATTTTAAATTTTTGGTAGAAGCATTTTATAATCCTGATATTACTCCTGCATACGTTACACCAGAATTACATGTAAAAAACAAAAACATCGAACTCAGGATTGGACTGAAGTATGAATTTGCAGGCAGAAAGGAAAGTTGTAATACGCCAACATATGTAGAATAAAAAAGACTTCAATACATTTATAAAAAAACTGCGGTCATTTTATTGATCGCAGTTTTTTTATGTATTTAAGAGAATTTCCAATCTGACCTAACGGCCTCCTCTACCTTTATTTGTATTCGGTGCACTTTGTGCAGGCTTGTTTGATGGCTTTGGGTTTTGCCTTTGACTCGCCTTAGGAGTCTGCTTTTGAATTGGCTTCGCATTATCACGAGGCTTAGAAGCAGGTTTATTCCCATTATCTCTTTTATCACCCTTCGATGCCGGACGCGTATTGTTCGGTTTAACAGAAGGTTGATTTTTTATATCTTCACCCGTTAGGCGATCATCCTTCGGCTTAACAGCAGGATTTACCTTAACATCTTTGGGCTTGTCTCGATAAGCAGGATTTGTTTTTTCTGGAACTATCTTCCCATCACCTGTTCGGCTTTTTGACGTATACGTCCGCTGATAAACCTTTGCCGTTCTGTTTTGCTGAACCCTTGCAGAAACGGATCTGCGAGGACCATAATAATTATGAGCATTAGGAGCACGGTAGTAATTTGTGCGGTGATAATGATTATAATGGTGACGATAGTAATTATGATGATGCCAATAATAACTATGCCAATACCAGGGAGACCAAGCACTCCACCAAGAGGGGTAATAATACCAATGCCAAGGAGAAACATATACAACATATGCCGGAGTATAAACATAGTGTATGATTGGCCATTGATTCACCACTACGTAGGTGTCTGGAGAATTATTTTGCGATGTAGTTGTATTATAGTTATTGGTTGTATTATTAATGATCACCGTTTTACCATCAGAAGTTACAGAAGTATCTGATTTTTTATTCGGATCAGTAACTTTTGCTGTTGGATCATTTTCAGTAGGTTCAACGATATAATCTTTGCCGTACAGTACTTCATTACCGACAATCTGCACAAGCACTTTTCCGCTTTTATCTTTTTCAATTTCAATAACCGCTACATCCTGAGTTTCTTTTTCGCTAACCAACACCTGCAATACAACAGCATGTGATTCACCTGTCTGATGATCAATTACTTTTATGTAATCTGTTTTATCATCATTATTTAAATCCAAATTATTGATCTTTGAATCTTCCAGATTTAATTGCTTTTCGAATTCTTCAAACGTTTTCGACTTCTGAAAAAGATCCAGTACTGCATATAGATTTAAATTATCACCTGGTAAACCTAATGAATCTACTTTCTCAATCTTTTGAGAAAAGGTAGCTTTATTATTACACACTGTAAATAATAAAAAAAGGAAGGCAATTTTTTTCATATTACTTTGAATTATCTGAGTCATTGACAAATTAAATAACGGATGGTTTAAAGTACAATGCCAAAAATCATTCCAATTCAACTAAGCCATGGCTAATAATTAAAAAAAAATCAAAAAAATAAAGGATAGAAAGGATTTTTAGGAAATAAAAAAATACTTTTTCAATTGTATCGGAATTAGAATAGATCTTTTAGCAGATCGTCATCCACCATATTCGGGATTGTGATCTTTAACTCTGGAGTTCGTTGCATTTCACGTTTGATAGCAAACAGAGCCTCTTCATTTCTAGCCCAGCTTCTCCGGGCGATTCCATTGTTGACATCCCAGAACAACATTGATTTCAAACGTCTGTCGCTATCCGCAGTACCATCGAGTACCATTCCGAAACCACCATTAATAACTTCACCCCAACCTACTCCACCACCGTTGTGTAAGGAGATCCAGGTTGCACCACGAAAACCATCACCAACAAAATTCTGAACAGCCATGTCTGCAGTAAAAGAGGAACCGTCATAAATATTTGACGTTTCACGATAAGGCGAATCTGTTCCGGAAACATCATGATGATCCCTTCCAAGAATAACTGGAGCAGACAATTCACCAGATTTAATTGCATCATTGAATGCTTCAGCAATTTTCACGCGCGCTTCGGAGTCGGCATATAATATGCGGGACTGCGAACCAACTACTAAATTATTTTGCATGGCATCCTTGATCCAAAGAATATTATCAGTCAACTGTTGTTTGATTTCATCCGGAGCCGTTTTGTACATTTCCTCCAACACATGAAGTGCTAATTTATCGGTCGTAGCAAGGTCATTCGGATCACAAGAGGAACACACCCATCGAAAAGGACCAAATCCATAATCAAAACACATTGGTCCAAGAATATCCTGAACATAGGATTTAAATTTAAAAGTTCCGTCAGCATTTACGATATCAGCTCCGGCACGAGACGCTTCCAATAAAAATGCATTTCCATAATCGAAAAAATACATCCCTTTACCTGCCATCGTATTAATAGAATTTGCATGGCGAAGCAAGGTTTGCTGAACTTCTTTTTTAAATCGATCCGGATCAGTTGCCATTAATACATTCGATTCATCAAATGTTAATCCTGCAGGATAATAACCACCCGCCCATGGATTATGCAAGGAAGTTTGATCCGTGCCGATATCCACTTTCACATTTTCTTTCAGCAAAAACTCCCACAGATCAACAATATTTCCCTGGTAGGCCAATGAGATTGCTTCTTTTTCAGCTTGAGCTCTATTGATCCGTTTTAATAAAGCAGGCAGATCCTCAAATACCTCATCAACCCAAGCTTGTGAATGTCTTGTCTTTACAGCTTTCGGATTAATTTCAGCAACGACAGAAACCAAACCGGAAATCTTACCAGCTTTTGGCTGTGCACCACTCATACCGCCCAATCCACACGTGACAAATAATTTCCCTTTGCGATCTTCCTCCGATTTAGAAATTTTACGAGCGGCATTCATTACTGTAATTGTTGTACCGTGAACAATTCCCTGTGGACCGATATACATAAATGAGCCCGCAGTCATTTGTCCGAATTGCGTTACACCCAGCGCATTAAACTTCTCCCAATCGTCAGGCTTACTATAATTCGGAATCATCATCCCATTGGTAATCACAACACGTGGCGCATCTTTATGTGATGGGAACAAACCCATCGGATGACCTGAATACATTGCCAGGGTTTGTTCATCGGTCATCTCTGACAAATACTTCATGGTAAGCAGATACTGCGCCCAATTTTGAAAAACAGAACCATTACCGCCATAAGTAATTAACTCATGAGGATGCTGTGCAACAGCGTAATCTAAATTATTTTGCAACATCAACATGATCGCGGCCGCTTGTTTCGATTGATGTGGGTATTCATGTATTGGCCGTGCATGAATTTTATAATCCGGACGAAAACGGTACATGTAGATGCGTCCGTATTCTTTGAGTTCCACCGCAAACTCTTTCGATAGCACAGCATGGTGCTTTTTATCAAAGTAGCGCAATGCGTTACGGATAGCTAATTTTTTCTCCTCTTTATTAAGAATATCTTTTCGCTTAGGAGCATGATTGATTGTTATATCGAAGGGTTTAATTGACGGCAATTCAGCAGGAATGCCATCCATTATTTGCAATTTAAATTCAGTATTCATAAATTATATTTTAACAGGCATATCAATTGCCAATTTTTCAAAAACACTTATTTATTTCTTTTTATCGATTCTTCCTTTTTCCTTATTAAAACTATAAGGACAATGCTTACAACCATTCTGACAACAATATCCGCGCTTCAACAAATACTTTTCAGTAAAAATAAGATAGCCCTGTTCGCTGTAATAAAAATCATCAGGATCCAATTGTTTACTATTTGAAAAGCCAATATCATCTATCATTTAACAAAGATACTGCGCTAAATAGAATTGTCAAAAGTATTTTTTCAATATCATCCATTTATTGAAAACACCTAAATGACATTCCAAAAATTATATCTTTGTAAAATGAGTCCAAGAAATGGTATTTTCTTTTCAGTTTTTATGGGCACATACTTATTGATCGCATGCTCAAAAGACCCGACTATTCCTTCTGAATCAATTAAAAAAGAGCCACAGCCTGTTTTGCCTAAAAAAGTATATTCCTATCTTTCAGATGCACTTCAAATTCATTTTAATTCACCGCCGCTAATATCCCATTCAAATGATACATCAACCGGTTCCACTTCAGAAAATCAATTCCAGATTTTTAGCTGAGCATGAGATACATCTTTATGTTTATCGCCTTGATTTAAATCACACTTATATCAGCGGCAACAAATTATATAAACTGCATTACAATATTGAAGCAGTAAAAAAAGAAAACAAAACAACGATACTTACATTTGGAGGTGCATTTTCCAACCACATTGCAGCAACAGCGGCAGCGGGAAAAGAGTTGAAATTAAAAACCATCGGGATCATACGGGGTGAAGAATACCATGCATTAAATCCAACATTACGATTCGCGAAAGAGCAAGGAATGGAATTACATTATGTTTCGCGCACGCTGTATCAAAACAAGAAAGAATTAGAAGGCTATATCCATAAACAATTCGGAGCAGATACTTATTATTTGATCCCCGAAGGAGGTTCCAACAAATTAGGAATAGAAGGCTGCCGTGAAATAACAAAAAGTATCCCAATTGATTTCGATACGATATGCTGCCCCTGCGGAACAGGAGCTACTTTGACAGGTATCGTCCTTTCGTTGCAGAAGCATCAAAAAGCTATTGGTTTTCAAATATTAAAAGCAGAAAAATATATTGAAAAGGAGGTTTCAGAATGGCTGCAACAATTTTCATCGGATCAAAAAAATTGGGATATACATGAGTCGTACCATTTTGGAGGATATGCAAAACTAAAAACCGAATTGGTAGATTTTATAAAACTATTTGAAAAGGAGAATGCCATACCACTGGATTATGTTTACACCGGAAAAATGATGTTTGGAATATATGACCTCATCAAAAAGGGTGAATTTAAAAGGGGGCAGACTATAATTGCGGTTCATACAGGGGGATTACAAGGAAATGCAGGCTTTGAGAATTAACAAAAAAGTGTTTGAAAGTTCATCCCTACGCAGATACATCAAGATCAATAATGTGTATATTTGAAACAATGCGAACATTATTATTCATAACAATTTTATTTTCATTTTACAATTCACCGTTGAATGCTCAACCGGCAGAGCATAAAATGACGCCATCACAATACATTGAGAATTTCAAAAACGAAGCGATCAAGGAAATGCTGATGTATAATATTCCTGCAAGCATTACACTGGCTCAAGGAATGCTGGAAAGCGGCAACGGGAATAGCGATCTTGCAGTATATGCAAACAATCATTTCGGAATCAAATGCCATAAAGAATGGAGCGGACCGACATTCATAAAAGATGACGATACAAAGGACGAATGTTTTAGAAAATATTCTTCCGTTTTGGATTCGTATACCGATCACTCTAATTTTTTAAAATCACGCAGCAGATATGCTGGATTGTTTGAATTAAAACGAACAGACTATAAAGGCTGGGCAAAAGGATTAAAACAAACGGGCTATGCAACGGATCCAAAATACGCACAGCGCTTAGTTGATCTGATCGAAACACATCAACTATACCAGTATGATCAAGTAGATGAGTTACCAAACATCGTTGTCGCAGCAAGTACAAAAACTCCACCCGAGACAATGGAAGCGAGAGAAATTTTAAGATTCCGTTTCATCAAATATGTTGTTGTAAAACCGGGAGACTCATTTTATAAAATTGCGGTGGATACGGATAAAGATCTTTGGCAACTTTACAAATTCAATGATTTGGAGCCGAACTCAAAGTTGATAGCGGGACAGAAATTGTATCTTCAGCCTAAACGAAACAAAGCAAAAGAGCCGTTTCACACAGTAAAAAAGGGCGAGACCATGAAATCGATCTCACAATTACACGGAATAAAACTCAAGAAACTTTACAAAAAAAACAATATGAAAGCTGGTGAAGAACCAAAAAGCGGAGATCAATTGTATATGCGGGCACAGAAGCCGGATAAAGAAGACTTCTGATCCTTTTTTTCGACTAGTGGAAAAATAGATAGGAAATAAAAATTGCAGCAATTACCCCAGCGAGATCAGCGATAAGACCTGCAGCGATAGCGTACCTCGTTTTCTTAATACCTACAGAACCAAAATACAAGGCCACGATATAAAATGTTGTATCGGCAGCACCTTGAAAAACGCAGCTCAATCTACCTACAAAAGAATCGGCACCATTTACTTTCATTGTTTCCAACATCATTGCCTTTGCTCCGCTTCCACTAAGTGGTTTCATAAATGCTGTAGGCAGCGAACCAACAAAATCAGTATTGAAATTCATGGCATGAAACAAAAATGCAATACCATCAACAATATAGCCCATTGCTCCGGAAGCTCTGAAAACAGCAATTCCAACTAGCATAGCCACCAAATATGGAATAACTTTTACACCCGTCTCGAAACCCGTTTTAGCACCATCAATAAAAGCATCGTAAACATTTACCTTTTTTCTTAATGCGCCCAGCATAAATGAAACGATGATTGTAAGCAAGATCAAATTTGCTGAAACCATTGAAATTTTAGCAATCTGATCAGGAGCGAGCGTACTGAAATACCAAATAATTGAAAAAATAAAAGCCGAAATTCCTAGGAGCCAACCGATCACCACACGGTTTAATAAATTTATTTTTTGCCAGAATGCAACGGCGAGTAAACCTGTAAGCGTAGAAAAAAATGTAGCAATCAGAATTGGAATAAATACATCCGATGGATTTGCAGCACCCATAATCGCTCGCTGCGCCATGATTGTAACAGGAATGATCGTTAAGCCGGAGGTGTTCAAAACCAAAAACATGATCTGCGCGTTGGATGCTGTATCTTTTACAGGGTTTAATTCCTGCATAGTATTCATCGCTTTTAATCCAAGAGGAGTGGCAGCGTTATCCAAACCCAGCATGTTAGCTGAAAAGTTCATCATTATTTGTCCATTTGCCGGATGATCTTTCGGAATCTCAGGAAATAATTTATTAAAGAAAGGACCGACAATACGCGATAGAAAATTGATTGCTCCAGCCTTTTCACCAATATTCATGAGCCCAAGCCATAAGGTCATCACACCAACAAGTGGAAGAGAAATATCCATGACGGCCATTTTTGAAGAATCAAAAGTTGCATCAATAATCGTTTTAAAAATTTCAGTATCACCCGTAACCGCTAATTTTATGAGCGCAACAACGAAAGCAATAACAAAAAAAGCAATCCAGATATAATTTAGTACCACGTTAATTAAGTAAGGTTAGTTGACAAAAGTTATTTAATAATTTCAATCCGTTTTCAGCAGATACCTCAGGATGAAATTGAACACCAAATAAATTCAAGTGCGGGTGCTTCATTGCTTCCACTTCATATTTTGCAGAGCATGCCAATCTCAAAAATGAATCAGGCAAGGTTATCCCTTCCGTATGATCCTCCATCATGAGAATTTTCTCCTCACATCCACCAAACAGATCATCCCTTGACAATAAGGTGATCTCTGTTTCACTCCGAACAGCATCCGACTTATAAACGCTGGATCCAAACAACAATCCAAGAAGTTGATGTCCGAAACAAATACCCAAAACAGGTATGTTTGTATTTTTCAAAAAGCTAAACCTTTCTAGATATTTCCGATAATCGCAGTCCGTAAGCAGAACAGGAGCGCCACTCAAGATGACAGCGGAAAAATCATTCCAATTGGTCGTTTCTGCATCATCCCAATTGAGTATCCGTGAAGCAAAGCCGAGGGTGTCCATACAAGCCTGAATGCGAACGGTTTTTCTACTGCCAAAATTTACAATGCAGATCATAACTGATTTTGAACGAATGTAATGATTAATATAGTAAGAGAGCAAGCCTAAACGAAGTAAAATATCAACCAAAATCATCTAAAATGTTAATAAAAATCGCTTATAGCCTCTAGTTTTATTTCTACTTTTGAAGGATAACTTTCAGGCCTACAAACTAGTACTAAATAATCAAACATTATGGGTTTTATAGCAAGCATACAAGCTCGTCAAATATTGGATTCACGTGGTAATCCGACAGTAGAAGTAGATGTAATTACTGACCAAGGAATTATGGGAAGAGCGGCTGTTCCATCTGGAGCTTCAACAGGAATTCATGAAGCGGTAGAATTGCGCGATGACGATAAAGGTTACTACATGGGAAAAGGCGTATTAAAAGCTGTAAACAATGTTAACACAGTAATACGTGAAGAGTTGAATGGCGTATATATATTTGATCAGAACGCGATTGATAAAAAAATGATTGCGCTGGACGGAACTGATAATAAAGGAAGTTTAGGAGCAAACGCAATTTTAGGTGTTTCTTTGGCTTGTGCAAAAGCAGCGGCAGAAGAAGCGCGTCAGCCTTTGTATCGCTACATTGGCGGTGTAAATGCAAATTTACTGCCAATTCCAATGATGAACATTATCAATGGAGGTTCGCATGCCGACAATAGCATTGATTTTCAAGAGTTTATGATCATGCCAGTTGGAGCAACCTGCTTTACGGATGCAATCCGAATGGGAACAGAGGTGTTTCACCATTTAAAAAAAGTATTAAAAGACAAGGGATATTCAACCAATGTTGGTGATGAAGGCGGATTTGCTCCGAATTTGAAATCAAATGAAGAAGCAATTGAAAGTGTGTTAACAGCCATTGAAAAGGCAGGTTACAAACCTGGAGTGGATATGTTTATCGCTATGGATGCTGCTGCATCTGAATTTTATATTGAGAAAGAAAATGTATATCATTTCAAAAAGTCGAGTGGCGATAAATTAACTCCATCCCAAATGGTTGATTACTGGGCAGATTGGGCAAAAAAATATCCGATCTTATCCATTGAAGATGGTTTGGCGGAGGACGATTGGAACGGCTGGAAAATGCTCAGCGACAAAATCGGAAGCACAACACAGTTGGTTGGTGATGATTTATTTGTAACTAATGTAAAGCGCTTACAAAGAGGGATTGATGAAAAAACAGCCAACTCTATCCTTGTAAAAGTAAATCAGATCGGTACCTTATCAGAAACAATAGACGCAGTTCAATTGGCTCAAAACAACTCCTACACTTCCGTTATGAGTCACCGTTCGGGCGAAACAGAAGATGCTACGATTGCAGATCTTGCAGTAGCATTGAATTGCGGACAGATCAAGACTGGCTCCGCCTCCCGTTCCGACCGTATGGCAAAATACAATCAGTTGCTACGAATTGAAGAGCAATTGGGTGAAGCCGCAAGATATTTAGGAAATGATTTCAAATACATTAAGAATAGATAAGCTGATCTGAACGTTAACCTTCTTCGGTGATGGGGAAGGTTAAAGAATAAATAATTTTTTTCATTATTGTTTTTATATCATAAAATCCTTTTATCTTTCGGCAATAAGAAACAACGTATAAAAATTCATTTCAATTTATGGATTCATTAAAAGAAAAGTTCGCAGCAAAAGCAGGCCCAATGGCTGCTGAAGTGAAACAAATCATCAAAGAAAAAGGTGATATTAAATTAGGTGAGTATACGGTAGCACAAGTATACCAAGGAATGAAAGGTATTGTAGGCTTGGTAACTGAAACCTCCAAACTCGATCCTGAAGAAGGTATCCGTTTTCGTGGATATACCATTCCTGAACTTCGTGAAAAACTTCCAAAAGCAACGGGTGGTACGGAACCATTGCCTGAAGGAATTTTTTATCTGATGCTTTTGGGTGAACTCCCATCTCAGGAAGATGTTTTGAATTTAGGAAATGTATGGGCGCGCAGAGCGATTGTTCCAAAGCATGTTTTTGATGTTTTGGATAAAATGCCAGCATCTACACATCCGATGACGCAGTTTGTAATGGCAATTATGGCGATGCAAACAGAATCGGTATTTGCAGCTGCATATAAAAAAGGAATCAGCAAAAAAGATTATTGGGATTATACATACGAAGATTCGATGAATCTGATTGCACGCTTGCCGCGTGTGGCGGCATACATCTACCGTAGAAAATATAGAAACGGTGAACACATTGAACCGGATCCGAAATTAGATTGGGCGGCAAACCTTGCACATATGATGGGTTATGAATCATTTGATATGAAACGATTAATGCGCATGTATATGACTATCCACGTTGATCACGAAGGAGGAAATGTTTCTGCTCATACAACTCACTTAGTAGGTTCTGCATTAAGCGATCCGTATTTAGCGTTTGCAGCCGGTATGAATGGCTTGGCTGGTCCGCTTCATGGATTGGCAAACCAGGAAGTATTGAGTTGGATCCTTGAATTACGCGAAAATTTAGGAGGTGGATTGCCAACTGAAAAGCAAATTGAAGATTACATCAAAAAAACATTAGCAGATGGCAAAGTAGTTCCTGGATATGGGCATGCCGTTTTACGTAAGACGGATCCACGTTTTACTGCACAACAAGATTTCTACTACCGCTATATTAAACCACAAGGTGCAGATGACCTGTGTGAAATTGTTCAGATGGTTTATAAAGTTGCTCCTCCGATCTTGGAAGGCACAGGAAAAATCAAAAACCCATGGCCGAATGTTGACTCGCACTCAGGTGTATTGTTAACGCATTATGGAATGGTAGAACACGAATTTTACACCGTATTGTTTGGTGTTTCTAGAGCACTAGGGGTATTGTCTTCATTGGTTTGGGACAGAGCATTGGGTCATCCGATCGAACGACCGGGCTCCATTACAACCGATGGCATCAAAAAGAAAATTGCTGCCGCAGAAGCTGCTGCAAAAGCATAAAATAAAAACCCCGAATTTACTTCGGGGTTTTTATTTGAATCTATTTGATATTTCAATTTTATACTATGCTGTTTATCTCAGCAAGAGATGCTATCTAAAATCCAGATCAGAGTAGGAGAAAAATTAAAAGAATATAATAAGATAGGCAAACGATAACGCCTTCCTCCGATGAAGGGAAACTAAATGAGTACATCAAATTGGTAGAGCATAAATAAAATCAGCATCAAATAATCCCAAATAATGGTTTCCCTTTAACACCCAATGCATCAACACGCTTTTCTATTTCAGGATCTTTAATCAGTGGAGGAGCGTGATGAGGTTTAATTCGGACATCAATTATAAGTGCACCATTACAGCCCCAATGTTTATTTTCTATAAAACTTTCAACACCAAAAATATCATGCGAAGGATTACTTCTTGTAAAGGTCGTCCATAAAAAATTGTTTAAGGTAGCGGAAACAAAATCTGCATCATCACAAATTAAGAACAAGGGAAACGAATTATCTTTCGCTTGTTGTTGAGCAAATAATTCCATTTGCCTTTCTGTTGTTTTCTGATCAACAAACGCATCGCACTGTATTGCAATGATGCCAGGCATAACGACTTTAGGATTCCTGAATCCGTGAGGAAGCTTCAGATCAGGTAAGTTAGTTCCCAAAGATCTTTTCTTTTCTCCGGCCGCGGCAATCACAACTTTACTTCCACTATTTAATCCGTCACCACTATAATCTAGGGTATCAATAGATGTTCGTGTATGAAAATGAAGATCTCTTTTC
>CAMCYR010000018.1 GCA_945885475.1 Chitinophaga pinensis
ACGCGATGCCGTGTAGCCTGTGTGGAGCGATCGTTTGTTCTTGAACTTTTGTTTCTTTTCTTTTCAAGAGAAAAGAAAAAGAGAAAATAAAAAAACTCCTTTCTCCTTTCTCCTTTCTCCTTTTTGCTTGATCAAAAAGTAGCAAAAAATCAAGGCTTACGAAAAAATCACAAAAAATCTACACCGTTTCGCTCTGACTCTGTGAACTCGTCTAAGTGATTTTATTTATCCATAGATATCGAATAGACTCAGACAGCACAGACTCTTGCTATAGCCCGCGCTTGCTTAACGGCTTGATTTGTTATGTGGTTTTTTCTGATGCCGGTTGGGAGTTAGCAAAAATGATTTGAAATTTAAATTATCTTTTCTCCTTTTTGCTTGATCAAAAAGTAGCAAAAAATCAAGGCTTACGAAAAAATCACAAAAAATCTACACCGTTTCGCCCTGACTCTGTGAACACGTCTGGGTGGTTTTATTTATCCATAGATATCGAATAGACTCAGACAGCACAGACTCTTGCTATAGCCCGCGCTTACTTAACGGCTTGATTTGTTATGTGGTTTTTTCTGATGCCGGTTCGAAGTACTTTACAATGGCTGTCGCAAAAAAACTGAATAATCTTACGAAGTCGCGCGTGAGGACTGAACAAACGCGATGCCGTGTAGCCTGTGTGGAGCGATCGTTTGTTCTTGAACTTTTGTTTCTTTTCTTTTCAAGAGAAAAGAAAAAGAGAAAAAGAGAAAAAGAGAAAAATAAATTTGTTGATATAGCGCTTGCTTAAGAGCTTGATTTGTTATGTGGTTTTTTCTGATGCCGGGTGGGAGTCCGTTTTATACCTTCTCAGAAAATTTATTTACCCAATTCATCCATAATAAAAAGATAAATCCATAAATAATAATGGTAAAGGTATAGGTATGATTAAACTCCGTCCAAGCTCTGGAATACGTATCCAGTATTGCTAAAACAACAACTCTTAAGACATTTATTAATTGAATGAGCAGAATTCCGAAAGGAATATAGACCAATTTATATTTAACTTTCCCTTTGAAAGCGATAATGAACCAGGAAAACAGAGCGAATAAAGCAATGCCATTGCAATTATCACCGATCCATAATCCGGAAGCTCCATCAATTCCAATAAGCCGGTCTGCGCCTGTATAAACGGTATAGTTCAGTAATTCCAGGATCCATTTGCTGATTGAGATTGTGATATCGATAACAAAAAGATCGAGTGTTTGGTTTGGCTGCAGCCAAAGGTTGTATAATAGATACCAAAGGACGTATAAGGTAAAAACGAGTGCCAGAAACCGGACAACCGGATTTTTCAGAAAAGAAAAATTCATGAAGGTTTATCAATAAAGAATCCCGGTTAAGCGGGATTCTTTTTTAATGAGTTGTATATTTTTATCCCTCCGTATAGTACACCTGCCAGTAATAGAAGAACTAAATTACTATCTAAAGGTATTGGACATGGTGGGAACGGACCACCGCATGGTGCAGGTGTTCCACCTCCTGAACCACCCATGCCAATAGCAAACGTGCTAGAAATAAATGCTGGAGAAATAATAAATAATGATACAAATGCTATTTTAAAACCTATATTTTTCATAACGTATTGCTTAAATTATTACAATATTAATAATAAAAAAATTAAATCTCTTATTTTTTAACAAACTTTTTTGTGATGTTTCCTTTCGCTGATTCAATTTTGATGATATACATTCCGCTAAATCCTTCAGGTAAAGTAATGTTCACTGATTGATTGTTAGCATTTACAGAAGAAGAACCAACAACAGTTTGTCCCAAAACATTTACAACAGATATGGTTGTATAAGTTGTTTCGCTTAAGTTGAAGTTGATTACATTTCCTTGAGCAGTAGGAAGTACTTGCACCTGATTCGAAAAATCAGCACTTGCCGAAGGAGCAGACGCTACAGATTTACAATTTGCATCTTTGCTGAATAGCAATACAAAACGATCCGCATCGTCAGAAACATTTATTGTAACCGGGTAGTTCACTTCAGCTGTAAGGTCAATTACTTGCCCTGTTAGGTTGTCCTGAAGTTTAATGCAGGTATACTCAGAAACAAAATCAAAACCGGAAGCAGAAAGGTTGAAATTTCCTGAAACGTTCACTTTTGTTTTTAATGGAATAGAGTAGTTATCGTTCGTTGAACTGAAATTATTGATATTGATCTTTTTACCTTCGATCATACAATACATTTCTGGCGTTGTTTTATTTAAACTTGCTCTGAAAGGAATATCTTTGTTATCAAGCCCATCTTTTGCATCCGAATTGGTTGTTACTTTGAAAATATGAGCAGCAACAGAATTTGTAGATGCTAACTTCAAACTGAAGTAGGAAGGTTTAACAGATCTAATGGAGCTGTTTGAACTTGTTGTTTTAGCTGATTCAGGAATTAATAATGTCATTGGTCCTGAATCACCATAAACCCAAAAGCCTTGAGTAGAACCAATTTCAACTCCACTAGCCGAAGTAAACCCATTCCAGTCAGCAATCGTGAAATCATACATTTCAAAATAATCGAACATTCCACTTGCTCCGGCACCGGAAGCAGTATAGACATCTGCCCATGAAATACTTGATGCGAAAGGGTTTCCGACTAAGTTCCATCCCTGGACCGTATTTGATACACTCCCTGAAAGGTCAATGTCACCTTGGTTAGGAACTCCAATAGTAGTCATCGTTGTTGCAGGAAAATTTGTATATGAAAATCCACCAGATAAAAATACTTCGAATCCCTGACCGGCATTCAACGCTGTTCCTGATGAAGTTACCGAAACATACGTATCACCTGCTTCGTCATAAGTTGAAGCAGAAGCTTGTATAGAGGGAGGGCTGGATAAGTAGCTAATGGCAGGCAATTCATTGTCCCAATCAGCAAACGTTGCAGATTGAACTGGAGAGGAGAAATCAGCAAATGACGTATCACGGGTTGTGATAAAACGTTGTATTGTAAAGTTTCCTGCAATGGCACCGGTGACTCCAATTGGAGCTATACGAGCTGTTTGAGTAGCAGTAGACTTCATCGTGAATGGTCTACCATTTGTATTAAATGTACCGCTGTTAACTGTTAAAACTTCATCTAAAATATAGGTTCCTGTTGTAAGATTCACCCCGCTATTATTGCTCACCGCGATTCCTTTGAAGGTGGTAGTTCCAGCCGTGTTTGAAACAGTTTGTGCTGCCGTGCCATTGAATGTAACTGTTTTCCCTGCACTGGCAGTAAATGTCCCGCTATTGGTCCAGTTCCCACCAACACTAAGGTTGAAATTATTGGAGTTTAGTGTGTTACTTGAATTTATAGTCAAATTGTTAGCAATAACTGTATTTGAAGCTAATGTTTTAGTACCTGCAGTTGTTGCATTTAAGGTCAAATTGAAAAAACTGGATGTTGTTGTTGTGGGAACATCACCGGCAGCGTAACCGATTCTTACCGTATTACCTGATGCATTCGCAGTAAATGTACCTGCAGACATAAACCCTGCAGCTTTAATAGTCAGAGTTGCATTTGCTGCGTTTGTAAAGGACGAACCTGTTTTACCGGTAAAACTTTTCACAGTAAATGTTCCATTGTTCACAAACGTTTTGCCGGCACCCAAAATTAGGGCGCCATTTGTTTTATCAATGCTGGTACCAGCAGGAATAATAACATTGCTATTAAAGGAATAAGGTGCAGTAATACCTATTGTTCCTGAATTAGTTATTGTACATGTAACAGATGTAAATACGATACGAGCGGAACCCGTTTCGGTTCCCGTTACCGTATAATTACCCCTCACAGTTAGATTTGCCGACAAGGTAAGTGTCCCATTTACAACAAGATTTCTGCAAGTGTTTAAAGATGAATTTGCAATTACTGAATGGCCGACCGCTATTGTTACATCATCAGATAATGCGGGTATTCCAACAGGAGTCCATGTTGCACTGTTGTTCCAGTTTGCCGGACCAACTCCTGCGGACGTGTATGAAATACCAAACGAACTTATCGCAAACCCTAACATCAGGATGCTGGTAAATAAAAATCTTTTTGTAGCTGTTTTCATATCTTTCTCGATTAACATGGTGTAAATTTATAAATTTTTTATTGAAAAAAAAAATTAATACGGTTTTTTCCCTGTTGTTGTATGTTTTTCTTTGAAACGCAGTTAAATAGATGAATAAAAAAAGAACTCAATCTAATGGAAGTTTACTTTTTGCTCTAAGTTATTTTTAAAGATTTCCGTTTAATCTTTTGAATGCCTTTTGAGAGAGATAAAAACGCGATAAACAGAAAGTGAAGAGCCTTTTTTTCATATTAAAAAGAATTATATTAATAATTCTTATATTTGTAAAATATTTCTAAACTAGCGCATCTTGAATAAGAAAAAGAGCAACATTCTTGACTTAGATGATTTTCGGTCATTTTACAAAGTAATTTCCAAAAACTGGTATATTGTTTTAATTTTTGTAATCGGTGCATTTGTTTTGTCATATTTATACACTTATAAGCTGCCGGATGTGTACGCTGCAAAATCACAAGTGTTGTTAAAAAACGAAGACACCTATGATTATCAGAATCAGATCTATAAAGGAATCGGATACTACCAATCTTATCAGGATAATGCCAATCAAATTCGGGTTCTTACCTCGAACGATCTTATTGGGGATGTCTTGAGTAAATTAAAGTTTGACGTATCCTATTACATTGTTGGCCGCTTAAAAACAACAGAGGTTTATGAGGGCGTTCCCTTCGAGATCTCCGTAAAAATGCTCAATCAGAATTTATACGAAAAGGAAATCAAATTTAAGATCATTGATGAATTTAAATATGAACTTTCTTATACCAAATCAAAAGAGCTAGTTTCTAAAATATTTGCGTTTGACAAAGAAGTCATTGACCCTGATTTTTATATCACCGTTGCAAAAAATGCAGTGTTAAATAAGCGTACTATTAGCAGTTTAAAAAATATTGATTACCTCGTTAAAATACATACTGAGGCTTATTTGGTTGCAAAAATAAAATCAAGTCTGTCGGTTGAAAATATCGAGAATACAACTATTCTCGAACTAACCCTTGAAGATCAGATTCCTCTGCGAGCTGTAAAATTTCTTGATACTTTATCTGTAGCCTATATTAATTATACCTCAAAATCTCAAATTGCTATTAACAACAATACGTTGGATAACATAGACAAACAGTTGAAAGAGATAACGGAGGTTTTAACTTCCATTGAGGATGATATGGAGAATTACCGTTCCAATAAAGCCATTTTGGATATAGACAAGCAGCAGGAAGATTATTTTGAAAAATTGATTGAATATGACTCTCAAAAACGACAGGCTGAATTAGCGATTAAGTCGCTTGAAGCATTGCAGAAATATATCATTTCAGTAGGTGACATCACCGATGAAAAACTACTTCCTCCGTCTTTTTACATATCAGAGGGCGATGATTATTTAAGAACAGCATTGGGAAAGCTTTATGAGCTTCAGATGTTGAGGAATCAGAGACTGAACGGTTCCACCGCTAATAATAGAAATATTACAGAATTGGATCAGGAAATAGGATTATTAAAGAACAATATCCTCACCTACATTAATAATTCAAAAACGGGATTAACGCAGCGTATTACGGATTTGAATTCACAGATTGGTAATTATACAGCCATAATTAAAACCGTTCCGCGCACCGAGAGGGATCTCTTAAATATTCAACGAAAATTGGATGTAAATCAAAAGATGTATTCGTTCTTGCTTGAAAAAAGAGCCAGCACAATGATCGCTCGTGCGGGTATTCTCCCTGAAACAAGCGTAATTGAAGCTGCTCATTCTGTAGGGATAGTGGCGCCCAATAAACGGAAGATATTATATTATTTCCTTGTAATTTCCAGTATTATTAGTTTGGTTCTTGTTTTTATTAGAACGACTCTCTTTTCAACAATTGAGAATATAATGGAGTTGAAACGACTAACTTCTTTGCCTGTTTTAGGTGAAATAATTTTTTATCCCACCGACACTGCTAACTATTTTATTGTTGATAAAGATTCAAAAGCACCCATTACTGAAAGTTTCAGGGCAATTCGGACCAATTTGGAATATTTTGCAAGTGAAAATAAGTCAAAGGTTGTTTTGTTGACATCTTATCATCCCGGAGAAGGAAAAACATTTTGTTCTGTAAATCTTTCAACCATTTTGGCGAAAGCGGGAAAAAAAGTGCTTTTATTGGAACTCGATCTCCATAAACCAAAAGTTCAAAAAGCATTTAATATGGAGTCCCTCAACGGAGCAAGCAATGTGTTGATCGGTAAAAGCGACATCGCTTCAACGATACAGCAAACGGAAATTGAGAACTTGTCCGTGATGCTTTCCGGACCAACTCCTCCCAATGCTTCCGAATTAATTGTAAGTAAATATTTAAAGCAGATCTTCGACTACGGCCGTGAGCATTTTGATTATGTTATTGTTGATACTCCTCCAGTTGGTTTGATTACAGACGCATTGGTGATGATGAAAAGCGCAGATGTAACTCTGTTTGTGATGAATACAAAGTTTGCGAAAAAACAAATAGTAACTATTTTTGAAGAAATTGTTCAAACAAATAAATTACAGGATTTCGCATTGATTTTAAATGGCGTAAAACGTAAAAAATCAGGCTATTATTATAATTATGGTTACGGATATGGTTACGGCTATGGTTATGGAGATACCTATGGTTACGGTTCAAAAAAGAAAAACTAATTTCACTTTCGTTGGAAGTTAAGTAGATTATGGCAGAAATTGAAGATGAAAATTGGACATTGGTCGTTAAGCCAAAAACAAATTGGTTTGAGCTGAATTTAGCTGATTTGTGGAGCTATCGCGATTTAGTAATCCTTTTTGTTAAAAGAGATTTTGTAGCCGTCTACAAGCAGACTATTCTTGGTCCACTTTGGTATATTATTCAGCCCTTATTGACCACAATCACATTTACAATTATTTTTGGAAATATTGCCAAGATTTCAACGGGAGGTGTACCATCCGTTTTGTTTTATCTTTCGGGAATAACAATGTGGAACTATTTTGCAGAATGTTTAAATAAGACATCGAATACTTTTATTTCAAATGCAAGTATTTTCGGAAAAGTTTATTTTCCAAGATTGGCCGTACCTGTTTCCATTATTATCAGCAATTTAATCACCTTTTTTATTCAGCTATTACTCTTCATACTTGTTTTGTTGTATTATGTGTTTACGTCTGATATTGTTCATATTAACAGCACAATGTTTTTACTTCCATTACTGGTTTTAATTATGGCAGGGATTGGTTTGGGAATGGGAATTATTATATCCTCTCTCACCACCAAATACCGAGATCTTCGTTTTTTGATCGCTTTTGGTGTGCAACTTCTTATGTATGCTACACCGGTAATCTACCCTATGTCTGCATTGTCGCCCAATCAAAAGTCAATACTTTTATTAAATCCTTTATCATCCA
Organism: Chitinophaga pinensis; assembly: GCA_945885475.1. Lineage (GTDB taxonomy): Bacteria > Bacteroidota > Bacteroidia > 2-12-FULL-35-15 > 2-12-FULL-35-15 > 2-12-FULL-35-15. The sequence continues at coordinate 7,478 of CAMCYR010000018.1, forward strand.
TTGTTGAAACATTTCGATATGCATTTACCGGGATTGGTGAATTCAATATATATTATCTGCTGTATAGTTTTGTTTTCATGATCGTAGTTTTGTTTTTAGGCGTGATCATGTTTAATAGAGTTGAAAAAACATTTATGGATTCGGTATAGTGATTCATAAATGAGTAGTATTTTTTTGAATCAAATTTTATCATCGATAAAAAATGTCAAAGACGGTAATTAAGGTTGAAACTATTAGTAAGGAGTATAGATTAGGAGAAGTCGGTTCTGGAACTCTTTCTCGTGATATTAACGCTTGGTGGGCAAAAGTAAGAGGATACGAAAATCCTAACTTAAGGATTTCTGATTTAGCGAGTACCACCGATTCTTCATCCGTTCACCATGCGTTGAAAAATGTATCCTTCACAGTGAATGAGGGTGATGTGCTTGGGATTATCGGAAAAAATGGCGCAGGAAAATCAACACTTTTAAAAATACTTTCAAGAGTAACGACTCCGACGAGCGGACAGTTCAAAGTGCGCGGGCGTATTGCAAGTCTATTAGAGGTTGGTACAGGTTTTCATCCTGACTTGACCGGTCGAGAGAATATTTATTTGAACGGAGCCATTTTAGGAATGAGAAAGTCTGAAATCGCAAGTAAGTTTGATGAAATTGTTTCCTTTTCAGGTGTTGAAAAATTTATTGATACGCCCGTAAAAAGATATTCTTCAGGAATGTACGTCAGACTGGCATTCGCCGTAGCGGCTCATTTAGAGCCTGAAATATTAATTGTGGATGAAGTCTTGGCTGTGGGAGATATGGAGTTTCAAAAGAAATGTTTGGGTAAAATGAAAGATGTTTCGGAGCAAGGCAGAACTGTTCTATTTGTGAGTCATAACATGAATGCGATGCAGCAATTATGTACAAAGGGAATTCTGATTGACAAGGGTCAACTGGTGATGGAAGATAACATTGATCAAGTTGTAAATCAGTACATAGGTATTTCAAAGGTTGACACGTTATCTGCGGAAGGCTTTGCTAGAAGAGGAAATAAATCAGTTTTGTTTAAATCATTTTATCTTTCAGATTCAAAAGGCAATAAGATTGAGTCTGTGATCATGGGAGATGATCTGTATATAAATGTGGTTATTGAAAAAATGACTGAAATTAAAGGCCTTGATGTATCATTTACTCTCAGAAATTCAATGGGTGAAGCCATTTCCCATATCCAAAATATGGACAATGATTTTATCATACCATCTGATGATCAATTGATTGCTCTGAGAATTAAAGTAGATAGTGTCTTATTTGTTCCAAATAGTTATTTCATTTCTGTTTGGGCAGGGTCTAATTCAGAAGCCTACGACTGCATTGATAATTGTATGAGTTTTGATATTCTGAATAATCCTGTTTTTAATAGAATGGTTTACCCTCACAACATAAAAGTGTTTTTGAGATCTCAATGGTCAAGGATTTAATCGTTTATTCCGTTCTTAAAGACTTTGAAATTTATCAATTTAATTTTATATTTGTATTGATCAACCCGTCTATAATTTAGGAGCGGTATGCTGCACATTATGAATATTTATTTTATCAATGACGATGTTGAAAATTAAAACGCTACTTCTTTTCTTCTTTATTTTCCAAGGAATCTGTGTTTTTTCTCAAAGAATTGACAGATACGCTTTTGTTTCAGGTGCAAGTATGAATTCCGGATTTTTAGCTATAGAGTCCAGTATTGGTGAGCTTATGTCAAATACATTTGTAGCTTCCTCCTATATGCTTTCACAGGGTTTTGTTCAGAACGAATTGTTGATATTGAATATTAAAAATGAAGAGTCGTTTGACGCGAAAGTCTTTCCAAATCCTGTTTCTACCTCATTGTCGGTTGTATTGAATCAGCGTGTTTTTTTTGAACCAAATGTAGTAGTTTATGATTTAATGGGTAAAGCGCTTATTATACCTATAAATAATAGCCAATCTATTCAAGGTCCTGTTTACGAACTGGATTTTTCCGAACTCAAAGCGGGGGTTTATTTCGTTCGGATTTCATCTAAAACAATAACTTTTAACAAAGTAGTGAAAATTACTAAAGTTTGATAAATGAATGCTTTTAAACAAATACAATTATTTTTATGCTTAACAGTTATGTTAGTTTGCATTCATAATTCTATTTCTTCTCAAAATGCTCCTCAAGGTTTTTTTTATCAAACCAATGTTAAAACGCTTACTGGTCTCAATCTTATTAATGCTTCTGTTGGGATTCGTTTTTCGCTTTATTCCAATTCTCCATCTGGAGCCATGGTTTGGCAGGAAGATCATGCTTTGCTAACTGATGAAAATGGATTAGCGACAACAGTAATTGGTTCAGGAGTTACAACCGGTGCTGGAACGTTGATTTATTTCAATCAAATAGAATGGTCACTTGGACTTTATTATTTAAAAGTTTCAATTGATATTTCAGGTGGAACTTCTTTTGTTGACTTTGGTAGTAGTCAGTTGTTTTCAGTTCCATATTCCTTATACTCAATGCAAACAAGTGCAATGGAGAGTGTTAGTTTAGCCAATTTGTTAGATGTTGATACCTTGGGTAATTCGGTAGGTAAATTACTAAAATGGAATGGTAATTATTGGGCCCCTTCAATTGACAATGATTCCGATACTATTCTGTATGCTTTTCAATCCAATCATTCTTCAGTAAGTGACACCGCTTTTTATACTTACGGTTCATTAGCATCGGATACTGTGTTTTTTGCATACAACACAGATAGTGCAAGTTATTCTCTTTTTTCTTCCAATTCAATTTATGCAGTTGATGCAAATTATGCAGATACCGCTTATTATGCATTTGAAAGTTCTCCATCAGCTTGGATACAAACTGGTAATGCTGTTTCTTCAAGTAATTATTTAGGTGTGAATGACAATACCGATCTGATTTTCAGAACTAACAATCTTGCAAGAGCGAGATTGAAAAGCAATGGTGGTTTGGTTTTGGGTCAGCCTATTGGATCTGCTTCTTTTACAGTTTCAGGGAATGATGGAATTTTAGTTAGTGGTTCAATTGGAGCCTCATTTGCTCCTGTTAATGGTAGTGGTACTCGAATGCTTTGGTATCCTTCAAAAGCTTCTTTTAGAGCAGGTTCTGTAAGCTCAAGTCTTTGGGATGATTCTAATATTGGAAATTATTCTATTGCTGTTGGTTATGATACAAAAGCGCGATTGAGTTCTTTTGCTTCTGGATTTCAGTCGAAAGCATTAGACTATTCGATAGCCATTGGAAGAAAGTCAGAAGCAAATGCATCTAAAGCTTATCCTTATGGAAACAGTATCGCCTTGGGAGATAGCTGTGTTAGTAATGCACAACGATCCGTTGCCATTGGTTATGGAAACTTGAATGATTCTTCACTATTATCTAATATATCCTCTTCTGTATCTATTGGCTTCATGAATAGAACACGAGCAAGTGTTACACTTTGTTTGGGCTCTTTTTGCAATTCGAATGTTGGCGCTAATTGGTCAACGGCCATCGGTTTTCATGCTACTACAGCGCATATTGGCAGTTTTGTTTTTTCTGATGCATCTTCTTCTGCGTCTACTGTTTCCTCCGCAGCCAATCAGTTTTTAGTGAGGGCGAATGGAGGAATTGTTTTTTATACCGATTCTCTTAATACAATGTCTGTTACATTAGCTCCTGGAAGTGGAAGTTGGTCAACAGTTTCAGATAGAAATAAGAAAGAAAATTTTTCGGAGCTGAATTATCAAACTATTTTAGATGGAATAAATAAATTAAATATTAAAAGGTGGAATTATAAATCTCAGTCAGAGTCTATAAAGCATATTGGACCGATTGCTCAGAAATTTTATGAAACTTTTAAAGTAGGAGAAAGTAATACTAGTATTTCAACTTCAGATATCGATGGTGTTATACTTTCTGGAATAAAGGGATTGAGCAATATAATTGAAAAATTAGATAATTTAAATGAAGTAGATCAGTTAAAACTAAAGATTGAAAAGATTAATTTTTCTACTGATTATACTGATCGAATCAATAAAATAGAAGCTTTTTTAGATGCAAATTAATTTTATATAACATTAAATGGAAAATAAATTTCATAAAAAATATAATTTGGGATTGTTTCTTTTACTCACCTTTTTTTCATTGGTATGTATTGGACAAACGGTGCCTCAAGGGATCAATTACCAGGGCTTGGCTAGAAACTCATCTGGTAACTTCATGATCAGCCAACCAATCAGCCTTAAAATTGGTATTTATTCTTCCTCAATAACTGGTCCTTTGCAATGGGAAGAGGAACATTCTATTTCTACAAATCAATTGGGTATTTTTTATTGTGTTATTGGACAAGGAACTTCAACTACAGCCGGTGTTGCCACCTCCTTTTCTTCTATTAATTGGGGTGCAGCAGACCATTTCATAAAGATTGCGATGGATGAAAGTGGTGGTAGTTCTTTTGTCGCGATTGATACAATTCAATTTTGGTCTGTGCCTTATGCATTGCACTCTGGTTCTTCCTCTAACATTTCCCAGCCCTTAAGATTAAGTCAGTTATCGGATGTTGACACATTGGGCATTAGCAACGGTTTGGTTTTGAAATGGGATGGAGCTCAATGGAAACCATCAAATGACAACGATTCTGATACTGCTCAGTTTGCATTTAATTCTTCTTTTTCTAACTCATCTGATACAGCTTTTTATGCACTTAACGTATTATCTTCAACAGATACGATAGGCTTTTCTTATAATTCTGACTCTGCAGCGTATTCTTCTAATTCGGGAATAGCAACAAATTCTCAAAATTCAAATTATTGTGACACTGCAACGTATGCATTAAACAGTGGGAGTTCTTTTTTATATTGGAATTTGACCGGTAATAGTGGAACAAACTCCTTAAGCAATTTTATTGGAACAATCGATAATGTAGATTTTATTCTCAAAACGAATAGTTTGGAAAGAATGAGAATAACCTCAGGTGGCAAAGTTGGAATTGGAACTGCCAATCCAAGTGCTTCTCTTCATGTTTTAGGAAATGATGGTCTGGTGGCAGAAGGTACTTTTGGTTCGGGTACTCTTGCAGCAACCGGTGCTGGAACACGAATGCTTTGGTACCCTAAAAAGGCTGCTTTTAGAGTGGGTGGAGTTTCTTCTACGCAATGGGATGATGCTAATATCGGAAATTATTCATTTGCTTCTGGATATAACAATATCGGTTCTGGGGCATATTCAACTGTTTTAGGAAGTAGTTCAAGAGCAAGTGGAATGTATTCAATAGCTGCTTGTGAAAACTCTATTGCTACTGGTATTAGTTCAATTGCCATGGGTAGTGGTTGTATTGCTACGGGCCCATATTCAGTTGCACTTGGGCGTGGTAGTCTTGCTTCAGATTCGAGTGCAATCGCAATGGGCTATCATCCAAATGCTTCGGGTAAGTATTCACTTGCTTTCGGCAATTACACGGATGCTTCGGGAGCTTATTCCATTGTGTTTGGGTATCATGCAGATGCAAATTTCAAAAAAGGTAGTTTTGTTTATGCTGATGGTTCTTCTGTAAGCCCAACAATGAGTACTGCCGATAATCAATTTATGGTCAGAGCTTCTGGTGGATTTGTTTTTTATTCTAATACAGCGCTTACTGCAGGTGTTACCTTACCTGCAGGAGGTGGAAGTTGGTCCAGTGTTTCAGATAAGCACAAAAAGGAAAATTTTAAGAAAGTAGATGCTTCTGATATATTAGAAAAAATTAATAATTTGGAGATCAGTTCTTGGAACTATAAAACTCAAGCGGCATCAATTCGCCATATAGGACCTATGGCGCAAGATTTTTACAAATTGTTTCAACTTGGAGAAAATGAAACTACCATTTCGACAATTGATATAGATGGCGTGAGTTTGTTAGCTATTCAGGAATTGTCAAAAAAATCAGTAATTCTGAAAGAGAGATCAGATGAGTTGGAGAAATTGAAGGCACAAGTGTTGAAATTAGAGGGTGAAAAAGTAGCATTGGAGAAGCGACTACAAGGAATAGAGAATAAGTTAGAAAAAAGGTACTCTAGTCTCGCACTAAAGAACGACTAGAATTGTAAATAGATAAGAAGGTTATTAGACAGTATGCATAGTGAAAAAAAAAATCTTTGCTTATTTACAACCGCTTATCCTTATGGCAAGCAGGTTGAAACATTTATAGATTCAGAATTGGATACTATGGGTACCTTGTTTGAAAAAGTATATATTTTCCCATCTTTTTTTGATGATGCATATGTAAGACCTCTTCCAAGTAATTTTGAAATAGTTAGACTTGACCAAAATTGGGGGCATCACAGCAAAAGAATATTTTATTCCAACATTTTTTTGATTTTCAAAATACTTTTTTTTGAATTTTTGTTTACTAAAGTGAAAACACAATTTTTTCGCAACCTTTTCAAATACAAAAACACCCTTGTTCATAGTATATTTATATCCGAATCATTGGCTAATTTTGTTGATGAAAAAGAAATAAGTAATCCTTTATATTATTCTTATTGGTTGAACGAATGGACTATTACGCTTGGTATCTTAAAAGAAAAAAATAAGATTTCTCATTTTATTTCAAGAGCTCACGGTTTTGATATATATGAAGAACGAAGGGCAGACAAGGTTATTCCTTTTCGTTATTTGCAATTGAAAATGGTTGATTGTGTTTTTTCGGTTTCCCAAAGGGGTTGTAATTACTTGAAGGGATTGAACTTATTCCCGCAAAAAATCACCTGTAGCTACCTTGGAGTTTCTGATAGAGGCATAAATCCATTTGACGAATCTCAAATATTTACAATTGTATCTTGTTCAAATTTAATGCCGCTGAAACGTGTTCACTTAATTATCGAAATTCTGAGAAAAATTAAATTTCCGGTTAGTTGGGTTCATTTTGGCGATGGGGACGGGAATTTATTGGAGGAATTTAAAGCGAATGCGAGTATTCTTCCTGAGAATATAAAATATAATTTTATGGGACATGTTCCCAATTCTGATGTGCTTGATTTTTACAAAAAAACGAGTGTTAATTTGTTTGTTCTATTAAGTGAGTCAGAAGGTTTGCCAATGTCATTAATTGAAGCAAGTAGTTTTGGAATACCGCTGCTAGCGACCGATGTGGGAGGTGTTTCTGAAATTGTGAATGAACGTACAGGTATATTGGTGCCCCCAAAAATAGATATTGAGGACGTGGTGTTAAAAATTGATGATTTTAGAAAAGGAAGATATAATACGAACGAATTTAGGCAAGGGGTAAAATTATTCTGGGCAGAAAATTTCAATGATAGTGATAATTATAATAATTTTTATAATCGTTGTTTTGAAGCGGTTAAAGCTAATTGAACTAATTTTATGAGACTTTTTTTTAAAATACTTTATAAGAAATGGTGCGACTTTAAACTAAAAATGCATTTGGAATTTAGGTATCCTTATAAATTGAATTATTCGAAGATAAAATCTATTGTTCCGGTCAAACTTAAAGTAAAGCAAGGAGTAACTATTGAAAAAAATGTTTTGATTTTGAAACACTTGAGGGAACTGGGGAGTAATGTTTATATTGGAGATCATACTTATATTGGATTATGTAAAAAGATTGGAAGTTATTCAAGTATTTCTTTTAATGTAAAAATTGGTTTGCGGAATCATCCATTAGAATATGTTTCCACAAGTCCAGTTTTTTATGGTGCTGCAAGAGGTTGGTTGAAAGAAAATACACTTCCTATTACTGATGAAATGCTGGTTGAAATTGGAAATGATGTGCTTATTTCAGCCAATGTAATTATTTTAGAGGGCGTAAAAGTAGGTGATGGTGCGGTTATCGCTGCCGGTGCGGTTGTAAGCAAAGATGTTGAGCCATACGCAATTGTAGGTGGAGTGCCTGCTAAGCTTATTCGGTACCGATTTGATGAAGCTACGCGTAAAGAATTAAGTGCCAGCAAATGGTGGGATAGAAGTGAAACCGAATTAAAAGAATTAGTTGATGTAGCTAACAATCCAAAACTTTTTGTGGAGCGACTTCAGTAAATGCATGGTAAGTTAGAATTATGATTAGAAAGGTTTATTTTCCTGGTCTAAATGGTGTAAGATTTATAGCAGCTTTTTTAGTGGTTATTGATCATGTTGAATTATTTAAAAGTTATTTTAATTTACGAACGCTTTGGTCTGATACACTTAGCTCTCGTTTTGGTCAATTTGGTGTTATCATTTTCTTTGTTCTAAGTGGATTTTTAATTACCTATTTATTGCTTGCGGAAAAAGAGTACAAAGGTATTCATGTAAAAAACTTTTACATTAGACGGATACTTCGAATTTGGCCTCTTTATTTTATCATTTTGATACTAGGCTTTTTTGTTTTTCCACAGATTAATCTCCTTGATGTTCCAAATTATCAAAATGTCGGAACTAATTTTGTTGAGAAACTTTTGCTTTTTATATTCTTCCTGGCAAATGTTGCTTTTGTTTTTTTCCCAGGAGTAGCTTATGCAAATGTTTTATGGTCAGTAGCTGTTGAAGAGCAGTTTTATTTAATTTGGCCAAATATCATTAAATATTGTAGGAGTATTTTTAAAGCACTTTTTATTGCTTTGTTTATTTATATGTTTATCAAGGCTTGTTTCTTCTTAAATATATTTGATTTTGATGATTTTTGGGCATCAAAAATTTATAAGTTGATAGATCGAACTCGTTTTTCAGCGATGATTATTGGTGGATTTGGAGCATTTTTACTCTACAATTCATGGAATAAAGTTTTACAATTTATCTACTTTCCAATAATCCAAGTAACTTCCATTTTGGGCTTGATTGGTCTTGTTTTTTTTAGAAACAACACTCCATTATATAGATTTTTTGAAAATGAGGTATTTTCAGTTTTAGTTGCTATTTTAATCGTTAATATCGCTAGTAATGCGAACTCAATATTGAAATTGGAAAACCGTTATTTGGATTTCTTGGGAAAAATATCCTTTGGCTTTTATGTTTATCATTCTGTAATTGCCGTTATTTGCATTAAAGTGTTTATTAAATTTTATCCCGAGACTACATTTTTATATATGATTTGGAGTATTTGTCTAATTCTTTTAGTGTCCTTACTTACTATTTTAGTTTCTTACTTATCTTATAAGTTTATTGAGGAAAAATTATTAAAACGAAAGTATATGTTTTCTAATATTGAAAGTGGTGATATGGTAAAAAAAAAGGAATAAACAAGCTTACGGAAGGTTTGTAAAATTTCCTACAGAGATTTTTAATTTTAATAATTGATTTTTAAAAATAACCATGGATTAAAAGATGAAATATTTTTTTATAACTACATTAACTCCAAGAGAGCTTCTAACCCCATTAAGAAGTGCATTGTTTGAATTGTATTTGAAATCTTTAAAAAATCAAACACACAAGGACTGGGAAGTATTGTTAGTTGGTGAAGAAGACAAGCGCGAAGGAAATTTTATTTATTTGAAATCTTCATCCAAAAGTAAATCAGATAAGTTGAAGGTTGCTCATCACTATTTGTTGGAAATACAAAACAAACCCGATTTTATCATTCGGTTTGATGACGATGACATTATTTCACCGTCTGTTTTGCAAAAAGCTTCGGAAATTGATTTCGATTGTTATGCTGATTCTTTCCATTCTTTTTATGATATTACCAGTGGTAAAACGAGTCAGCAAAAGCGAAATTGGCTACCGAATACCGTTATTCATAAATTTGAATATGCTATGGCAGAGTATGGCGAAGAAAAAATACCTCTTTTTATGCATGACCATAGCCAAGCATGGCATGTTTATTATTCTTCAAAAAAAATAGTATATGCTCCCAAATTACATCCGATTTATTTGAGAATTATTTCACCAACTACTATTACAAGTAAGATGGATGTCTTAAAGCTTAATAATGTCAGTGAATTTAATAAAAGTGCTTATTCTGTATATTTAAAAAGTTTTGGAAATTGGAGAAAATTTGATACTCCAGATTTTAAGCAGTATTTTGATCCCTTAGTAAAGGTCTGGGAGTCTTTTTCAAATAGTAAAATTCTACTTAAGAAGAATTTTTTAGATTTTTTTAGATAGCTATGTTAGTTTCAGTAATTATTCCTTGTTACAATGTTGAGGCGTTTGTTGAAGAATGCCTTGATTCTGTTTTAAATCAAAGTTATTCTGAGATCGAAATTATTTGTATAGACAATAACTCAACTGATAATACACTCAGGATCATTTCAAAGTATGCGTTTGATTTCCCCAATAAAATAATTGTATTATCTGAAGGTCAAAAGGGTGCGTCCTTTGCAAGAAATCTTGGGCTGTATCATGCAAAAGGGAAATGGATTCAGTTTTTGGATGCAGATGATTTATTGAGCCCTGAAAAAATTGCACATCAAGTAACTTACTCACTACAAAATGAACAAGCAGGTTTTATTGCAGCTTCATTTTTCAAACAACGGATTGGTGGTAACATTGAAGAATTTATTCTTGAGAAAACGGATCCATTCAAAGCACTTTTTGTTACAAAACTTGGTAATACCTGCGCAAATCTCTTTCTGACATCCTCGGTAAGAGATATTGGTGGCTGGAATACGGATTTGAAAAGTTCTCAAGAAACAGATCTTATGTTCAGATTGTTACAAAACAAAACAGTCGTTTTGTTTGATAATTTACCTTTTACCACAATAAGAGAAAGGGAATCTGGCCAAATTTCGCAATCCGATCCGAATAAAAATTGGATACAATATATTGAGCTCCGCTTTGCGATTTTGGTCTATTTGAAAAATAATTGCAGCGACTATTTTGAAATAGAAAAAGGATTTTATTATCAAAAATTATTTCTTCAGCTCAAAAAGATGGCTTCTTTTGATTTGAAAAGAGCACATAATCTTTATGATACATATTTTGAAAAGGATTACTCCCCTTTCAAATCGAATATATTGAACATCTTTTTTAAACTAATTGGATTTAAAGCCTTCATGATGATGAATAATTTAAGGCGATAATTTTACTGCTTTCTATTTAGCTAAATTCCAATTAATGGTTAAGTTGTCATATAAGCCTTTTTTGATTAAATTTGTATATTCTGCTAATGAAATCAAATTCGATTTATTAGTTTTAAATTATAGAATGGGATTGTAAATTTAAAATAGTGCAACAATTGGTTTCCGTTATTATTCCTTGTCATAATTCAACCTTAACTATACAAAGAGCTATAACTAGTGTTTTAGTTCAAACCTATCATAATATTGAGCTTGTCATCGTAGATGATGCTTCAGTAGATTTCGAAATACTTTCAGAAATTGTAATTAAATTTAATGATAATAGGATAAAGCTTTTTCGTCACGAAATCAATAAAAATGGTTCAGCGGCAAGAAATACAGGCATTATAAATGCCAAAGGAGATTATATAGCTTTTCTTGATTCGGATGATGAATGGTTTCCAGAGCATTTGGAAAAGTCAATTGTTCAATTCAAGAAGGTAAACTCTGAAAATTATATTGTTTATTGTAAAAATTTAGTCAAAACTACAAACAACGATGATTTGATTATGCCCGCTGTGGGGATTGGTTTATCGGAAAAAGTAAGTAATTACTTGTTTTGTAACAATGGATACATGTCCACACCTTCTTTGTTTGGGTCCGCTGCAACCTTCAAAAAAAATTTATTCGATGAAACGCTAATAAGACACCAAGATTACGACTTGCTTTTACGGTTGGATGCTGGTGGATTTCGCTTTTCATTAGCGGATCACATTGGCGTAATTGTGCATTGGGAAAATAATGATACAGTAAAGAAGGGTGGTACACCTCAATTTTCTCTCGATTTTGTAAGAAAAAACAAAGGGTTTTTTACTGCAAAGTCATATACGTGTTTTGTACTTAAAAATGTTGTTTTCCCTATTTTTATTAAAAAGGAAAGGATGAAAGGTTTGAAAATATTTTTAAGCGATTGCAATCCTTTTTATGTAAGCCTTAAAAATTGGGTTTTTTGTTTTGACTATTTTTTTTGGGGGCGGCTCAACTGGGTAAAATTATTTGTAGGGAAATGAAAATAATTAACAATAATCCTGAAGCCTATCCTGAGAAAAGAAACATTACTCTTTTTGGAAAAGATTCGATTAAATATATTGAAGATTTTTTTTGTTATGCAAATAAACTTAAACATAAGTTAACAGGAAAAGGAAACAATCTTTTTTATAAAGGTTTTTTTTATTCGATAACAGATCAAAAAACTCCATGCCATTTTTTTAATTGCATTAACTTAGGTAAGAATTCTTGGGTAGTTACTTTTGAAACAACCCTTCCGCGTTTAGGATTGGCGAGCGGTTTTTGGTATAAACGTGGAGTAAAGCAGCTGGTGAAACCCAATTGCAAAAAAATAATCGCTCTTTCACAATGTTCGTTTGATAGGCAAGTTGACTATCTTCAAAAAAATTTTCCTCATTTGCTAAACTCAATAAAGGAAAAAATGGTAGTTATGCATCCACCTCAGAAAATGCTTATCCAATCATATGAAGAGAAAAAAATTTCGAACAAGGAAGTAGTTTTTACGATTGTCGGCTCTGATTTTTTTAGAAAGGGAGGACGTGAAGTACTTTCGGCTTTTGAAGCGTTAATCCCCCAGTTTCCTAATTTGAAGCTCAATATTATTAGTGATTTGGTTTATGGAGATTATGCCTCAAAGACAACAATTGAGGACTATCATTTTGCAAAAAAAACAATTGAAGACCATCACAAGAATATCTTTTGCTATAATGGATTATCAAATAGTAGGGTATTGGAAATATTGCAAAAATCGCATGTTGGATTGTTACCCTCTTGGGGAGATACTTATGGATATTCTGTTATAGAGGCGCAATCAGCAGGATGTCCCGTTATAACAACCAACATTCGAGCATTTCCAGAAATAAACAACAATGCAATAGGCTGGATTATTGATGTTCCCTTGAATCAAGACAAAGACGCTGATGTGGATACTTTGGAAAAAAGGGCTAAATTTAGAACTGTTTTAGAGAACGGATTGGTTAAAATAATTTCAGATATTATGAACGGAACAAGTTCTATAAAAGAAAAAGGTTGTTTAGCGTTGGAAAGAATTAAGAGTGACCATTCCCCCGAAGACCATAAGGCTAAACTGATAGATATTTATAATAAACATTTTAAAAGTTGAACCGATGAAGTTAACTTTTCACGAAGGAAAAAATTTTGGTGACGCTTTAAATCCCTTAATTTTCCATCATTTTTTAGGCGAATCATTTTTTGACAACGATTCTTCAGTACAGTTTCTTGGAATAGGTTCCATTTTGGGGCTAAAAAAAAGTGCTGGAAAGAAAATTGTTTTTTCCTCTGGTTATGCTGCTGGAGATGATAGTTCATACGGTGCAGCTCCTATAATTGATAATAATTATGATATAGTTTGTGTTAGAGGTCCTAAAACGGCTAAGGCGTTAAATTTATCCCCAGATAAAGCCGTTACCGATGGAGCAGTATTATTGCCATGCTTTTATTTTCCTGAAGTCAAATTCCCAAAGTATAAGTATTCATTAATATTACATCATAAAAGCCTTGATTTTTACAATGAATGGTCATCATTGTGCGAAGAAATAGGTATTCATTTGATTGATGTTCGAAAGGATATAAATCTAGTGCTTTCCGAGATTGTGAGCTCCGAGAAAGTATTTTGTGAGGCAATGCATGGAGCAATTGTTGCAGATTCCTATCGCATTCCATGGTTAGCTGTTAATTTTTATCCGCATATTAATTTCTTTAAATGGCAGGATTGGTGTGAGTCTTTATTAATGAATTACAATCCTCAAAACTGTTATCATTATTTACATGATGTTGAGTTTTTAGAAATGGTCATTAAGAAAAAAACACATTTACCAAGTTTCCTTTCTAAACCATTGGCAAAATACTTTTTATCCTCTCGAATTAGAAAAAATCAAAAGTTTCTGAATGCTTTGAAATTGCAGAACGGTAATTTATCTAATGAACTTGTCCTGCAAGAAAAACAAGGTATATTAGTAGAAAAAATTGAAAAATTAAAAGCTAAATGAAAATAGGAATTATTTCTTCTATGGCTTCAATGCCCTGGGGTGGTAGTGAAGAACTTTGGTTTTCATTAGGGAAAGTTGCTCTGAAAGAAAAGATAGAAGTTTCTGTTTGCGTTTTTGATTGGGATGAAGTACCTGATAAAATTACAAAAATTGAAAAGCTGGGCGCTAAAGTTTATTTTCGATCACGAATAAGCTTTTCTGATATAAGAGGAAAGATAAAAGGTAAATTAACACAGCTTTTTGCAGCTGAAAAACAGTTGCATCAGTTTGTTAAAAAGGAAAACCCTGATTTTTTATTTGTTAGCACTGGGGCATTTTGTGATTTAGAAATTGATTCTTTGAGAGCATTTTTATTAAAAGTGAATATCCCATTTTATATTGTTGTTCATTCTAATAATGATACTTATAGCTTGAATTACAGCAAAATTAGTGCAGTTCGAGATGTCTCAGAGAAAGCAAAAAAAATATTTTTTGTTGCAGATAAACTCAGGCAACAAGCAGAACGCCAAATTGCATTTAATTTTAAAAACAGTGATATTGTGCATAATCCTATAAATATGGATGTGTTCGGGGTTATTGATTACCTCGAGTCGGATATCATTCAAATGGCTTGTGTAGGAACAATACAGTTTGCCGTTAAAGGGCAATCGTTATTGTTGCAAATTTTGAATTCGGAAAAATGGAGGAATAGAAAATGGGTACTTAACATTTTTGGAACGGGAGTTGACCTAGCCTTGTGCAAAGAGCTAATTGAATTTTTTGGGCTGTCCGACAAGGTATTTATCAAAGGGCACGTAAAAGATATTAGAACAGATATTTGGTCTAAAAATCATATACTTTTAATGCCTTCTTTTATAGAAGGAATGCCTCTGGCCATGATGGAAGCAATGTTGTGTGGACGAACACTTGTAGCTACAGATGTGGGAGGCGTTAGGGAAATTGTTGAAGATGAATTAACGGGCTTTATTTCTCAGGGGGCCACCTATTATTCTTTTGAAAATGCACTTGAAAGAGCGTGGCAGAAAAAAGTTGATTGGGCAAAAATGGGCGAAAATGCATTTAACAAAGCAATGAATATTTATAAAACAGATCCTATTCCTAAACTACTTCACAGTATGTTGAATGATTTAAAAGATTCAAATAAAAGCGATTAAATTTTATTCAATGATTGATATAATTGTCCCTACATATAATCGATATGATGATGTTGTAAAATTTATTGAAGAAATAAATAAACAAACCTATCAGCATTTCCAGGTTGTATTTATAGATGATAATGGAAGTGTAGATATTGAGACAATCATATCAAAAGAAGGTCATAGATTCAAGTACATAAAGTTGGATGAAAATAGAGGACAGGCGTATGCAAGAAATCATGCAGCGAAACAATCTACGGCCGATTTTTTGTTTTTCCTAGATGATGATGCGTGGTTTATGAACGATACAGCTCTAGAGAATTTTGTTTCAGAAGCTGATACATATGAATGCGATGGTTGGATGTTTGATGTTAAGGAACCCAACAAAGAGTTGTTAAGTTTGCGGATAAAAAAAAATAATGGCGATGCCATCGGTGAATTTGTGGCATGCGCATGTGCTTTTAGGAGAAAATCGTTTGAAGAAATTGGGGGTTTTTTGCCGTTTTTTCATTCATATGGTGAAGAAACAGAAGTTGTTATGAGACTGATTTTGCAAGGCAAAAAAATGATTTTTTTGCCACTTATTCAAGTGTTTCATAATTATGAACCTGGCGCTCGTTCTCGTGAATGGATGAATCGATTTTTATTTAATTCAATGCGAAACGATATTTATATTGTGTTGTTACATTATCCTTTGTTTCTAATTCCAGTTTATTCTCTTTTGAAATATTTTTCGCGACTAATTTGGATATTAAAAGTCGCTGAAAATAAGTTTGATGCTTTTCGTAAAACAACAGCAGGATTATTTTATTCAATTCGCTCGTATCATAAAATAGGAAAGTATAGATCGACTTTAACTTTGAAGCAGTTCAATTATTGGTTAAGTATTAGATGGTAAAATGAGAATTGTTTATTAATGTATAGGAAAAGTATTTCTATTAACCATTGGGAAAAATGCTTAATTTTGTGAAAAAATATTAATTAGCTGCAAATGAGTGATTTGAAAACGTTTTTAGTCGACAACCTTTCTGGCTTTTCACCTAAAGCCATTCCTGGTTTTATATTCAGTTTTATAGTTTGTACAGTCCTTGCATTTATTTTAGGAAAATTTTATGTGCGTTACGGGAATGCCTTGTCGAACCGTAAGTCTTTCGCAAAGAACTTTATTGTCCTAGCAATCACTACCATGTTCATTATTTCTGTCGTGAAATCTTCCCTCGCATTGTCATTAGGTTTAGTGGGTGCCTTGTCTATTGTTCGTTTCCGTGCAGCTATTAAAGAACCGGAAGAGTTGACTTATTTGTTTTTAACCATTGCGATCGGTTTGGGTTGTGGTGCAAACCTCACCCTATTGACAGTTATCGCCTTTTTCGGTTTTATTGCTGTTATCTGGTTTGTAAACCGCTACCAAAAGAATGCCGAAGGTCAGAATTTGTACCTGACCATCAGCTCGAATCAACCACAGATAGTCGACTTGAAAATCATTGTTGAATTATTAAAGAAGTACTGCTCAGGCATTAAGTTAAAACGTACCGATGAAACGGCATCTGCCATGGAAGCATCCTTCTTTGTTGAATTTGATGATTTTGAAAAATTAGAGTTAGCGAAGGCGGAACTTAAAAACATGCACCCTTCCGTTTCCATCAGTTTTATGGATAATACCCGTGATTTTTAAACGATCCATTTTATTCAAAAATAAAGATGTCCTTAATTCAGTCGGAACCCTTGCGCTACGAGCGTAAATTTTTGATCACCGATTATTCTCAAGCAGATGTGGCACAGCTGATCAAATTTCATCCGGCTTGTTTCACCGAGATCTTTCACAAGCGTACAATCAATAATATCTATTTCGATACTTTGGGAATGACCAATTATTTCGATAATGTAGAAGGCGAAAAAAATCGCATCAAGGTCAGGATGCGTTGGTACGGTAATCTTTTTGGAAACATTCAATCACCCACGTTGGAGTATAAAATTAAAAAAGGATTGCTTGGAAACAAAGTATCTTATGTATTGAATCCCTTTGTGCTCGATACTGATTTTGATAAAAACCAGATCTCTCAGGCCTTAGATCGTGATTCGATTCCATTGTCTGTGAAAGAAGAAGTACTGTCACTGAAACCGACTTTACTGAACTCATACATCCGTAGCTATTATTTATCAGCGGACAAAAAATTCAGGATCACCATCGATCATCAGTTAACCTATTATAAAATTGCGTATTCAGGAAATACCTTTTTAAATAAAAAAACTGATTTTAATGCGACTGTACTGGAATTAAAATACGATTCAGTTTATGAAGAGGAAGCGAAAGAGGTAGGAAGTGCATTTCCTTTTATGCTGACGAAGAATTCGAAATATTTACAAGGATTAGAACGAGTATTTCTTTAGAATACGGTCAGACTCCCCTCAAAACAATGAAGACAATCTTAAAAACCAAACCAAAGCATTCTTTGCCGATCAAATTGGCAATGGCTTTTGTGTTTCTGATTGCCACAGCAGCATTTTTTTTTAGTGTTAAGTATTCCGGAAATAATAAAAATGATGTTCGTGCATTGAATCTGGATCTTTCAATTCTAATACCGGAATCGGCATCTCCGGGCGGCTTTTATCCGAAAGCATTTCCTGTTTCTTTGCAAGCCCCCGCAACATTTAAAATATATTATACCCTAGATGGTTCAGAACCTTCTTTAAATTCTGAGCGGTATTCCGAGCCTTTAGTAATTCATGACCGTTCGGATGAGTCTGCTGTTTTAGCGGTTATCCCAACGTCTCCCCGCTGGAAACCTCCAGTAGGAGATTTATTCAAAGGTACCGTTCTGCGTGCGATATGTGTAAATGAAGCTGATCAATCCAAAAGCCGGGAGCTGATCAGTACTTTTTTTATCAAAGAAAAAAAATATTCTATTCCTGTGATTGCCCTTACGCTGAATACTTCCGATTTTTTCGGATATAAAAACGGTATTTATGTCATGGGAAAAAATTATGAAGACAAACGGGATTATCTGCGAAAAAATCTGCCTTTGAATTTAAGCTGGTGGGAATACCCATCTAATTATCTGAAAAGAGGTAGCAATGCTGAGCGACCTGCTCACATTGAGTTTTATGAAAGTAATGGAACATTGGCTTTTGAAAACAATGTAGGCGTTCGGATCAATGGGAATGCGACAAGAGGCTTCAGTCAAAAGTCTCTTCGGATCTGTTTCGATCAAAAATACGGAACGCCAGAACTGAAGTACCCCTTATTTCCGGAATGTAAAACGCAGACCTTTAGGAATTTTGTTTTAAGAAATTCGGGCAACGACTGGAATAAAACCATGTTCCGAGATGCCTTTATGCAATCCTTGATGGAACCGTATCTCGACGTTCAGGCTTACCGCCCTTCCCTTGTTTTTCTGAATGGTGAATATTGGGGCATTCATAATATCCGGGAGCGATCGGATGAATATTATTTGGCAGCAAAATATGCTATACCGTTAGATAGTCTTATTATTTTGGAGTTTGGCGGTGATGTTTTTTATGGTAAAAAACAAGACAATTCAGAATTTAAAGAATTGTTGGACTATATCCGGATCAATGACATGACTCAAGCTCATAATTATCAGTACATTGTGAATAAAATAGATGTCAATTCTTTTATGGATTTTATTATTTCAAATGTGTATTTTTGTAATAGTGACTGGCCCAATAACAATGTGAAGTTTTGGCGTTTTCGGGTAGCTGAAAGTGGGGGAGATTCGCTTGGAGCAAGAGATGGTCGTTGGCGTTGGATGTTGTACGATACCGATTGGGGCTTCGGATATACCGGTCCCGATGCGATTCAGTTGAATCTGCTTGAAAAGGCAAAGAAGTATGGCAGTGTCGGCGCTCTTTTCAGCGGTTTATTGAAAAATAAGGAATTTGTTGAGCTTTTCAGGACCCGGTTTCAGTTTCATTTGAAAAATACATTTGAACAGAAAGCCCTTATTGCGAAAATTGACCGGTTTGAATCGGTGTTGGCTCCTGAAATACAGGAACACATTGACCGCTGGAGGGAGATCGGATCATGCAGCAATTGGGAAAAGCAGGTGCAGGAATTGCGTGTTTTTGCAAGAGATCGACCTGACATTCAGTTGAAACAATTGGATGATTTTTTAAAATAAAAAAAGAATTCACACAAGATAAACGATCCTTTTTTTGATGTCAGATATTAGCGCATATTAATATATAGAGAAATTGCTTCAGTATTGTAAAGAAAATATTCAATTATTTTTGATCCTGCCGATCTGGCTGATTGTTGGAATATATGGCGGTCCTCTAATTTATGGGGTTTTGCCTATTACGATGTTCCTGATGCAACGGAAGGACATGTATGAGGAATTGTTGTTAGGTTATTTATTTATTCTCATCTTATCTGATAGTCAAGAAGGCGCCTTGTATTTTGCCAAGGAGGTTAAAAACATTTATATTTCGCTACTCGCAGTTTTTATATTCATTGACAGAAAGGATTTTCAGCCATTCAATGATCTCTATAAAATTTTTATTCCCTTTTTTGTGATCTCCCTCATCACCATTTCATTCAGTACAGGTGATTCCTTCTTTCTGACGGGTGTTCAGAAAACAATTTCCTTCCTGCTTTCCTTTATTGTGATTCCGAATATTGTAATTAAACTATACCGCGAGAATGGTATTCAGTTTTTAAGACGATTTGTACTATTTATTTTTACGGTATTGGTGATCGGTTTTTTGCTAAAATACATTCTGCCTGAAACCGCTTTGCTGCTTGGAGAAAGATACCGAGGGATCTTTGGCGGACCGAATGGTTTGGGTGTTTTTTGTTTGCTTTCCTTCATTGCTTTTTTTGTGATCAACAATTTTTTTCCGGAGCTGTTCACCAAGAATGAACGCATCTTGATAGTTGGCATCATTCTACTTTCCGTATTTTATTCTGGATCCCGTAACGCGCTTATTTCGGTATTGATATTTTATATTTTTCAACGATTTTTTAGTCTTTCTCCCTTTTTAGGATTTATCTTATTTTTAGTAGCGCTATTTATTACAGATTTGATCAGCAGTAATGCCACTGCAATAGTTTTGTCATTAGGTCTAGGGGATTATTTTAGAACAAACACCATTGAAGAAGGTAGTGGAAGATACATTGCCTGGGCATTTGCCTGGAACCAGATCCAAAATAATTTCTTTATAGGAAAAGGCTTTGCCTACAATGAATTTTACATGCGGCATCATTACGGTGAGTTGCTGAAGTTAAATCATCAAGGCGGAATCCATAACTCTTTTTTAACCTTTTGGATGGATCAGGGCTTGGTTGGACTTTTAATTTATTTATATTCATATATATTAATGTTTATCAAGGCAGCAAAGAAATCAAAGTTCGCCTTCCCGATCATGTTTGCCATTTCTTTTTCCGCCTTTTTTGAATCTTGGTTAGTCGGCTCCCTAAGTCCTTTCGCTTTTATGGGAATGTTTGTTTTTACAATTATTACAAGTGAAGAAATTATTCCGCAAAGGGACGAAACAGACGCAAGGGTTCAAGAGGACGAAACACAAGCACAAATAGCTGTTGTTTAAAAATGGAAATAGGAAAAAATAAAAACACATCCCTTCTCAAATCGGTTTTAAAGAATTCCGGTTTTAAAAAAATAGTAGCCGGTATACTACTTGTGTTATTGTTTATAGCTGCCTTCAAAGGTTCTGCTTTCATAAAGACGAAGGGCTATTCCGGACTGTGGGATTTTGTGGGTACCGTTTCCTCCAACTATTGGAAAGGCATGGATGCAAATCCTGAATCGATCTCCATCGAAATAAAAGACAAAGACATCAATATACTTGAGAAAAACAGACAACAGGCAATTGAACGCGGATTGATCATCAACGATCTGGATGGCGAATATGTTCCGGCAACATTGGAATACAAAGGAAAAAAAATAAAAATTAAGTTACGCCTGAAAGGGCACATGACCGATCACATTGAAACCGATAACAAATGGTCGTTCAGGATCAAAGTAAAAGGCAATGATAATTTTATGGGGATGAAACGATTTTCCATCCAGCAACCCGGTACCCGCGGATACATTTATGAGTGGATCTATCACGAATTAATGAAGCGGGAAGATGTCATCGCTTTGCGGTATACATTTATCAATGTTTCTGTAAATGGTAAGGACTGGGGAATATATGCGATGGAAGAAAATTTCGATAAGGAATTGATCGAAAATAATCAACGGAAGCAAGGTCCTGTTATCCGCTTAAATCCCGATCAATATTGGGTCAAACGCTTCAGTGACCATAAAAGAGACTACTTGACCTCCGAATTCGCTTCGTATTACTCTTCTAATTTTGAAGCGTATCAGGAAGATAAAATATTAGAGGATACAATCCAGAAAAATTATTACCTCAAAGGAATTGCTTTAGCTGAAGGTTTCAGGAACAGGAGATTGTCGGTTGCGCAGGTTTTTGATATTGACCGTTTGGCGAAATTTCATGCCATCATCGATTTGGTTGGCGGACAGCACAGCATCGATTGGAGTGATATTAAATATTATTACAATCCCGTTTCAGCAAGATTGGAGCCGGTTGCCTATGAAAGTTTCAGTAATTTTTCCATTCAGGGTATTACCGGAAATTATCGTTATGTTTCTATTGACAGCAATGGTTCCTATGAAGACTGGCATACCGCTATTTTTAGTGATCCATTATTTTTTAGTGCCTACATTAAAAATTTAGAACGCATTTCTCAAACAAGCTATCTCGATGCTTTTTTTACTGCTGCTGAAAAAGACCTGGATGCAAATTTGAAAATTTTATACAAAGAATATCCGTATAAAAAATTTGAAACCAAATCGTATTATCGGAATCAGAACATGATCAACAAGATCCTGGAAGGTTCAAAAGCAGTTCATGCTTATTTCAAAGGTTTTTCATCAGGAGTGGTTTCGCTTCAGCTTGGAAATATGGAATCGTTGCCACTCAGCATTCAATCTCTTGCTATCGGAAAGAACACATTCTTCTGTCAGCAGCCAACGATACTTGCTTCAAAAAAAGCGGATGAAAACATTGAATACCGTGATGTAAAATTTACGATACCTTCAACTTTTTCTTGGAACGATTCCTTACTATCTGAACTAAAAATTCAGTTTTCGGTATTGGGAGCTTCTAAAATACGGCAAGATCAGGTATATCCATTTCCGCGTACAGATTCTGAATTTATAGTGGAAGTACTCAAAAATAAAAAAAGCACGATCGCTGATTTTCCTTTTTTAAAGGTTGACGAACAAAATAAGCGTATTTATATACAGGCAGGTAATCATGTTGTAAATTCCGACCTGATCGTTCCTGCCGGCTATAAACTGCTTGCCAATGCCGGTGTTTCACTTGATTTTAAAAACAGTTCAAAGCTGGTTTCTTATTCAGCGTTGCTCTTTACCGGCACAGAAGATTTACCTGTGATCATTCAATCGACCGATTCCAGCTCTCAAGGTATTCAGCTGATCAGTGCTCCGCGGTCTGGATTCAAATTTGTCGCTTTTAAAAATATTCCGGAGATAAATGACTTGCAGTGGTCCAGATCGGGCGGACTGACATTTTATGAATCAGCTGTTGATTTTGTTTCTTGTTTTTTTTATAACAGTAAGGCGGAAGATGCGGTCAATCTCATCCGCTCTGAATTTACGTTTGAAGGTTGTTTGTTTAAGAATATGAAAGATGACGGATTGGATGTTGATTTTTCTGAAGGAAAAATAACGAATTGCGCTTTCGAACAATGTGGTGAAAATGCGATCGATCTGACCATGAGTAAGGTAAATATTAAGTCCGTTTTTGTTGACGGTGCAGGGAATAAAGCATTCAACATTAAAGCGGGATCTTACGTTGCGGGAAGCGATCTGAAAATAGAAAATGCAAACATCGCACTTTCTGCAGAAGACCATTCTTTCATTGATCTGGAAAATATAAAAATAATGGATACGGAAACCGGAGTGGTCGCCTACAAGAATAAACCAGGTGCTGGTCATCCTGAAATTAATTTGACAAATTGCAGCTTTTCAATTGTTAAAACAAAATATCTCAAAGAAAAAAAATCAAGCATCATTTCCAACGGAACAGTGATCAAAGAGGAAGTTAAGGATGTTGAAGCAATTATTAAAAATGATAAAAAGAAACATAAGTAAATTTTTTGTTTTTTCTGTTTGTTTGTTTCTGCTGCTGAATAAGCTTTCCGGACAAACGGTTTCGCCATTTAACAAATTGCCGCTTGCTGATACTTCAGGAAATTATTCTTTTATTGTCAGCGGTCATTTTCATGGCGAATCATCCAATCTATCCACCTTTCCTGCTTCCACTTTATTAGCGGGCATTGATACGCTGAACAGTATTCGTCCATCGTTTATGATCAGTTTAGGAGATATGTTCATTGATTTGAATGAGACTTATGTTTCTAATTACAAAAAAAGTTTGTTCAGTAAATTGAATATGCCAATTTTTAATGCTGTTGGCAATCATGATCTTTCAAATAATAATTTTTACGAAAAAGTATATGGTAAAACGTATTACTCTTTTTCTGCCGGATCAGAATTATACATTGTTTTAAATACGGAAATAAATGACGGCAGCATTAAAAATGAGCAGTTAGAATTTTTAAAGAAGGCATTAGAGGAAGCGCAATCCGAAAAAGTTAAAAATATTTTTATTTTTTCTCACCGTCCTGTTTGGGCTGAAAACAATAGCACCTACGAAGGACTTTTTAAAGGGAATTCAAGAACCTTAATTGGTGAAAATAATTTTGAAGAGGATATAAAACCCTTATTATTGAATTTCCCGTCGTATAAACAATTGTATTGGATTTCCGGATCCTTGGCAAATGGACCAGTTTCATTTTTTTACAACAAAGAGCCAGATTCGAAGATCCTGTTCATGCAAACTGCTATTCGTGATCTGCCAAGAGATGCGGTACTTCAGATTGATGTGAAGAACGGAACTGTTTCTTTAAAAGGAATTTCTTTGACAGGTCAATCTCTTCAACCTATAGAAACCTATAATTTAGAGTATTGGAAGCAACGCATTGATGTGGAAGAACCGTTTAATTATCGTTTATTGCCCCTGTTAACAATGCAAATGCTGCTGCATCATTATTTTTGGATAGGTTTTGTTTCCTCTATATTACTTCTTTTACTATTCAGTTTTTTATATAACAGATGGAAAAAAAGAGGATAGTTTTTTTATATACGGAGATCGCCACTTATTTTTTGGCCTGTATCGAAAAATTAGCTCAACAGCCCAATGTTGACATTACTGTTATCCGTTGGCCCGTAAATCAAGAAGCTCCTTTTGATTTTTTATTTTCTGAACAGATTTCATTTTACGATCGGGGAGATTTTAGATCAAACGAAAAACTACTTGAATTCGTTTCGCAATTAAATCCTTCGATACTCTATTGCAGTGGCTGGATCGATAAAGGCTATTTGTCTGTTTGCAAGCAATTCAGATCTAAAATTCCTGTGATTGTTGGTTTTGATAATCAATGGACCGGTAGCCTGAAGCAACAGATTGCACGGGTCCTGAGCCCTTTTAAAATTTTAAATCATTTTTCCCATTGCTGGGTTCCGGGAGATCTGCAGGAAGTGTATGCAGGGAAGCTCGGATTTAAAAAAGAACAGATTTTGACCGGATTCTATAGCTGTGATTTCGGCTTTTTTTATGAGCAGTATCTTGCCAATAAAGATGCGAAACGAATCTCCTTTCCCAAACGATTTATTTATGTCGGTCGGTATTACGAGTTCAAAGGAATCCGTAATTTATGGAATGCATTTATTGAGTTACAAGAAGAGTTTCCAAATGAATGGGAATTGTGGTGCTTAGGAACAGGAGATATACAGCCAGTCGTTCATCCGAAGATCAAACATTTCGGTTTTGTTCAGCCTGCAGTTCTGAACCATTATATGAAAAATACCGGGGTGTTTGTGTTGCCTAGTTTTTTTGAACCCTGGGGCGTTGTTGTTCATGAATATGCTTCAGCTGGTTTTCCGCTTATTTGTTCTGATAAAGTAGGTGCATCTTCAACTTTTGTTGAAAATAATTATAATGGTTATATTTACAAATCAGATAGTGTTTTTGAATTAAAACAAACCATGTTGAAAATGATTCATTCAGATACTGTTACTTTAATTGAAATGGCAGACCGAAGTATTGAAAAAGCAAAACAAATTACTCCGGAAATCTGGGCAAAAAAATTAGTCTCATTGTTATGAACAAAATATTAGTTACAGGTGGCGCAGGTAATGTAGGAAGTGCCTTGGTTGAAAAACTCCTTCAATCACCGGATAATAACGTTGTTATCGTTGATAATTTGTCGACCGGATTTCTTTCAAAACTTCCCAAAGAAAAGAATGGGAAATGGGAATTTATTAAGTCCGATGTCAATAATTTCAATGTTATTTCCACGATCATGAGTTCCTATAATTTTGATTATGTGTTTCATTTTGCCGCTGTAGTAGGAGTTCTTCGGACACAAGAAGCTCCATTGAGTGTTTTAGAGGATATAAAAGGAATCCGGAATATTTTGGATTGTTCAAAAAATACTGCTGTAAAACGCGTCTTCTTTTCTTCCTCTTCGGAAGTTTACGGAGAACCTGTTTCCCTGCCGCAGCATGAACACACAACTCCTTTAAATTCGAGATTGCCTTATGCTGTTGTTAAAAATGTTGGTGAGGCCTACTGCCGGAGTTATAATCAGGAACATGATCTGAACTATTCCATATTCCGTTTTTTTAATACCTATGGTCCGAATCAGAGTACAGATTTTGTGGTTGCTCGTTTTTTAGCGGCAGCATTAAAAAATCAGGACATTACCATTTATGGCGACGGCTCGCAAACTAGAACATTTACCTACGTTGACGATACCATTGACACGTGTTTAGGTTGTTTTTATAATAATCTGTATGTGAACGATGTCATTAACATTGGCAGTGACCAACTATTTACGATCTTGGATCTCGCGAAGCTAATTATTTCAATTACGAACAGTAATTCTAAAATTATTCATTTGCCGCCATTGAAAGAGGGCGATATGACTCGCAGACAACCAGACAATTCAAATATGAAAATTGTATTGGATCGTCCTTTGATCTCTTTAGAAGAAGGAATAAAAAAAATGATCGCTTCAAAATATTTTCTTTCATCTATCGGTTTGTAAATGATCCCTTTTAATAAACCATATTATTCAGGAAACGAGAAACGCTACATTGTGAAAGCGATGGAAACAAAGATCCTTACCGGTGATATGTCTATGATTCGTGACTGCGAATCTTTTCTTGAGAAAAAGTATCGTTTTCCAAAAGTATTTCTGACCAATTCATGTACGATGGCTTTGGAAATGTCCGCTTTAATTGCGGACATACAGCCCGGCGATGAAGTGATTATGCCTTCCTATACCTATGTTTCAACGGCCAATGCATTTGCTTTAAGAGGTGCCAAAATTGTGTTTGTTGACAGCAAAAACGATCATCCCAATATGGATGAAGGGCAGATCGAAAAGTTAATTACTCCTAATACAAAAGCAATTGTTGCTGTTCATTATGCCGGTGTTTCCTGCGATTTTTCAATCCTGCGATCACTTGCAAAAAAATATAATTTATTGATTATTGAAGATGCCGCTCAAGGTATCAATTCTTTCTATAATGAATTGTCTATAGGAACAATTGGTGATATCGCTTGTTTTTCTTTTCATGAAACAAAAAATATTCATTGCGGAGAAGGTGGCTTCATCGTGTTGAATAATCCTCGTTTGATTACCAAGGCAGAGACAGTAAGAAATAAAGGAACAAACAGATCGGCTTTTGTAAGAGGAGAAGTTGCAAAATACGAATGGGTCGGTCTCGGTTTTTCCTCCATGCCATCTGCTATTGCTGCCGCTTTTTTATATGCTCAGTTAGAACAGATTGAAAAGGTTCAAAAAAGAAGGTTGAATCTCTGGAATACCTATTACAAAAAATTAAAAGTACTTCAGGAAAAGGGGCAGATCCGATTGCCTTCGATTCCTGAATATGCTTCTAATAACGCACATATTTTTTATTTTGTTTGCAATTCTGCTAATGAGCGAAACGACTTGATCAGATTTTTGAAAACAAATGCAATACAGGCTGTTTTTCATTATCAATCCTTGCATGCGAGTCCGTTTTACAAATTAAAACACGATGGCAGAAGCTTGGATAATGCTGACAGATACAGTGCATGTTTGGTTCGGTTGCCTTTGTTTTTTGAGCTTACAAAGACAGAACAGGATTATATTTGCGAGAAAGTGATTGAGTTTTATAGTAATCTGCCAATTCTGGTGGACTGAAATGAAAAATCAACCCCTAAGTCTCTATGTGGTAAAAACCATTAAAATGTATTTCATTTTACCACATAGAAATATAGATCATTGAATTGAATTGATTTATTTGTCGAAGAATAATGGCATAGAAAATATATTTTTACATAGACATATCATTTTTTTAATTCCTAAAGGAATATTAATAAATTTCAATTGCTAAAATATCTTTAAAACTGGACAAAAGACGTTTGTTAATGAGTATTTGAGTAAGCTTACAAGAAAAGAGTAACCCTATGTTTCTATGTGGTAAAAACCATTAAAATGTATTTCATTTTACCACATAGAAATATAGTTCATTGAATTGAATTGATTTATTTGTGGAAGAATAATGGCATAGAAAATATATTTTTACATAGACATATCAGTTTTTTTAATTCCTAAAGGAATATTAATAAATTTTAATTGCTCAAATATCTTTAAAAATGGACAAAAGACATTTGTTAATGAATATTTCAGTAAGCTTCCTGAAAAATAGAAACCCTATGTTTCTATGTGGTAAAAACCATTAAAATGTATTTCATTTTACCACATAGAAATATAGATCATTGAATTGAATTATTTTTGTTGGAATTGACTATTTCAGTAAACTACTTGAAAATTGAAACCCTATGTCTCTATGTGGTAAAAACCATTAAAATGTATTTCATTTTACCACATAGAAATATAGATCATTGAATTGTATTATTTTTGTTGGAATTGACTATTTCAGTAAACTACTTGAAAAGAGTAACCCTATGTCTCTATGCGGTAAAAACCATTTTAAATTGAACCCCAATATAGTATGTGTGGAATAAACGGGATTTTAGGTTTGTCTGATACAACGCTCGCAAAACAAAAAGTGCAGGCGATGAATACAGCTATGAAACACCGTGGCCCTGATGATGACGGATTGTTTGCTGAAGATGAAATTGTATTGGGACACAGACGACTTTCGATCATCGATCTTTCCTCTGCTGGTCATCAACCGATGCAGTCCCATGACGGAAGATTTAAGATCGTTTATAATGGTGAATTATATAATTATAAGGAATTAAGGTTTGAACTTAAAAGAGTAGTGTCAGGTTCTGGCGAGCAAGCTTATTTTTTTCAAACCAATACAGATACGGAGGTTATCATTGCTGCATATGCCAGATGGGGCGAAGAATGTGTAAATCATTTTAACGGAATGTTTGCATTCGCTATCTGGGATTCTCTGAAAAAAGAACTTTTTATTGCACGTGATCGCTTAGGGATAAAACCGCTCTATTATTTATATACCAACAATGTTCTGGCATTTTCTTCTGAGATTCGTTCTTTATTGGCAAGTGAATTGATTCCGAAAAAATTGGATGAAAATAATTTAGTGGATTACCTTCGCTATCAGATCGTGCATGCGCCCAACACAATTGTAAAAGGTGTGAAGATGCTGATGCCTGGACATTGTATTAAAGCGGTTAACGATAAGATCACTCTTCATAACTATTGGAATATTACAAAAAACATCAGTAACGCTTCCGATGGAAAATCCTATACGGAAGTATGTAAAGATGTAAATTCCTTATTAACAAAAGCTGTTGAAAGGCGACTCATCGCGGATGTTCCTTTTGGAGCGTTCCTCTCAGGTGGTATCGATTCAAGCGCTATTGTAGGGTTGATGAGCAAAGTGTCAACAGAAAAGGTTAAAACATTTTCTGTAACATTTGATGAAAGTGAATTTTCTGAATCGAAATACGCGCAACTGATTGCGAAGAAATTCAATACCGATCACCACGAAATAAAATTGAACCCATCCGACTTTTTGAAAGAATTACCCAATGCTTTAAAAGCGATGGACCACCCCAGTGGTGACGGTCCCAATACATATATCGTTTCAAAAGCAACGAAAGAAGCGGGTATCACAATGGCATTGTCCGGTTTAGGCGGTGACGAGCTATTTGCAGGATACGATGTTTTTAAACGTTCATTGGAATTAAATAAAAAAGCCTGGTTGAATGCCTTTCCTCGATTTATGAGGGGTGCAGGAGGAAGCCTTTTGACAAAAGCAAAACCCGGTATCGCATCGGAGAAAATCGCAGAATTATTAAAGCAGGAATCTATTAATCTAAAATCATTTTACCCATTATCGCGACAAGTGCTGATGGATAAAGATCTTTCAGGGATCATCAATCACAAGGAATTGGCACACAACCGTGTTTCTGAAATTATTGACGAGGCGAATTTTTCATCTGTTAAATCGAAAATTTCACAAGTTTCAATAGCAGAAATCTCTACCTATATGCAAAATGTTTTGTTAGGTGATGCCGATCAGATGAGCATGGCACTAGCCTTGGAGATCCGCGTTCCCTTTGTTGATTATACTTTGGTTGAATACGTCTTGGGCGTCCCCGATAAATACAAAAATCCTACTACACCAAAAAAATTATTGATCGATTCACTTGGTGATCTGCTGCCATCTGAAATTGTAAACAGACCCAAAATGGGTTTCACATTCCCCTGGAAAGATTGGATGAAGGGTGAATTAAAAGATTTTTGTTTTCAGAAAATGATCTCTTTGTCGAAACGCAACTTGTTTAATGAAAATGGTGTAATGAAACTATGGACTGATTTCTTATCGGATAATCCAAAGGTTACGTGGTCGCGCATCTGGTATTTGGTTGTTTTAGAGAATTGGCTTCAGGAGAATAAAATTGAAGACTGATGGAGAAGAAGAAAATCATCATTTTTATTGATTGGTATCTTCCCGGATACAAGGCAGGTGGACCTATTCAGTCGATCTCTAATCTGGTTGATCATCTGAAAGATGAATTTGATTTTTATATTGTTACTCGCGATACGGATTATTGCGAATCAATTCCCTATCCGAATATAATCAGTAATCAATGGAATGTATCTGAGGATGGAGTGAACGTTTTTTATTTTTCACAAAATAATTTAACAAGATCCAATATAAGGAAATTGCTTCGTCAGACTGCATTTGATAGCGTATACCTAAACGGAATCTTTTCACTATATTTTACACTTCTTCCTTTGTATTATCTGCGCACGTACAAGCACAAAAAAGTGGTGATCGCTGCAAGAGGGATGCTTGCGGAAAGTGCATTGGGAGTAAAAAAAATTAAAAAACGTTTTTTTTTACGTGCTGTAAAAACATTGAACTTGTTTGATCAGGTGATTTTTCATGCCTCTACAGAAAATGAAAAAGTAGACATCCGAAAGGTATTAGGGAATTCAATGGAGATAGAAATAGCAGGGAATCTTCCGCAACGAAACGTGTCAGAAAAAAATTCCGAAAAAATAAAAACAGCCGGCACCTTGAAATTAGTTAGCGTTGCTAGAATTGCTCCCGAAAAAAATCTCTTATTTGCTCTGCAAATATTAAAGCATGTAAAAGAGAGTGTGTCCTTCGATTTTTATGGACCGGTATATAATACCGAATATTGGGAAGCATGCAAAGTGGAAATGAAGCAGCTTCCTCCGAATGTTTTGGTGAGCTATAGAGGTAGCCTGGAAAGCAATAAGGTATTGTCACACCTGGAAAAATACCACATGCTATTTATGCCTACCCGCGGAGAAAATTTTGGTCACATCATCTTGCAATCACTTTCTGTTGGCTGCCCGGTGATCATCAGTGATCAGACTCCTTGGAAGAATCTGAAGAAGGAAAATGTCGGTTGGGACCTTTCTTTACAAGATCTTTCTGCATTCGCAAGTGCAATCGACAAAGCAGCAGTCATGGATCAACAGGAGTATGCCCAAATGTCGAATGCAGCATACGACTTTGCTAAAAAGTATATGAATGATCCTGAAATTGTAAAACAAAACAGACATTTGTTTAATGTTTAATACATTTGTGATATGGATAGTACTGATTTATCAAAATTCAATAATACATTTTACAAGCCGGGTGGGAATATGCTGACCAGGTTTCTCTGGTATTTCACAAATGTTATTTGGTTCAATTCTGCTTTTCCTGTCAGTTTTATAAAAGTTTTTTTATTGCGTTTATATGGCGCGAAGATCGGTTCCGGTGTGGTGATCAAGCCACGGGTTTCTATTAAATATCCCTGGAAATTAGCTGTTGGAAATAACGTTTGGATAGGAGAGCAGGTCTGGATCGATAATCTAGCTCAGGTAACGATCGGAGATAATGTCTGTATCTCACAAGGAGCAATGCTGCTCTGTGGTAATCACAATTACAAAAAACAAGCATTTGATCTGGTTCTTGGAGAAATTGTTCTGGAAGAGGGCGTATGGATCGGTGCTAAAGCAATTGTTTGTCCCAGTGTTACCTGTCGTTCCCATGCGGTACTTGCTGTAAATTCCGTTGCCACTTCAAATCTGGAATCCTATAAAATATATCAGGGAAATCCTGCTTCACCAGTCAGAGACAGAATTATTCAATAATGCTAAAAGTCTCTATCATAACCGTTTGTTTTAATAGTTCAGAAACAATTGAGCGTACGATACAGTCCGTTATTGCGCAGGACTATCCTGAAATCGAATACATCATTGTGGATGGAAGATCTTCAGATTCAACTTTGCAGATCGTTGATCGTTATCGCGCGTCTATTTCAAAAATAATATCAGAAAAGGACGATGGGATCTACGATGCTATCAACAAAGGAATTGCTGCGGCAACAGGTGATATCATTGCGATAATTCATGCCGATGATTTTTATGCCGACGGGCAGGTGATTTCATCTGTCGTCAATTGTTTTGTTCAAAAGAATGTAGATACTGTTTATGGCGATCTTCAGTATGTTGACCGGTCGGACACAGATAAAGTAACACGAAACTGGATCTCCGGAAAGTATCAGAAACAAAATTTCCTGAAAGGCTGGATGCCACCGCATCCTTCATTTTTCGTTAAAAGAGATTGTTATTCTAAATTTGGAGTATTTAATACCACACTGCGTTCAGCTGCTGATTACGAAATGATGCTCCGTCTTTTATATAAACATAATTGTTCGGTTGAATACATTCCACATGTATTGGTTAAAATGAGAGTCGGAGGAAAGAGTAATGTTTCCATCATGAACAGAATCAAAGCAAACCGAGAAGATAAAAAGGCCTGGGAAATAAACGGTTTACAAGCCGGAATGTTCACCTTTATCCGTAAGCCATTATCGAAATTAGGACAGTTCTTGAAAAAATAAAATCAACTGTGCTGTCAGTTCGAGCGGAGTCGAGAACGAGAGTAATATAGGAAAGAAAAATGCTTGTCGCCAGTCAGTTCGAGCGGAGTCGAGAACCAGCACTTATTGCTTTTTTCTATAGAAAATATCAGTTTGTATTGTTGCAAAAAAAAATCCTCTGTATTAACAGAGGATTTTTACATTAGAACTTAGCACGTATCTTACGTTTCTTGTATTTCTTTTTCTTGAAAATACTTCCATATTTAGAACGATAGAAAGAACTCTTTCCTCGTATAACATAGCTGTAATTAACTGAAGTAGTAAGATAAGAGTCGTTATGGGAAGGATCACCACGTTTTTTCCCCGTAATGTAATTGTCTCTGCTTGCAACATCTGGGTCGTTTCCTAATTCATCTCTTCTGTTAGAAAGCGCTTGTGCTTCTGCACTTGTTAATGCAGAAGGATCCGCATAAACAGTACTTACATCATCCAAGTAATCTGTAAAGGTTGTTCTCCAATTAAATTCCCATCCGATACGGTGTTGTTTGTCGATAGTAAAGTATAAACCAATTCCTAAAGGAACAGCTGCCCCAATTGTTGAATACTTTACTCCTTCCGTCTGAAGCGGTTGAAGTGCGGTCCACTCACCGTTATAATATGTTTTCGGATTGTGATAGAATGCTGCAACACCAACAAAAGCATACATTTTGAAATCATTTCTATATTGGTAGGTACGACCTAAATCAGGAATATCCACAAAATAAAATTGACCGGTAAGTTCCAATTCTATGATATCGTTTCTGAAAGATAAATTGCGACCAGCTCTTCCGCGGTTCGTAGAAAGGTAATCAGCACCAGCAATACGGTTCCAGTTCAATCCTAACTTCCCTGAAATGATTGGATTGAACTTGTATCGTGCAAATCCACCAACGGTAAATTGGGTTTTTGATAATTTAATATCAGATATAAAATCTTTTCTTGTATCAGATTTCCCGCCAATCTCTCCCAAATAGTTGGATGCTCCGGCATGAACACCGAAAT
The DNA here is from genome assembly GCA_945885475.1 of Chitinophaga pinensis. Lineage (GTDB taxonomy): Bacteria > Bacteroidota > Bacteroidia > 2-12-FULL-35-15 > 2-12-FULL-35-15 > 2-12-FULL-35-15. The sequence goes on from CAMCYR010000018.1 coordinate 41,171, forward strand.
CCCAGAGGTACTGGCTATAACTTGTTGAAGAGAGAAAAGAAATGATTGAAATGATAATTATTTTTCGCATACTACAAATATATAAAAAATTATGAATAAAAAAATGGCAAATGATATTTATTTACCTTCGTAACTTCAATACAAAAATATAAAACTAAATCACATGTACAACAGAATAACGCAACTTTTCAATATAAAATACCCGGTGATCCAGGCCGGAATGATTTGGTGCAGTGGTTGGGAACTTGCTTCAGCGGTTAGTAATGCTGGTGGATTGGGTGTTATCGGCAGCGGCAGCATGTACCCGGATGTGTTACGGCAGCAAATTCAAAAGTGTAAAAAAGCGACTCCATTCCCTTTTGCTGTGAATGTCCCGATGTTATACCCCGATATAGAAAAACATATGGATGTTATTATCTCTGAAGGGGTAAAGATCGTTTTTACTTCTGCTGGAAATCCTAAAACCTGGACCCAAACGCTGAAAGAAAAGGGAATAATTGTTGTGCATGTGGTGTCGAATGCTAAATTTGCCAAAAAGGCAGAAGAAGCGGGAGTTGATGCAATCGTTGCTGAAGGTTTTGAGGCTGGTGGACACAATGGAAGGGAAGAAACAACAACTCTTTGTCTTATTCCGATTATTAAACAAACAGTCGCCATCCCCCTTATAGCTGCCGGTGGAATAGCGACAGGTAGAGCAATGCTAGCAACAATGGCGCTGGGGGCTGATGGTGTTCAGATTGGTAGCCGCTTTGTTGCTTCGGTAGAATCTTCTGCCGACATTCACTTTAAAAATAGTGTCGTTGCGGCCAACGAGGGGGATACAAAATTGATGATGAAACAACTCACTCCTGTCCGATTGTTGAAAAACCCGTTTTTTGATTCTGTTGAGGAAGCGGAAAATAGATGTGCTTCTGTGGAAGAATTAACGCAATTACTCGGGCGGGGTCGCGCAAAAAAAGGTATGTTTGAGGGCGATCTGGAGAATGGTGAACTGGAGATCGGACAAGTTGCTGCCATCATTAATGAAATAAAACCGGCACATGAAATTGTTGCTGAAATAATTGCTGAATACAATAACGCTAAATCCGAATTGTTAAATGGATTTTAGCTGTTAAACAAAAAAAATAGAATCTAAAAAGTACCTATGATAAAATACGAAAAATTCGAACTAGAAAATGGTCTAAAAGTTATTGTTCATCAGGATAAATCGACTCCGATCGCCTGTATCAATATTCTTTATAATGTGGGTGCACGGGATGAACATCCTGACCAAACCGGCTTTGCTCACCTTTTTGAACATTTAATGTTCGGAGGTTCTGTAAATATCCCCAATTATGATGAACCTTTGCAGCGTGTTGGAGGAGAAAATAATGCTTTCACAACAAATGATATTACAAACTATTATCTGACGCTGCCTTCCGAGAATCTAGAAACAGGTTTCTGGCTGGAAAGTGATCGGATGCTTAGTTTAGCGTTCTCTGATAAAAGCTTGGAAGTTCAGCGCAGTGTGGTGATCGAAGAGTTCAAACAACGCTACTTAAATCAGCCTTATGGCGATGTTTGGCTGCTGATGCGCCCGATGATCTATAAAGTTCATCCGTATCAATGGGATACCATCGGAAAAGAAATTTCCCACATCGAAAATGCACAAATGCAGGATGTGAAAAATTTCTTTAAAAAATTCTATTGTCCGAATAATGCCATTATGGTTGTTGCCGGCAATGTGGAATTTGAAGAGGTGAAAGCGCTGACCGAAAAATGGTTTGCACCGATACCTAAAGGTCCGGATAATAAACGCAATTTGCCGGTGGAGCCCCCGCAAACAGAAGCGCGTAGCTTGGTTGTAGAACGTGATGTGCCTGCTGCAGCTATTTATAAAGCATACCACATGTGTTCCCGTTACGATAAGGAATATTATGCTACCGATTTGATCTCGGATATTCTTTCTAGAGGAAATTCTTCCCGCCTACACAATTCCCTGATTAAAGAGAAAAAAATGTTCAGTGATCTCCACGCTTATGTAATGGGCGATTTTGATAAAGGGCTTTTTATTGTTTCTGGCAAACTTTCTAGCGGCGTTACCATGGCTGAAGCAGATAAAGCAATTGATGAGGAGTTAGAAAAAATGAAATTGCAATTGGTAACCGTTGATGAATTGCAGAAGGTGAAAAACAAAATGGAATCTTCTCATGTATTCGGTGAAATTGAAGTCTTGAATAAAGCTACAAATTTAGCTGTTTCCGAACTTTTAGGTGATGCAAATATGGTAAACATGGAAGTGGAAAAATATTTGTCTGTTACTGCCGAACAGATCAGAGAGCAGGCGAATAGTATTTTTAGAGCAGAAAATTGTTCCACATTGTATTATAATATTAAAAAATAATAAAATCATCACTGTCTTGCCTATTCAGGTTTCGATAGTAAAATAAAAAAGTATGCAAACAATCGACAGAACAGTTTCTCCGGCTTTTAAAACAGTTGAAAAAATAGAAATGATCCAAGCAACCGAAAAAAAGTTGCGCAATAACATTCCTGTTTATTCCATAAATGCCGGTTCGCAGGAGTTAATAAAAGTAGAATTCTTTTTTTCTGCCGGAATGTTTCAGCAGACAAAACCACTGCAGGCGGCTACCGTCAATGCGATGCTTGAGGAAGGGACATTAAAAATGACTGCCGCACAAATAGCAGACGCAGTAGATTATTATGGTGCTTTTTTAGAAGTTGGTGTATCGCAGGATCATGCGTCAGTTGTTCTTTATACGCTGAACAAACATTTAAAATCAACCTTGTCCGTTGTAGAAGATGTGATCAAGAATGCGACGTTCCCGGAAGATGAATTGGATACTCACCTGACAAATAAAAAACAAAAATTCCATGTAAATAATCAAAAAGTGGCAACTGTTGCGCGTAAGCGTTTCACCGAATTGATTTTTGGTGAAAAACATCCTTACGGTATAAATGTTCAGGAGGCTGATTTTGAAAAAATAAAGAGAACGGATTTGATTGATTTTTACCGTTCATTTTATTGTTCTGGCAATTGTAAAATTGTATTGGCCGGTAAAATTAATGACGATGTTTTTTCTTTGCTGGATGAGCATTTTGGCGATAACGACTGGTCATCAGTAAATAGTTTGAAAAAAAATACAGTCGAGATTATTTCCTGCAAAGAAAGAGAGCAGCTGATTTTCAAAGAAGATGCTTTGCAATCTGCCATTCGTATCGGTAAGGTGCTCTTTAATAAAACGCATCCGGATTTTCAATCCTTACAAATTTTAAATACGGTGTATGGCGGTTATTTTGGTTCGCGCTTGATGTCAAATATCCGTGAAGATAAAGGCTATACTTATGGTATTGGCTCCGGCATTGCTTCACTTCAAAACTCCGGTTATTTCTTTATCTCCACTGAAGTAGGAGTAGACGTTTGTAAAAATGCGATCAATGAAATCTATTTAGAAATGGATCGTCTCCGTAATGAACTTATTCCCGCTGATGAATTGCAATTGGTTAAAAATTATCTTTTAGGTACTTTCTTGCGCTCTGTTGATGGTCCGTTTGCAATGGCCGACCGTTTTAAAGGGATTCTTGAATACAATCTTGGATACGATTATTTTGATAAATACATTGCAACTATTAAAGGTATTTCAGCATCTCAGCTTCGTGATTTGGCCAATACTTATTTTGATAAAGAGAGCATGATCGAGTTGGTTGTAGGCAAAAAATAATAGACGGAGCAGATAGAATTGCTTAAATTTGAAGTTATTACCTTTACAAATGATAAAGAAATTTGCCTTTCTGATTTTTTTCATCGCTTTTTTTTCCTCCAAAACAAATGCGTCTCATTTGATGGGTGGCGAAATCACCTGGGATTGCGTTGGTGGTGGTCAATATGTTTTTTCGATGAAATTGTACCGCGATTGCAATGGAATAGCTCCTTCTGCGATTGTTTCACTCTCCGTTTTTAATCATCCTACTGTTTCCAGTATTCCTCTGAATCTTATAGCTCAATCAGATATTTCTCCGGGATGCAATGCTGCTGGTCCCGGGATTTCCTGTTTTGGTGCGGAATCTCAGCCGGGTTGGCCCATTAGTGCAAGTCCTGTTTTTGGTGCAGTTCAGGAATCCATTTTTCAATCCGCTCCCATTACCCTTCCCGGAACTCCTTCTGCCTTAGGTTGGATCTTTACCTACGATGATTGCTGCAGGAATAGTTCTGTCACGAATTTACAAACGCCGGTTGCTTACGGCTTCACATTGCGTGCTGTTATGTACGCATACAGCGGACAAAATGCGAATCCATGCTTTGATTCTTCTCCACGTTTTTTGGAAAGTCCGAGCACCGTTATTTGTGTCGGTTATCCTTATACCTATAATCACAACGCATCTGATCCGGAGTTGGACTCCTTATCCTATTCCTGGGCAGCTCCTCTAGATGATTTTAATCCTGTTTACAATCCTCCTATAGATCCTATTTCGATTCCTTTTGCTCCCGGATATTCTGCCGGTAGCCCTTTGCCGGGAATCTTGCAAAATCCCTTGAATGTTCCCGCAACAATTAATCCCGCAACAGGAGAAATTTCTTTTACTTCTTACACGCAGGGAAATTTTGTGACGGTCGTAAAAGTGGAAGCATGGAAATGCGGACAATTGGTTGCGGAGATCTATCGCGAAATACAAATCGTACTTTTACCTTGTGCCGCCAATAATGCCCCTGTCGTTATAAATACAACTTATCAAGATACGGTGCTGGCTGGAACAGTAATTAATTTTACTCTTTCGGGAACTGATACGGATCTTCTGTCGGATGGGATAACTCCGCAAACTGTAACGATCTCGGCAACAGGTACGCAATTCGGAACAGGATTTACAAGCAGTGTTGCTGGTTGCTTAAATCCTCCCTGCGCAACACTTAGTCCTGCATCTCCCGTTTCCGGATCGGTGAACGCTTCAACCACGTTCAACTGGCAGACAAGCTGTAATCATATTTCCAGTAATTCGGCTTGCAACACACAAGCGAATACCTACACCTTTGTTTTTAAAAGTAAGGATGATTTTTGTCCTGCCCCGGCCGAAAGAATTACGACAGTTTCCATAACCGTTCTCGCACTTTCTATTGTGGAGTCTCCTCAGCCACGGTGTGCTGCTGTTCTGCCGAACGGAGATGTAACACTTACCTGGTCAACTCCGCTGGACACCGGTGGAACATTTAATAGTTATTTTATATATACTTCCGCAGCTGCATCCGGACCTTTTACAGTGTTGGATAGTATTTTCGTATACGGACAAACCACTTATACACATGTCGGTGCAAACGGAAATGCCGCTCCGATTTATTATTACATCCAAACACGATCAGGTTGCGGCGGACAGATTTATTCGCAGCCAAAAGATACTATTGCATCCATTCATCTGAATGTAATTAATCCTGCAAATGGAACAGCCGTGTTATCTTGGAACCCAATTGCCAGTCCGAATATTGTTTCTTCTTCAGGACTATATTCTATTTATCAGGAGTTTCCTGCAGGTATCTGGACGTCTGTCGGTACAACAGTGGGCTTGAGTTTTATAGATACCATCATGGTCTGCAATCAAACTGTAAATTACCGTGTAGAAATTGCGGATGCTACCGGCTGCATCTCTGTTTCTTCGATTGATGGCGGTTTGTTCCAGAATCTCATCGTTCCCTCAACTCCAGTGCTTGATACGCTGAGCGTTGATAATAGCAATAATGCATTTATGAATTGGAATGTGAATCCTTCTGTAGACTTGGAAGCATATATTGTATACCGCTTTGATGGCACAGCCTGGATTGCTGTTGATACGGTATACGGAATCACTTCTATTAGTTATAATTATTTATTATCGGACGCTGGTCTTGCTTCTGAGCAATACCGCTTGGCTGCATTCGATACCTGCGGAAATATAAGTCCGCTTGGTACAGTTTTAAGTACCATACATTTAACTGCTGTTGCTGATATTTGCAGCAGAAGCGTGGATTTAAACTGGACGGCTTATTCATCAATCGGAACAGGATTGGCAGGCTACAGGATCTACCGTTCCTCGGTTGGGATAACAGGGCCTTTTACGCTGGAGGGAACCGTTGCTCCCGGAGTCCTCACATTTACCTCTTCGGGCTTGGCTGCAAGTACTTCCTATTATTATAAGATCGAGGCATTTGATGCATCCGGCACACGAACGGTTTCTTCGAATCGCATCAGCTTTTATTCTGCTGTACCAATTCCTCCGTCTTTTTCTTATCTCCGCAAAGTAAGTGTCGTGGATCCTGATCGTGTGGATGTTACCTGCCATGTGGATATTGCCGCTTCTACATTAAATTATAAGATCATGCGCTCGCTAGATAATGTTCCTGCAAATTATGTTCAGGTAGGAACGGCTCCTGTCACCGCTTCTTCGCCAGTACTTTTTTCCGACTTCAATGTATCGACTGATAAAAATAGTTATTATTATAAGATCATCAATGTGGACAGCTGCGGATACGATGGGCTAGAAACAAGTATCGGCAGAACGATCTTGCTTACCGCAATCAGTAGCAGTCCGGATATGCTCAACTATTTATCATGGAATGATTATGAAGATTGGCTTGGGAATGTAATGTCTTACAATATATACAGGGGAGTTGACGGTGTTTTTGATCCTACACCGATTGCAAATGTTCCGTTCACCGGCACGGGATTCAACACGTATACCGATGATATTTCGATGCTGCTTCAGGGCAAGGGTATTTTTGATTATTACGTTGAAGCGTTGGAAGGTATGGGAAATCCTTATGGATTCTCTGATAATAGTGCTTCAAATATAGCGGAGGCCTACCAGGATCCGATTGTATTTATTCCAAACGCATTCAAACCTTCCGGATTCAATAGTGTGTTTGTTCCAGTTACAACGTATGTTGATATTACAGCGTATCAATTTGATGTATTCAACCGTTGGGGACTAAAAGTTTTTTCAACAACCAATATAGATCAGGGTTGGGATGGAACAAACGGAGGTGTAAAGCAAGAGTTAGGCGTGTATGTTTATCTTGTAAGGTTCAGAAACTCAAAAGGAGAATACCTTGAATTTAAAGGTTCTGTTACTTTGTTGAGATGATGAATTAAACTGAACTTGCTTAGGCCATGATATGTCATTTCGACCAACGTGGATAGATTCAAATTGGATTACTCAATGATCTGTCCAATTGATGTTTCCGCTCTAGCGCAGGGAACCTATATTTTAAGGATAACCGATTCTCAAAAATCACAATCTAAGTCGCTTTTCAGTATTGTTAAATAAACATTTTTAAATGATTATTTAATTGAAAGGGTGCCGGAATTCCGAGTCTCTTTTAATGTCGTGTTGCGTTTGCAATCAAAAAAAGTGTATCTTTGCGGGAATTTTAACCATAGATTTTAAAATTCAAACCCCGTTCATATGCCATTAGATTCAAGCAAATTTGTAGGAGAAGGCTTAACCTATGATGATGTACTTTTAGTACCTGCTTATTCAGAAGTTCTTCCACGCGAAGTAAGTACAGTTTCTTATTTTACAAAAAAAATCAAACTGAATACTCCAATTGTTTCGGCTGCGATGGACACCGTTACCGAGTTTCAACTGGCTATTGCAATAGCACAGGAGGGCGGAATCGGAGTGTTGCATAAAAATATGAGTATCGAAGAGCAGGCTGCTCAGGTACGCAAGGTAAAGCGTTCTGAAAGTGGCATGATCATGGATCCTGTAACGCTATTAGAAACAGCCACCGTGAAAGATGCTCTTACAATTATGAAGGAGAATAAGATCGGTGGTATTCCTGTTATCAACGATAAAAGAGATTTGATCGGAATTGTTACAAACCGCGATTTGCGTTTCGAAAAGAACCACAAACGACCGGTAAAGGAAGTAATGACCAGCAAAAATATGATCGTAGCCAAAGAAGGGACCGATCTTAAAAAAGCGGAGCAAATCCTGCAACATCATAAAATTGAAAAACTTCCTGTAGTTGACAAAAAAGGAAAGTTGATCGGATTAATTACTTACCGTGATATTATAAAAGTAAAAGTTCATCCGAATGCGAATAAGGACGATCTTGGTCGTTTACGCGTTGCTGCTGCCGTTGGTGTTACAGCCGATGTGATCGAACGAGTAGAAGCTTTGGTAAGGTCGGGAGTGGATGCTGTTGTATTGGATACAGCACACGGACATTCAAAAGGGGTGATTGAAGCCTTGAAAAAGATCAAAAAAACATATCCTAAATTACAAGTGGTTGTTGGTAATATAGCCACTCAGGAAGCTGCGTTAGCTTTGGTTGCTGCAGGTGCTGATGCCATAAAAGTAGGTATCGGTCCGGGTTCAATTTGTACCACCCGTATTATTGCCGGTGTTGGTGTTCCGCAGCTGACCGCTGTTATGGAAGTTGCAAAAGCATTAAAAGGAAAAGGTGTGCCCTTGATTGCAGATGGTGGAATTCGTTTCACGGGAGATATTGTAAAGGCTTTAGCAGCAGGTGCAAGTTCGGTGATGATGGGTTCGATGTTTGCAGGAGTAGAGGAGTCTCCAGGGGAAACAATAATATTTGAAGGTCGTAAGTTTAAATCTTATCGTGGAATGGGATCTATTGAAGCGATGCAAAAAGGATCAAAAGACCGTTATTTTCAGGATGCGGAAGATGATATTAAAAAATTGGTTCCGGAAGGAATTTCTGGTCGTGTTCCTGTGAAAGGAAGTCTGGCTGAGGTGGTATATCAGTTCGTTGGTGGTTTAAGGGCGGGAATGGGCTATTGTGGAGCCAAAACAATGGCTGAATTGCAAAAGGCAAAGTTCATTCGGATTACAAATTCAGGTATTCGTGAAAGCCATCCGCACGGTGTTTCCATTACGCGTGAAGCGCCGAATTACAGCAGATAATAAGAACCATTTCAGCTTAACAAAATTTAACAACAGTGCCAGGTAGATTTGGCACTGTTTTTATTTTGATACATCGCATAAATAACTACATTTGTTACCCAAAATAAAAAAATCTTTATCCTATGAATAGAAGTCTTTTAATCAAGTCGTTGGTAATGCCGGTGGCACTTTTAACAATTAATTCTGCAACAGCTCAAACGAAGAAGCCCCTTGCAGCGACAGAGACCGTAAAAACAGATGCAGTGCTGATGACTATTGGCAGCTCAAAGGTTACCGTTTCTGAATTTGAAAATGTTTATCATAAGAACAATACGAAAGAAGGAACAATGGATACGAAATCCTTGAACGACTATGTTGAACTGTTCGTGAACTTTAAATTAAAAGTAAAAGAAGCAGAAGAATTGGGTCTGGATACCGCTAAATCATTTAAAGAGGAATTGGCAGGATACCGTAAACAGCTTGCCCAGCCTTATCTGACAGATAAAGATGTAAATGAAAAATTGCTGAAAGAAACGTATGACCGTATGCAGGAGGATATTCACGCTTCTCATATTTTGGTGAAGGTTTCAGACAATGCTTTACCTAAAGATACCTTAGAAGCTTACAACAAAATCTTGAAAATTCGTGCCCGGATCCTAAAGGGGGAAGATTTTAATAAAGTAGCTTCCGAAAAAGGAATTTCAGATGATCCGTCTGCAAAAGATAATGGTGGTGATTTGGGTTTCTTTACTGCATTGCAGATGGTTTATCCTTTTGAATCAGCAGCATACAGCACGAAAGTGGGTGATGTTTCAATGCCGATACGTACACGCTACGGTTACCACATTATCAAAGTAACTGAAAGAAGAAAAGCACAGGGAGAAGTAATGGTTGCTCATATTATGGTAAAAACCACTCCTAATATGTCAAAAGAAGATTCATTAAATACGTATACAAAAATAACAGAGATCTACTCAAAATTAAAAGCTGGTTCTAAGTTTGAAGATCTTGCTCAGGAGTTTTCTGATGATAAATCATCTGCTAAAAAAGGCGGGGAATTGCCTTGGTTCGGAACAGGAAAAATGCCGATAGAATTTGAAAAAGTAGCTTTTTCAATGGCTAATAAAGGAGATTTCAGTCAGCCAATGCGTTCTAAATACGGATGGCATGTGATCAAGTTGATCGATAAAAGAGGTTTGGCTACTTTTGAAGATATGAAAAATGAGTTGAAAGCAAAAGTGACGAAAGATTCCCGTTCTCAAGCAGGTCGTGCTTCATTGATCGCGAAAGTGAAGGCTGAATATAAATTCAAAGAAAATCCGAAATTAGTTGATGACTTCATAAAAGTGATGGACTCTTCATTATTCGAGGGGCGCTGGGATATCGCTAAAGCAAAAGCATTGAACAAACCAATGTTTAACTTAAATGAAAAAGTATACTCACAAGTTGAATTTGCAAACTATATTTCTTCTCACCAAAGTAAACGTCCGAAAACGGATGTAAAAATTGTATTGAATCAGTTCTATAAGCAATTTGTTGAAGAAACTGCTGTTGCATACGAGGAAGCAAGATTAGATCAGAAATATCCTGAATTCAAAGCATTGATGCAGGAGTACAGAGATGGCATCTTATTGTTTGAATTAACAGACCAAAAAGTATGGAGCAAAGCAGTGAAAGATTCTACAGGTTCTAAAGCATATTACGAAAAGAACAAAACAAATTTTATGTGGGATGAACGTGCTGAAGCTTCTGTTTATACTTGTGCAAATGAAAAAGTTGCGGCTCAGGTTCGTGGTTTGATGAAAAAGAAAAAATCAGAGAAAGATATTCTTGCTGCAGCGAACAAAGATTCTCAATTGAATTTACAAGTTGAAACACGTGTTTTCAGTAAAGGTGAAAATGAATTTGTAGATAAGAACTGGAATCCGGGAACTTCTGCAGACATCAAATCTGAGAAAGATAAAAAAACAATTATTATAGTGACTGCTAAATTATTGATGCCCGAACCAAAATCATATTTGGATTCAAAAGGTATGGTAACTGCTGACTATCAAAATTATTTAGAAAAAGAATGGATCGCTTCGTTAAAAGCTAAATATTCTGTTACAGTCGATAAGGCTGTACTTTCTACAATTAAGTAAGATTGTTATTTTCACTTAATAAGTTTATGGTGTTAATGACGCCATAAACTTTTTTAGTTTTTATGGGATCTATTTTATCTGCTGCTGCTATTTAACAATGGAATATTAATTTTAAACAAACAATGATTTGAAACATAAGATCCTATTTTTATTTAGTCTTCTGCTGATCTGTTCATGCAATACTGCATCCGAAAAGGACAGTAACCGCATTGCAATCGCAAAGGCAGATAATGAATATTTGTATAAGGATGATATTATGGATATTGTTCCTCAAGGTATCCCAACAAAAGATAGTGCTGATCTGATCAGGAAGTATATTGACAACTGGATAAGGGAATCGCTGGTGAAACAGAAAGCGGAGAGTAACCTTACCGATGAGCAAAAAGATGTAGAGAAACAATTACGCGATTATAGGAATTCGCTTATTACATATACTTACGAGAAAGAGTTAGTAAAGCAAAAATTAGATACGGTCGTTGCTGATTCTGAAATTGAAGAGTATTATAATAATAATCAGTCCGATTTTGAGTTAAAGGATAATATCATTAAAGTGGTATATGTAAAAGTGGATAAAAAGGCACCTGGAATTGAGAAATTAAAAAAATGGTATAAGTCTGATAATTTGAAGGATCGCGAGCAGTTAGCAAGCTATTGCCATCAATTTGCAAGCAATTTTTATCTGGATGATTCATCGTGGTTGTTGTTTGACGATTTATTGAAAGAAATTCCTATCCAAACCTATAATAAAGAGTTATTTTTGCAAAACAATCGCTTTGTTGAAGTAAGTGATTCTTTGAATGATTATTTTGTGAATATCAAAGGATTCAAGATTAGAAATAGTTTGTCTCCTTTGGGATTCGAAAAAGATAATATTAAAAACATCATTTTAAATAAACGTAAGTTGCAGCTTATCTCTAAAATGAAGGAAGATGTATACAATGATGCAGCTAACAATAAAAAAATAGAAATATATTCTGATGAAAAATATAAAAAATAAATTGTTGTTTGCTGGACTTTATCTTTTAATTATACCTGCAGCAAACGCACAGGAGAAAGTGATCGACAAAATTGCTGCTGTGGTGGGGAATAACTATGTTTTGCAATCAGATGTGGAAACACAGTACCAGCAAATGCTTGCAGCTCAAGAGCCGGTGAACGAAAAAACACGCTGCAAAATAATGGAGGAATTGTTATACCAGAAACTATTGCTTGCTCAGGCTCAGAAAGATAGTTTGGATGTTACAGAAGGTCAACTTGAACAGGAGCTCGAGAGAAGAATGAAATATTATTTGCAACAATTTGGCTCTGAAGAGAAGTTTGTTGCATTTTATGGTAAATCGGTTGAGGATTATAAGTTAGAGCTGAAAGATGATGTACGTGACTTATTGCTTGAGCAACAGATGCAAGGCAAGGTTACTGGAGATCTTTCCGTTACTCCAAATGAAGTAAAGGAATATTTTAAAGCTATTCCCGAAGACTCTATCCCATTTATCAATGCTGAAATTGAAGTCGGACAAATTGTTAAAAAGCCGGTCGTTTCTGCAGCTGCAAAAAAAGAAGCCAAAGAAAAAATTGAAGGCATCAGACAGCGGATTTTAAAAGGTGAGACCAACATCTCTGCTATGGCAGCCTTGTATTCAATGGATCCTGGATCTGCAAACAAAGGCGGATTGTATGAACACATTCAACGCGGACAGTTTGTTCCGGAATGGGATGCTTGGGCATTTAAATTGAAACCGATGGAACTGAGTGAAGTATTTGAAACTGTTTATGGTTATTTTATCATTCAGTTAATTGCCCGCAGAGGTGATGAAGTGGATGCAAGAAGTTTATTGATCGCTCCGGCAGTTGATGCGCAGGATATGGTGACAGCAAAATTATCACTAGATACAACGTATACGCGATTGCTTGCCGATACGATCACCTTTTCAGATATGGCTGCAAGATATTCAGATGATGAAGACAGTAAGAACAGTGGTGGCTTGATCATTAATCCTTATACAGGTTCAACACGTTTTCAAATGGATGAAATTGGCCAGTTGGATCAGAGTATTGCTTTCGCGATCGATAAATTAAAAATTGGAGAGTACACCAAGCCGATGCCTATGACCACAGGCGATGGCAAGCAAGCATATCGTATTTTGTATTTAAAAATCAGGACATTACCTCACCGTGCAAATCTTGCCGATGATTATCAGAGTATTCAGGGTGCAGCGCTTTCTAAAAAGCAGCAGGAAGCTATCAAAACTTGGATAAAGAAAAAATCGGCAGACACCTATGTGCATCTTTCCGATGATTATAAAGATTGTACTTTCAACAATAAGTGGATAAATTAGTAAGCGTTCAGTTATAATTTTAAAAATTCGTAATTCGCAGAAATATGTATAAATCAGACGTAGAAGCCGCAGATGCTTTTGTATCAAAATACAAAGAGCTGAGTACTGAAATCGCTAAGGTGATTATTGGTCAGGATGAAGTAGTGAAGGATGTTTTGATTTCGATTTTCAGTAAGGGACATTGTTTGCTGATCGGAGTGCCCGGATTAGCAAAAACACTTTTGGTAAATACGATTGCTGATGTATTGGGCTTGAGTTATAATCGGATCCAGTTTACTCCTGACTTGATGCCTTCGGATATTATTGGTTCCGAAATATTAGGTGACGACCGTCATTTTAAATTTATAAAAGGTCCATTGTTTGCGAATATTGTGCTGGCAGATGAGATCAACCGAACACCACCTAAAACACAGGCAGCGTTGCTTGAAGCAATGCAGGAGCGGAGCATCACAACAGGAGGGAAGCGATACGAATTAGGAAACCCTTTTTTTGTTTTAGCAACTCAGAATCCGATCGAACAGGAGGGAACCTATCCTTTGCCGGAAGCTCAGTTGGATCGTTTTATGTTTAATGTTTGGTTAGATTATCCAAAATTAGAAGATGAATTTTTGGTAGTAAAGAATACTACTTCCAGCAAAAAGGTCGAATTAAAAAAAGTGCTTTCAGCTGAAGAAATCCTTTATTTTCAGGAATTAGTGCGCAGGATACCTATCGCAGACAATGTATTGGAATATGCTGTTAAATTGGCTTCTAAAACCAGACCGAATACAGAACATGCTGCGGAAATTGCAAGTAAATATTTATCTTGGGGAGCAGGACCCAGAGCATCACAATTTTTAGTGATCGGAGCAAAGTGCCATGCATTGATAAAAGGGAAATACTCTCCGGATATTGAAGATGTTAAAGCAGTTGCAACAGCAATTTTACGCCATCGAATTGTTCGTAATTATAAAGCCGAAGCTGAAGGGGTAAGTGTAGATAAGATCATTTTAGAGTTAATGAAATAAAAAATAGATCTATTTTTTATACAAAGTCTTGCAATTTGTTGCAGGGCTTTTTTTTATTTACAAAATTTCGTGATTTAAAAATGATGATTTTTGAGAATTCAAAATCCAAGGCATTTCAGTAAATAATTAGATAACTTTAAGAGCGGTTACATTGCCGGTTACTCCTCAATTGATAATAGCGGGTGACTACTACTGCTGATAAAAAGTACTCTTATTAAGTAAATGAAAGCACTTATAACTAAGGAATTTTATTTCGACTGATTATTCAATCAGTTTCGCTTCCGGATATTTCTCTTTCCAGGCTTTCAGCGCACCTTCTGTTCTGACAGTAATCGTTGTTCTATAGTCTAACTGTAATTTGAATTTCGGGCGGTTATCGATGATTTCTTTTTTTATTTTACTCATAGTTGTATGTTTATTTTTGTTCGTAATTCCTGTGTAACTGATCGTATTTTTCTATTCGTTACACAATTATAACATATAGATGAAGCGATTTGTTCTATGCTTAACACATTTTAACAGATTAAAATTATTTTAATTTCGTTTTGCTTTCATTTTGGTCGGATTGAACAGCGTTTCTGAAGACAAAGTCATTATTGAAAACGTCCAAAACAATTTGGGAATCTTTTACAACTTTCGCTGCTAGTATCTGTTTCGATAATTCGTTTAGTACACGCTTTTGTATCACACGCTTTACCGGTCTTGCACCAAATTGAGGATCAAATCCAAGTTGTGCTAACCAATCAATGGCTTCCGGAGTAGCAGTCAAATATATATCGTTTTCCTCCAGCATTTTTGAAATACCTTTAAATTGAATTTCTACAATTTGCTGAACATTCTCGCGGTTAAGCGGAGTAAACATTATTATTTCATCGATTCGATTTAAAAATTCGGGACGGACCGACTTTTTAAGTAGTTCAAATACTTCAACTTTTGTTTTCGCAATAATTTCATCCTTATTGCCTTCAGTCATTTTCTCGAATTGCTCTTGAATTAAGTGAGAACCTATATTCGATGTCATGATAATGATTGTATTTTTAAAATTTACAACTCGGCCTTTGTTGTCTGTTAACCTGCCATCATCCAATACCTGAAGCAATATGTTAAAAACATCAGGATGGGCTTTTTCAATTTCATCTAATAATACTACGCTGTATGGTTTCCTTCGGACAGCTTCCGTCAATTGTCCTCCTTCTTCGTATCCGACATATCCCGGAGGCGCTCCCACTAGACGACTTACAGAATGTCTTTCCTGATATTCACTCATATCAATACGTGTCATGCTATTTTCGTTATTGAACAAAAAATCAGCCAATGCTTTTGCAAGTTCAGTTTTTCCGACACCTGTTGTACCAAGGAAAATGAAAGAACCAATCGGTCTTTTGGTATCCTGCAATCCTGCCCGGCTTCTTCTAACAGCATCACTGATTGCTTCAATAGCCTCTTCTTGTCCAACAACACGTTTGTGAAGTTCGTCTTCTAAGTGCAGTAGTTTTTCGCGTTCGCTTTGCAGCATGCGCGAAACGGGGATACCGGTCCAAACGGCAATTACTTCAGCAATATCTTCAGAGCCAACTTCCTCTTTTATCATTTGAGAGCCGCTTTGCTGGAGCTCAGCTAATTTATTTTCAAACCCTTTTAATTCAGTCTCAGACTCTTTAATTTTTCCGTAGCGGATTTCAGCAACCTTGCCATAATCACCATTCCGTTCAGCTTGCTCGGCTTCAAATTTGAAATTTTCAATTTTTTCTTTCACCTTTTGAATACCCTCAACCACAAGTTTTTCCCCTTGCCACTTTGCGCGCAGATCGCTTCTTAGGTCGGATAGTTCAGCAATTTCTTTATGTAATTCTTCCAGCTTTTTCTGATCATTTTCTCTTTTGAT
>CAMCYR010000019.1 GCA_945885475.1 Chitinophaga pinensis
TGTCACCCATTTATTTTAATTACCTTTGCAAACCATTAAAAAAGAAAATGAGCGAGAATAAAGTAATTGATGAAAGCAAACAAGGTGAAGCCTTGATGATTGAAAAGCCAATTGTTCCAAACGGCAAAAAGCTATTTTTAGAAAGTTACGGTTGTGCGATGAATTTTTCGGACAGTGAGATTGTTGCATCCATCCTGAAGGATAAAGGTTTTACAACAACAACCGACTTTAATGAAGCAGATGTTATTTTCGTAAATACGTGTGCTATCCGTGAAGGAGCAGAGCAACGCGTTAGAAAACGCTTAACGGAATATAAAAAAGCAAAAAAAACAAATCCGGATTTAATAGTTGGAGTATTGGGTTGTATGGCGGAGCGATTAAAATCCCAATTGCTTGAGCAGGAAAAACTGGTAGACATTGTTGTTGGACCGGACGCATACCGCAGCTTACCTGAATTGATAGAAATTGCAGAAACGGGACAAAAGGCTGTAAATGTACTATTATCTAAAGAAGAAACGTATGCAGATATTGCGCCAGTCCGCTTAGGATCAAACGGCGTTACCGCATTTATAAGTATTACCCGAGGATGCGACAACATGTGCGCTTTTTGTGTTGTCCCTTTTACACGCGGAAGAGAAAGAAGCCGTGATCCGGAGACAATAGTAAAAGAAGCTAAGGATCTTTTTGAACAAGGCTACAGAGAAGTTACATTATTAGGTCAGAATGTCGATTCTTACTTGTGGACCGGAGGCGGATTGAAAAAAGAAAATATAACAGAAGAAGAATTAAAAAACGCTACTACATTTTCACAATTACTTGAAAATGTTGCATTGATCAATCCCGATTTAAGAGTGCGTTTTAGCACTTCGCATCCGAAAGACATGGTTGATGATGTGTTGCATATGATAGCGAAACACGATAACATTTGCAGTTACATTCACCTTCCTGTTCAATCGGGAAACTCACGGATATTAGAAATGATGAATCGTGGATACACGCGCGAATGGTATTTAAAAAGAATAAAAGCGATCCGTAAAATCATTCCTGATGCCGGTATTTCTATGGATATCATCAGCGGATTTTGTTCAGAAACAGAAGAAGAGCATCAGGATACCTTATCATTAATGGAAGAAGTAAAATATGATTTCGGTTACATGTTTGCCTACAGCGAACGTCCGAAAACATTGGCGGAACGGAAATATCCAGATGATGTTTCTGCGGAAGTAAAAAGCAGACGATTGGCAGAGATCGTTGAACTGCAATTAAAACATTCGGCATTCAGAACAAAAGAAGGAGTTGGCAAAGTTCACCGCGTTTTAGTTGAAGGAACATCAAAAAAGTCAAAAGAAGAATTATTCGGAAGAAATTCACAAAACTGTGTTGTTGTGTTTCCGAAGGAAAATTATAAAAAAGGGGACTACGTAAACGTTTTGGTAGAAAGTTGTACCGGGGGAACATTAATTGGTAAAGCTGTATAAGAAATGACCATTCAGGAAATAAAAAATCGTTTTGGAATTATAGGTGGCTCGTCTTTGCTTGACAGAGCAATTGACATCGCAAAGCAAGTTTCTCCCACAGATTTAACGGTGTTGATTACCGGAGAAAGCGGAACAGGAAAAGAAGTTTTCCCTCAGATCATTCATGCCTTGAGCGCACGAAAACATGGGCAATACATCGCTGTCAACTGCGGTGCAATTCCTGAAGGAACGATTGATTCAGAATTATTTGGACACGAAAAGGGTTCATTTACAGGAGCTCATGAAGCGCGGAAAGGTTATTTTGAAGTGGCAAATGGTGGAACTATTTTTTTAGACGAAGTTGCAGAAATGCCTATCGCCACCCAAGCACGTTTGTTACGTGTGTTGGAAAGCGGAGAATTTATAAAAGTAGGATCATCAAAAGTATTAAAAACAGACGTTCGGGTAGTTGCTGCTACGAATGTGAATATCCAACAAGCGATTGAAAAAGGGAAATTCAGGGAAGATCTCTTTTACCGTTTAAACACGGTTCCGATCGTTGTTCCACCTTTACGGGAGCGGAAACAAGACATTCATTTATTATTTAGAAAATTTGCGGCAGATTTTTCATCAAAATACCGGATGCCGACAATTAAATTAGATCCATCCGCAGAACAAATCCTATCCAATTATTACTGGCAGGGGAATATCAGGCAGTTGAAAAACATCACAGAACAAATTTCTGTGATAGAAAAAAACCGGGACATCACTGCAGACATCATGATAAAATATCTGCCGATTCATCAAACGGCTCAACTGCCTGTTTTAGCAAGTACATCAACGGCAAGCAACGACTTTAGCGAGCGTGATATTTTGTACAAAGTATTGTTTGATATGAAGAAGGAGATGATGGATCTGAAAAAAATTGTTGTTGATCTGATTGAGAACGACAATCAGCTGAATCAGGATTTTCCACCCGAAAATGCACAACTTATTAAAAAATTATTTCAGGATGTCGGCACACCAGAAACGGCAATTCAACTGGGATATAATACAAGTATGCCCAATATGAATTCACAAAACCAAATTCCGGTAATGGAGATGGTTGAAGAAACCTTATCGCTTCATGAAATTGAAGAAGATATGATCAAAAAAGCATTGACAAAACACAAAGGAAAACGTAAAAATGCCGCAAAAGAATTGGGAATCTCAGAACGGACATTGTATCGTAAGATCAATGAATACGGAATAAAATAAATGAGGAACTGATTAAAAATGCACTTGTGATCTAAATGAAAAATAAAAATTAATTGAGTACGCTGAACGCCATATTAAAAACAAAAAACATCTTAATTCTGGTGTCTTGCATCTTGTGCTTTTTTGCAAGTTGCAAAATTCATTATTCCTTTACAGGCGGGAGCGTGCCACCAGAAGC
This sequence comes from Chitinophaga pinensis, assembly GCA_945885475.1. Classification (GTDB taxonomy): domain Bacteria; phylum Bacteroidota; class Bacteroidia; order 2-12-FULL-35-15; family 2-12-FULL-35-15; genus 2-12-FULL-35-15. Next base: position 2,893 of record CAMCYR010000019.1, read on the forward strand.
AAAAACTGTTTCAGTGCAATATTTTCAGAATAATGCCTCTCTGGCACCTCCAACATTAAGTCAAACATTTACGGAAGCTTTGCGGGACAAACTTAGTTCACAAACCCGCTTATCCTTGATCAATAAGGGAGGAGATCTTAGTTTTGAAGGAAGCATTACAGGATACACAACAGGACCGATAGCGATCCAAAGCACCGATCAGGCAGCATTAAATAGGTTAACAATAACAGTGAGTGTAAAATACACCTGTATGTTTGATGAGAAAAAAAATTTCGAACAGATATTTACGAGATATGCTGACTATACCAGTGATCAAAATTTAGCATCCATCGAAGATCAACTATCGAGAGAGATAAATGAACAATTGGTACAAGATATTTTTAACAGAGCATTAAATAACTGGTAAAACAAAAACGTGAACAAAGCACAATTCATATCATTTGTTGAAGCACCGGAAAAAATGTCGGGGACAGAAAGCAGTTTGCTTAGCGAACTGCTTAAAAATTTCCCATATTTCCAAACAGCACATATGCTGTATGCAAAAAGTTTGCACAACACCAGCAGTGTTCACTACAACAACCAATTGCGAGTTACGGCAGCTTATGCAACCGACAGAAAAGTATTGCATCGTTTAATTACCAGACAAGAAATAATTGAAGCGTTTGAACCAATTGAGAGCATTGAAAAGACAAATAAAAAAAAGATAGAGGAAGTTGCAATCGACCAGATCGAAGAAGAGGCAAAGCAACATCAGATTCAAGCACAAATTGCAGAAAATAGTGTGGTTCCAAAAATCACAGAAGAAATCGAAGAAACGCATAAAAATAGCATAGCCATAGAAGTTGTTTCGGAGCCTGAAATTGAGGAAATTGAGGAAACACAATCGAAAGTAAAGGAAATTGAGGAATCGGAGCAAAGTGAAGATTTGACGAAGGCGCTTGAAAAGGAATATATTTCTGAAATTGTAGATGCAAAAATTGAGCTAGAACTCCAATATATACCTCCGATAGAAGAAAAAGAGAAAAAAACAGAAACCGTTGAATCAACTTTTGTTTTACCAATTTCGGAGCCCGCAAGTGAACAAAAAGTTGAAAATGAGCAGCAAAACGCTCTTGAATCCTTATCCTTTACAGACTGGCTGAAACATTTTCCATCGGAAACCGGTACAGAAGATGTTTTCAGCAGCGAGGAAACGTCAGAAAAGACTGAAGATCAACTAAGTGCATTTGAATTAATTGACAGATTCATTAAAGATGAACCTAAACTAAGCCCTCAGAAAACCGCATTTTATAGTCCGGTGAATATGGCCAAGCAAAGTGTGGCTGAAGACATTACGTTTGTTAGCGAAACGCTTGCAAAAATATACGTTTTACAGGGTAATTATGCAAAGGCAATTAAGGCGTATGAAAATTTACGCTTGAAATATCCAGAAAAAAGACTTTACTTTGCATCCCAAATTAAAAATTTAAGAAAATTAATTAATCAACAAAAGCAGTAATTTACCATGGGATCAATTATTTCAATATTAATTATAGTAGTTTGTGTGCTTTTAATCTTAGTGGTTCTGGTACAGAATTCGAAAGGCGGTGGATTAGCATCTTCATTCGCATCTTCTAATCAAGTTATGGGCGTTCGTAAAACAGCTGACTTTTTAGAAAAGGCAACATGGACACTTGCCGCATCATTACTTGTATTAAGTGTACTTTCAACATCCTTTACCAAAACGGGTGATGGTGTTACAGAAGGAACTGGAGTTGAATCAACAACACGCAAGATGAGCAGTGAGGATGTTTCGGCACCGGCCAGTAATGCGGCACCAGCAACTGCAGCACCGATTCCTTCTACTCCAGGCGCACCGGCTCCAACTGAGTAATAAAATACAAAATCATATTTTTAAAAAATGTCAGAAAGTCATTCAGGTTTCTGACATTTTTTTTGATAGGCCCTTTATACTGCAATATTGTCTGCATTAGAAGAAGATGCAGTGATTGGTATAATTTCTGACACTACAAACCGCGACATTATATTTAAAATATTTAAATTAAATCAATTAATAATAAATTACAATGGCAAAAACAAATTCAAAAGTAAACATCAAGCCAGTTGCGGGCACTCAAAACAGAGTAGTAGTTGAAGCAGCTGCTGCTGAGGAGAAAACAGCGAGTGGGATCATCATTCCGGATACGGCAAAAGAGAAGCCACAACGCGGTAAAGTAATTGCGATAAGCGACAAAGATGACAAAGGCAACAAGCCCGAAGTTCAAGTTGGTGATACGGTATTGTATGGCAAATATGCAGGAACAGAAGTTCAGGTTGAGGGAAAAGATTATTTAATAATGAGAGAGAGCGATATTTTTGCAATAGTATAGGCTGCTCATAGCTAATCAAAAAGAATTTACCGGATCCAATTTCAGTATTATTTCTTTTAGATTCGTTTTAATGCGATAAGGAGTGACCAATAAAAACAAATAATAATTCAAACTAAACTTAAACTATAAAAAAATGGCAAAAGATATATTTTTCAATGTTGATGCTCGAGACAGACTAAAAAAAGGAGTTGATGCATTAGCAAACGCAGTAAAAGTAACATTGGGACCAAAAGGAAGAAATGTGATCATCGATAAAAAATTTGGTGCACCGAGCATAACCAAAGATGGAGTTACTGTTGCAAAAGAAATTGAATTGAAGGATCCTGTTGAAAACATGGGAGCTCAAATGTTAAAAGAAGTTGCTTCAAAAACAGCAGATGCTGCCGGAGATGGAACAACAACAGCTACAGTGCTTGCTCAAGCAATTGTAACAGCGGGCTTAAAAAATGTTGCAGCGGGAGCAAATCCAATGGATCTAAAAAGAGGAATTGACAAAGCAGTTGTAGCAGTTGTAGAAAACTTGCATAAGCAATCCCAGGAAGTAGGAAACGACAATAAAAAAATAGAACAAGTCGCAACAATTTCCGCAAACAATGATAATGCAATTGGAAAATTAATTGCTGAAGCCATGAAACGCGTAAAAAAAGAAGGCGTAATTACAGTTGAAGAAGCAAAGGGAACAGAAACAACTGTTGAGGTTGTAGAAGGAATGCAATTTGACAGAGGTTATATCTCTGCTTATTTTGTAACGGATGTAGATAAAATGGAAACCGTTTTAGATAATCCGCTTGTTTTAATTACAGACAAGAAAATTTCTATCATGAAAGAATTACTTCCTGTGCTAGAGAAAGCTGTTCAAACAGGCAGACCAATTTTAATTATTGCTGAAGACGTTGATAGCGAGGCATTGTCAACATTAGTTGTAAATAAAATTCGCGGTTCATTAAAAATCGCAGCTGTTAAGGCTCCGGGGTTTGGCGACAGAAGAAAAGCAATGTTAGAAGATTTAGCAATCTTAACTGGTGGAACATTAATTTCAGAAGAAAGAGGCTACAAGTTAGAAAATGCTGAATTAAACATGTTGGGAAGTGCTGAGAAAATCACAATCGACAAAGATAATACAACTATTGTTGGAGGAAAAGGAAAGAAAGCCGACATTGCTTCACGCGTTAATCAGATCAAAGCACAAATAGAAACAACAACATCGGATTACGATAGAGAAAAATTGCAGGAACGTTTGGCTAAATTAGCGGGTGGTGTTGCAGTATTGTATGTTGGTGCAGCTACTGAAGTGGAGATGAAAGAGAAGAAAGACCGTGTGGACGATGCATTAGCAGCAACGCGTGCAGCAGTTGAAGAAGGAATCGTACCGGGAGGTGGTGTAGCTTATATCAGAGCAATTAGTGGTTTAGAAAAGCTGAAAGGTGCAAATCAGGATGAAACAACAGGTATCGAAATTGTAATTCGTGCGATTGAGGAGCCATTGCGTCAGATTGTTGCAAATGCAGGTTTGGAGGGCGCAGTAATCGTTCAGAAAGTACGTGAAGGAAAGGCTGATTTCGGGTACAATGCACGCACAGATAAATTTGAAAATCTGTACGCAGCAGGTGTTATTGATCCAACGAAAGTAGCACGAGTAGCATTGGAAAATGCAGCATCAATTGCATCAATGCTTTTAACAACTGAGTGTGTTTTAGCAGAACAAAAAGAAGAAGCTTCTGCAATGCCTATGGGAAACCCTGGAATGGGCGGAATGGGTGGAATGATGTAATCCAAAATAATTTCAGAAACAAAAAAACCCTTGAAAACCAAGGGTTTTTTTGTTTCTGAAATATAACATTAATCAGATAAAAAATAAACTAAGCAAAAATGAATTAATTATCTTTGTATAAAACACTATAAAATTGAACCAGGTAACCAAAGTAGGAATTATTGGATTAGGAATAACAATCCTGATAACGCTGTTGCTATTTCTGATTGCAAATGTTTCAGCGAGAGCGCTTGCACCATTTTATATGCCATGGACAGTTTTAATTCTTATAGGGATAAGCGGTAAGAAAAAAAAAGAACATTAACAGCAATGAAAAAAATTACTTTAATTACATCATCAAGTATTTTATTATTCACAACCCATTTATTTTCACAAGATATTTGCGATTGTCCCTCCCAATCAAAGATCGGAAAAAGAACATTTTATTTTTCATGGGGTTATAACAAAGATTGGTTTTCGAAAAGTGATATACATTTTAAGAACACAACAACAGCTTACGACCAGCAAAAGGGGACTCCTCAATCGTATGATTTCACAATCTATGATGCTGAGGCAACCGACCGTCCGGGCTTTAAAGACATACCAAGGACGGATCTTACCATTCCACAATATGTTTATCGTTTAGGTTATTATTTCAATAACAAAAAAGATTTAGGTATCGAGATCAATTTCGATCATATAAAGTACATCATGAAAGATTATCAGACACTTCATGTTGAAGGTACAATTCATGGACAAGAAATCAATCAGGATACGCTGATCAGTCCAAAAGACTTTTTACATTTCGAACATTCTGACGGCGGTAATTTCCTGATGTTAAATTTTATAAAACGTCAACGTCTGCTTGTATCAAATGATAAAAAGCACTGGTTGAGCGGGATAGTAAAAATTGGTGCCGGCCCGGTGATTCCGCGTACAGAAGTAACCCTTTTCGGAGAGAACCTGAATAATAAATTTCACATAGCCGGCTATTGCATGGGACTTGAAGCAGGTTTACGTTACGATGCGTTTAAATATGTTTTTATTGAATACACAGCAAAAGGAGCATTTGCAAACTACACGAATGTATTAGTTATTGGCCAAGGGAAAGCAAATCACCATTTCTGGGCATTTGAAAACATACTTTCTCTGGGATTCCAATTTCCAATATAAAAACAGAACTATTTTCTGAAACTTATTTCAGGACGAGAGATTAAAATAAAAAAGGTGCTAAAATAATTTTAGCACCTTTTTTATTTTAGAAAGAGAATGGTTATCACAATAATAAAACAATTCCAACATGAAACTATTATTTACTCAACAACTCTTTAACGATAGTGGAAATAAGTTTACCATCGGCTTTACCTGCAAGCTGCTTAGAAGCAAGACCCATAACTTTGCCCATATCAGCAGGAGAAGTAGCACCAGCAGCAGTAATAATTTTTGCAATCTCAACTTTTACTTCTTCTTCACTCATTTGTTGCGGGAGATAAGCCTCAATCACGGTAGCTTGCGCAAGTTCAACATCAGCCAGATCCTTCCGATTTTGTGTGACATATAAATCGGCAGTTTCCTTGCGTTGTTTTACCATTTTTTGAAGCGCCTTAATTTCTGTATCATCATTAAGTCCTTCAGCGGATGTTTTTAGCAATAAAATTGCTGATTTAATAGCACGCAATGCTTCTAATTTTGAAGCTTCTTTCGCTAACATTGCTGATTTAATATCAGCATTTATTTTTTCTTCTAAGGCCATATTTTAAAATTTAAATCCCAACATAGTTTGAGAAAAGGTTTGAAAGTTTAAAGTTAAGAAAATTCCAATGAGTAGAACAAATGAACCAGGAAAGTAAATCTCGAATAAAAAAGGAGCTCTAACAGGATTTATTATCAAGTAGAATAGAGAAAACGCTTTGGGTCCTAATCAGATGCGCAAAAAAAACGATATTTAAAAATTAGATACGATTATGAATCAAGCCCATGTTGATCGTGAATTTTAAATCGGGTATATAACGTTAACAAAAAAGTCCCGCAAGATGCGGGACTTTTTAAATATTAAAACCAATTCTATTAGTCAACATTATCGTGTAAAAAAGAATTGTTAGGCTTGATCTCAATTTTCTTGTCGTCACCTTCAGACAAAGTATAACGGGATACCTGAGATTCGGAAGAATGAGGTGTTGAATCCAAATTAATATTTCTTCTCTTGTAAGCTGGCTCATTTTCTAATTCAGACAAACCATTTGGAGATTTCAATTTAAAACTCAATTCTTTCAATTTAGCAACACGATCCTGCGCTTTTTTCAGTTGCTGATCATCCTGTACCTTTGCAAAAAATGTATTTTCTTCTTTGCTTTCTATTACCGGTTCTACATTAGAAACAGGCTCCTCAAATGAATTGACAAAAATTGATTCTTCAGAAGCAAGAACATTATTTGTAACATCAAATTCGAAAGTAATCTGTTGTTTTTCTTCTTCTACTTCGAAAACCGGCTCAAGAACTTCTTCTGTGCTCTCTTCTTTAAAAAACACAAACGCTTCTTCTGCAAAGTCATTCGTTATATCAGATGCTTCATTTAAAACAGAAGAAGATTCTTCCGCAACGATATCGTTTGTTTCTGATTGTACTTCATTTACAACAGGTGAAACATCTTCTTTGATATAAGAAGTCATTTCTGTAGGCATGAATGCAACAACCTCAGCTTTAGGTAAAACTTCAGCGATTGTGCTAAGTTCTGCTTGAGGCTCATCTAATAATGAAAACACCTTTTTAGCTGGTGCCTTTTCTATTTGAATACCTACATCAGCTTTTGAACTGAATCCAGTTGCAATAATTGTTACATTCACTTTATCACCCAAAGAAGGATCAACACCATATCCTTTAATTACTTCAGCAGTCATGCCGGCAGCATCTTGAATATAATCAGTAATTTCTCCGAACTCATCCATTGTGATCTCATCTTCACCACAAGTAACATTCACTAATACATAACGCGCACCTTTAATATTGCTATCATTTAATAAAGGAGAAGACATTGCTTGTTCTACTGCACGTAATGCACGTTGTTCACCGCTTGCCATTGCAGAACCCATAATAGCAACACCACTTTCTTTCATTACTGTTTTCACATCATTGATATCGGTATTGATCTGTAAAGTAGTTGTGATGATATCAGCAATACCTTTTGCGGCAGTTGCTAAAATATCATCAGCATGACCGAAAGCTTCTGTCACTTTTAAATTACCGTAGATCTCACGCAATTTGTCATTACTGATCACAAGTAATGTATCAACGTTTTCCTTTAACGCTTCTAAGCCTTCGTCAGCTTGCGCTTTACGTTTTTTTCCTTCAAATCCGAAAGGAATAGTAACGATACCAACTGTTAAAATCCCCATTTCTTTAGCTGCTTTAGCGATGATCGGAGCAGCACCGGTGCCGGTACCACCACCTAAACCAGCAGTAATAAATACCATTTCTGTATTATTCGCTAAAAGCGCTTTTACTTCTTCAATATTTTCGATTGCAGCATTTTTACCTACTTCAGGAAGAGATCCAGCACCACGACCTTTGGTAAGGCTTGCACCCAAAACAATTTTCAATGGAACAGGACTCATGTCCAATGCTTGTTGATCCGTATTACAAACAATAAAATCAACACCTTTGATGCCTTGTTTATACATGTGGTTTACAGCGTTACTTCCGCCACCACCTACTCCAATTACTTTAATTATTGAAGAGTTGTCGATAGGTAAATCAAATTTCATCATTTTGTTTTTATATTTAAAATGTTTGATATTGTTGGCTGTTAACCAATGTTAATTTTATTATGCTATAAATTTGGGCTTTTTTTTAATGTAGATTTAACGCTTATACTCATAGTTACTAACTATGGCCTGTTAATTTCTATATCAATTCCCGAACTATTTCAGGCTGAAGACCAATTTAAAAATCCACTCAAAGGCTTATTTTTGTGAAGCATCTTCATCAAAGAAACTCTTTAGTTTATCAAAAAATCCTGTTGTTCTTTCTTTGGAATGACCTTTAATTCCTCCTTTAACATCAGCCGTTGAGACCATCTTCTTGTTTTGTTTATCTAATGTTTGCAGACCTTTCATCACTAATCCAACAGAAGTAGCAAATAGAGGACTCGTAACATCTTCGCTACCTTTTGCAAGATGTTCGTTCGGATATCCGACACGTGTATCCATTCCTGTAATATATTCTATCAACTGAGAAACATGTTTTAATTGTGCACCACCACCGGTAACGACAATTCCTGCAATTAATTTTTTCTCGTAACCGGAATGTTTAATTTCATAATAAACATGCTCTACAATTTCTTCCATACGAGCCTGAATAATTGCAGAAAGATTACGAACAGAAATTTCTTTATGTGCACGGCCTCTCAATCCCGGGATTGAAACAATCTCGTTTTCCTGATTTTCACTGGCTAAAGCCGAACCAAATTTTATTTTCAAAAGTTCTGCCTGACTTTTAATGATCGTACATCCTTCTTTCACATCTTCTGTGATCACATTTCCACCAAAAGGAATAACAGCAGTGTGGCGAATGATTCCATCCTGAAAAATAGCAACATCAGTTGTACCACCTCCGATATCAACTAATACAACACCAGCCTCTTTTTCTTCATTACTCAAAACAGCATCAGCAGAAGCAAGCGGTTCTAATGTTAATTCGGAAACTTCCAATCCTGATTTTTGAACACATTTATAAATATTTCTTGCTGCAGCAATCTGCCCGGTAATGATATGAAAATTTGCTTCCAAGCGTATACCAGACATACCTATTGGGTTTTTAATTCCTGATTCATTATCGATGATATATTCCTGCGGGAGCACATGAATTATTTCTTCACCGGGAGCCATCATTAATTTATACATATCATCAATAAGAGAATCGATATCATTCTGAGAGATTTCCTGCTCAATACTTGCACGTGTTTTTATTCCACGGTGCTGCATACTTCTGATATGCTGTCCGGCGATTCCAACATTAACGACTTTAATATCAACACCGGATTTCGCTTCCGCTTCGGCAACAGCCGTTTGAATAGACTGAACAGTTTGATCGATATTCTGAACCACACCTCTAGCAACACCAAAGGATTCGGATTTTCCCATTCCAAGAATTTCAATTTTTCCGAATTCATTTCTACGACCTACAATAACAACAATTTTTGTTGTTCCAATATCCAAGCCTACTACAATTTCTGATGGTTCCATGTTATAATAATTATAATTTATTTTTTAGTACAAACGATCTGATTCTTAAACTTCAAATTAATTACCGAATATTTATCCCACCAGCCGGTTGTGTTTAGACCTTGCTGGTAAAATGTCAAAAGCTTTTTAAATTTTTCATCCATAGCGATTGTGTCGCCAAATATTATTTTCTGATCACCTGCCATAGGAACAAGCTCCATATCTCTATCTTTGTTAATATAGATTTGTTGTATCTGAGCACTCCAGAATTTATCTGCATTAATATAATTTGCCATAGCAAACACTTCATCCAACATGCTCATAGCGTTCAACAAACTGTCTTTACCGATATCTGAAATAGAATATACATAGCGTTTGATATATGGTTCAGCAATCACGCCATTTGCAATCAAAACTTTAGCTGTATACTTATCCGACAATGGCATAAATGTTCCATCGCTGTCTATATAATAACTATCACCATCCATATTAATAATACGTACTACCGGCTTACGTTGTATAACATCCACTTTTACTTCACCATCAATAGACATATACACTTCGGCATTCGCGATATTAGCATGACTATTCAATGCTTTTTCAATTGCAGCAACATTTACGGTGGACTTCGGCTGCCCGATAATTGAATCACCTCTGTCACTTATCAAATTAACGATATCCAATTTATCAAGAAAATACAAATCATTTTCCTGATTAACCGTAACGTTCAATTTTTCGCAAAGCAATGCATCTTGTTGTTTATTTACAAAACCCAAAGTCAGAAGCAATCCGACTAGCATGACGGACCAAATAAAAATGAATAGTATTTTTTTAATTTTTTTCAACTACTTAGTTAACTGTTTTTTAATTGGTTCAATAAATGTATCGATATCCCCGGCACCCATCGTCATGAGTACTTCAAGATTTTTATTAGCCAGTTCTGCAAGTAAATCTTCTTTCTGACAAATACGTTTATCCGATAACTTCATTTTATCCAAAAGCATTTGTGAAGTAATACCGGCAATCGGTAATTCACGCGCTGGATATATTTCCATCAAAATACATTCATCCAACAGATCTAGGCTTCTTGCAAAATCATCCGCAAAGTCTCTGGTTCGTGAAAACAAATGCGGTTGAAATATTCCGGTAATTTTTTTACCAGGATACATTTCTTTCGCGGAGCTAATGGCCGCTTTTAACTCCTCGGGATGATGCGCATAATCATCGATATAGATCAACTTCTCTGTTTTAATATGACAATCAAAACGTCTTCTCACACCTTTAAAAGAAGCTAAGGATTCTCGTATTACACTTTCAGAAACATTCAGCTGGCAAGCGATAGCAACAGCAGCAACTGAATTTTCAACGTTGTGCAAACCTGGTAAACCCAATGTTATATTTTCAAAAACAGTAAAGGGAGTAACGATTTGATAAATATAAAATCCGTTTTCAATTCTGATCTTATGAGCAAAGTAGTCAGCCGAATCATCATTTACAGCATAAGTGATCGGTATCTTTCCATCGCTATTTATCTTTGAAACAATATTTTTTTTTAGAATCAATTTAGATTTCACTTGTTTTGCAAACAACGAAAAAGATTCTTCCACTTGACCAGCATCACCATATATATCGAGATGATCTGCATCAACTGATGTAATAAGGGCAATTTCAGGATGGAGCGTTAAAAAAGAACGATCATATTCATCCGCTTCAACTACAACCAGATGTACTTTATAGGAAAAATCGTTTTGAACTTTCAGTCGTTCACTCAGCAACAAATTTGTATTGTAATTTTGTGAAATTCCACCTAAAAAAGCAGACGGATCTAGTCCGGCTGACTTTAAAATATGAGCGACCAAGGATGATGTAGTCGTTTTACCATGTGTTCCAGCCACAGCGATTGTATACTCAGTTTGTGTTATCATCCCCAGAACTTCCGCACGTTTTTTAATGTTAAACCCATTTAAATTAAAAAAAACATACTCGCTATGGTCTTTTGGAACAGCAGGTGTAAAAACGATTAATATATTATCAACATCAAAAGGAAGCGCTTTAATATATGTCGGGATATTTCTAATGTGATCTTCAAAATGAATATCTATTCCTTCAGCAATCAATTCATCTGTAAGTATCGTTGGAGTTTTATCATAGCCCGCAACTTTTTTTCCCATGGCATTAAAATAACGAGCAAGTGCACTCATGCCGATACCGCCAATTCCGAGAAAATAAACACTATGAATTTTAGATAAGTCCATTTTACCTTTTTCTATTTATCAAACTAAATACTTCATTCGCAATAACATTTGCAGAATCCTGAAATGCCAGCTTTCCTATATTTTCTGACAACTTAAAACATTGTTCTTCATTATTTATTAGAGCAGTTGTCAGTTCACACAATTTTTCACGTGCATCAACATCCTTAATAATAAGTGCCGCATTATGTGTAACCAAGGCCATTGCATTTTTTGTCTGATGGTCTTCAGCAACATTTGGCGATGGAATTAAAATGCAAGGTTTCTTAACTAAGCACAACTCAGAAACGGAGCTAGCCCCAGCTCTTGAAACAACTAGATCAGCTACTGCGTAAGCGTAGTCCATTTTTTGAATAAAATCAAAAGCCTTTAAGCCATTCTTTTCAAATTTTGAAATGGCTAGTTTCGCGGTTTCATAAAATCCCTTTCCTGTTTGCCAGATTAATTGAATATTATTTTTTTCAAATGCTTCCAAGCAATTAATAATACTTTCGTTTACAGTTCTTGCACCTAAACTACCCCCGATTACGAGTATTGTTCTCTTATTATTATTCAATCCAAAATATTCAAGTCCTCTTTCTTTTTTACCGTCCAGCGATAAAATATCTTGACGAACAGGATTACCTGTTAGCAGAATTTTTTCTTTAGGAAAATACTTTTCCATTCCACTGTATGCAACACAAATACGATCTACTTTTTTAGAAAGAATTTTATTCGTTATTCCCGGATATGAATTCTGTTCCTGCACAAGTGTTACAACACCATTTTGTGCAGCAACCTGCAGCATAGGCCCGCTAGCAAAACCACCAGTACCGATAACAGCATCCGGCTTAAACAATTTTAATATTTTTTTTGCTTTGATCAAACTAGTGATCACTTTAAAAGGGAAAGCTAAATTTGACAGCGATAATTTTCTTTGAAAACCTGAGATCCAAAGGCCTTCTATTTTAAAACCTGCAGCCGGAACTTTTTCCATTTCCATTTTACCTTCCGCACCAACAAAAAGAAATTCGGTATCGGGACGTAAACTTCTTATGGCATTGGCAATCGCGATAGCTGGAAAAATATGTCCACCAGTTCCTCCTCCACTAATAATTATTTTAAGTGGTTGCAAATTCCCCTCCTTCCATTTTTACTTCTGTTTCACGGCTAACACTTAAAATAATTCCAAGAGAAATACTGGTAAACCAAATAGATGTTCCTCCCATACTTATTAAGGGCAAAGGCTGGCCGGTTACCGGGAATAAATTCACTGCAACAGCCATGTTGATCATTGCCTGAAAAACCAGGCTGAATGTAAGTCCGATTGCCAACAGACTACCGAATGTGCGTTCACTGTTATTTGCAATTCTAACACCTCGAAAAAGCAATACAACATAAAGGAAAATAATAATAATGGCGGTAATGATTCCCCATTCTTCAATCAAGATCGCAAAAATAAAATCCGAAGATGCTTGCGGCAAAAAATTCCGAGAAATACTATTCCCCGGACCTTGAGGCACGATACCTCTGGCAATAGCAATCTTAGCTTGCTCCGCCTGAAAATTACTTTCGCTATCCCCTTTGCTGAAATTTTCGATACGAGCTTTCCACGTTCTACCACGAGGAATTGCATCGGGGAAGTTCCAAACTATCATCACAAGAAAGGCAATAAAAATAACACCCGATCCGATCAGTAGCCATAAATGCTTTGCATTCATCCTTCCAACAAACATTAAAACCAGACACGTTAAAAATAATAAAGCCGCTGTAGAAAAATTCGCAGGAAAAATTAATGCACAAATAATAACGATAGGAGTAATTACAGGTAAAAAACCTTGTTTGAAATCTTTGATAACATCTTGTTTTATCGATAGAATTCGAGCAACATAAGCAATGAGGGCCAATTTTGCGAAATCGGAAGTTTGAAACGTCAATGATGTTCCGGGTATTGGTAACCAACGGGAAGCATCCCCAGAACTTACACCTTTAAACAAGGTATACAACAATAGTGGAGCGGCCAAAATAACTGCTATTTGAGATATCCTGGAAAAATACGTATACTTTATTTTGTGAATAAGATACATCAAACAGATTCCAGAGGAAACGATAAAAATATGTTTGGTCAGATAGTAACTTGTATCGCCATTTTTGTAGCGGTATGCTAAAGCAACAACTGAACTATAAACCACCAAAATGGATAACAATGAAAGTAGCAGCACTACTGTCCAAATTACCTTATCACCTTTTATGTATTTAAGTAAGTTCATATATTATTTCTAGATCCGAATATTAATAAATCACAACTGTCGGAATAAAATTCAAAAATCGTTTCTTAGCCTTTTAATAATTTTACGATACGTTTAAATTCATTTCCACGACCTTGATAATTATCGAACAAATGAGAATTAGAGCAAGCGGGTGAAAACAACACAACATCACCCGAAATTGCATAAGCAAAAGAAATCTGCACCGCTTCCTTTATAGTCAATGCTTTCGCGAAAAGCATTTTATGAGAAGAATAAGAATTAAGAATCTTTTCACTGGATGTCCCTAAATACACTATAGCGACAACTTTTTGTTTTACCTGTTGCGAGAGAATGGAATAATCATTGTCGCTATCCTCTCCACCAACAATAAGAACAACCGAAGTCTTTATGGACTCCAGTGCATTACGAGTCGCAGTAAGCCGAATGGATTTCGAATCATTGATAAATGTAACAGCATTTATTTCATCTACAAATTCCAGTTGGTGATCATCTTCAGAGGAAAGAACACGGTCACGTGATAAAAGGGACTGATTTAACTTCTCTTGATTTTTTAGTAATTTATTATTCTCCATTTATCTATTACATTTAAAATAAAAAAAACAAATAGTATTATAAAGCACGAACAGCTTGCTTAAACTGAGTACCTCTATCTTCATAATTTTCGAACATATCAAAACTAGCACAAGCAGGCGACAACAAAACAGTATCCCCTTTTTTACCAATTTTATAGGATTGAGCGACAGCTTCTTGAGCCGACTTTGCCTCAAGAATAGTGTCAATCACTCCTGAAAAAGCCTTTATAATCTTTTTATTATCAGTACCTAAACAAATAATAGCTTTCACTTTCGACTTCACAAGATCAATCAACATTGAATAATCATTCCCTTTATCAACACCACCTAAGATGAGAATCACAGGATTGTTCATACTCTCCAAGGCATACCATGTAGAATTTACGTTTGTTGCTTTTGAATCGTTGATAAATTCGATTCCATGAACATTCCCTACTAATTCCAAACGATGGTCGATGTTATGAAAATCAGAAAGACTCTCGCGAATTGTTTCTTTTCTGATCTCCACGAGCTTACCTGCAACACCTGCGGCCATTGAATTGTAGGTGTTGTGTTTTCCTTGTAGTGCTAGTTCTTGTATTGTCATAAATAAGGGATTTGTGTTAGATGTATTTATTACTATTTGGTTGTTTTCATTTACATAAGCTCCGATTTCTAATTGTCTTTTTATCGAAAAGGGAAATTGTTTTGCTTTAATATTTTTATTTTTAATCGTATTCACTGTCACTTCATCATCAGTGCAATAAACAAATGCATCTGCTTCCGTTTGATTCTGAATGATTCTAAATTTTGACTCCGCATAATTTTCAAGTTTATAATCGTATCTATCTAAGTGATCAGGAGTGATGTTCAGCAGAATTGCGATATCTGCTTTAAACTCAAACATACCATCCAACTGAAAACTACTTAACTCCAAAACGTAATAATCAAAGTCATTTAAAGCAACCTGCATCGCAAAACTTTTACCAACATTTCCGGCAAGCCCAACCTTTAGACCTGCTTTTTGCATCATGTGATAAGTCAAGAGCGTTGTAGTTGTTTTTCCGTTACTCCCGGTGATACAAATCTTTTTTGCAGTTGTATATCTTCCAGCAAATTCTATTTCAGAGATTACCGGTATACTTTTTTCATGCAAGGCTTGTATCAAAGGAGCGTTATCAGGAATGCCGGGACTTTTCACCACTTCATCGGCATTCAGAATCAGCTCAACAGTATGCTTTTCCTCTTCCCACTTAATTTCGTATTTTGAAAGAACGTCTTTATACTTATCTTTTAGTTTTCCTGTATCAGAAAGAAAAACATCAAATCCTTTTTTTAATGCCAATACCGCTGCACCAACACCACTTTCTCCTCCGCCAAGTATTACCAAGCGTTTCATCTATCTTAGTTTTAATGTTACAATCGTTAAGACAGCGAGCATAATTCCGATGATCCAAAAACGCGATACAATTTTGGATTCATGCATTCCTAATTTTTGATAGTGATGATGCAAAGGCGCCATTTTAAAAAGTCTATTTTCACGTGCGTATTCGATTCCGAAATTCTTTTTCATTCTTTTGAAATAAGCAACCTGAAGCATTACAGAAACATTTTCAACCAGAAAAACTCCGCATAGAATTGGCACAAGCAATTCTTTACGAATCGCGATTGCAAAAACGGCTATGATTCCACCCAAGGCCAAACTGCCGGTATCGCCCATAAAAACCTGGGCAGGAAAAGAATTATACCAAAGGAAACCAACACATGCTCCAACAAATGCAGCAATAAAAATTACCAGTTCACCAGAATTGGGGATATACATAATATTCAAATAATCAGCGAACACAGTATTGCCGGAGACATAAGCTAGGATGCCCAGAACGACACCAATAATAGCAGAAGTGCCGGTAGCCAAACCATCTATTCCATCGGTAATATTAGCTCCATTTGAAACTGCAGTAACAATGAGGATCACAAAAGGAATAAAAATGATCCAAGCCCATTTCTCATAACCGTCTCCTAAAAACGAAAGAAGAGAGGAATAATCAAATTCATTATTTTTCACAAATGGAATCGTCGTTTTCATCGACTTTGTTGCATCTTCAGAATAAATTGCGATTTGAGTGTTTTTTTCGGAAGTACTAATAACATCCATCGTTGGAATTTTACCAGCAAAAATTTTTTCCTTAACGACCACTTCATCATTGCAATAAAGTGTGATACCAACAATAAGTCCGATACCAATTTGTCCGAGCACTTTAAACTTTCCAGCAAGACCCGCTTTATTTTTTTTGAAAACCTTAATATAATCATCTAAAAAACCGATTGCCCCAAGCCAAACTGTAGAAAGCAGTAATAAAATAATATAAACATTATGAAGTTTCGCAAACAACAATGTTGGGACAACAATCGCTGACAGGATAATTAATCCGCCCATAGTGGGTGTACCTTTTTTCTCTAATTGCCCGTTCAAACCAAGATCACGAACGGTTTCACCAACTTGTTTCCGATGAAGTAAACTGATGATTCGTTTTCCAAACACCAATGAAATCAGAAGCGATCCAATCAGAGCCATTGCAGCACGAAAAGATATATACTGAAATACACCGGCTCCCGGAACATTAAATTGTTTGTCTAAAAAATCGAATAAATAGTAGAACATTGCTTGTATGGTTTATTATTTTTCAAATAATTTTAAATTTTCCTGCAACACCAACATGTCATCAAAATCGTGCTTTACTCCTTTTGTTTCCTGGTACTTTTCATGTCCTTTACCAGCGATCAAAATAATATCACCCGGCTTGGCGTAAGAACAAGCTGTTTTTATTGCTTCACTTCTATCCGTAATAGAAATCGTTTTTTTAGTGTTTACTGCATCAACACCTTGTTGCATTTGTTTGATGATTGCAGCCGGCTCCTCGCTTCTAGGATTATCGGAAGTCAGGATAACTTTATTACTTAAGTCGCAAGCGATCTTAGCCATAATCGGACGTTTCGCAGCATCTCTATCACCGCCACATCCAACAACAGTTATTACTAGCTCATTACCCGTTCTGATATCAGAAATTGTTTTCAGAACATTTTGAAGGGCATCCGGAGTATGCGCATAATCAACAATTCCAATAATTCCATTGTCCGTGCGGATGTATTGAAATCGGCCTTCAACAGAAGAAAGAGAACTTAAAGTTGTAAGAACATTTGTTTTATCTTCTTTCAACAAAACTGCAGTTGCGTATACAGCCAATAAATTGTAGGCATTAAAACTGCCGATAAGTTTACTCCACACTTCCTGATTATCAATGTTCAAAAGCAAACCGCTAAACTGATTTTCAACAACCTTACATTTAAAATCCGCCATGGAACGTAGGGAATACGTTTTCTTTATTGCTTTAGTATTCTGCAACATCACCTCTCCATTCGCATCATCCTTATTTGTAAGTGCGAAACTGTTACTTCCCAGCACATCAAAAAAACGTTTCTTGGCCTTGATGTAAGCGTCAAATGTTTTATGATAATCTAAATGATCGTGCGTAATGTTTGTAAAAACGCCACCAATAAAACTTATTCCATTGATACGATTCTGAACTACAGCATGTGAACTGACCTCCATGAAACAATGCGTACAACCCTTCTCTAGCATTTGACGAAGCAATGCATTTAATTGTATTGCATCCGGTGTTGTATGTGTTGAAAGAAGTATATCGTTGTTGATTTGATTTTTGACAGTAGAAAGTAAACCGACTTTATAACCTAATTTTTTAAATAAATTAAAAAGTAAGGTAACGGTCGTTGTCTTTCCGTTTGTTCCGGTAACACCAACCAGTTTTAATTTCTCGGAAGGATTATCATAAAAATTAGAAGCAACAATGCCCAATGCCGCGGAAGAATCCAACACTTTCACGTAGGTTATTTTCTCATTTAGTTCTGCAGGAAATTCTTCACACAAAACAGCAATAGCGCCCTTAACAATAACATCGTTGATATAAACATGTCCATTACTTTGAGTTCCCTTTACAGCAATAAATAAACTATCTTTTTCAATATTACGTGAATCGAAGGTCAGAGAAGTAATTGCGAGATTGGTAGAACCAACCACTTCAACTATTCCTGCTTTGTATAATATATCTTTTAATAATTTCATACTTTTTTTACGCTTCACTAAATGGATACTTCAGTTTTTTAATAAACCGCAGCGCTTATAATTATATCAGCTGCAATACGATCTTTGATCCTTTTACAAACGGTGTTCCTGCAGTTATAGATTGTGAGGCAACGGCACCACTTCCGATAAGCTGAACACGCATTCCATTGTTTTCTAATAAATACAATACATCCCGAGCGGTCATGCCAAATAGATTCGGAACAATTCCCTTTTTTAATGTTTCTTCTGGAAACTTTGAAGAAAGCGAGACAGAAACAGAATCACTCGATATAGCAGAAACCCATTCTGAATTTTCATCATTCGTTTGGTTTTTCACTTTCAATGTTGTCAATACACTTTCGATTTCTTCCTGATAACCGCACTTTACTTTAGGAGCAGTAAGAGCATATTTCGGCTGCGTATGATTGATCTCTTTATGAATTTCCAAGCTTGTGGAATATACTTTATCAGCTACATCTTTAAAAACCGGACCCGCTACAGAACCACCATAATAAGAATCACCGCTTGGTGCACTAACAACAACAATACATGCATATTTAGGATTATCAGCAGGAAAATACCCAACAAAAGAAGCTTGATAGGTCATTTTTCCATTTACAATTCCCATTTGAGCTGTTCCCGTTTTACCAGCGATCAAATAATCAGCAGCTCTCAAACTTTTTGCTGTCCCATTCGTTACAACACCTTCCATCATTTTTCTTGCTTTCACAACAGTTGCTTTTGAGCAAATCGCAGGATTAATAACTTCCGGTTTAAAAACTCTAACCGATTTACCTCGATTCATCACTTCCTTTATAAACATCGGACGCATCATTTTACCATCATTTGCAATAGCAGCGTAAAAGTTCAAGATCTGCAAGGGAGTGATCCTTGTCTCATACCCATAACTGATCCATTGCAAAGAAATCTTAGACCAGGTTTTATCTTTTGTATCTTTTATATAAGGCTTCCCTTCACCTGGAATTGGGATATTCAAAGGCTCATTCAAATTCATCTTATACAAGCGGTCAATATATTGCTGGGGCTTTTTTGAATAATAGCGGGAAATAATTTTAGTAACACCAACATTGGAAGACAATTCAAAAACCTCTTGAACTGTAATTTTACTTTTTACCGGAGGATGAGAATCAGCAACACGTTCGTTGCTGTAATAGCAAACCCCATTTCCGATATCTACAATCTCATCCAAGCTTACATTATGATCCTCCATTACGGCAACTAATGAAGGAAGTTTAAAAGTAGAACCGGGAACAGTTGCAGCACCAACAGCATAGTTCAGATTTTCTACATATGTAGAATCTTTCGTACGTTTTAAATTTGCAATTGCCTTTACCTCACCTGTTTTAATTTCCATCAACACCAAACAACCGTGATCAGCACCATGTTTTTTCAATGAATTCATCAATGAATTTTCAGCCACATCCTGCACATTGATATCTATTGTAGAAACAATATCATCACCGTCCTCGGGGTCGATTTCATTATCATCATTTATCGGACGCCAAACATTTCCTGCGATCTTCTGCATCCAACGTTGTCCGCTCTTACCTTGCAATACGCTATCAAATGCAACTTCAAGCCCATAGGATTTTCCAGTTCCGTTCTCATTTACTTTTCCGATCGTACGTGCTGCTAAAAACTGGAAAGGGCGTTCGCGTTTATTCGTTTGCAGATAGACAAAACCTCCACGATTCTTACCTCTGCGAAGAATGGGAAATTTCTTCATTTTCTGCAAATCGGTGTAGGACACATCCCGATGTAGAACAACCCATCTATCACCGCTTCGTCTAGCTTTCACTAACAATTTCCGATAATCTTTATACGATTTATCTTTAAATAAAGTTGAAAGGCAAACAGAAAGCGAATCCACATTATCTTTAAAAAGTTCCTCAGAAATCGCTTCTGTATTTACATCCATTCCTACTTCAAAATAAGGAAGTGAAGTAGCGAGCAAACTTCCGTTTGCATCATAGATATTTCCACGAACTGCTTCGATATCAAAAAATCGAGTTGAGAATCTCTCCGCCTGAGCTCTTAGCTCTTCACCTTCAGAAAACTGGATGATAAAAATTTTGTAAATAATAGCGACACCGAAGAGGCACATAAAAAAATATATGAGATATACACGCCACAGTATGTCTTTTTTAACTTCCAATGTTCTTAATCTATTTTAGGATTTGTCTTAACTATTTCTACTATGATTTTCTTAGGAGGCACCACCGACTCCTTTATTCCTGTGGCTTTTTCAGCCAATGCTTTTGCAACTTCAGTTTGTTTACTTTTAATTACCAATGAATCTTTCACAACTATATATTGTGTTTTCAATTCTTTTTTTTCGTTTGTCAATCTATTCAACTTTCTTACTTGATCGTCATCGTAATATCCCTTTGCGATGTAACAAACCGCGAGAAATGACAAGAAAAAAATGTAGGGTAAATTTTTTAGGGTTGTTTCTTTAGAAAGAAAACTACCACTTACAACATTCGCAACAGAACGCACAACCTTATTTTCCTTTACAGGCTTTGCGGCTATCGGTTCTTCTACTTTTGTTTGTTCTTTAAAATTATTTCCCATTTTTCAATTAACCCCGGCAGACTTCTGCAGATAGTTGTTATATAATTCTTTTCTTTTTTTTCTCTTTAATATTTTTGATCAGAGCCTTAACTATTTTTTTTCAGCAATTCTCAATTTCGCACTTCTTGCTCTACTATTTTCCTCATTTTCTTTTTCAGATGGTACGATTGGTTTTCGTGTGATTTGCGTGAATGGTGTTAAAGGATTTCCATAAAAATCTTTTTCGACATCCCCTTCAAACTTGCCGCTTCTCATGATATTTTTAACCAGACGATCTTCCAATGAATGATAAGAAATCACAACCAACCTGCCACCCGGCTTCAACACTTCTAAACTTTGCATCAATAAATCCTGCAACACATCCAACTCTTTATTCACTTCGATGCGCAATGCCTGAAAAACCTGTGCATAATATTGATTCTCTCTTCCCCGCTTCACACATTTAACGATCATCGTTTTCAGATCATTAACCGTTTCTATCTGTTTATCTTTTCTATTATGAAAAATCATAGAAGCCAAATAGCCGGCATTTTCAACTTCACCATACAATCTGAAAATGCGTTTCAAATCTTCTTCGCTATACGTATTTAAAACTTCAGCAGCTGTTTGTTTTGCGTTCTGATCCATCCGCATATCCAACTTGGCATCAAAACGAATCGAAAATCCTCTTTCAGCTTCATCAAACTGATGAGAAGAAACACCCAGATCAGCAAGTAAACCATCAATTGGAAGCGTATCGTACATTTTCAAAAAGTTTTTCAGATATCTGAAATTCTGTTTTATGAGTACGAACCTGTCATCATCGATACTATTCTTTACAGCATCATCATCCTGATCAAAAGCATACAATTTTCCAGTTGTCAACTGCTTTAAAATTTCACGGGAATGTCCGCCGCCACCAAAAGTGACATCAACATAAACACCCTCAGGATTGATATTCAGCCCATCAATACACTCTTTTAAAAGAACGGGATTATGATAGTGCATCTTTGTTATCAGTATTAGAAGGAGCGATTCCACCCATTACATCCTCAGCAAGTTTTTCAAAGTCTGCAGTACCATTATCAATAAATTTCTCGTAGGCTTTTTTATCCCAAACCTCAATTCGATCACCGGCAGCAGCCATCACAACATTCTTTGTCATGCCAGCAAAAGACATCATATCTTTTGATATCAATAACCTTCCGGAAGCATCAAGATCAACTGGAACAACTCCGTAATTGAACATCCGAATAAACTCAACATTCTTCTTAACGAACTTATTCAGCTTATTTACCTCCTTCACCATTTCATTCCAAGTAGTAATTGGATACAACTCTAATGACTTACTAAAAATACTTCGCTTCATCACAAAACCACCCTTCAGCTCTTTTGTCAACTGCTTTTTAAAGGCAACAGGAAGCATCACGCGACCCTTCGCATCAGCATTGCATTCGTATACACCAAACAGATTATTCATTGCGGTTTAATTCTTTAAAATGTAAAAATAAAAACAATTTTCCCACTTTTTACCACAATTTACCACTTTGTTGAAAACTTTACCATTTTGAACATGCACTTTATTAAAAAAAGAATGAAATAAAATAGGAAATATTTAGTCGAAAAACGCTCAAAATAGCTGACAACATTAAAAAGTAGAATTTTATATTAAAAGAAATTAAAAGAAAATTTGAATGGTGGGAGAAAAATGACAGGCTAAGAACTTTTGATTTTGGACCAAAAATGTTTTCATCCGAATTAAAATTGAAAAACTATCTTTACATGTGCTAAAAAAACAAGAATATATACTTTCATCTGCTGACTTAAACATCAATATAGAAGGGTTAAACGACCGCTTTGAACAACTCTGTATTTTTGATTCAAACGAAAGCTTAAACGATAAAAAATACATTTCATCGTCTGTTCTTATTGCTATTGGGGCCACTGAGGAACTCAGCATCAACGATCCATCAAATGCGCTAGTCAGATTGCAGCAATTTTACGATTCAAAAAAAGGCTGGCTTTTCGGATATCTCACCTATGATCTTAAAAATGCGACAGAAATACTTATTTCATCTAACGGCGACAATCAGGAGTTTCCATTGCTTCAGTTCTTTGCACCCCAAGTTGTTGTGGAGAAAAGGGCGGAATCTGTTTCTTTTTATTTCGATGATGAATATATTTCCGAAAAGGATGCGAAAGACATTGTAGATTTTTGTTTTTCAACTTCAGCTCCTCAAAAAGAGGAAAAGAATGAACAGATAAATATACAGTCAAAAATCTCGAAAGAAGAATACATAAACGCTGTAAATAAGCTGAAAGAGCATATTTACAGAGGAGATATTTACGAAATTAATTTTTGTCAGGAATTTTTTGCTGAAAAAGTAGTTTTAAAAACACCTCTTATTTATAAAAAATTAAATGAAATTTCCGGCGCACCATTTTCAGCCTATTGTAAATTTCAGGAACATTATTTAATGTGTGCAAGTCCGGAACGTTTTCTGAAGAGAAAATCAGACCGACTGCTCTCTCAACCAATAAAAGGAACAATCAGGCGATCAAAAGATGCAGAAGAAGACGAAGAACTAAAAAAAGAATTATACAACAACGATAAAGAAAGAAGTGAAAATGTTATGATTGTTGATCTGGTAAGAAACGACTTATCACGGATCGCGAAAAAAGGAAGTGTTGAAGTTGAAGAATTGTTTGGCATCTACACATTTAAACAGGTGCATCACATGATCTCTTCGATAAGTTGCGAATTGAAAGAGACGACAACATTTACAGACATTATAAGAAGCATGTTTCCGATGGGATCCATGACCGGTGCGCCAAAAATAAGCGCAATGAAACTGATAGAGGAACACGAAAAAACAAAACGAGGATTATATTCAGGTGCAGTTGGGTATATTTCTCCTACGGGTGACTTCGACTTTAATGTGGTGATCCGGAGTATATTGTATAATGAAAAAAATAAGTGTCTGTCCTTTATAACTGGAAGTGCTATCACCGAAAAAGCGGAGGCCGAAAAAGAATATGAGGAATGCTTACTAAAAGCGAAAGCGATGTTTGAAGTTTTAAGCAGCGGTAATTAAGCTAAATAAATTATAAAACTTTACGAAACATAGGAATTACTGATGCCTATGGTTTAAATTTGCAACATGCTAGATTTATTAAACACATATATCAAAAGCGAAAAACTTTTTGACTCATCCGATAAAATTTTATTGACGGTGAGTGGCGGAATAGATTCGGTAGCCATGTGCGAATTATTTCACAAAGCAGGACTTCAATTTGGAATCGCACATTGTAACTTCCAACTGAGGGCTGAAGAAAGTGAAGCAGATGAAACATTTGTTGAAGCCCTTGCAGAAAAATACAATGTCCGGTTTCACTCCGTTGCTTTCGATACCTTATCCTATTCTAAGAAAAACAAACTTTCTATACAGCAGGCTGCCAGAGAGCTGCGATACAAATGGTTCGAAGAGATCCGTTCACAATTCAACTACCACTTTATCGCAACAGCCCATCACCGGGACGATTCTGTAGAAACATTTTTCATAAACCTCATCCGGGGAACAGGAATTTCCGGTCTTCATGGAATTTTACCGAAACAAGGAAAGATCATCCGCCCTTTACTGTTTAGCTTCAAAGAAGAACTCATTTTGTTTTCTAAAAAGAATAAATTAAAACATCGTGAAGACAGCAGTAACGGTTCAGATAAATACCTGAGAAATAAAATCCGACAGCAGCTGATTCCGCTTTTGGAAGAGCTCAACCCAAAAATCAGCCGAACCATTATCGATGACATGAAGAGACTGGGGAATGTTGAAAAAATATACAAAAAAGAAATATCCGGAAAGCGTAAAAAAGTCGTATCCGAAGATATGAATTTGATCACGGTTTCTATAAAAGAACTGAAGCGACTAAATCCTATCGAACCTTATCTTTTCGAATATCTAAATGTATACGGCTTCAACTCTTCGAGCATTGAAGAAATCATCGCCTCATTTGATGAGCAATCAGGAAAGCAATTTTTTTCAGCGACACACCGCCTGATAAAAGATAGGGAACACCTCATCATCGAACCCATTGGCATTAAAAAAACAGCTGAGCCTAAGGAGAAACAAAAAAAACATTCAATTAAAAAAAGTCAGAAAAAAGTTACGATCGAAGATCTTGAAATTTTATTCGGAACTAAAAAAAAGCTGGAACATATATTAAATAAGAAGTCAAACTGTGCGAACATAGATTACGATAAATTAATATTTCCTTTAGAAATAAGAAAGTGGGAAAAGGGGGATACATTCTACCCTCTTGGAATGAGAGGGAAAAAGAAACTGAGTGATTTTTTTATTGACAAAAAACTTTCCCTGAGTCAAAAAGAAAAAATATGGCTATTGACATCGAATGATGCCATTGTTTGGGTGATTGGTTTAAGAATGGATGATCGATTTAAGATTACTGATAAAACAACCAAAATTTATTTTGCGGAACGGGTTTAGTTCTTAACTTTGAAATAGTATGCAAGAGGAAATCCTATACGAAGAGAAACAATATATCGGCTATAACAAATGGTCGATCCTATGGCGAACTGTTTTAGCCATGTTTTGCTTTATACTTTACTACTGGAGCGAAAATCCGAAAGCTGTAGATGTTGCGATGGTGGAATTACCATCATCACCGGTGGACGAAAATTCGGGACAGCTATTTTTTTTGATGGGAATAATTTTAATGACACTTTCCCTTATCCTGATTTTTGTATTGCATATCCATACCAAGATCATAGGAAACAGCTTGATCCTGGATGGCTTATGGACATCGAGAAAAGTAAAAATTGACATGAACAATATTGTAGAGGTAAAAAAGGTCCAGTACAGTAAGTATTCATTAAACCGTCCTGTTTACAATCTTCACTACAAGAATAAGATCCGTTTTTTCACTCAAGGAAATGACGCCTTAGAGCTAACGGATAAGGAGGGGCTTAAATACCGTATAGGCAGCCAAAAGCAAGATGAGTTCTATAAAAAATTGATCAGCCTCATTCAAAACCATCCATTATAAAAAGATATACACATTCTGTAACACATTTTAATTTTGTACGTATAAAAGTTTAGTTTTATTTATTTCTAACTATTAAACGCTCGTGATATGACAAATACAAAAAAATCAAATCCTGTTTCGATAGAGAAAGAAAACATTAGCGGACTTAAGTTTCCGGAGGGAGATGTTTTAAAAACCGAAGCGGAAATCAAGAACAGAGAATCCGAACTGGAAAGAGCTTTAAAATTAGGTAATATGGAGCACAACAAAATCAAGATCATATTTGAAGACTCGGAAGGTATAAAACAGGTGAACACAACAGTTTGGGGAGTTACAGATAAACGTGTTATCTTAAAGCAAGGTGTTGTCATTCCAATCCACCGAATACTTGAAGTAAATGTCTAAATAATTGATTTTAATGCCTTTTTAACAGAAATTGGCTATCGATTAATAATAATATTTTGCAAATAGCCCCGATTTTTCGGGGCTATTTTTTTATATTTACCACGGTTCAAATAAAAAGTAATTTAAATCACCACTTATGAAAAACATTTTTAGATTTTTTCTTCTGATTATAAGCATCTTTATTGTTAGCCATTCAGTGGCACAAGTTGTTGATCCAGTTAAATGGAAAGTAAGCAGTAAAAAAATCAGCGATTGTGAATATGAGTTGCAATTTACCGGGACTATCGAGGAACATTGGCATGTTTATTCTCTCAACTTAAAAGGAGATGATGGACCAATGCCAGCAAACATTTTTGTCGACAAAAGCAACGAATATGAAGCAGTTGGAAAACCTACAGAAGGGACACCAATTAAAGCGATGGATAAAGTATTTGAAATGGAAGTTTCCTACTTTGAGAAAACGGTCACCTTCAAACAAAAGATCAAATTAAAAGCGAATAAAGAAATAACCGTTAAAGGTAAATATGAATATCAAGCGTGTACCGAAGAGAAATGTATTTTCCCACCTGCTACTCCGTTTGAATTTAAGTTAAAAGGAAGCCCTGCGTGTGAAAAGCAGGATGCAAAATTGATCATAGGGGAAACGAATACTACCGCGACCGATTGCATTATCGACTCAAGTGCAGTTGTGAAAGCATTTAATTCAAAAAATGAAGTCGCGGCTAAAAAAGAAGAGATAAAAATTGTTAGTCCGACTTCCGAATCTCCTTCTTCAAACAATACTTCTTTTTCGGAGCCGGATGATACCACTTTGGAAGGTAAAGCCTGGTGGTCGATTCTATTAACAGGATTCTTATGGGGCTTTGCTGCACTTTTCACGCCCTGTGTGTTTCCATTGATCCCAATGAATGTTAGCTTTTTCCTTAAAAGAAGTAAAACAAAAGCAAAAGGAAAACTGAACGCGGTCTTATATGCTTTGTCAATTATTGTGATTTTTGTAACATTAGGGCTCGGCATCTCTGCCATTTGGGGAGGTGGGGCGCTAAATACATTTGCAACAAGCGCTGGATTTAACTTTGTAATTTTTATATTATTATTAGTTTTTGCAGCATCCTTTTTAGGAGCATTTGAGATTGTATTACCATCCTCATTTGTAAATAAAATTGATGCACAAGGCGACAGAGGTGGATTTGTAGGCATCTTTTTTATGGCATTGGCATTAGTAGTTGTTTCTTTCTCCTGCACAGGTCCAATGGTTGGAAATGCGCTTGTTGCCGCATCAACATCCGGCAATACGTCTGGTGCTTTTTGGGCTATGCTCGGATTTTCTTCCGGATTAGCGCTGCCTTTCGGATTGTTTGCATTTTTCCCTTCCATGCTTAATTCGATGCCTAAAAGTGGTGGCTGGCTAAATACGGTAAAAGTTGTTTTAGGCTTCCTGGAACTAGCCTTAGCATTAAAATTTGCATCAAACGTAGATGTTGCTTATAACTGGGGGATATTAACACGTGAAGTATTTATATCCCTTTGGGTAGTTATTTTCGCATTGATGACCATCTATCTATTAGGTGGCTTTAAAACATCTCACGATAGCGATACAAAACACCTTTCTGTGACACGTTTGTTTTTTGTTATTATTTCCTTTTTTGTGACTATTTATTTAATACCAGGCTTATGGGGTGCGCCGTTGAAATTGTTCAGCGGGGTATTACCAGCATATGAAAATTCTGAATCACCCAACGGATTCGGAGGGTCAGGAGTAGCAAGCAGTGCGCACGACACAAATATTGACCCTGAATTTGCAGCATTTATCCATACAAGCAAAAACGGAATCGTTCATTTTAAAAACGATTACGATCACGCTTTGGCATATGCAAAAAAAGTAGGCAAGCCATTGATGATCGACTTTACAGGATTTCAATGTGCTAACTGCAGAAAAACGGAAGACTTCATCTGGCCGGATGCCGGAGTAACAAAACGATTAAACAACGATGTTGTTCTGGTTTCCTTGTATGTAGACGACAAAGCTAAATTGGATCCAAAAGATTACATGACCGTTTTTTGGTTCGGTCAGGAAAGAGAAATCACAACCGTAGGGGATAAATTCAAATACATGGAAGAGACCTTGTATAAACAAAGTACGCAACCATTATACATTTTGATCGATCATAATGAACAACTCCTTGGAAATCCGAGAGGATATAAGTCAGGTATTCCTGAATACACCGCCTGGCTAGATGAAGGAATCAATGAATTCAAGAAACGTTCCAGCAAATAGTAAAAAAGTCCCGAATTAATTCGGGACTTTTTTTCCGTCCAAATAAAAACATCATTTATAAACAAATAACACTTTTAATTGTAATATTAGTTGTTTATATTTGTTTGCATAACGTATTTAAGGATGAGCATAAAAAAAATTACCATCATTTGTATTATTATTGGTTTTGCAATAGGATTCAAATTCATGAATTCTGCCGCCTCTAAAAGTCCGGCAAAAAAATTTCACACACAAACACAATTGGATGCTTACCAAGGTATTCCGACCCGTGCTCCGATAGCGCCTGGTGAATACTTTTTACCATCATCGAGTTGCAGAGGATGTCACGGCTACGACTCTGCAACTGTTTCCAATATAAACGAAGCGGGTGAAGACGTTAATCTGGTAGACAGATGGGAAAGTTCAATGATGGCATTGTCGGCAAAGGATCCCTTTTGGAGAGCAAAAGTGAGCCATGAAATAAGTGTCAATCCGGGACATGCCGGAGCAATTCAAAACAAATGTTTAGATTGTCATGCTCCAATGGGTGCTCATACATCGAAATTCAAAGGTAATCCGTTTTATGGATTAGCTGACCTTGTTACAGATTCATTGGGACTTGATGGGGTTTCGTGCGGCGGATGCCATGCCATTGCTCCCACTGTCGGTTACACCTTTTCAGGAAACATTCCTTACGATACCAACCATGTTGAATATGGTCCTTTTACTGCGCCCTCTGTGGGTCCAATGCAATTGTACGAAGGATTAACCCCTGTTTATAGTAATCATATGGATGAGTCACGACTTTGTTCGGCATGCCATACGCTCATTACTGAACCATTCGATCTAGCAGGTAATCCTACAGGCGGATATTTTGTAGAACAAGCAACACATCACGAATATCTCAACTCAGACTTTCCTGCAAACAATATCAAATGTCAAACCTGCCATATGCCTCCTATAAATGAACCAATCATTATAGCGAATGGATACACCGGTTTAACACCCAGAACACCTTTTAATCAGCATACTTTTGCAGGTGCAAATCTCTTTATGCTCAACTTAATGAAAAACAATAAAGGAACATTAGGAATAAATGTTCCTGACAAAAGCTTTGATTCCACGATTGTTGCAACAGCCGACATGCTAAGATCAAAATCAATCAACTTTGATTTACAGTTAGTAAGTACTACGTCAGATACCGCTTTCTTTAAAGTAAAAATTCAAAACAAAGCAGGGCACAAATTTCCATCCGGATATCCGACACGAAGAGCAGTGTTGCAATTTGTTGTAACCGATTCAAACAACGACACGATTTTTCAGTCCGGTATTTTCAACAACCAACAACGAGTAATCGGAGAAAATGCTTCATTTGAAGGCCATCACAACTATATTAACCAATCAAACGTTCCTCAAATTTACGAATTTATTCCTGGCGACGTCAATGGTGACTTCACCTCTGTTTTAGAAAGAGCAGCTATTTTATTGAAGGACAATAGAATTCCTCCAACCGGATTCACTACGACATCTCCAGTGTATGATACTGTTCAGATATCTAATGATGCTTTAGCAGATGGCGATTTCAACAAAGTTGGAAGTGTTGAAGGAAGCGGAACTGATTGGGTTCACTTTGCTGTCCCTTTAGCAGCAGCCGTTGGCAATATCAGCGTTAAATCAAAAGTATATTATCAGTCGCTGCCACCAAAATGGGTAGCAGATATGTTCACGTATAGCACAGCGGAGATCAACACTTTTGAAACAATGTATAATTCAGCGGATCAAAAACCGATTCTTATTGCAAGCGATAGCATCATCAATGTGCTTTTACCAACCGGTGTCAATACCTACTCTTCTAAAGAAGAAGTAAAAGCTTGGCCAACAATTTCTATGGATGGGAGAGTCTTTATCTCAGCAGCATACGGAACGCTCATCAAGTCAATAGAAGTGTTCGATGCAAATGGTAAATTGCAGTTTCAACTTCAAAACACAAGCTTCCAATCCACCATCAGCTTGTATTTACCCGAAAGTTCAGGTATATATTATATTAAAATATATTCGGGAACAAAAATAGTATTCAAAAAAGTTGTAAAATCATAAAAAACTTTGTTCCTTTATAAATCTCTAAACGAATAATAAAAATCTGTCAATATGAAAAAAACTACTCTAAAAAAGTCTTTTGTAATTGTAACATCCTGTTTAATTAGTGCTTTTAGTGCCAATGCGCAGTTTTCATTTACTAACTCTAACAGCTTAATTTCAAATTTAACACGCAGTGGTTGTGCTATTTCGGTTGTTGATATTAACAATGATGGTCTTGACGACATTGTTAAAATGGATCAATCCGATGTGTTAGTTATTGATCTTCAAAATGCGAATGGTACATTCACAAATTATGATTTAGGAACCATTACAGGTGGATCAAATGTATGGGGTATGGCTTTAGCCGATGTTGACCACAATGGTTGGAAAGATGTAGCTACTGGAACGAATGGAACAATGTATCTTGTAAAACTATCATGGACAGGAACTACAATTGCCAAAACGACCACTACTTTAGCCGGCTCATATTTCGTTCAAAATATAACTTTCGGTGATATAAATAATGATGGTTGGGTAGATTTAGCAGTATGTGATGACAATGATTTTATGAAAATTTACAAGAACAATTCCGGAACAATGTCATTAACTACTTCTTTGATTGATACAGAAATTTATCCTGGAATGGCTTATGGTGGTGACCCATATGATTCAGGAAACTATGGAAGTGTTTGGTTGGATTTTGATAACGATGGCGATTTGGATTTATACATTGCACATTGTCGTCAATCAGCAAGTAGCTCATCTGACCAACGTAGAAGAGATCGTCTATTTGTAAACAATGGAAGTAATGTGTATACTGAGCAAGCAGCGACCTATGGTATTGAAATTTCAAACTTCAAACAAACTTGGACAACTAGTTTTGGTGATTTGGATAACGACGGTGACTTTGATGTGGTCATGACCAATCATGGTGAAAACGGTCAAATTTTAAAAAATGATGGATCAGGACATTTTACAGATGTTACCGCTTCGACAGGATGGGTTACATCTATTGATCCGATCGAATCAGTTGTTGAAGATTTTGATAATGATGGTTTTTTAGATATTATGATTTCTGGTTCACAATGGTATATGTGGCACAATAACGGAAATATGACATTTACTCCAGTAACAGGTGTTCTTCCAAACTTAGGAGGATTATTATCTTTTGCTACTGGCGATTTGAATCACGATGGATTTATCGATTTACAAACATCCTATGGAAATGTTTATAACTCTCCATCAACAGCTGACAATGATGTGTTGTACTTAAACAACAAAAATAGTAATCACTTTATCACCTTTAATTTAACAGGTACTGCAAGTAACCACGATGCAATCGGTGCAAAAGTTATTATAACAGGTGCATTTGGAACACAAGTTCGCGAGGTTAGAGCGGGAGAAACATATGGAACTGCCAACTCAATGCAATTGCATTTCGGCTTAGGAGCGAACACAACAATCACCTCAGCAGTTATTGAATGGCCAGCTGGTGGAACAACTACTTTTGGAACACTAGCAGCTGATCAGTTTGTTACTGCAGTTGAAGGTACCTGTACAATCACCGGGAACGTAATTCCAGGGCCTTATACATATTGCACAGGAAGTTCTGTTGTATTAACGGCTCAACCGGGTTATTCAAGCTATTTATGGTCAAACGGTTCAACAGCAGCATCTGTTACCTCTACTTCAACATCCAATTACAATGTATTGGTTACAAGTGCGGCAGGGTGCTCCAACCTTTCTCCAACAGTATCAACCGTTCTCAATCCACCTGAAATACCCTTAGTAAGTACTTCAGGTGTAAATTCATGTGCAGGAACGCTTACTTTAACAAGTTCTGCTGCTGCTGCATATAGTTGGACCGGACCTGCAGGTTTTACTGCAACTACCCAAGCTATTAACCCTAGTGTAACAGGAACATATTCTTTAACGACAACTGGCTTATGTCAAAATTGGACAGCAGCACCAACAGCTGTTAATGTATTAGCTGCTCCTAGCCCAACAGGAACAGGAGCTGCGGGACCTGGACCAGCATCTTTCAACATTTCAGCTGCAGGGTCAGGTGGAACATTAAATTGGTATGACGCTGCAACAGGCGGAACGTTGCTTGGTTCAGGAGCTGCATTCAGCACACCGGTAATCAGTTCAACAACCAACTATTATGTTGACGAAACAACCAACTATCCTGGTTCAATTTACAACGGTGGTAGATCAAGTGGTGCAGGTTCAAATTCGAGTACCCTGAATGCCGGACTTGATTTTAACGTACTGGCACCATGTACATTAACATCCGTTAAAGTATATGCTACCACAACAGGAGCTAAAACAATACAATTAAAAAATTCAGTAGGTACTGTTTTAAATTCTTTTACAACAGCGAGTTTGCCTATTGATTCATCAGTAATTACTTTAAATTTCCCATTAACACCTGGAACAGGATATCGATTGACACAATCGTCTGCTACTACTCCAACATTAAAAAGAAATAATTCTGGTGTAACATACCCTTATACAACTCCAGGCTTTGTTTCAATCACTAATGGCTATACTGGAACAACAACAAGTAGTGCTGCTTATTACTTCTACTACGATTGGAAAATTACCACTCCTACTTCGTCTTGTACTAGCGAAAGAGTTCCTGTTGTTGCAACTATATTAACATTTACGGGTATTTCTTCACTTTCTGAAAACAATGGTGTTGCTATCTACCCAAATCCTGCAAGTGCAACAGTAAACGTTGAGTTCGGATATACAATGAATTCAGTTACTGTTATTGAAATTAACGATGTAACTGGAAGATTGGTAAAAACAGAATCTTTTGAAAATCCTGTAAAAGGACAAATTGTCTCCTTAAATGTATCAGAACTGAATGCAGGTTCATATATGATTACAATTAAAAACAACGCTCAGAAATTAGTGCAGAAATTAGTTTTGACTAAATAAGAGATTCCTATCAATAACAAAAAAACATCCTGAAGACTCAGGATGTTTTTTTGTTTAAAACATTTCGCTTTCAATAAAATAGCTAGTGCGAATTACACTGATTTTTATTTAAAATCTTCATATTCCTTTTTTGATATTTCATTATTATCACACAATCCATCAAAAACAATTTGACTTGAATGGACTTGTGGAAACTCTGATTTGCCTTTAAACTTTACAAAATACCCGTCTTTTTTTGAGTATCTAATAACAGCATCTTCAAAATCATTTGTAAAATAAAGTTCATCTACTTTACTTAATTTCTGTATTAATTTCATACTGTTTTTGTATTTAACTAGAACAATTACTTTTGGTGAAAGAGAATATTTATTTTATGAGAAGTAATAGTATTTTAAAAATATAAGTACCAAAAGAAATGATAACCATAGAATGTAAGCGATTAAGAATTCAGAATAAATTGACTGCGAAAAAATAATTGAAAAGAAAAAGACCTACAGTATAAACGAAAGTGCTTTTAAAAATATGAACAGATTTATAAATTAATCATCAGAAGGTTCAGCAGCTTTAACAAAACCTGCTTTTTTAGGTTTAATTTTTTTCACAAAAAGCACATTGATCAATTCGCTTTCCATTGTTAATAGAGGACTAGACATTCCATTTGTGATAATAAGAGGGACGTTTTCGTAACGTGATTTTCTTTTGATCTGCTCAAAAGACCCGTCTTCTAACTTAATGTACATTGCCACCACTTTACCATCCTTTACATCGCATTTACCGTTATAGCATTCAGCATCCCCCCCATTTCTAATAGAAATAATGACATCAGCAAAACTGCCGTCAACAACTTCTTCGGCACCACGATCCTGAAATTTTTGAGCCCATTTTGTGTAGCAATTGCTTTCTTCTTCCACTTTTTTGGTTCCTTGGGCGCTCCCAATTACCGTCAAACTGATTACTAATACTACCGTTGTAATTATTTTTTTCATACAATTCTGTTTTTTATTATTTCAAAAAGTTTTATAAATATATAAATTCCTTGCAATAATTTCAAATGTTATGCCAAAAGACTTAATTTTATACTTCGAAAACCAAAAAAAATTATGAGCAAATCATTGATTGAAAATAACCTGAAGGAAGCCCAAAAGGTTTTAGAACAATTTATTTCAGATAATAAAAATATCGAGGCAATAGAAAATGCGGGGAAACTCCTTGCCGATTCGATTAATACGGGGAACAAAATAATCTCCTGTGGTAATGGCGGATCGATGTGCGATGCGATGCATTTTGCTGAAGAACTGAGCGGACGATTCCGTGAAGACAGAAGAGCGTTGCCAGCTATTTCCATTTCAGACCCATCGCATCTTTCATGTGTAGGAAATGATTACGGCTACGAAAGTGTCTTTTCAAGATACATTGAAGCACTCGGAAATAAGGGCGATGTTTTGGTAGCAATAAGTACGAGTGGAAACTCCGCAAATGTGATCAAAGCAATCACTTCAGCCAAGGCAAAGGGAATGCATGTGATTGGTTTAACGGGAAAAGACGGAGGGAAAATGGCCGGACTTTGTGATATAGAAATACGGGCACCCCATAGTGAGTATGCAGATAGAGCGCAGGAGATCCACATAAAAGTGATTCATTCGCTGATTCACTGCGTAGAAACAACACTTTAAGAAAAACAAGACATAAAAAAATCCCGCTCCGTAAATTACGGAGCGGGATTTTTTTAAATAACCTTTTAAACTTATTTCTTAATTAATTTCAAGACAGAAGTAGTTCCGCCAATCGTAACATTTACGAAATACATTCCTGCAGTATATCTTGTCATATCAACAGGCAATAACATACCACCATTTAATTCACCGTATGATTTACTTCCTACTAAAGAACCATCGACAGAATAGATCATGACAGAAACATCAGATGCTTTAGTCAGATTTAAAGTAATAGAAGTATAGTCAGAAGAAGGATTCGGGTAAATACTCACTTGAGCATCAGGAGCATCAGCGATATCATTTATTCCTACACCAGTGCCTGAAACAAAACCATTAGCTACAGCTTGTGGAATTGTTGTAGAAGCAGCATTATCAATTTTACCTGTTGGATCAATGAACAGACCCACAATGTGAATTTGCGTATCATCATAAGATGCAGGTAAAGTAAATGTGAAATTCCAAGTGAATACGCTACCAGCAGCAGTAGAAGTTCCAGCAGCATTAGCAATACCTGCAAAATCAGGGCTAATGAAACGGGCAACGTGATCATAAACCATTTGAGAAGCAGGAACAGGATTCGCTAAGGATTCAAATCCACCCATAACTCCTGCAGCACCACCAGCATAAGCATTTGATTGTGCGTAAGTACTTCCCGTACCAGTAACATCATCTTCAGTAATAACACAAGCAACTTTATAGTTTCCTGTTAAAGTAGATTGAACAGTACTAGTAACGGAAACATTTAAAACACGAGTTGTGGAGTTATAAGTAGCACCATTCAGAACGAATGCTTTTGGAGCAACAATAATGCGGGTTAAGAAATCTGTCTCAATTCCACTTGGATCAATCTCCGGTAAACGATCAACCAAAGCACTTGGGTAACCACCAATCAATGCACCAATTGCAGCATCATAAGTAGTTACGGTCATTGGATCAGCGTTATGAACAGCGATAGGAGCAATAAATCCACTGTATTTAGTATCCATCAAATCCATATAAACAGCGCCACGAGGGCACCACTGACACCATGTTCCAGTACCTTCTTCAGCGACCACCATTTTACCGGCAGCAGGTGTTACAGGAGTAACAATTGTAGTTAATACATTATCTGATGCATCACCATCAGCCCCTGCACCGTTTACATTACTTATAGTTGCAACAAAGGTATTTGTTCCAGTTACAAGTGTAAAAGGAACAGTGTATGTTTGGATTGTTGAAGCCAATGAAGCCAAGGTTAATCCTGTTACATTTTTAACAACAGGAGCACCACCATTTTGAGTGATTGAAATATCAAATGAATTGATCACAGCTGTACCTAAATTTCTAACCTTAACAGCAGGGTATCTAACTGAACCAACTAATCCATTAGAAATATCCAACATGTTGCCAGCAGCGTTTAATGCAGGTAACGTGTAAGGAGTAACATTATAGGAAACGTCATCAATCCAGAAACTTGCAGCAGCATCAGCAGGATAATAATCGATACCCCAAACCTGATTATTTGCATTGGACCATGTACCTTGAGATACACCATTGATTAATAATTCCCATGAATTTGAATTAAAGTTTGCTTTGATTTCCATTTCAAACCATGTTCCTACAGGTTGAGTAGCAGAAGCTACTATTGTTCCTGAATTCTGGATTTGAATATTTCCACCTGTCATAAAACAATCCAAAACATACATACCACCCATTGTAGCTGTACCTTGGAAATTGAAGTAACCTGATTTACCAGTTGGGATTTTAAACCAAGATTTCCAAGAAAACTGACCAGTTGTTAACGGGGCACCTGCAGAGAAAGGTAAAATCACATCTTGAGGTCCTCCCGTTGCGCTGGTAGAGGAGAAATAAATAGACTTTGATCCGGCAACCGTATGGTTATCCGTTGAAACTACCGCAACATCTTCTGCACCACCACCTGTAGTAGATGACCAAGTTCTCCATAACGGAGATTGAATACCTAAAAGCGGTGTTGTTAATGTATAGGATTCGAAATCATCTGAGAATGTTTGTGCTTTTGTGGCGGTAAAGGCAAGCAAGCATCCCAATGTAAGTGTAGCAATTTTTTTCATTTGTATCGGATTTGATTGTTTTTTTGATTTATGAAGATAAATATACAATGAAAAAATTAATTTTTAAAATAATAATAATTTTTTATTAGCAATCGGTGACAAAAAACGATTCATATTAATCTATTGAAGTAACCGATACTTTTGTACATTTGCCACCTACTCCCGAAATTTTATAATTCAATTTTATGTTAGTGAAAACATTTGGCAGTGCCGTATATGGCATTAGCGCAACAACTGTAACGGTTGAGACGAATATCAATCCGGGAGTAAATTTTTTAATGGTAGGTTTACCCGATAGTGCTGTAAAGGAAAGTCAGCAGCGTATTGCCGCATCACTTAAAAATAATGGATATAAGATTCCAGGCAAAAGTATTGTCATTAATATGGCACCAGCCGACATCAGAAAAGAAGGTTCGGCTTACGATCTCACAATAGCTATAGGTATCCTGGCAGCATCGGAACAAATTCTTCCTGAAAAAGTAGGAGACTACATCATCATGGGTGAACTTTCACTCGATGGCGGACTGCAGCCGATAAAGGGTGTTTTACCGATCGCGATACAGGCAAAAATAGAAAAATTCAAAGGAATTATACTTCCGAAACAGAATGCAAATGAAGCCGGTATTGTTGGCGGATTAGAAGTATATGGCGTAGAAAATATAAAAGATGTTATTGATTTTTTTAATGGAGAACGTCAATTAGAGCAAACAATCATCAATACAGAAGACGAATTTTTTTCGAAGTTAAATAATACAGAATTCGACTTTTCGGATGTTAAAGGACAAGAAAATATAAAACGTGCTTTGGAGATCGCAGCTTCGGGTGGACACAATGTAATTTTGATCGGACCACCGGGAGCAGGTAAAACAATGTTGGCAAAACGACTCCCGACTATTTTGCCACCTATGAATTTACAGGAGGCATTAGAAACAACAAAAATTCATAGTGTTGCCGGCAAAATGGGGAAGAACACAGGAATCGTTTCTATCCGTCCATTCCGCTCACCTCACCATACAATTTCTGATGTAGCCTTAGTGGGCGGAGGAGGTGTTCCGCAGCCAGGAGAAATTTCTTTATCCCATAACGGTGTTTTATTTTTAGATGAATTACCGGAATTTAAACGTACCGTACTGGAAGTGATGCGTCAACCTTTAGAAGATAGAGTTGTGACCATATCACGGGCAAAATTTTCAGTAGAATATCCTGCTAGCTTTATGCTGATCGCCTCCATGAATCCTTGTCCGTGTGGGTATTATAACCATCCGGAGAAGCAATGTGTTTGTCCTCCCGGGACCGTTCAGAAATATTTAAATAAAATTTCCGGACCATTATTAGATCGTATTGATATACATGTAGAAGTAACACCGGTATCCTATAATGAATTGGCGGCAGAACGAAAATCCGAGAAAAGTGAATTTGTAAGAGCGCGAGTAATAAAAGCCAGAGCGATTCAAGAAATACGATATAAAGAAAATGAAGGAGTGCATTGCAATGCGCAAATAAGTTCAAAACAACTTCGGGAAGTATGCAGAATTGACGAGGCGGGAAATCAACTTTTAAAAACAGCGATGGAACGATTGGGGCTTTCTGCGAGGGCATACGACCGCATATTAAAAGTTGCACGCACCATTGCAGATTTAGATGAGTGCGAAAATATTGAAACCCAGCATTTGGCGGAAGCTATCCAATATCGCAGTCTGGATCGTGAAGGCTGGGCGGGGTAAAAAGTGTTTAAAAGAAGGAAGTACTTATAACAGTGTACAATAAAAAAAGCGCTCTGAAATGATTCAGAACGCTTTTTTAAAATCAGAGTTAATCTAATTATTTTATAAATACTTTCTTTGTATATAACTGCCCTTTTGCTTCCACTCTTACAAAATAAATTCCGGAAGGTTGCGCTTCCATATTGATTGTATTGTTTTCAAGCGATGCGGAGATTGTTCTACCCAACACATCATAAACACCTTGCAATTTTACAGCATCTAACGATTTGATCTTAATGATATTTCCTGCTGCAAATACGTCCAAAGAAGAAAGTGACACACCTGCAACACCAAGAGCTGGAGTCGACAAAGTAATATCATCAACAGCGAAAGAAGGATCTGTTCCTAAACCGTCATCATTGTTTGTCCAGTTAAAACCAATTTTCACACTTGCATTATTATTTGCACTTGCAGGTAAAGAAAAAGAATAAGCTGTCCAGGTACCTTGAGGAGCACAAGCACCTAGAGGTGTTTTCGCCATATTATTTAAAAGCGACCAAGTAGTTCCGCCATCAGCAGAATACCAAAGACTCGCATCATCCAAAGTAGTTGCACCGTTTTCAAGATAAGCAAAAGAGATCGAGATAGATGATTGACCTGTACAATTAATGATAGGAGATTCAGCACGTTTATTGGTGGTTGCACAAATCCCAAAGGCACATGCACCTGCAACACCTGAAAAATAGGACGCTCCGCCATCAGCAGCAAGAGAAACCAAAGCAATTGCGACATTTCCAACATGCAAGGTCGCATCAACAGAACCGACACATCCAGTACCACAAGCGCCAACAGGATTTCCTGCTTCCTGCGCACCAATATAAAAGGTATTTGCAGTAGCATCATTTGTTCCTGTTGATGAAATTGTCCAAGCACCATTTGTGCCGGTATATGCACTTGCTAATTGTCCTTGATTACAACCTGTACCAAAATCTTCCGTCCAGAATACCTGCGCATCTGCAATAACAACGGTTGAGAATAATGTAACTAATAAGTAGATTTTTTTCATGTTTTTAAAGCTTAGTTTAATCAAAGATAAAAAATTATGACAAAAGTGCAAGAGGAAATTTCAAATTACAAATGTTAAATTTGCGGTTAACAAAACATAATTATCACTTTTATGTTTTAATGTTACATTAATAAATTAAAGGTCATGAGAAATGCCGTCCTTATATTATTTGCGTTAAGTTTAGTTGCCTGTAATGGAACCGGACAAACATCCACAGAAAACCCCCAAAGCCCCATGAACGATTCAAACAAAGTAGTAAAAACAGAAGAAGAGTGGAAAAAAATACTAAGTGACGAACAATACAATGTATTGCGCGAAAAAGGAACTGAAAGGCCTTTTTCAGGGAAATACTATTTACATACCGATAAGGGAATGTATGCATGTGCTGGATGCGGTTCCGAACTATTTAAATCAGACACAAAATTTGATGCCGGTTGCGGCTGGCCGAGTTTTTCGGATGTGGTAGACTCTACAAAAGTAGTTTATATAAAGGATAAATCACATGGCATGATACGGACGGAGATTACCTGTGCAACATGTGGAGGACATTTAGGACACGTTTTTGATGATGGCCCTGCTCCCACTGGTTTAAGATATTGCATCAATTCTGTTTCCATTGAGTTTAAGAAATAGTCCCACGAAAATTATTATATTCTGCATGGGTTCGCGACTCCGCTCGAACTGACTATATTGAGTTTCAGTTCGAGCTGCACTACTGTCAGTTCGAACGGAGTCGAGAACCAGATTAATATAAGTAAGAAAAGTGTTTGTGCTAAGTCAGTTCGATCGGAGTCGAGAAACGGCGCAATTCCTGTTTATCCTATTCAGCTTTAACTATTTTTGATAAAAAATGTTTAAACATTGTATGTATATACATATATTTTATATCTTTGCAGTGTTAAACTTAAAAACCCTAAAAAAATGATTAAAAAAATGACATTGGGCTTCATTGCGGCAGCTGCAATCGGAGCATTTGCTTTTACATCTCCAAAAGCATCCACCGTAAATTATTCTATTGACACCAAAGCAAGCACGGCTTCTTGGTTAGCTAAAAAAGTAACTGGGCAGCACGAAGGTGGTGTTGCTATTTCTAAAGGAAACATTGTTTCTGATGGAAAAAACATTACAGGCGGCTCATTTGAAATAGACATGACCACTATCAGCTGTACTGATATTACAGACAAAGAATACAATGGTAAATTGCTTGGGCATTTAAAAGGAGATGATTTTTTTAGTATTGAAAAAAATCCGACGGCTAAATTTGAATTGACAAAAGCAACATTAAAATCTGGTAATGATTATACAGTTACAGGAAAACTAACTATCAAAGGAATTACAAACGAAATTAGCTTTCCTGCAATGATTAAAATGGATGCAAAAACTTTTGTAACAGTAGCTAAAATTATGGTGAACCGCACAAAATATGAAATTAAGTATGGTTCTGCTAGTTTCTTCGAAGGTATTGGTGATAAAGCGATCAATGATGAGTTTGAATTGAACATTAATTTAGTGGCTGCTTCAAAATAAGAATTTGGCTTAATTTAAAATCTGAAAATCCCCTTCCAGTTTAACGGTTGGGGATTTTTTTTATTTTTAATCGTATCCTTTATTAGATGATCATTGCGAGGAACGAAGCAATCTTTCCTAATTGTATCGATTCTCCTTATCGTTAGAGATTACAACCTCCCGCGAAGTTACGGGACTAGCAATGACGCTCACTAAAAAAAATTCCATTCCTAATCACCGTTTACTTAATTACTTTTTACCTCTTAATAACTAAGTCCCCACTGGCAAATGATACCGCCCATAATTCCAAGGCAAAGTATCCAATATCCACAGTTAATTGCGATGTATTTGAAACCTTTGCGCTCCAAGATTGCAGTGATTCCCATCACTGGAAGTACAAAGAGTAATCCTGCCGAAATCCCATGAAACAAACCGTGCTTGAAGGTGCGGAAATTACTTCCATATTTCGACATAAAGTCTTTAAAATATTTTGCTCCCTCAGAGTTGATAGGATCAGCCATGGTATCGGGCGTTGAAAGGGTTGAGAATACGCCCATTTGATGAATGGTGATTGGCATGAGCGAAATTGCTAATAAAAAACTAAGCACTAATGAAACTCCGAAGATTACAGCCATGTTACCGCCTTTCATCTTGGCTTCTGTCATACCAGAAGCATCCATCCATACTTTTCCAAAAACTTTCGGATTATACCAAATAAAACCAAATATCATCGGGACAAGGGCTGCAAAAAAAACATACAGAAAATTAATTTTTAAATCCATGAGCTAGTGTTTTTGTTCCATCTAAAATAAACTATTTAATGAGAAAAATTAAAAAAAGAATGAAAATTATAGAATTATATTTTTAAAAACTTCAGTTCGTTCTGCTGATCGAACTGACAAGCTTGCTCTTCCCCCTTGGAGAAGGGGGCTAGGGGGATTGAGTTCGTTTCTTCTTTTGAGGCTATTATTGGTAATGTAAAATCTTACTCTTCCCCCTTGGAGAAGGAGGCTAAAGTGATTGAGTTCGTTTCTTCTTTTGAGGCTATTATTGGTAATGTAAATCTTGCTCTCCCCCTTGGAGATTGATTTCGTTTCTTCTTTTGAAGCTATTATTGCTAATGTAAATCTTGCTATTCCCCCTTGGAGAAGGGGGCTAGGGGGATTGATTTCGTTTCTTCTTTTGAGCCTATTATTGCTAATGTAAATCTCGCTCTTCCCCCTTGGAGAAGGGGGCTAGGGGGATTGAGTTCGTTTCTTCTTTTGAGGCTATTATTGGTAATGTAAATTCTCGATATAAGCCAATCCGTTTCTTTACGCTACATGCATTATCCTAAAAAAAAACACCTCAGCATTTTTTAGAACGTTGAGGCATTTTATTATTTATAAATACATTATTTACCGTGACAAGCTTTATACTTTTTACCACTGCCACATGGGCAAGGGTCATTTCTTCCTATTTTTTGTTCAACACGAATCGGTTGTGCTTTTACTTTCGGTTGTTCCTCATCCAAATTGTTGTTACTTGTTCCTACTTCTGTTCGGCTTGTTTGCGTTTGCTGTTGACGCTGTGGCGCTTGCACTCTTGCCTGCTGCACACTATTTTGAACTTCATTCGGCAAGGTCGCTCGCATCAGAAAGGATACTATTTCTTTATTCACAGCCGTCATCATCAGTTTAAATAACTGAAACGATTCAAACTTATAAATCAGTAATGGATCTTTTTGTTCGTACACTGCGTTTTGTACCGACTGTTTCAAGTCATCCATTTCACGTAAATGCTCTTTCCAGGAATCATCGATCATTGAAAGTGCCGTTCCTTTTTCCAAACCTAAAACAAGCTCGCCTGCTTTGGTTTCGTAAGCACGCTTTAAATTAACTACCACTTGCAATGTTTTGATTCCATCGCTCATAGGAGTTACAATATTTTCAAAAGAAGCACCTTGATTTTCAAAAACATCTTTTACAACAGGGAATGATTTTATTTTAATGAATTCATTTTTTGCGTTGTAATGTGTTTGCG
Organism: Chitinophaga pinensis; assembly: GCA_945885475.1. Lineage (GTDB taxonomy): Bacteria > Bacteroidota > Bacteroidia > 2-12-FULL-35-15 > 2-12-FULL-35-15 > 2-12-FULL-35-15. The sequence goes on from CAMCYR010000019.1 coordinate 46,813, forward strand.
CTTTATGATATAATTTTTCAACCAGTTCATCGTGTTTTAATTCAGAGAAACCATTTTCATCGGTAGGTGACTCGATAGAAAGCACGCGTAAAACTTCGATTTTAAATCCTTCGAAATCTTTCATCTCGTGATAATCTGTCACAATAGATTCACATGTATCGTAGATAGAATTCGCGATATCGATTGATAAACGCTCACCAAACAATGCATGTCTGCGCTTTTTATAGATCACCTCACGCTGAGAGTTCATCACATCATCGTATTCAATCAAACGTTTACGAGTACCAAAGTTATTCTCTTCAACTTTTTTCTGAGCACGTTCAATAGACTTGGTGATCATAGAATGCTGAATCACTTCACCTTCCTGAATTCCCATTCTATCCATAAGTTTAGCAATACGTTCCGAACCGAATAAACGCATCAGATCATCTTCCAAAGAAGCAAAAAACTGAGAAGAACCAGGATCACCCTGACGACCTGCACGACCACGTAACTGGCGATCCACGCGTCTAGACTCATGACGTTCCGTTCCGACGATTGCTAAACCACCGGCATCTTTCACACCCGCACCAAGTTTAATATCTGTACCACGACCAGCCATATTCGTTGCGATCGTAACCGTACCTGCTTGTCCGGCTTCCTGTACAATTTCTGCTTCACGCTGATGCATTTTCGCATTCAATACATTGTGTTTGATACCGCGTAATTTCAACATACGGCTCAACAATTCAGAGATCTCAACAGAGGTTGTACCAACAAGTACCGGACGACCTTGTTCCACGCATTTTCCAACTTCATCGATCACCGCATTGTATTTTTCACGTTTTGTTTTGAAAACAAGATCTTCGTAATCTTTACGTTGAATGGGTCTGTTGGTGGGAATTGCCACCACATCCAATTTATAAATATCCCAAAACTCACCCGCTTCTGTTTCGGCTGTACCGGTCATACCGGAAAGCTTTGTATACATACGGAAATAATTTTGCAAGGTAACAGTCGCGTATGTTTGTGTTGCCGCTTCTACTTTAACATTTTCTTTCGCTTCAATCGCCTGATGCAAACCATCAGAATATCTTCTTCCTTCCATGATACGGCCGGTTTGCTCATCCACAATTTTAATTTTGCCATCCATAATCACATACTCCACATCGATTTCAAACAGCGTGTATGCTTTCAATAATTGATTGATGGTATGCACACGTTCCGATTTAATTGAAAAATCGCGGATCAGTTCTTCTTTGCGTGTCGCTTTCTCTTCCAGCGTCATTGTTGACTTTTCAAGAGCAGCGATTTCACTCCCTACATCCGGCAAGACAAAGAATTTTGCATCTTCAGATGAAGTAGAGATCAGTTCCAAACCTTTCTCTGTTAATTCGATAGAATTATTTTTTTCATCGATCACAAAAAACAATTCAGCATCCACCTTGTGCATATCACGGGATTGATCCTGAAGATAAAAATTTTCCGTTTTCTGAAGTTGTGCTCTGATACCCGCTTCACTTAAGAACTTGATCAAGGCTTTATTTTTCGGCAAACCTCTGTAAGCACGAAGCAAAGCAACACCACCATCTTTATCTTTTCCTTCTGCTAATAATTTTTTAGCATCGATCAATGCAGTATTGATATATGTTTTTTGAGCGTTTACAATTTTTTCAATACGGGGTTTCAATGGAGCGAATTCCTGATTATCACCTTTAGGAGTGGGACCGGAAATAATTAAAGGGGTACGCGCATCATCGATCAATACACTATCCACCTCATCCACAATTGCATAATTGTGTTTACGTTGAACAAGATCTTCGGGCACACGCGACATATTATCACGCAGGTAATCAAAACCAAATTCGTTATTTGTACCAAAGGTGATGTCTGCCAGGTATGCTCTTCTGCGTTCTTCAGAATTCGGTTCGTGCTTATCGATGCAATCAACAGTTAATCCATGAAATTCAAACAGCGGACCGTTCCATTCAGAGTCACGTTTAGCCAAATAATTATTTACAGTAACAACGTGAACACCTAATCCCGTTAGGGCATTTAAATAAACAGGAAGCGTACCAACCAATGTTTTTCCTTCACCAGTTCCCATCTCAGAAATTTTCCCCTGATGCAAAACAATACCACCAATCAACTGCACATCATAATGCACCATATCCCAGGTAACATCATTACCGGCAGCTTTCCAGGTATTTGACCACAAGGCTTTGTCGCCTTTTATCTGAACAGAGTCGCGCTTTGCAGCAAAGTCGCGATCAAGGGCAGAAGCAGTAACTTCAAGAAAAGGATTTTCTTTTAAGCGTTTTGCTGTTTCTTTAATTACGGCAAATGCTTCCGGCAAGATATCATCTAAGATTTCTTTATTATTTTTTTTGATCGTATTTTCCAGTTCATCAATCTCTTCGTAAAGCTTTTCTTTTGCTTCTACTTCCATAGCAGGATCAGCATCGATCTTTTTACGAATATCTTCAATTTGTCTGTTTTCTTTTTCAGAATGATCTACAATCCGTTTTTTAAATTCGGTTGTTTTGCCACGCAATTGATCATTGCTTAAGGAAGCAAGCTTCGCATATTCAACTAGTATCTGATTAACAATCGGTTGTATTTCTTTTAAATCTCTATCGGATTTTGTGCCGAATAATTTAGAAAGGCTTTTAGTAAAAATATCTAACATTATATAATCGTTTTTTTTATTATCAATTCAATCCCCGATTGTCGATCGGGATGCAAAAATAGCTATTTTTTAGCTCAATTTTCCGAAATTATTCATCCGGGTAAATACCTTATCAATAGAAGCGTAAAAGCATTTAAAGGATTCAAACTTCGGAGCGCAGTAGTCAAAAGTTGTACCTATTGATAAAAGCATGACAAATTAACATACAAACACCCATTTTTCAGTAAAGTAAGTCTGTAATCCCTTTGATAAAAGAGGAAGCCGGCAATGAGGAAGATTAAAAAATTGAGGTATATATCATACAAAAAAATCCTCACACGGAAAGTGTGAGGATTTTTTTAATCATTCAAATATGATTAATATTCATCTTCATTAAAGAAGAAATCTTCTTTTGTAGGATAGTCAGGCCAGATTTCTTCGATGGATTCATAGATCTCACCTTCATCTTCGATTTCCTGAAGATTTTCAATAACTTCCATTGGGGCTCCGGAACGGATAGCAAAGTCAATTAATTCATCTTTAGATGCCGGCCAAGGCGCATCTTCTAAGTTTTTTGCTAATTCGAGTGTCCAATACATACTGTTCGTTTTGAATTTAGAACGTAAAAACTTTTCAGTTGTTACATTTGAAAATATTATTTTACTGTTTTTAAATCAGTCTATTTTCTGCAAAAGTAAAAATTAATTCCACTTATCAACGTGTCAAAGCACATTTTTTATTAAATGTCTGAAAACAAAGGGATTCAAAGGAGAGTCGGACAGAAAAAAATCTGCAATTACATTCTGGCCTTCCAGGGAATTTCTGCTGCATTTAAATCCTGCGACAGTTTCCGAGAAAGCACAAATAAATAATCGCTGAGACGGTTGAGGTATTTAACCACCAATTCCGAAACAAAACTCGCTTCAGAAAGATGAATTGTTGAACGTTCTGCTCTGCGGCAAACGCAGCGAGCAAGATGACAAAAGGAGACAGTTGTATGCCCACCGGGTAGAACAAAAAATCTCATTTCAGGCAATGTTTCATTCATTTTATCCATTTCCTTTTCCAACAATTCTATATCCGATTCGTGCAAATCGGGTATCTTCATTTTAGATTTTTCGGGATCGGAAGCCAAAGATGAGCCGATTGTAAATAAGCGATCCTGAATTTCGATCAGAATCATTTTCGAATGATCATCGATCTGCTGATCGCGGATCAAGCCGATATAAGAGTTCAATTCATCAACGGTACCGTATGATTCAATACGAATATGATGTTTCGGAACACGTGTTCCACCAATCAGGGACGTTTGTCCTTTATCGCCTGTTTTTGTATAGATCTTCATTTTATTATCAATTTGAATTTGGAACCGGAAATTATAAAATACTTCGCATCTGAAAAGAAGCAGGAAGTGTAGATGTGGAAATTAATTTTAGTGCAACACGCTGTTACTTACAATCGTGATGGTATCGTTTTTATAATCGCGCTCCACTACTCCATCTTTCAAACGAACGATGCGATGCGCGTGTTGAGCAATATCTTCCTCATGCGTTACAAGGATAATTGTATTTCCATTTTTATGGATCTCTTCAAACAAACCCATAATTTCAACGGATGTTTTCGAATCCAAATTACCCGTGGGCTCATCCGCTAAAATAATTGCAGGGTTGTTGACCAATGCTCTGGCGATAGCAACACGCTGGCGCTGACCACCGGAAAGTTCATTTGGTCGGTGTAAGATACGATCACCCAAACCTACTTGTTCCAGCACCTCTTTTCCACGCTTGATGCGATCAGCCTTGCTATATCCGGCATAGATCAATGGTAAAATAACATTATCAAGAGCAGTAGAACGTGGTAATAAATTGAACGATTGAAAGACAAAACCAATTTCTTTATTACGCACTTCAGCAAGATCATTGTCAAGCATCTTTGCAACTGCGAGGTCATTAAGAATATATTCTCCGTTTGATGGACTATCGAGACAACCAAGAATATTCATCAAGGTAGACTTTCCGCTACCAGAAGGACCCATCAAAGCGACATATTCGTTTTTGAATATTTCCAATGAAACCGAACGCAAGGCATGAATTTCTTCCGTTCCGATCTTGTATTCTTTTGCAATATTTGAAAGCTTGATGATTGATTTCATAGTAAAAATTAAGGGAATATATTCTACAGATAACGAATAAAAAAACGAATTTACGAATCTAAATGCAAACTTGGTTCAGATAAGGAATGAAAAAACGGAAATCTGAAAATAGGCAATAAGAAGCGCCTGGTTTTTACTACTTTCCGGACTTAATAGCGGATCACAAAATGCTCCTTCACTTGTTCTTTTCTAAAAAATACAATACCAAAATAAAACAGGTCGATAGTAACGGTCACACGGTCGTTGTTTTTAATTTCCTGCCAGGCCTGCTTCATTTCGTCTGACCAATAAATATCATCAAAAATAAAAACAGAACGCTCCGATGCTTTTTCAAGACATTGTTCAAAATAGTTAATTGTCGGGATCTTCCTATGATTTCCATCAAAAAAGGCAAAATCCAGTTGATCAATTTTTTTTAATACTTCCGGCAAGCGCTCATCAAAATTTCCGATTAGCTGTTCGATATTTTTTAATTCCAACTTCTTAAAATTTTGTCTGGCAACAGCAGCAATCTCGGTGCATCCTTCAATGGTAATCACTGCTGAACGAGAGTTGGCACAAGCCATATACGCAGAACTGATACCCAGCGAAGTACCAAGTTCTAGGATCGTTGCCGGCTGAAAGTGATTCACTAGGCGAAACAGAAGCTGCGCATATTTTTCAGGCTTTGCAGCCACCTTCACAATTTCACTGATAGATTTAGATGTTTTATTTTGTAGAAGAGATCCAGCACCTAAATCCACACAATGGAGTATCTTTTTTGAATCCATCAACTCCTTGCGGAGATCTTCGATTGGCCGGTAACAATAAAATGCCTTTTTATTATAAATGGTACCCAGCAGCAGGTCGAACAAAAAAGGCGAATGAACACCGTGCTCGTTGGTCGATTTAAATCTGTAAATCAGGTAGTTATATAATAACTGAAGCTTTTTCATGCTGTAAATTTAGTCAAAAAAATTACTTTAAAATCAATGCAACCTAATGAAACAACAATGCATCTGATAGATACCGTTTTATTGAAAGAAAAAGTGTTTCCTTCACCAATATTATTGTATTTTTGTGTTTAGGCATTTTTATTAAAACATTAATTTTAAGCAGTTTCAGCTACATTTAAACAAATTAAAGAACAATGTTAAAAAAAATATTCATTTTTTTTGTAATAACAGCACTTCTGAGTCTTGCTCCGAAGTTCGCTATTGGGTCTCACATTGCGGGTGGGGAAATTACATATACTTGCCTCGGGGGGAATCAATATCAGATTAATTTAAACCTGTTTGTCGACTGTTTAGGATTTGATCCCGGTGCATCACAAACTATAAATTTCACAAGTAGTTGCGGGGGAACCGCCACCCTTAATGTACCAATCACACCAGCAACAGCAGGAGGATTAGAAATTTCTCAGCTTTGCCCATCATCACTACCACTCAGCACTTGCAGTGGCGGAACCTTACCGGGAATGTGGATCTTTAGTTATACTGGCGTTGTAACATTAGCCCCTCCTTGTGATACCTGGACGATGAGCTGGTCAACATGCTGTAGAAACACGGCTGTAACAAATGTTACGAGTTTTAATTATTACATCGAGGCAACACTTAATAGTGCGACAGCGCTGTGTAACAGTTCTCCTCAATTTACTGCACAACCGATCCCTTATGTTTGTTTGGGTCAGACTGTAAATTATAGCTACGGAGTTGTTGAAACTGATGGCGATTCATTATATTATTCACTGATCCCTGCTTTAGACGCAGCGGGTTTACCTGTAACCTACGCAGCGGGTTATTCAGGAACATCCCCAATTCCGGGAATCAGCATTGACCCTGTTACCGGCTTGGTGACATTCACTCCGGGTTTATTAGGGAATTTTGTGGTAGCGATCTTAGTTCAAGAGTACGATGCTGCCGGAAACCTTGTTGGTACTGTAATGCGTGACATTCAATTTGTTGTTCAAAACTGCATTAACGATGTGCCGTCATCTACAGGCGGTTCTATCACTAGCTTTGGAGGAAGTGCCGTACAAACCGGACCATACAGCATAGAAATGTGTGCCGGCAATTGTTTCAACTTTACAGCTGTTTATACAGATACGAATGCAGCAGACGTTCTGACATTCATTTCCAATATTTCTGTCGCACTTCCTGGTGCTGTTATCACTTCAGCAGGAATAAATCCATTGACATTAAATGTAAACTGGTGTTCACCTGCCGGAACAATGGGACAAAATCTTACGTTCACCATTACCATCCAAGATGGTGCATGTCCTATTCAGGGACAGCAAGTATTTGTATACAATGTGAACATTCTAGATGCAACCACTGCAAGTCCGGATATTACGATCTGCGGAACACAAACTGCAGCCCTTAACGCATATGGAGGAAGTATTTTCAACTGGACAGTTGTTTCCGGACCACCGATGACACCGACCAACTTTTCTTGTAATCCTTGTGCCAACCCTGTTGCAACACCAACTGCAACCACTACCTATCAAGTTGTGAGTAACCTAAGCGGAACATGTGATAATATTGATACCGTTACTGTGGTTGTAGTTCCGGGATTCACTTATAACGTAACACAAAGTTCAACCAACTCTTGTTTACAGGATCCTGTTCAATTGGATGTAAACACTTTTTCACCTGCAGGAGCGTATACCTTTTCATGGAGTCCGGGAACGAACTTAAGCAGCACAACCATTGCTAATCCTGTAGCTACATTTATTGCACCGGGAACATACACCTATACGGTAACAGTAACAAGTCCGTTTGGCTGTGTTCAAACAACTACCGTTTCAATTTTTGCTGCACCAGCATTTGCCCCACAAATAACAGCATATGGCGACACCACTTTTTGTGCTGGAGGAACAGCGAACTTAACGATGGTGTTTGACGGAGGTTCTACACCACCAACATGCGGATTAAGCGCTACGGGCGGATGTGGCGGAGCATCAATTGCTGGAACCGTTGGTACAGGAACAGCTGCGAATACAGCTACTACTTGGCCGGCAATTTTTGGAAACTGGTATACCTCTACAAAACACCAGCTGTTATTTACAGCAGCTGAATTAAATGCGGCAGGAATTACCGGTGGAAAAATTGATCAGCTCGACTTTAATGTGACTATGATAAACGGTATTACTACATATCATCAATTTACCATAAAAATGGGCTGTACCAACCTTTCTGCATTGGGAACAACCTGGGTATCGGGATTGGTGCAGGTATTTAATCCGGCAACCGTTAACGTTGCAATTGGATGGAATACAATGATTCTGAATAACGCCTTTGAATGGGATGGTTTATCTAATATTATTGTTGAAGTATGTAGCACTGAAGGTCCGCCCTATTCCAACTTTACACAAAGTTGTATCTCTCCTTATACTACTACAACATTTACATCATGCTTATACAGTTATACCGATTCGTTTGACATGTGCCCCGATCTTACCAACTTTATCAATGCATCGAACAATCGTCCGAATGTAAAATTCCACTATTGTTCGATTGCACCAAACCCAGCAAATTTTACGTATCTGTGGACACCTGCCAGTGGCGTAATTGCAAATGCAACAGCGCAAAACACAACAGGAACACCGGCTGCATCACTTGATTATGTGATCACCGTTACGGATATTGCAGGAGGTTGTTTTGATACAGACACGGTTCAAGTAAACGTAATCAATATCAATACATTAACAGTTACACCTGCTGGACCGTATTGTGTGAATGGTAGCATTGATACTTTACAAGTATCAGTTCCGACTGGAACAGGGTTATGGTCAGGAACAGGAATAACGAATACAACAACCGGAATATTTAATCCTACAGTTGCAGGAGTTGGAACACATGAAATAATTTACAATGTGAGCGGATCATGCGGAACAGGAGCTGACACCATCAGCATTGTGGTGATCCCTCAACCAGATGCAACCATTACTTCACCCGGAAATCTTTGTGCTTCGGGAACAGCAGTTACATTAGTTGCTGCAACGGCAGGCGGAACATGGTCCGGCGTAGGTATCACAAGTGCAGCTGCAGGAACATTCGATCCGGCAATTGCAGGCGTTGGAAACCATTTGATCACCTATACCATTTCAACACCTTGTACTGCACAGGATACAATTTACATTAATGTTACTTCACAGCTGAACGCAACCATTACAAGTATAGTAGGACCATTTTGTACAACAGCAAGTGCAGTAACATTAGTAGCAGCTGATGCCGGTGGAACATGGACAGGAACAGGTATTACAAACGGAACAACAGGTGTATTTGATCCTGCAACAGCTGGTGCAGGAACACATATTATTACGTATACCATTACAGGATTATGTGGCGCAGTGGATACTACAGCGATAATTGTAGTTGCTTCACCAATCATTTCTTTTGTGTCGGACACAACAGAAGGCTGTGAACCAACAACGATTAATTTCAGCAGCACGGTTAATCAGGCGGGAGGCACTTATTTATGGTCGTTTGGAGATGGAAACACATCAACGACAGCAAATCCGAGCAATGTTTATTTATTAGATGGTACGTATGATGTTACACTTACGTATAACAACACAACAGGTTGTGCTGCAACATCCACACAAGTGGCTCTGATAATTATACATTCGCAGCCGATCGCGATCTATAGCGCAGGTCCTCAGCCAACAACGATCACTAATCCATTGATCAACTTTACGGACAATTCATTGGGAATCATCAACGACTGGTCGTGGACCTTCGGAACAGTAGGATCATCAACGAATCAAAATCCTTACTTTGTATTCCCTGACAGCGGATCGTATGCGGTACAGTTGATTGTAACCAATAACTTTGGTTGCACGGATACAACTAACGGAACGATTGTTATTGATCCGATCGTAGTGTTTTATGCACCGAATGCCTTTACACCGGGAGATGGCAATGGAATAAATGACAGCTTTGTGGTAAAAGGAGATGGAATAGCGTATTCTAAGTTCGAGATGACAATTTATAACCGTTGGGGAGAGCGCATCTTTAAATCCAGCGATATTAATTTGGGCTGGAACGGGAGACGGAACAATACGGGAGTGCTTGTTGAGCAAGAAGTATATGTATGGAAAGTAAATTTCGAAGATATCAAGGGGAAAAAGTACCAATACATTGGGCACGTGACGATTGTAAAATAATACTAAAAAAATGAAGAAGATGCCCCGCTAAGCCCGGGGCATTTTTTTTACTTATTTTCAAAAAAAAGCAGAAAACCTTTTGTGCTTTCTAAAAAGTATTTATATTTGCAGCCCGTTTAGAAATAAATGGTTTTCGGGAGCTTAGCTCAGCTGGTTCAGAGCATCTGCCTTACAAGCAGAGGGTCACTGGTTCGAATCCAGTAGTTCCCACCAAAAGGTCACTAACAAGTGACCTTTTTTTGCTTTATTTACACATGATAAATATTTATTATGGCAATAGATACAGGCGATTTAACAGGAAAAACATATAAAGCAATTATGTTAGAGGCAGAACGCTTTGACGATAATTTAGCTCTGCAATTTGGGTT
>CAMCYR010000020.1 GCA_945885475.1 Chitinophaga pinensis
GAACTTGTTGCTGCTTGTGATGCACCCAAATTTCTATCCATCCATATTTTTCCTGTTGTTGGGTTGGTTACATTTACCACTGCAGTTGCACCTGCACAATTTACGGTGCCAGCGGGGAAAGCAACAGAAACAACTGTGCCGCAGACTTCATACCAAGCGCTGACGCTATAAAAATTGAGGCATCCCGTTGTACTATTATATATTTGAAGACCACTTGCTGGACTAACAATTGCATTGCGTTGCGTAGTCGTCATTCTTGGTGGTAAAAAACCTTGATTTGTTGAATTCATTTCTGTAATAGCAGAGGCATTTGGCGTTGCTGTACCTATTCCAATATTGCTACCGTTATTATAAAAATTAGCCCCATTTAAAATCCAATTTGTTCCGTTCCAATAAGGAGTATTACCTGCTAATGTTCCAGCACTTAATAAACCACTTGGGCCGGTTGCGCCAGGCAAACCTGCTGCTCCGTTTGTTCCATCATTTCCTGCAACACCTTGTACCCCTTGCGGACCAATTGGTCCAATGCTGCCATCATCTCCTTTTATACCTTTTAATGACACCCAATGTCCACCATTCGCAGTAGTTGTGGTATTTCTGTAATAATAATATCCCGGGAATACACTGTCGGCGCCAATACCTGCAATACCTGTAGCCGTATTAAAAACCAAGAGTCCATCAAAATAATTGGGGTTATTACTCGCATTAAAAGGCCCCGCATGAGACATAGCGGTATAATTCACAAGATCTACCCGCGGATACAACATGCCTTTTCCTTGGTTGGTAGTGCCGTTCCACAAAGGACTACTAGAAGCATCCATAAAGGCAGAGCTGGTATTAATGGCAGAGTTCGCTGCGTTTTGGTTGACTTTTACCTGTGCCGTAATAATGCTCGAAAAGCTTATTAAGGAAAAGAGTAGGAGTATTTTTTTCATTATTTTTTTGTTTTGATATTATAATTAGCTGACTGAAATTTTTACTTGCAACAAAGTAAATATAAAAAAATAAATTGATTATCAGACATAAACTCAAATTAATAAAGCTGTTTCAATTTCGCTGTACGGTATGTTATCGGCTATTTGTATTTGCTTCATCAGTTTCAAATACTTTTTGGTGGGTTTGCATGCGTACTGTTTTTTAAAATGCTTTTTGTAAAGTTGTTCAAACAGTTGGTCGGCTCGGAAATATAATTCCAATTCATTTTTCTGATTTTTCAATTTAAATTTTTCATATTCTACTTTTCTGTTTCTAAATGATTCTTATTTAATTCGTCTTCTTTCCTTTAAAATAGAATCTCCTCGACCAGAATAAACATCTGCAGGCATTACGTTTTGTAATGATTCATTTCTTTCGTCATTTGGTAGTATATCTAAATCTTTATAAATAATCTGCTTTAATTCCCAAAGACTTTTTTTCTTACCATCGAATTTTGTTTAATTTTTTAACTTTGTTTACATTTGATAAATGAAACAATACATTTCAGCGGCAATCTTTTTAGTGCTTTTCATGAACGCAAACATCGCGTTCTCCCAATCGCGCAGCTTCACAGGCAAGCCCATCTATCAAATCTTAACAAAACGAGCAGGAATTACCATTGGAACAACTACTGTTGAACTTTTCCCAAACATCGCTCCGCATCATGTTAGCAATTTCGATAGTCTGGTGAGCTTCCAGTATTTTGACACTACCGCCTTTCATCGTGTAATTCCCGGTTTTATGATTCAAGGTGGAGATCCTAATTCAAGACATCTTCCAAGATCCACTTGGGGTAACGGTGATCCAAGTCAGCCAACCGTGCCCGCGGAGTTCAGTGCCGCAAAACATCTAAGAGGTGCGCTTTCTGCTGCTAGAGATACTTCCATCAATAGCGCGAACTCACAATTTTTTATTTGTGTTGCACCTGCTGCCTGGCTTAACGGACAATATTCTGTTTATGGCCGTGTCATATCCGGAATGAACATCGTTGATACCATCGTAAGTGCTCCGAGAGATTCGGTGGACAATCCCTATCAGAAAATTGAAATGTTTGTGACCTATATTGGATCAAACGATACGGTTCCGAATGCACCTTTATTGAATCTGCCCGTTTCCGGATCGGCAAGTGCTTCATCAGCAAGAGCATTAAAATGGTTTGCTGAAAGTGATGGAATTATTTACCACGTTGAGGTATCCACCGACTCGCTTTTCTCAACTTTCTATCGATCAGTTGATGTAGGGACAAATGCATATACTGTAACCGGACTAACAGCTGCAACCAGGTATTACTGGAGAATAAAAACTAATAATGGCGGTCATAATAGCGGCTATTCATCGGTGTGGAATTTTTACGTATCAGGTGTAGGAATTCAGGAAAATACCGATGTTACAAATAGTAACATTTCACCGAACCCAAGTTCCGGACTATTCACTTTCTCGAATGTGGAAAAAGAAAATATGATCGAAATTTTTGACATCACCGGAAAAAGTATTTTGAAAACAAGCGCTCAAAACACTTCTTGCGCTATTGATTTAACGAACAAAGCAAAAGGATTATATTTTTATAGCATCCGTTCTAAAAACAGAAAAGTGCAACAAGGGAAAATCATTCTACAGTAATTCAGCACAAATTAAACAAATAAATGCAGATTATTTGTCTGTGAAAATTTGAGAAATCGGTGGCTTAAACCAAAAATTTATATGAAAAAATTAATCGTCATCTCAATTGCTATTCTTTCTTTCAGCACAGCATCCGCACAATTAATGTCGCTGGGCTTTGTAAAAAACTGTATGAGTTACAATAGGACGGCTTATGAAAATGAATTGTTTAAAAAGCATTATTTCAAGGTAGAACAGGCAGTGGAAAATCCACAGAATGCATTGCTAAAAGGGGCTACATCTTATTCAAATGAAAAAGATGCTGCAAATGGTGAAATCAAAGTGTTATCGTTGATTACCGACAAACAAAAAATTACAGAACTTTATTTTGTGAACGGACCGAAAAATGATTTTTCAAAAAACTTCGCAGAGGTATACAATCAAATGGTGTCGTTCTTCAATAATCAAACATCCTTTAAAAGTGCGAAGTACAATGTGGATGTTACAAAGTTCACAAAAGATAAAATAGCTTATTATGTTTACAAGCTGAAAGAAATAATGGTAATTGTAGTTTCGGATTTGAAATTGGAAGAGAGGTATTTTAAATAGGCCATACGGACCATGCTCAAGCTGATCGTAGATTTTTCATTTCGATTAGCGGAACAAGAACGCTTCTCGATACATTCCTCCTTTGGTCGGAATTACTCGAAGTGACATTATCTTTTGAATTTCGAGATTGTAACCTTTCTCCTGATAGTAGATTTTTTAGTTCGATTAGCGGAACAAGAAAGCTTCTCGATACATTCCTCCTTTGGTCGGAATTACTCGAAGTGACATTATCTTTTGAATTTTCGAGATTGCAACCTTTCACCTGACAGTGTTTATGTAGTTCGAGTAGCGGCAAAAGAACGCTTCTCGATACATTCCTCCTTTTGTCGGAATTACTCGAAGTGACATTGTCTTTTGAATTTCGAGATTGTACCCTTTTCACCTGACAGTGTTTTTTTAGTTCGATTAGCGGAACAAGAACGCTTCTCGATACATTCCTCCTTTGGTCGGAATTACTCGAAGTGACATTATCTTTTGAATTTCGAGATTGTAACCTTTCACCTGATAGCGGATTTTTTAGTTCGATTAGCGGAACAAGAGCGCTTCTCGATACATTCCTCCATTTGTCGGAATTACTCGAAGTGACATTATCTTTTGAATACTACTTCTAGCATCCATCCCCCTCAGACAACTTCCCGTCTTTGTAATCACCTTTCACTATTTGATAAAAATTTGGTAATACATTTCGTGTCCATTTAGCAATAGAATCTACAGGTGTAGTTGGAGCAGCAACATTTTTCGTTAAGTCAGGGTTTTCTACTGGAGCTTTACCACATGCCAATACAAAGAAAAGTAAGGGTAAAAAGATTAATTTTTTCATGTGATTTATTTATAAATAGAATTTATTTTCCTGTCAATAGCTTAAATCCTTTTCCGTGAACGTTAATTAATTCAACAGCAGTATCTTCTTTGAGATATTTCCGGAGCTTCGCAATATACACATCCATACTTCTTCCGTTAAAATAATTATCATCATTCCAGATAGATTTCAGAGCAAAATTACGATCCAAAACGTCATTTTCGTGGAGGCATAGCAATTTCAGGAGTTCTGCTTCTTTTGTTGTTAGCTTATGCTGCGCGCCATTCAGATCCAAGACCTGATGTTTGTAATCAAATTTATATTTCCCGATCTTAAATTCTTCCTGATCCGTATTTTTAACCGATTTATTATCTGTTCTTCGCAAAATAGCTTTTATGCGCATCAGCAATTCTTCCATGCTGAAAGGCTTCGTGATATAATCGTCAGCGCCAATAGTAAAACCTTCGAGTGCATCCTCTTTCATAGATTTAGCAGTTAAGAAGACAATAGGAATATTGATATCAATTGCCCGAATCTCTTTTGCTAGTGTGAAACCATCTTTTATCGGCATCATCACATCCAAAATACAAATGCCAAATTTATCTTTGGAAAAAACATCATATCCTTGCTTCCCATTTACAGCAAGCACCGTTGAATATCCTTTTGCGTCCAAATATTCTTTTAATAGACTTCCTAAATTGGGATCATCCTCGACCAATAAAACTTTAATTTTTTCCATAATGGCAATTTAATTATTTTAACTCAGGTATGAAATTAATTTAATCACTATAAGGCAAATACAATGTAAACGTACTTCCTTTACCTAATTCACTTTCAACTTTTATTGATCCGCCATGCTTTTCCACCACTGCTTTCACATAACTCAATCCCAATCCAAAACCTTTCACATTATGAATATTTCCCGTCGGGACACGGTACATCGTATCAAAGATACGTTTCTGATTTTCTTTGCTTATTCCAATACCGCTGTCCTGCACGGAGATGAAAACACCTTCATCATCACTGCTTGTCGTAATTTTAATCACCGGTTTTTCCTTGGAGTATTTCAGGGCATTATCGATGAGATTAAAAATAATATTTGTCAGGTGGATCCGATCAGCCTGGATCACAGCTCTAACTGCATTTAGTTCAGTGTGCATTTCTCCGTCTTTATTTTCAACCTGTAAATTGATGTTGTGAATTGATTGTTCGATCAGTGTATGAACATCAATATTTTGTATCTTCAACTTAAATTCTCCCTTGTCTAGGATTGCTGTTTGCAGAATATTTTCAACCAGTAAACTCAGGCGTTTGTTCTCATCACCAATCATTTTTACATAATTGCTGATCCTTTCCTGCGACTTCTCCACGGACCTATCATTCAATACTTCTACAGCCAAAGAGATTGTAGAAATTGGCGTTTTGAACTCATGTGTCATATTGCTGATAAAGTCATTTTTAATTTCAGACAATTTTTTCTGTTTAAAAATAGTAGAGATCGTATAATAGAAAGAAAAAATAAGTGTAAGCATAAACGCCAAGGAAACTAGTAACAACACCCACATCGTGCTTAACAAATAGTTTTGCTGATTGGGAAAATAAACAGACAAAAATTGAGGTTTGATAAAAACATTATCAGGAGATAGATTTACTTTGAATGGAGAATCATAAATTTTCTTCCTTTGATCGGAGATAACAACAGAATCGGAAGGAATATTTTTAGAATTGGTAAGTCCGAAAATATAATTTGCAGCAATTCCTTTTTGCAAAAGTTCGAATTTCAATATTGAATCGAGCAATACGGTATCCACTTTCGGTGAAAAACCATTGTAGATGTTGACGGAGATCAACTCATCGAAAATATCATTCACCATCGCATTTTTGTGTGAGATCCAGTTTTGATCAGAGCCGGCAGCGAACTGCTGAAAAAAGGATGGACCATCTGTTTTTGTACGGGTATCGAAATTGCCGGAAGTAGTATCACTGGAATATTCTTTCTTACGCATTTTTTTTACAATGACACCATTTGAATCTGAAGCGTATTCTTCAATGATCTTTACATTCACATTGTTGTTGCGTAAAATACAATTTGCTTTATCGTTCATGGAATCACAAACCAACGGCTTCCCTTTTACTGAAGGGCTATTCAGGTTTGTTGTAATAATTCCCTGCTTTCTGAGGTTAAATTTTCTGGTGATCTTTGCAGCGGTTTGCTGCTTTTCCATTCTTAATACTACATTGTTGAGCGCTTCACTAACACTTTGTTCGAAGCGCTGTTCCCCTAGCGTAACAGCATTGTTTACCCAATAAACCTGAATGGCTATCAATCCGATCAAAGCCAAACCTGCCATGATGCTTATAATGCTTATGTTTCCTTTATTCATAATTAATATAACAAAAATAGATGATTACCTCTTGTTACCACTCACCTTAACATAATTTAACAGCCATTAACAGCACTTTAACATTCTCAAACCCTATTGTGTATTATGTTTGCTGAGGAAAATTTCGACTAAAAAAAGAAATCGTATTCATCAATAAAAAATTAAGCATGAAAAAAATATACCAGATCGGTTTTATAGCGTGTATGCTATTACTAGTAGGAATCATCGTTAGCTCTTGCGGACAAAATCCAACAATAAAAACAATTACTATTGTCAACGGGGATACCACAATTTCAGAAGGAGAATTTAATGAAAAGGAATTCGCTGAAATGGGAAAACACATTGAAATTTCAATGACCGAAGATAGTGATGGATCAGAAAAAAGAATAAAAAAGATCCTCATCCATGATGAGAATGAAGAGAACAAGGCACGTATTGAATCAACAAACAAGAACGATCAAGAAGAGCGGAAAGTTCAGGTAACAAGGAATGAAAATGGAACAGAAACAAGAATCATCGTCAAGAAAGTAGAGGAGAACAATCCGAAAGAAACAAGAAAAATTGTTAAAAAAGAAACTGGAATAGTTTCTGAAGTAAAAGAAAACAATAGCCTGAATCTGAACATCAGTATTAAAAACACAACAGCAAGAATAACAGTAGAAAC
Organism: Chitinophaga pinensis; assembly: GCA_945885475.1. Taxonomy (GTDB): domain Bacteria; phylum Bacteroidota; class Bacteroidia; order 2-12-FULL-35-15; family 2-12-FULL-35-15; genus 2-12-FULL-35-15. Next base: position 7,031 of record CAMCYR010000020.1, read on the forward strand.
AATTAGTAGAGAGGCTTTGAACATAAGTGTCTTAAACGAGAACGGGAAACAGATCTTTTATGATACTCAAAAAATAGGAGGAAAATACAACAAAGAAATTCCTTTAGGCAAAAAAGGAACGTACTTTTTAAACCTCATTCAAAATAAAAATTCGACAGCAGAAAAAATCATTATTGAGTAGATCAACGTTTTTTATCCCCAAAATTTCCTGCTAATTAACAATGAATAAAAGGCTCCGCAAGGAGTCTTTTTATTTCTAATTATTTACTAATTTTACAGGAATCAACAACTAAACGCTTCGCGGCATCCACGTTCATATTATGCAAACAATTAAAAACTATATCAACGGTGAGCTTATTGAGCCGACAGGCAAACAATACATCGACAATTATAATCCTGCAACAGGAAAAGTATATTCACTTATCCCCGATTCTGATGAACGCGATGTGGAATTAGCGACAGAAGCAGCTTTGAAAGCCTTTCCATCTTGGAGCACAACGCCAAAGGATGAGCGCTCACGCATCATGCTTAACATTTCCTCATTAATAGAAAAGAATTTAGACCGCTTAGCCCTTGCGGAATCAACTGATAATGGAAAACCTGTTTCATTAGCGAAGATGGTTGATATCCCACGAGCCGCTGCCAATTTTCATTTCTATGCGACAGGAATTTTGCATTATGCCTCCGAGAGTCATTCAATGGAAGACACCGCAATCAATTATACCGTTCGAACTCCTGTAGGTGTTGCAGGTTGTATTTCTCCATGGAATTTACCATTGTACTTATTTACCTGGAAAATCGCTCCTGCTATCGCGGCAGGAAATTGTGTGGTTGCAAAACCTTCTGAAATTACACCCATGACAGCTTATTTGTTATCTGAATTATGTATCGAAGCGGGTTTGCCAAAAGGAGTATTAAATATCGTACACGGTTATGGACATAAAGTGGGATCCGCAATAACAGCGCATCCGAAAATTCCATTGATCTCTTTTACTGGTGGGACAAAAACAGGTGCCGAAATTGCGAGAGTCGCTGCTCCTATGTTTAAAAAATTATCACTTGAATTGGGTGGAAAAAATCCCAACATCATTTTCGCAGACTGTGATTTTGAAAAAATGATTAAAACAACATTGAGCTCTTCCTTCGCAAACCAAGGACAGATATGTCTTTGCGGCTCGCGTATTTTAGTGGAACGTTCTATCTATGAAAAATTTAAAACAGAATTTGTTTCCCGTGTTCAAAAAATGAAAGTAGGAAATCCGGCAGCCGACGATAGCAGATTGGGTGCTGTGGTTTCAAAACCACACATGGAAAAAGTTTTGTCGTATGTTGAATTGGCAAAAGAAGAAGGCGGAACAGTACTATGTGGTGGCCATCAAGTGCAGCTGGAAGGTGAATTTGCCGGAGGATATTACATTGCTCCAACCGTTATTGAAGGATTGGCATATAACTGCAGGACAAACATGGAAGAGATCTTTGGACCTGTTGTTACCATTATGCCTTTTGATACAGAAGAAGAAGCATTGCTGTATGCAAATGCAACTCAATATGGTTTGGCATCTACGGTATGGACAGAAAATTTAACACGTGCTCATCGTATGGCGAATAACATTCATGCAGGAATCGTATGGATCAACTGCTGGTTGTTGCGCGATCTGAGAACACCTTTTGGAGGAGTAAAAAGCTCGGGTGTTGGCCGTGAAGGGGGCTTTGAAGCACTTAACTTTTTTACGGAGCCGAAAAATATTTGTATCAAGTTAAAATAGTATTTTTGAACTCGTTAGTCAACTAGAATTTATTACTTGTCAAGCTCCTGCAATTTTTTAATTTAAAACAGCATCAGTTCTCTCCTTTTTTTATTTTTAAAATTATATGAATAATGGATTTTAAAATTCTTTCTATCAAATAAATTGAGTTAAATTAAAAGTATACTATTTTTATTATATTTGAACGTCAAACCAATTCCAAAAACTAGAGAACATATGAAGACAAATCGATTTACTAAAAATATATTTTTTACTTCGCTATTTCTGGTGACTGTTTGCATTCTTTCCCTAAAAAGCTACGGACAATGCAATCCTACTATTCCAATCAGTAGCAATGTGGTTAGCAGCAGTCAAACGGTGGACGGTGGCTTTACGCCTCAATGGGTTTGTTCAGGGGCTTCATTTTCTACAAACGGAGGGGCATTTAATGTTTACCTTGAATCAGGTGCTGTGATGAGCACAGGAGGAGGAATTGATTCCATTTATGTAAAAGCAGGTGCTACCCTTAATATGAACGGAGGGATTCACCATATTTTTTTCGAACCCTTGGCTATATTGAATATATTAGGTGGTATTTCATACGTTGATACTTGTGTTAGCATTAATTATGATTACAGTCAAGCACCTGCAGGTGGTTGTTTATTTACTTCTTTAAATAATATCCAGGTGAGTGATGTTAATTTTAGCATTGCTCCGAATCCTGCAAAAGATCAGTTGACAATTGAAACAACAAAAGCTACAACCATTGAAATAATGAATGTATTGGGCGAGAAATTAGTTGATCGTACAATTGATAAAAAGGAAGTAATCTCTATTACCAACTTCAATAAGGGGATATATTTTATTAAAGATCTGACGACAGGCAAAACAATTAAGTTCGTAAAAGAATAATTTGAATAAATAGATTGATAAAAAAACCTCAACAAATAAATTGTTGAGGTTTTTTTATATTTAATTTTTAAGAATAATCTACTTATAAATTCCCTGCCAATACACAGGTCTTTTTGAAATGTTTTACATTACCGGAAAGATCAAACACTTCGAAATAAAAAATATATATTCCGATGCGTGCTTTTTCGCGCTCATCATTTATTCCATCCCAAGAAAATGTTCCTTTTGTACCAAGCAATTCATTTTGAATAAGGTGTTTTACAATTCGTCCTTTGCTATCGTACACGAGAATATTTGCCGTATATCCAGGAGTATCAAAATGATAATTCATGTTCACCACATCACTCCTTCCATCTTCATCAGGAGAAAAAATTTCTGGTGTTATTTCAATGGCGTTATCTGTTTCACCTGCATCGCTGTATTGAGAATTTTTATACGCGGGTGTTGCAAAACCAACAGCTGCTGCTGCTGAATGCCAATTGGTGCGATCCTGTGTAGGGCGTTCAAAATTAATACGTTCTAAAGAAATACCTTTTGTGTCGGTTAATAAACCGAAATGCATATTATCATAATAGGTTAAATTATCTATGATCGCTGTTGGAGTGGATAAACAGACCGTTCCGCCAGCAATACTCATAGTAGGCAGATTGCTCATATCTAAAAAGCCTTCCGGATTGCTGGTATAATATTGAGCCTTCAGCATTGCACCATTTTCACTTAATACAATGTATTCCTGCGGAAAGATCAAATAGCCATCTGTAGAAATCGTTTCGGGATTGCTGATTGTATTCGTGATCGTATCATAGTTCGACAACGTGAATGTATTCAAATCAATAACTTTATTCGAACGGTTGTAAATTTCTACAAAATCATATCCGCCCGTTTTAGGATCAAACATAATTTCATTGATCACGATATCATTAGCCACAGCAGGCTCAGGGATCGCAAAGCGTGCTGAATTGTCTGCTCCCAAAGCGTTTCCGACACAATCGGTAATGGTATTGTTTACGGTAATGGTATAAATTGTTCCAACATTTAATACTATTCCTAACGCTAACCGCACACTTTTATAATCGGGTGCAATTACTTGTACAAATATTGGAGCGCCAATACTGTTATCGATCATGTAGATTGCCGGATTAATCATTGAAAGACTGTCAAGTGGCTCATTGAAATACAATTGAATTGTATCTGCAGCAATTACTCCAACACGAACAACTTGCGGAAGCGTATTATCCGGATTGTTTGCATAAATAGAATTCTGAACACCAGGTGTTCCTCCATTTGCATTGTTTGAGGCGCGCCAGTTGCTTATTGCGGCACAAGGATTTGCAGGATCAATTTGTTCTAAACTGTAACCGCCATCTTTTTTTATCGCATCCTGATACCAGCTATCGGCATAAGAAACGGTCGAAACGATCATTCCATCGGGGGTTTTTAATGTAAGCGTTTGACCTGTATTCGTTAATGCGGGAAAACTCACTAAGGCTGTCGCATTTATTCCGGAAGGCATTCCTGAGAGACCCGAAACAGATGTTAAAACAATAAAGCTGTCGGCAGGAACAATGATCCCAGGTAACACTTTTGTATTTGTACCGGCAGAGAATGTCCAATTATTAAGATTGATCGGGAAGGCGGTTCTATTGAATAACTCTATATATTCATTATTCGGTAAAATTGTAACAATAGGATCCGGATCAGCCATAATTTCATTGATCACAATGTCGAATGGTTTGACATTATAATAGGAAAAAACAGTTGAAAGCGGAGAAAGCAAGTTTCCTGAGCAATCAGTAATATTGGTAAAGGTGAGTGTATAGGTAGAATCAGACTGCAGTGCAGTACTTAAAAGAAAGTCGATACAGGTGAGTGTTGCATTCGCTGATATCGACAAGGGATTACCGATTCCGTTACTGATTAAATAATTGGATGTAATTGGTAATTGTAATGCATCAATAGCTTCTGAAAAACAAACAGTAATATGTGTTGCATCAACAACGGTAACACTTACATTCGTTGGTGGAATAAGATCAACAACAGTAGAATAAACACTGTTTTGTGTCCCGGGTGTTCCACCACTTGCATTTGTGGATGCGATCCAATTGCTAGATGCGGGACAACCTACGGGTGCATTCGGATTAATTAATTCAAGCGTCCAGCCACCATCTTTTTTAATAACATCCAGATACCATGCATCCAAATAATTTACTGAATCAATAACGGTTAGTGTGTTATCCAATAATTTTAAATTGTCACCTGCATTGTTCAATGAAGGAAAACTAGTCAAACCAATCCGACTCCCAAAGGCAGTAAATAGGGCTGTATCAAGTGCTGAACATAAAATTAAATATTGATTGGGACCTACTACAACATTACCAATTGTTCCTGTTGAAGAACCATCAGTAAATTTCCAACCATTTAAATTAAATGTATTGGCACTACGGTTAAATAGTTCAACAAATTCAACAGCAGGTAGACCAATAATAGGGCTGGGATCTGCAAAAATTTCGTTTATGATAATGTCTTTATAAAATGGAGTAACAGGGGCAACATACATGAATGTAGCGGTTGTCGTCGTTAGTGCATTCCCACTTAAATCCTGAACAGCAGTAACCGTTAATGTGTTTAAAAGTCCACTTGAAAAAGGTGTTGCAAAGGTCAAGTGAACAAGACTTAAATTTGTTGCATCACGTACAGCAGCAGAAGGGTTTCCTAAACCGTTGTCGGCTGAATAATTTGTGAGTATTTGCGAGGTTGCCAAATCAACATTTTCATTGAATAAAACATCAACTGCTGTATTCGATAGAGCTGAAGAAGAAAGAATAGTTGGAGCAGTTACATCAACGATAATTGCGCCATTATAAAAATCATCGAAATAAAATTTTGTTGCTGAACTAACTGTATAAACAGTAGCAACACCAAAAAAACTAGAGCTTGTGAAGACGTTATCCGTTCCGGTTGCTTCCAGACCATAGGCTGTTCCACCTAATGGATCAACAAATAGACTCCAGTTTCCAGCTGCATCACGCGTTACTTTTACACCCAGCGTAAACGATGCAGCTATTTCTCCATTTGTCCCTCGGCAAACCGAAGTACTTGTTAAACCTGTTTGACGGAATAATTCAACGGCATCCAAACTTCCGGCTTCACCAAATTGTAAATAGTATCCATTCAGTGCAGCTTCTAAATTTGCCTGATCAGAAACTAAATATACTCTTCCATAGTTACTAGCTGAAGGAGCAAAGCTTTGTTTTATATAAAAATTCCATTGAAAATTATCAATTGAGGCGCCCGGACTAGCAGTTGAAAGGTAGCTAGCGCCCGCAATGGTATTGTTTAATTGTAATTGTTGAGACACATTTACAATATATTCAGCGGCATCACCACTCCACACAGGAGAAGATGTAAAATCACCGTCTGTAAAATTATCTGTGACCTGAGCCGAAGCAAAGGACGTAATAAATAAAAAAAATAAAACAATCGAGCGCATACCTTACATTATATAGGTAGTAAATATATATAAAAGGGATGAGAACAGAATTAAGAAATGATTAAATAATTTGTACTAATTATAGGGTGATTTAAAATTAATATTGACAATTAAATAAAAACAAATTAGCTTTGTCACTGCAAATGAAAATGATCTGTAAAAATAAAAAACACGATAAGAAACTTTTCCACAGCGGAAAGGGAAACTAATGTTTTTTATATAAACGATAAACACAGAAGCCTTTCCAAATTGGAAAGGTTTTTTTATATCGCCATTTCAAATATGAATGTGGCGAAAAATAAATAAATAAAATGAAAGTAGCAGTAGTAGGTGCAACCGGTTTGGTTGGTACAAAAATGATCCAAGTGTTGGAAGAACGTAATTTTCCGATAACAGAACTAATACCAGTAGCATCTGAGCGTTCGGTTGGTAAGGAAATTTCTTATAAAGGAAAAATATTCAAGGTAGTTAGTATGCAAACGGCAATTGACATGAAGCCCGCTGTTGCTTTGTTCTCTGCCGGAGGAAGCACTTCACTTGACTGGGCTCCGAAATTTGCTGCTGCAGGAATTACTGTCATTGATAACTCATCGGCATGGAGAATGGATGCAACAAAAAAACTAGTTGTTCCGGAAATCAATGCGTTAGAATTAACTGCTATAGATAAAATTATCGCTAACCCAAACTGCTCTACGATTCAAATGGTGGTAGCATTAAATCCATTGCATAAAAAATACAAGATTCAACGCATCGTTGTGTCTACGTATCAATCGGTAACGGGTACAGGCGTAAAAGCGGTTGATCAGTTGATGAACGAGCGCAAGGGACTGAAAGGTGAAATGGCTTATCCCTACCCGATCGACTTGAATGTGATTCCGCAAATTGATGTTTTCACCGACAATGGTTACACCAAAGAAGAGATGAAAATGGTGAATGAAACAAAAAAAATCATGGACAATAACATTCGTGTAACAGCTACAACAGTGCGTATTCCGGTGATGGGTGGACATAGTGAGAGCGTGAATGTTGAATTTGAAAATGAATTTGAAATGGAGGAAGTGCGCAACATTTTACAAAATGCACCCGGAGTTATTTTAGTGGATGACGTGAAAAATTTAAAATACCCGATGCCCATGGATGCGCAGGATAAAGACGACGTATTTGTTGGTCGTTTGCGTAGAGATGAAACACAAGCAAAGACATTAAATATGTGGATTGTTTCGGATAATCTTCGTAAAGGTGCTGCAACCAACGCAATTCAGATAGCTGAGTATTTAGTTGAAAAAAAGTTGATATAGAAATAAGAGATTGCTTCGTTACTGGCAATGATGGTCTTAGACATTTATATTTTCGGTTGTGGGGGTGTTTGCCGCTGCAATTCCATTCGATTCAGAATCAATTTTTTCTGTATTCTTCTTACCAAAAAAACGTTTTTGATAAAAGATAATCATTCCCACTCCAACACTAATTGAGAAATCGGCAAAATTAAAAACGGGACGGAAGAATTCAAATTCCTCTGTTCCCCAGATCGGAAACCAAGCTGGGAAATGACCTTCGATGATCGGAAAATAAAACATGTCCACTACTTTACCATGTAAAAAACCGGCATAACCACCTTCTTCAGACAGAAAGCGAGCAACTTCATAATTACTATCACTGAACATAAGACCATAAAAAGCGCTGTCGATGATATTCCCCAATGCTCCTGCAAAAATGAGCGCGATACAAACAATATATAATTTATCTTCTTTATTTTTAGTCAAGGTCCACATATAATAAGCTATTCCGCCCACAGCAAAAATGCGGAAAACACTTAAAAATAATTTTCCAAATTCCCCACCAAACTCCATCCCATAAGCCATACCATTATTTTCGGTAAAATGAATGATCGCCCAATCACCGGCAAGATGAATTTCTTCTCCCAGAAAAAAATGTGTTTTAATATAGATCTTAATAAGCTGATCAATCAGTAAAACGATGAAGACAATAAGTAATGGCTTTCTCACAAAAATATTATTTAATTAAACGTAACAGCATTCATAACAACAAAAAAATTAAACACATAGTGACATAGTTTTTTGTAATTGCTTATTTACATAGCCCGATAAATCGTGAAACATAAGAACTATGTGTTAAAATTTATTTTTCTTTACTTTATTCCTTCCCTTATTTTCTATGCGTTTGAATTTACTTCTAACGTAACAGCATTCATAACAACAAAAAAATTAAACACATTATGACATAGTTTTTTGTAATCGCTTATTTACATAGCCCGATAAATCGTGAAACATAAGAACTATGTGTTAAAATTTATTTTTCTCTATTTATTCCTTACCTTATTTTCTATGCGTTTAAATTTACTTCTAACGTAACAGCATTCATAACAACAAAAAAATTAAACACATTATGACATAGTTTTTTGTAATCGCTTATTTACATAGCCCGATAAATCGTGAAACATAAGAACTATGTGTTAAAATTTATTTTTCTTTACTTTATTCCTTACCTTATTTTCTATGCGTTTAAATTTACTTCAACAGTACTACAAAAGTAAAAAATACTCGCCATAAAAGGACGAAAAAAAAGCTGCTCTAGTATGAAAGAGCAGCTTTTTTGAAAATAGATTAATTCATTATGAATTTTGCTCCAATTTAGCTTCAATCGCTAATGTAGCATGAGGAACACTTCTTAAGCGTTGCTTAGAGATCAATTTACCCGTTGATCTGCAAATACCATATGTTTTGTTTTCGATACGGATCAATGCATTCTGAAGATTTTGAATAAATTTCTCCTGACGACCAGCCAAATGAGCTGTTTCTTCTTTTGACAATACATCAGAACCATCTTCTAACAACTTGAACGTAGGAGACGTATCATCTGTCCCGTGATCATCCTTGTGAGAAAGAGTGCTCTTCAGCAATTCAAAATCTTTTTGAGCTTCAGATAATTTTTTGAGAATCAATTCCTTGAATTCTTTTAATTCGCTGTCAGAATAACGGGTACGTGTATCTGTATTGATATGCGGTTTAGGAGCAGGCCCCAAGGGCTTACGGATAGAAGGCGTTTTGTATTCTACCACCATTGGTGCTTCATCAGAACTATAATCATCATCAGTTGCAAACTCACGTTTTTTCTTAGCCAAAGCCTCCGCCTTTTTAGCAACAACAGGAGAAACTTTAGGAGCTACAACCGGTTTGGCCGGAGCTACTTTTTTCACTTCTACCTTAGCTGGCTTCGCAACTACTTTAGCTACAGGTTTAGGACTTACTTTTTTTGCTACAGGCTTAACGATTTTTTTTGCAACAACTTTTTTAGCAATTACTTTTTTTACCACTTTTTTAGGAGCTGCTTTTTTTGCAACAACTTTTTTAACCGGCTTTTTAGCAACTACCTTTTTAACTATTTTTTTTGCAAGCACCTTTTTAACAGGTTTTTTTGCAATTGCTTTTTTTACAGGTTTAACCGCTTTTTTAGGAGCTGCTTTTTTTGCAACTACCTTTTTAACAGGTTTTTTTGCTACTGCTTTTTTTGCAGGTTTTACAACTTTTTTAGGAGCTGCTTTTTTTGCAGGCTTTTTTGCTACCGCTTTCTTTGCAGGTTTTGCAGCTTTTTTTGCCGGTTTGCCTTTTTGCGCTTTTTTAGCCATTGTATTTTCTAGTTTAGTAGTTTGGTTATAGAAATTAATGTCTTGATGTCTTCCTCTATTTCAACTTCAGAGCCATTTGCAGACTCCACAGTATCAACAAGTTCTAACGAAGAAGCAAGAATTTCAGCGCAAATATAGTCCAAATTATTATTTATGGCAGAATTTATCGCACTATTTCTTTGAATTTTCACCTCAATACGGTCTGTAACATCTAAATTATTGTCCTTGCGGAGATTTTGGATCCTGTTTACCAATTCACGGGCAAGTCCTTCTTCACGCAGCTCCGCACTTATCGTAACATCCAGAGCAACAGTAAGTTGTCCAAAATTTACAACTTTCCATCCCGGGATATCTACCGGTATAATCTCCACATCTTCGTTGTCCAAAATAATCGATTCGCCATCAAATTTCATCTCAAAATTGCCCGTCTTTTCAATTCCAGAGATGATCGCCTGCGCATTTTCGTTCGCAAAGGTCTGAACAGATTTCATGTGCTTACCACATTTTTTTCCAAGCGTCTTGAAATTCAATTTCAGGTTTTTCACAATTTGCGTTTGTGATTCATCTACCAATTCTAAACTCTTCACATTCACTTCCGACAAGATCAGATCCTTCACCGCCTCAATTTTTACTTTGTAAGAATCGTCCAGAATAGGAATTTGAATTCTTTCCAAAGGCTGACGCACACGGATATTTTCTTTTTTGCGGATAGACAGAACCATCGAAGAGATCTTTTGTGCCAATTCCATCCGCTCTTCCAGATCTTTATCAATTAAGAAGGTATCCGACACAGGGAAGTCACTCAGGTGAATTGATTCAGATTTATCGCGGTGTGTGATTGAATTCAAATCGGTGAACAAACGATCCATAAAGAAAGGAGCGATGGGTGCTGCTAATTGTGCGATCACTTCCAAGCAGCGATAAAGCGTTTGGTAAGCAGCAATTTTATCTTCCGAATAATCTCCTTTCCAAAAACGTCTTCTGCACAGTCGAACATACCAATTACTCAAATGTTCATCAACAAAACGCTCGATATATCTGCCAGCGCGGTGCGGTTCGTAATCAGCATACGCTTCGTCCACTTTCTTTATCAAGGTATTTAATTCAGAGATGATCCATCGATCGATTTCTGCACGCTCCAACATTGGTATTTCAGCCTCTTTATAGGCGAATCCATCCACATTTGCATATAATGAGAAAAACGAATAGGTGTTGTGAAGCGTACCAAAAAATTTACGTTGCACTTCTGATATTCCTTCTAAATCAAATTTTAAATTATCCCAAGGAGCTGCATTGGTGATCATATACCAGCGGGTTGCATCCGGACCATATTTTTCAATGGTGATGAACGGATCAACAGCATTTCCTAAACGCTTACTCATTTTTTGTCCGTTTTTATCCAACACCAAGCCGTTGGATACTACATTTTTAAAGGCGACAGAATCGAAGCACATGGTACCGATTGCATGCAGTGTAAAAAACCAACCACGGGTTTGGTCAACACCTTCAGCAATAAAATCGGCAGGGAAATATTTTTTCTGATCAATTAATTCTTTGTTCTCAAACGGATAATGCAATTGCGCATAGGGCATTGCACCAGAATCAAACCATACATCAATTAGATCCGGTTCACGGAAAAGCTTTTTGCCATTGCGTTCCAGAATGATGCTATCAGCATACGGTTTATGTAAATCGAATGAATTGTAATTTGCTTCCGACATATCACCTGCATTAAATTTCGCAAGCGGATTGTCTATCATCGCATTTTTTGCAACAGCATTTTCAATTTCTTTTTTCAGCTGTTCCACCGATTCAATACAAATTTGCTCGGTTTTATCTTCACTCGTCCAGATAGGAATTGGAATTCCCCAAAAGCGTGAACGTGATAAATTCCAGTCGTTCAAATTTTCCAACCAGTTACCAAAACGCCCAGTACCGGTTGATTCCGGCTTCCAGTTGATGGTTTTATTCAAGTCGATCATACGCTCCTTATAATCGGTCGTTTTAATAAACCACGAATCCAAGGGATAATACAAAACAGGTTTGTCTGTTCTCCAGCAATGCGGATAACTGTGTTCGTAGGTTTCCTTTTTGAAAAGTTTTCCTTCTTCTTGTAATTTTAAAACAATACGTTCGTCAACGCTCAGATATGCTTTCAGCTCTTTAATTTTTCCGGAAGCTTCCAATACTTTTTTCTGATGCTGAAATTCAGCTTCCTTTTCTTGGTCTGTTAAATAAGCTTCTTTTACATATTCTTCGCCATATAAGAAAACGCCATCTTTGATCTCCGGTAAAAATTTACCACGCTTGTCAACAAGTGTTAATGAGCCAATTCCATTTTGTTTCGCCACTCTAAAATCGTCTGCACCAAAACTCGGAGCAATGTGCACGATACCTGTTCCGTCTTCCGTTGTTACGAAATCACCGATGATCACTTTGAATGCATCGCCATCGGTAGGTTTCGCGAATGTTAAAAGTTGTTCGTAGGAAATTCCATCTAAGTCAGAACCTTTATATTCAGATATAATTTCAAAAGGAACAGCTTTGTCTCCTGCTTTGTAATCTTCAAACTTTAATTCTTTATTTTTTTCCGGAAAATGTTTTCCAACAAGTTCTTTTGCAAGAATAACATTTGTAATGATGTGAGAAAAGGGATTAAATGTTTTCACTAAAACATAGTCAATATTTTTCCCAACCGCCAAAGCCGTATTAGAAGGCAAAGTCCAGGGTGTTGTTGTCCAAGCTAAAAAATAAACATCTCCAGCTAACTTTAAACTTTCCAACTTTGAACTTTGAACTGCCTTAAACATCGCCACAGCCGTTCTATCTTTCACATCTCTGTAGCACCCCGGTTGATTCAACTCATGGGATGACAATCCGGTACCCGCGGCAGGTGAATAGGGCTGAATGGTAAATCCTTTGTAGATCGATCCTTTCGCATACAAATTGTTTAATAACCACCATACACTTTCAATGTATTTATTATCGTAAGTAATGTATGGATGTTCCATATCTACCCAATAGCCCATTTTTGCTGTTACATCCGCCCACACATCCGTATATTTCATGACATCTTTACGACATTCAATGTTATACTGCTCAACAGTTATTTTTTTACCAATATCTTCTTTTGTAATCCCTAAAGTCTTTTCAACACTCAGTTCTATTGGCAAACCGTGTGTATCCCAACCCGCTTTCCGTTTTACTTGAAAGCCTTTTTGTGTTTTGTAACGACAAAAAATATCCTTAATCGAACGCGCCATTACATGGTGAATACCCGGCAATCCGTTTGCACTTGGCGGTCCTTCATAAAAAACGAAAGGCGTTTTTCCTTCACGGGAAGTGATGGATTTTTCGAATGTATTATTTTCGTCCCAGGTCTTTTGAACATCCTTTGCAGTTTGCGAAAGGTTGAGACCGGTATATGTTTTATAATTCTTGCTCATAATCAGTAATGCGATATGTAAATAAAAAAAGGAGTGCAAAGGTAGTAAATAATCTATAAAAACCTACTGCTTAAAGGCTTACGCTTTATCAGAATGTAGTTTTTTATATTTTTTCAAAACTATAGTAATTAGCACCGTACCAAAAAGTGTAGGCAGCAGCCACAGGGCAATCGGAGGCAGAAAAGGGAAAAAGCGATAATTATTCACTAAAAAAGCAGTCATGGTTGCAATATAAGCACCCCCCATTTGTCCGATATGTTTATACATCCAGAACATTTTTTCCGTTGGTGCTTTTTTAAATTTCCGATATTCCTGCCAAACACCCAAGGCATAAAAAACGCCAAAGATCAACAAGACATACCCTGCATCGTTATTTCTGATAGCATTGGTGATTCCCAAATACAGCATAAAAACAGTAGCGAGTGCACCAACAACTAATCCAATATAATCAAGCACTTCAGGATTTTGACCTTGATTTAATTTCTTTAGATACAAAATACGGTATCCGTTAAAAGCGCCTTGAAAACTAAAGAATGCAATGAGTACAAAAAAGATCATTTCTTTGTAGAAAGACATATAAATACTGGACACAAAAATAACGGCCATACTCCAGAAATAAAGTTTACCATTGAAGCGATGTGCTTTGCCGCCTTTTATGGTAAGCATTGCGATCAAACCGGTAATAAGGGCAATTGCACCGGCAAGAATGTGAATGATCTTGATAAAAAGATAGAGGGTCATCCTTTAAATGGTTGCTATAACTTTTAGTTCGATTGCAATAGGAGTTGGCAAACAGTTGATCTCAATGGTTGTTCTGCAAGGCTGATTGTCTTTGAACCACTCAGCATAAACACGGTTATAGGTTGCAAAATCGTCTTTCATATTGGTAAGAAAAACCTGCACATCCACAATGTTATCCCAACTGCTGCCGGCATCTTCCAGAATGTATTTAATATTTTGAAACACACATCTACATTGCGTTTCTATATCGTAAGAAACAATGTTTCCATTTTCATCGAGTTCAACCCCAGGAATTTTTTTAGATCCACGTTCACGCGGACCAACTCCTGAAAGAAACAATAAGTTACCTACTCTGCGCGCATGAGGATAAGCGCCAACCGGTTCGGGTGCTTTGCTTGAATTTATTCTGTCTTCTGCCATAATTCGAAAAACTAACTAATAGAATTCAAATATAATGTATTTTATTTTTTATCGGAGAACTATTTATTTGTTACTTTCACAAAAAAATTGGGGGATTAGCTCATTTGGCTAGAGCGCTTCGCTGGCAGTGAAGAGGCGACCGGTTCGAATCCGGTATTCTCCACGAATGAAGACAGGGGTTCGAGACTTTTAATAGTTTTTACCCCTTTTTGATTTGCACAATAATAGCCCTGTAAACAATAAAAAAACATGTCCTAATATGATTTATTTAACTCAATTTAAAATTATTATCTTATTATTAGTAATCACCATAACTCATTCTAGTTGTAAGGTATATTACGATGTTAATACATTAAATTCAAAATTAAAATCAAGTGTAGAAAATATAAATCAAAACTGTACATCAGTAACCAGTAAAATATCTGCTATGCAAACTGACTATTTAAAATTAAATTGTAAAAGCGTTGAAAAGCCTTTTCAAATTGCAAAACAACTTTTATATGAAACAGATGCGTTAGTTAAAGTGATGTCTAAATACCAAATGAATATTAATAATGAATATGAGAATTTTAAAGAGTATACCAATGGTAAGACTAAAATAGAGTCGGGAACTCAAGAATGGACGAAATTTAAATTTACCAAAAAAGCTATTAAATCTAATATCAAAATGCTTCAATCAAAAGGAAATGATGCAGTAAAAAAAGCAACAGCATTTAATAAGTACGCAAACGAAGATATTTTAAAAAACATTCAATATTGCGATGTCCCTTCTTTTAATTCAAAATTTGATGAAATGCTGCTAAATTTAGACAAAAGTCACAAAACATTTGTAGAACAATTAAGGGAGTATGAATCAAAAATGCAAGACATGACAAATAAATTTAATCAAGTATTTCCTGATCAATGCAAATTATTGAATGAAGATTTCCAAAAAATAAAATCAGGTAAAGAGCGATTTGAATATATAAAATCTGATGTGCAATTATGCGTAAATAAGTTTAAAATTTCTTCTGCAGGAAAACAGATAATTTATTCATGCGCTTCAGATTGGGAAATAGTTAATAAAGCTGAAAAAGATATAACAGCAAAACAAGCAGATTTAAATAATTTACAACAAAATATTCAAAGTTTGATAAGTCATATGCAAGCTGTAATTAATACAATGCAACAATAATATACCATATATATAATTGGCAACCACACCTCTTTGAAATCCATTTTTTTACAAATGTTATTTTTTGAAAGTATTTAGGATCATAGCTTTAAATGAATGTTACTCTTTCACAAACTTTTCTTTACCAATTACACGTCCTTTATTATCTACTAATTGAATAAAATATATTCCACTAGGTAATGAACTTACATTAAGTGATGCTGATTTTTCTTTTGTAAACACAAGCTGACCTAAGGTATTTACAATTTGTATACTTGAATAAATTGCTTTTGTATTTATTGTCAGCGTTGAATTTGTTGGGTTAGGATAAACAGTAAATGATGCAGTATTACTTATCGCATTTATCCCAGTACAAAGATCTACAACCATTGTTATTTGAGCAGTATTGGCACAAGCATTTATATCGGTATACGTATACGTGATAATGTGTGTGCCTGCACCAGCAACAGAAGGAGAGAAAGTACTACCCACAATACCTGCACCAGTCCATGTTCCTCCTAAAGGCAATGCTATTAAACTGACCGAAGCAGAAGAAACGCATACATTTGTATCTGCTGCAGCTACACTTAATGAAGGCAGAGGGTTAACAGTTAAGTTTGTTGTTACAGTGCTATCGCATCCATTGGCAGCAGTTAGAGTATCGGTATAAGTACCAAATGTTGTATAGGTGCTTGTTCCTACTTGATAATTTTCACCTACACAAATATATGGAGATTGTATTCCCGTTATTGCAGCAGGTTCTGTTATAGTTCCTGTAGTTGAAGTACTACAACCATTTGCGTCTGTAACAGTACACGTATACGAACCTGCAGAAAGTGCAGATGCTGTAACACCTGTTCCTCCAATTGGTGCCCATGAATAAGTATAACCCGGTGTACCACCGGATGCTGCAATAGAAGCAGAACCATTACTTAATCCATTACAACTTACATTGGTTTGTGATGGTGTTGTAGAAGGAGGAATATTTACATTTACTAAGGTAGTAGTGGTAGAAGTGCACCCTAATGCGTCTGTACCTGCAATTGTATAGGTAGTAGATATGCTCGGTGCTACTACTACAGAATTTCCTGATAAACTACCTGGCATCCATGTGTATGCTGTTGCACCACTTGCGGTAAGGGTTGTAGAACCACCTGAACAAATAGTTGAGGAACTGGCATTCACTGTCATACTAGAAGTTCCTGATTGATATAGTCCTTTTATTTCACATGGAGTTAAAGCTCTGTTCCAAATACCAATATCATCTAATTTACCATTCCAAAAAAAACGGCCATTGCCAGCACCAATTAAAAAGTTAATATTTGCATTGCCTGCTGTTGGATAGTATTGCTGAGATACTAGATTGCTGTTAATGTAAAATTTTACTGAATCCATAGCGTTAATAGTAAACACAAAATGTGTCCAAATATTAAGAGGGGGTGTATAATTTGAATTAGATACTGATTGTCCTATGTAATATGAAAATTCATTATCAATACCACCAGCTGGATAGTGCATGATCATGACTGCTCCTTGATCATAGTAACCACTTTGATCCCTACCAATAATTACTCTGCCGCCACCAAGAGGATAAATAATAGTTTCTAATGAATCGGCATTTACCCAAATAGAATAAGTAATAGGCTTGTATTGGATGTTGTTTAATGAATTAAGTAAAATATAATCATCTATTCCATCAAAATTATACGCCTTATTCACATTACCAAACCTATCAGTTGTTAATGTTGCTCCATTTACAGTTCCATCATTGGTATTAACACTTTCATCAATAGCATTACCTGTAAAAGGCCACCAACCGACTAAACCAGATGTTGGAACATAGCTAGGTACTTGTGAAAAAGCAGTTGTGCTTAATGCTAAACATAAAATTAGTAGTAGTTTTTTCATATTATTGTTTTTTACAAATGTTATTTTTTGAAAGTATTTAGGATCATAGCTTTAAATAAATCAATTTTACTCTTTCACAAACTTTTCTTTACCAATTACACTTCCTTTATTATCTACTAATTGAATAAAATATATTCCACTTTATGCTGGCGATTTACACGTTTCAAACAAATATAAACGTAAATTATCAAATAGCAAATAAAAACATCATTATGCAAACATTAAGATTTGCTATTTGCAACAAAAAATGCACTCGGGGAAAAAAATCAAACTGCTACGCAATCTTAAAAACATTTCCCAAGAACAACTTGGTGAAAAAATAAATAAAACCAGGGCTTTGGTTTCGCACATTGAACAAAGCGGCAAGGTAAACCACTATACTCTTACAAGCATTCTGAAGGTATTAAACATTTCACATACAGAATTTGAATCATTTACCGGAGAGGATGTTTTAAAAGGGGCATTCACTAATTCCATTGCAGAAATTAAATTGTTGCTGGATAAAATTGAGTATTTGCAAAAAGAAAATGATTTACTTAAAAATCTTGTAGATTCGCAGAAAAAATTAATTGAAGCGCTGGGGGAGAAGCGAAACAGGAGAAAAAAACAATGAAGCACATTAGTTAATGACAAATTATAACGAAAGTTGGGATTGAAAAATAAAAAAAGAATACACCTCGTTTGCTTTTTGCTAAGGGATAGCCAAACGGCTTTGCTTTAATTCTCCGCTGTCAAGTTACTGCGTCATTGTCTACAAATAAACTGTAAACATTTGGTTCGATCTTTTGTCTCTCAAGTCCACCCAGAGGGAAGAAGCTGAAAATTCAGATTTCTTCCCACCTTTTTTGCGCAGTCACTAATCTAAACTCAACAAGCAAGTGACTTCTTCTATTAATCTATATTGCTCGATATACTTGTATTTTATGTAATTTATTATTAGGTTTGCTTTAACAAAACTACTACCTATGCTACCCTCAAAAAATAACATGTTTTTTTGTGCTATGTTGTTGTTTTCATTTTCTTACATAACAACTGCTTTTTCACAAAATAAATCTGTAGATCTTTCTGCTAATCTCTACACCCAAAATGAACGCAATATCCTTGAAGATCGAGCTCAGTGGAAAGAAGTAGAAGCAGAACGAAAAGTATTTTCCAGCACGTTCATTACTCCCGATGGCAGAATAATTTCGCATTACAGTAAACAACCTATCAACTATTACAATACAAACAATCAACTTGTCCCTATTGATATACAACCGGCTTCCTTAGAAAAAGGGCTTTCTGCAAACAATCAACCTAATGAAGTATCTGTTTTAAAAAACGGCTCCGTTGAGATAAATACTGGCGACAATTCAAGCATTATTTTTTCAAAAAATTGCATCTTAAATGGGAAGGAAATTTCCACATCAGAAATTAAACACGATGGATTAAATGCAAGTCTGTCAACTGGTATAACAGGCATTACTAAAACATTCGAATTTCGTTTCAACGGTATTAAATATAATTATGTTTTAAGTACGCCAACTGCTGCTTCAACAAACGACTTCGTAATTGAAGAAGAAATAATGATTCCAGAAAATGCCAAACTTCATCCGGATGAAAATTACGGCAGACAAGATGAAAGAGGTTGGCTTGGGGCGATTCAAATTCTTTCTGCAACTGGAAAAGAATTAGGAACGATTCGGGGTGCTGTTTGTTTTGATGCAAATAAAAATTACATAACTGCAGCATATAAACTAGAGTCGGTAAATGGGAAACAAAAAATAAAAATCATTGTACCCAATTCATGGATCAATGATCCTTCACGTGTTTATCCAATTACCATCGACCCTCTGGTAACTGGTCCAACGAGTACGTTTACAGGTGCTTTCATCCCATCTTGCATCTCACCTGCAAGCGACTCTGATAGTATTTTAGTTACAATTCCTGCACAAATTACTGTTACAGGATTATTTGTCAGCGGAAGTTTTTATGCGAGTCCATTTTCAACTGCAATCATGAATGACGGAGCCATGTTTTTCAGAACAAGTTGCGGAAGTACTACTACTTTTACCACAACAGGTGCTGCCGGCATAACTCCTGGAACGGCTTATCTAACTGCCTACGATTTAAAGAGTCCGCTGTTGTGTTGTAAACCTCAATCCTGCGCCATACAAACATTTTATTTATCAATGCATGTTTCTCGTACCGTTGGCGGAACAGGTTGCAACACAGCCTATGTTTACCACGATCCTTTTGGCGGATATCCTTTCAGTGCATACGTTGAGGGTCATACAATAGAAGGATACGGTCCGCTTTGGAATGTTTCTCCGAACAGCATTTGTTCAAACGTTTGCTCGCTCACAGGAACCGTTTATATCCGTTATGGCGTTCCTCCTTTCACAATAACCCACCCCTGGATGAGTGGCAGCGTAACTGCTGGAACAGCTTCAGGATGTTCTGCTGCAACAACTCCTAAACTATTAAACTTAACGATTCCGGCTTGTCCATGGACTTGCGATACGATCTCCGTTCTTTCTGTTCCTCCTCCAACGGTTACAGATGCATGTGGAAATATCCTCACAGGGCTTCTCCCTGAAGTTATTGGAATCAAAGAAACACCTGAAGTAACTGCTTCTCCTAACCCAACAACAATCTGCTCCGGTGATGCATTTAATATCACCCTAACACCTTGTATCGGCACAAGCACAGTTAGCTGGAGCGGTAACGGAAGCAGCGGAACAGGGACAAGCATCAGCCAGACAATTGTGAATACAGGAACAACTGTTTCTTCCACAACATATCAGGCTTCTGCTTTAAACAACACTTGCCAGTCGGATACCATTACAATAACCGTGAACACAGACCCTTTGCCTGTAGCCGGATTTACTGCTTCTCCGCAACCCGTTGTAATAAATAATCCATTGACGTTTACAGATAATTCTACTGTTTTTGGAGGTAGCGCAAACAACTGGCTTTGGGACTTCGGTGACGGGAATTCTGCTTTAACTCAAAATCCGATGCACAGCTACACTAGTCCTGGAATATACCGTGTTTGTTTAAGCATGCAAACTTCAAATGGCTGTCTGGATTCGATTTGCCAAGATATAAAAGTCATTCCGGCAGAAATAGTACTTCCCAATGTAATCACTCCGAATGGAGACAGTGACAATGAATTTCTATATTTTAAATACCTTGAATTTTTCGGAAAAAATAACTTGAAAGTGTATGATCGTTGGGGAGCAGTGGTGTATGAAAAAGATAATTATAACAATGATTGGAACGCGACAAAGGTTAGCGATGGCACCTATTATTATGTGCTTACTTTAGGTGACGGGAAAACACTTCCAGGCTATGTTCAGATCATTCATAAATAATCTACCTTTCACAGGAGTATTTTAAAGATCTTCCAGCAACTATGAATTTAGTCATCAATAGTATTTCAGCAATTCTAGTCGTTTTTTTTCTGTATTTTCTGTTCCGTTATTTTGAAAGCTTCTGGTCATATAAGATCTATAGACCTTACAAGTGGGAAGATGCAGTAAAAAATAAAAGGATCTCTGATTCTCTGAAATCGTTGGAAAGAAATTACTTCGATAAGATCCGGTTTTATTGCATATGGTTTCAGATCGAACGGTTAAAAAAAGATACTATCATCGGTGATTTTGCGGAAGTTGGCGTCCATAAAGGCGAAACAGCAAAGATCATTTATGAAATGGATTCCTCCCGCACACTCCACTTGTTCGACACATTTGAAGGGTTCAATGAAGCCGATCTGAAACATGAAACTCAAAAAGAAAAAAAGTTTTCTACAACCGAATTTTCAGATACTAGTTTAGAAGAAGTAAAAAAGGAGATCGGTGGCGGAGAAAATGTATTGTATTATCCCGGCTATTTCCCTTCTACAGCAAAGGGATTAGACAAGCTGCAGTTTGCATTTGTGCATTTAGATGCAGATCTGTATTTACCAACAATTGAAGGATTAAAATTCTTTTACCCGAAACTTTCAGCCGGTGGTGTCATCATCATTCATGATTATAACCATACATGGGACGGAATAAAAAAAGCGTTACATGAATTCATGCCCAGCATTCCGGAAACACTCATTGAATTGCCAGACTGGAAAGGAAGTGTTATGATTGTAAAGAATTCAAAGTAGTCTATAAATATTTATTTTCAATGAACCATGCTTGCGCCTCTTTCACTCCTACTTCAATTGGTGTCTGCGGCATTTTTAATTCTTCAATGGCTTTTTTCGGACTAAAATAATGTCCGTCACAAGCAATCTGAGCCAGATTGATTGTTAGCTTAGGTGCTTTTTTTGTGATGGCTGCAGTAATTGTTCCTATCATTCCGATGAACTTTAAAAAGAAATCGGGCACAATAAATTTTGGTACTTTTTTTTGTCCGAGTGCAGCAGCAATTCTTTTTACTGCATCCACATAGGTTAAATTTTCAGCACCCAAAATATATGCTTCTCCTGTTCTTCCCATTGTGAGTGCATTACAAACACCTACAGCCACATCCTTTACATATACCCAATTTTTTCCTCCCGAAGAAAATCCCGGAAGTTTACCTTTTGCAATGGCAATAATCATTGCTCCGGAACTGGGTTTTGAGTCATAAGGTCCGATCATAAATGTCGGGCAAACAACAACAGCATCGACGCCTTTTTCTTTTACGGCAGCAATTACTTTCTCCTGTCCTAATTTTTTACTTTCAATATAATCTACTTTATATTTTGCCGATTTGAATGCTGACGTTTCATCACCTGGATGCTCTATAGTGCCATAACCAAATGAGCTTGCGCTACCAACATGAACCAATCGTTTCATTTTATTTTGTAAAACCGCTTCAATAGCATTCTCTGCCCCTTTCACATTTATTTTGAAATAAATAGCTCCGCGGGTCGGCCACATATCTGTTATTGCCGCAACATTAATAAAATAGTCGCAGCCTTTGGAAAGTTCAATCACTTGCTCCTTATTGGTAATATCTCCTTCAACAATTTCAATGGGCAAGCCTTTTAATGTGATTGGCTGACGGGGTCCAAATACTAAGACTTTAACTTCATAATTTCTTGAAAGTAATTCTCTTACTATGTTACTTCCTAAAACACCATCAGGACCGGTTACAAAAACTTTACTCATGAGTATAAAAACGAATATGATTTATTTTTCACAAAGATACTATTAATTGAGGGAGGCATTTAAGAGTATAATTACACATCTATTATTTCTGACAAATAAAAAAATCTATTTACTTAAAAGAAAAATAAATAGAGGTGCTTTTTTCATCAAAACATAAATAGAAAAAATTTGATCGAAGTGATTAAATAGAAGACAAAAGCAGATTTGTTACCGACCCTTCGGTTTCTCGATGGTAGATATACGTTGGCAAATTCGTTTTAATCATTGAAACTCCTGTAGCGGCAACCCGGTCGAACAGGTCGGAGTCCTCTCCCAACAGTATATCATTAAATCCTTTTAAAGAATACAACAACTGCTTCTCAATAAAAAAAGTACCTCCGATTTCACACTTGTCGATGTGAACCTGCTTTGTCGCATCAAAGCGATCCGGAACAAAAGGACTACCAATAATTTTTAATCCCCCTGACAGAAACTGCAACCCCGGATTTTCAATGATAATCTTTTTTCTGGATGCTAAATGTGTCCGTTCATACTCATCATCAGAATCCAAAAAAGTAAAAAAAACACCTTTCGCGTGTTGGATGCCGGTGTTTTTTGATCCGGCAGCTCCTCTGTTTTTCTGTTTCAGATATTTTATATTTTCGAACTGATCTAAAAGCGGACGCAATTCGTAGTAGGTATCATCTGTGCTTCCATCATCAACAATAATTGCTTCCCAATCGGTTTCGGTTTGTGCAAGCAATGAATTTATTGCGCGTGATATTGTCGCTTTCCGATTGAATGTTGGAATGATCACAGAAAAAAATGGTGAATTTTCAACAATCAATTTTGATTCAATTGAATTTGTTTCAACTTTTTTACTCATAAGGCTAAAATAGAATAACAATTAACAATGCCATTTGATTAAAAGCATTCATTGAATTTAAGGTTGAACATCTAAAAGGCATTTATGTTTATTTTGAAACCATTTTGCTGGAAAAGAAATCCTATTCTTTGTATCCGAATTGCTATTCGCCACTAAAATAATTACGTGAACCAACCATCATTTCATCAGATAACCAGCGCTTTGATTTCGCAACCGTTGCGCGAAAATAGATGAATGTTCCCACAGTAAAAAATCTAAATTTACAGAATATGCACTTACGCCTTCTAATACTTATTTATAGTACTTTTGCATTTAATGTCGCGCTACGATTTTCCTATAAACGAAATAATTCCCCTTTTAAAAACAACTCTTGAAAAAGAGCCTGTAATTATTTTACAAGCACCTCCAGGTGCGGGGAAATCGACTGTGCTTCCCATTCAGCTTTTGAATGAAAAATGGTTGGGAGACAAAAAAATAATTATGCTTGAACCCAGACGGTTAGCCACCCGCTCCGTTGCAAACCGAATGGCTTCTTTATTAAATGAATCTATCGGAGAAACAATTGGTTACCGTATCCGCTTCGAAAATAAAATTTCTAAAAACACAAAAATTGAAGTCGTTACCGAAGGAATTTTAACACGCATGTTGCAAAATGACAATGCACTAGACAATGTCGGACTGATTATTTTTGATGAATTTCATGAACGAAGTTTAAATGCCGATCTGGCTCTTGCCTTGTGTTATCAAGTGCAACAAGTTTTAAGAAACGATCTACGTATTTTAATTATGTCTGCAACATTAGATGGAGCAAAACTTTCTTCATTGTTAAACAACGCTCCGATTTTAACTTCTGAAGGCAGACAATATCCGGTCAGTATTCAGTATTTAAATACGGACGATAAAATATACTTGCATGTGCGAATGGCAAACGCCATCAAAAAAGCGCTTCGGGAAAACAGTGGAGATATTCTTGCTTTTCTTCCAGGTGCTGGAGAAATTCTGAGGACACAACAAATGCTGGAAGAAGACAACTTAGAAATAAGTGTTCAACCTTTGTATGGTGATCTTTCACAGCAGAAACAACAGGAAGCCATTCTGCCACATCCGCAAGGAAAACGGAAAGTAGTATTGGCAACTTCTATAGCAGAAACATCGCTAACAATAGAAGGGATTACAGTTGTGATCGACAGCGGTTTTGCTCGATCCCCCCGATTTGATATTCAAACAGGATTAAGCCGATTAGAAACAATAAAAGTTACAAAAGATGCAGCCGACCAAAGAACTGGAAGAGCAGGAAGATTAGGTCCGGGAACTTGTTACAGACTTTGGAGCGAAGGCTCACACATCCACCTTCTACCCAATCGCAAACCGGAAATTTTAGAAGCTGATCTCGCTCCTTTAATGTTAGAGCTCGGTCAATGGGGAATTCAGAATATCAATGAATTACTTTGGTTAACAGCTCCACCTATTGCTGCTGTATCGCAAGCAAAAGAATTATTGACTCAATTAGGTGCTTTACAAAATAATAAAATTACAGCTCGCGGAAAAGAGATGTTGCAAATGCCCACTCATCCTCGCTTGGCACACATGCTCATTGAAGCGGCACACTTTGAAAAAAATAACCCGAAAGAAAATTTCAAAGCACTCGCAACTGATATCGCATCAATATTAGAAGAACGTGATCCACTCTCAAAAGAAACAGGTGCCGATCTTTCTTTACGAATAGAATTGCTGCGGAAATTCAGAACAGGCGAAAGAGTAAATGCGGACAAAAAAGTACTTGACAGAATAGAACGGCTCGCACAATCCTGGAGAAAACTCCTAAAAATAGAACCCGATAACAGCGCACCGGATGTTTTTAAAATCGGGAAACTCCTTGCTACCGCTTACCCTGAGCGTATTGCAAAGCGCATCGACAAAACGGGTTTGCGTTATCGTCTTGCAAATGGACGGATCGTAAAACTAAATGAAACGGATGCACTTGCTAAAGAAGAATGGCTGGCTGTTGCTCATCTGGACGCAGGAGCAAACGAAGGAAAGATCTTTTTAGCTGCCGCTTTCGATTCAAACGATCTTTTTGAACTCGCAGAAGAGCGGCAATCAGTTAGCTGGGACAAACAAAGAGGAATGGTGGTTGGTATCATTGAAAAACGGGTGGGTAATCTGATATTGGAAACCAAAGCATTAGAAAAGATCGATGATGCCCAACGTATCCAGGTCATTTGTAATGTGATTCGGGAAAACGGATTAAAGATCTTGAATTGGAGTGATACTCAGGAAGATCTTCAAGCACGTATTTTAAGTTTACGCGCATGGCGGCCAAACGACAACTGGCCGGATATTTCCAATGAGCATTTATTAGAAACCCTCGAAGAATGGCTTTCACCTTATCTTTTAAAGACAAACAAACTCACCGAATTACAGAAATTGGATTTTACACAGATCCTGCACTCCATTCTACCTTGGGAACTTTCTCAAAAACTGGATAAACTGGCTCCTTCAAAAATGGAAGTCCCGACAGGCTCCATGATCAAACTTTCTTATTTTAATGATGGTAGTAAAATTGAAATGGCAGTGAGATTGCAGGAAGTCTTTGGTCTGTTTGAAACGCCAACCGTAAACGAAGGGAAAAACAAGATTCTACTTCATTTACTTTCCCCGGGCTACAAACCCGTTCAGATAACTCAGGACTTAAAAAGCTTTTGGGAAAAAACCTATTTCGAAGTACGAAAAGAACTTCTCTCCCGCTATCCAAAACATCACTGGCCCGAAAATCCCTTAACAGCAGAAGCCATGCGTGGACCAAAAAAAAGAAAGTAAGAAGTTGACAAAAGATATGTTTCTTTTATCACAATCCGAACATCCATTTTCCGTCCAAACGACTTCTCAACCATTGATAAAATAAAGGGAATTTGCATCAGATTTTTTTAAAATTTAAGAACTATTTAAAATCTATTATTCTAATAAAGTTGAAAAGCATTTTATTGTCGGGCGGGCTTTTGGGAAGCAGCATCTTATGTGGAAAGTAAACTGAAAGTGAGAACCTCATAAACTACAAATTCTGAAATGGGGCCGGTTATCAGCACAACTGATATTTTGGAATATAAAGATGTGAATGGATTAAAATGCCCAAGTGTGATCTCTATCAGCGGGCCAATATCAATGAAATTAACTGCTGAAAGCATCAATGTAAACAAAGGAGTTGCTGATAGCGAATTCGCGATTCAATAAAAATAAAACTCCGAGTCCTTAAAAACGATTCAAATTGATTTGAACAGTTTTTAAGGAGTTCTTAACTTTTAGTCATAACCAATTAAAAAAATAGTGCAGAGAGGCAACCCCTTAAAACCTTTTACGTCATATTGCGTATAAGGGAGGTGGCTTTAGCCTATGAATTTTCTCATTATATGAATGAAACCGACATCATCAAAGGTTGTTTAAGAAATGATCGTGCAAGCCAAAAGGTTTTGTACGAACAATTTTACAGTAAGATGTTAGGTGTTTGTTTACGCTACTCCAAAAGTAGTGATGAGGCTAAAGACATACTCCACGAAGGATTTATGAAAGTGTTTGACGGCCTAAAGAACTTCAAGGCGAATGGTTCTTTTGAAGGCTGGATCAGACGGATCATGGCAAATACCGCCATTGATCATCTGAGAAAAAACAAGCAGAATTACCTGATAGTGAGTACAGTTTACGCCAATGAAAAAGCAACGAATGTTGTAGACGAAATGAATGATGATGAGCTGGCACTTCACATTGATAAAGAAGAAATTTTAAGAGCGATTCAGGAATTAACACCCGCGTACAGAACCGTTTTTAACTTATATGTGATTGAAGAGTACACACACAAAGAAATTGCAGAACTGCTTGATATTAGTGAAGGAACCTCTAAATCAAACTTGTCGAAAGCAAAATTTAATTTGAGAAAAAATCTGATGCATCATATTAAACCAACTATAAATGGAAAATAACACTACTCCTAGCAAACTCGATGAAACCATAAAAGATAGCTTAAGTAATTACGATGCGAAGTATGATTCCGGTGATTGGGCGCGTATGGAACGAATGTTAGAAGCGACACCTAAATCGATGGCTCCAAAAGGATCTAACACGATCGCTTTAATTCTTGGAGTAGTTGTGCTTGTTGGTGGATTTTTAATTTACAAAGGAATTAATTCTTCGAAAAAATCGGAGGAAACGACTGTCGCACCTGTCGAATTGCCTATTGAAAAAACTGCTGAGCCAATTACAAAAACAACACCCCCGGCTGCCAAAACTAAAGACAGTGAACCGACCAGCACATCAGCTCCGACAGTTATTCCTCCCTCAGAAGTAAAATCAAAAGTGCCGGAACCGAAAACAATAGTAAGTGCAGTTGAGCAAAAACTGAAACCGGTTGCTGAAAAAAGAAAAAAAGAGAAGAAACAAAATACATCCACACTGGATATTGACTTTCCAAAAAACCTAAAGGTTACGGTTATGGGAAATGAACCTATTTTTGGTGACATGATCGATTCCTCAAAGGGGATTGTGCGTGAAACAAAAGAGAATGAAAGCACTAAGAAAGAAGCAGTAATAAAAGGAAGTAATAATATCGGATTAAGTGGACTATTGAACCTAAATGCGGATAGTATCCTTAAACAAAAAGAACTTATGAAGAACGACACAGTACATAAATAAAATTTGGAATAATCTCTCTCGAAAAAAAGCAGTTCAAATTGAACTGCATTTTTTTTATCCTTCCCAGAAGCAACCATTCTTTGCTCCACTCGTCTAAATAATACATCCAATATAAAATCGTGCCCATGAAAAAAAGCTACTTAACTATTATACTGTTTTCACTTAGCTTGACACCTTATCAGTCTGCATTGGCGCAAGATCCTGAATTTACTCAATTTTATGCAAACCCACTTTATTTGAATCCTGCCTTAGCCGGTTCGAATATTTGTCCGCGTGTAAACATTAACTACCGAAACCAATGGCCCGGCATTTCGGGAACCTATATTACTACCAGTGCATCTTTTGACCGATATATATTTAGAATAAAAAGTGGGATTGGTTTATTAGTAACGAATGATAATGCAGGTAATGGCACATTAAAAACTACGAATGTAAGTGGCATCTATTCAAAACAAATTCCGATCAACAGGAACTTCTCTATCAATGCCGGATTTCAGGCAACTTATGGACAAAAATCAATCGACTGGAGTAAATTAACTTTTGGAGATATGATTGACGAACGCAGAGGCTTTGTAAAATACTCAGAAGAGATTCCGGGTAACGGAAGAAAATCTTATGTTGATTTTTCTGCTGGTGCTGTCGCTTTTAGTAAATACATTTTTATTGGTTTTGCGGCACATCATTTAACACAACCTGATGAAGGATTAATGGGCACGAGTAAATTACCGATAAAGTATACCGGTCATGCCGGAGCAATCATTCCTGTTGGTGATAAAGGCAACGAAACAACCGTCTCACCAAATATTCTATATCAGCAACAACAAGATTTCCGCCAATTGAACTTAGGAGTTTATATTACAAAGGGTGCATTGGTCGGAGGATTATGGTACAGAAATAGCGATTCGTTTATCATGTTGATTGGCTTTCAACATGGCGTATTTAAAGCAGGATACAGTTATGATATAACAATTTCAAAGTTAACCAACGCAACAGCAGGTTCACACGAAATTTCTATAGGAATGAATTTTTACTGTAAGAAACCACGACCTAAATACCGACCGGGTGTTTGTCCGAGTTTCTAGTAAACTTTTCCGTACAAATTATAGTATAGAAAATAGAAAAAGCAGACTAGAAAAAAGAAAAAGTTGAAAATGAATTGAAAGATGTACTTAAAAATTTAGAAATCCTGAAGTTAGAGAGCAGGATTTATAATGGCCGTAAGATGAATAAAAGGAAATAGAGCCCACCCTTCATCTGAAAGTCGCCCCGACCCACCCATCGGGTTTTAGTTGAGATGATTTTAAATCATTTCATTTAGTTTAGAGAGCAGAAAAGCTTCGCATTTGCGAGGCTTTTCTGTTTATTAGGAAGGAATAATAAAGTAAAATTAAAAATGAGTAGGCCGTGGATTAAAACAAAATAAAAGACTCAAAAACGCAAGCGAGTTTTGAGTCTTTTGATTTAAACATTAATGAATAGTTTACAAACTCTGCAATGCTTTCTTGAAACTCACTTTATCATCCACAATTTTTACAAGTGCGTCAATGCTCACGCGGTCTTGCGTCATGGTATCACGGTGGCGAATGGTAACCGTGTTGTCTTCCAATGTTTGATGATCAACAGTGATGCAAAATGGTGTTCCAATCGCATCTTGTCTGCGGTAACGTTTCCCGATTGTATCTTTTTCATCATATGTTGTTGCATGATCAAATTTTAAAAGATCTAAGATCTCTCTTGCTTTTTCAGGCAGTCCGTCTTTTTTTAATAATGGTAAAACCGCTACTTTAATAGGAGCTAAAAATGCAGGGAGGTTTAATGCAGTGCGGATGGTTCCATCTTCCAATTTCTCTTCAACAAATGCTTTCGACATTACTGCTAAAAACAAACGATCCAATCCAACCGATGTTTCCACTACATACGGTACGTAGTTCTGATTCAATTCAGGATCGAAATACTGCAATTTTTTACCCGAATGTTGTTCGTGTGCCTTTAGATCGAAATCGGTACGGGAGTGAATTCCTTCCAGTTCTTTAAATCCAAACGGAAAATTAAATTCAATATCACAAGCCGCATTGGCATAGTGTGCTAATTTAATATGATCATGGAAACGGTAATTCGCTGCTCCGAATCCCAATGAATTATGCCACTTCATACGGGTCGATTTCCAATGATGATACCATTCCATTTCAGTACCGGGACGAACAAAAAATTGCATTTCCATTTGTTCGAACTCGCGCATACGGAAAATAAATTGACGTGCAACGATCTCGTTACGGAAAGCTTTTCCTGTTTGTGCGATACCGAAAGGAATTTTCATTCTACCGGATTTCTGTACATTTAAAAAGTTCACAAAAATACCTTGTGCCGTTTCCGGACGTAGATAAATTGTATTTGAATCCTCACTCACAGCGCCCATAGAGGTGCTGAACATTAAGTTGAACTGGCGCACTTCTGTCCAGTTTTTAGAACCAGAAATAGGACAAACAATTTCACAATCGATGATGATCTGACGTACCGCTTCCAGGTCATTTTTCTCTAAGGCATCCTTAAATTTTGCAAGTATAGCATCTGCCTTCACTTGATTTTCTAATACACGTGCATTCGTTGCACGGAATTGTGCTTCATCAAAAGCATCAGCAAAACGCTCTTTCGCTTTGTCCACTTCTTTCTGAATCTTCCCATCGATCTTCGCTACATGATCTTCAATCAATACATCGGCACGGTATCTTTTTTTACTGTCTTTGTTATCTATTAATGGATCATTAAAAGCATCAACATGTCCTGATGCTTTCCAGGTTGTTGGATGCATAAAGATTGCTGTATCAATGCCAACAATGTTTTCGTGCATTTGCACCATTGCTTTCCACCAATAGTCGCGAAGGTTCTTTTTTAACTCTGCACCCATTTGTCCGTAATCATAAACAGCACTTAAGCCATCGTAAATTTCGGAACTCTGAAAAATAAACCCATACTCTTTAGAGTGGGAAATAATGTTTTTAAAAATGTCTTCTTGATTTGCCATAATTAGGTGTAAAAATAGGAATATTATTGATGAATAATTTTTTGCCTTAACGAAATGTTCTATTTTTGGCAAAATCATATTTAAATCATGAAAAAACTTATTCACCTATTTATTGCTATGTCTGTTAAAACAGCAATAGCACAATCAATAAGCCCCGATGTAGTCGCAACATCAGGCACTAGCTTTAATGATGGCACTTCGCAATTAGATTGGACACTAGGAGAAACTGTGACCTCAAACTTTACGGCAGGAAGCGATATGTTAACTCAAGGTTTTCATCAGCCCAATTTATTGGCAACATCCATAAATAATGTAGAAACAGATTATTCGGTACTTGTATTTCCAAATCCTAGTATTGATTTTATTCAATTGCAATTCCAAAATTTAAAACAAATAGTTACAATTGAGCTATTCTCTGCTGATGGTAAACTCCTTCAGTCTAAAGAAGTAAATACGGGAAATGAATTTCAAATGGACATGAGTAAATATTCAGCCAGCACTTATTTGCTTTCGTTTAAAGATAGCCATTCTAAAGTAAAAACATATCAAATCATTAAATTAAAATAATCTTAAAACATATTTACATGAAAAAAATATTCTCCTTCGTTATCTTAAATTGTTTTGTTATTGTTGCGTTTGCACAAGCTCCTCAAGGATTTAATTACCAGGCAGTGGCTCGCAACTCTTCAGGTATTGCATTGGTGAGTCAGCCTATTGGATTACAAATCAGTTTACTTCAAGGTACTGCATCTGGAACAATTGTTTACACCGAAACACATGCAGTAACATCTAACAATTTAGGTTTAGTAAATTTAGTTGTTGGAAACGGAACGGTTGTAACAGGAACATTTACTACTATTAACTGGGCAGCTGGCCCTTATTTTATTGAAGTAAGTATGGATATAACAGGAGGAACAACTTATTTGTTGATGGGAACACAGCAATTAATGAGTGTGCCTTATGCTTTGTATGCAGAAAATAGTGGGTCGGGAGCAACTGGATCTACAGGATCTACAGGAGCCACAGGAACAGCTGGTGTTGCAGGAGCAACGGGTGCTGATGGAACTGCAGGAGTAACAGGAGCTACTGGACCTACAGGAGCCACAGGAACATCTGGTGTCGCAGGAGCTACGGGTACTGCAGGAGTAACAGGAGCTACTGGACCTACAGGAGCCACAGGAACAGCTGGTGTCGCAGGAGCTACGGGTACTGCAGGAGTAACAGGCGCTACTGGACCTACAGGAGCTACGGGTTCAGTTGGTGCTACAGGAGCCACGGGTTTAACAGGGCCAACAGGAACAGTTGCTAGAGTTTTTACTATTTTAAATAGCGGTGCATCAAATTATCTTATTGATAACGTTGCGGATTATAATGCAGCGCCATTTAATGCAGACCCTACAATTTCATTACAACGAGGATTAACTTATCAATTCAATATTACCGCTGTAGGTCATCCTTTTCGCATTGCAACAAGTGTAGGAGGACCGCAATATAATGTTGGTGTTAGCGCAAACGATGTTTCTAGCGGAACTATTATTTTTAGAGTCCCTATGGATGCTCCAACAATATTGTTTTATAACTGTACGATACATCCAGGAACAATGTTCGGGACTATTAATATTCCTTAAGCCCATATTTTAAAGTACTCGTTAAGTCCCATACCGAATATCGTGATGGGACTTTTTTATTTGTACTTTTGCAACATGATAGCAATTGATAATACTATAGTATCCGAACATTTATTAGAGAAAAAATTTGTGTGCGACCTAAACGCCTGCAAAGGAGAATGCTGCGTTGCAGGCGATTCGGGCGCACCATTGGAGGAAGAGGAAATTGCTATTTTAGAGGATATCTGGGATGAGGTGAAACCCTATTTACCGAAAGATGGCGTGAAAGCGATTGAAAAACAAGGAGTATTTGTGATTGATGATGACGGAGACTATACAACACCATTAGTAAAGGGCAAACATTGTGCTTTTACAATTTTTGATGAAGGCATTGCTAAATGTGGCATCGAACAAGCATATTACGATAAAAAGATCACCTGGAAAAAACCGATCTCCTGCCATTTATATCCCGTAAGAATCAATAAATACAAAGATTACGAAGCAGTAAACTACCATAAGTGGGACATCTGCAAGCCGGCTTGTGAGTGTGGCGCAAAGTTAGATGTGCCTGTATATAAATTCCTGAAAGAACCTTTAATTCGTAAATATGGCAAGGATTGGTACAAACAATTGGAATTGGCAGATAAATTGAGGAAATAATTCTCAAAACAACCACTTGAAATCGGGAAATTGAAATTTGATTATTTTACTTTCCCATGAGTAGATAAAGCTTAAACTATTAATTTTAGACTATTTTTAGCCACATGCTCCCGAAACACTCGTATTTCTAGCTCTGCATTTTTTCCCGATACTGCAAATTTTTTTAGGATTAATTTTCAGTTTTTTTCAGTTTAATCTTAAAATGCTGTTCCTTAATACATTGGTCAATTCTTAACATTCATCTGTTTATTTCGCGTGTTTATAACTTCGATCAAATGTTAATTCAATACACTTGACACAACACTTTTTTTTGCCAAAATTTGTCCACCTTTAATTCAATAAGCAACATTATACTAAATAGTTCAAAAAGAAAGATATAGCCTTTCAGGGAAATTTTTCCCTCTAATTTTAAAAGTTTGAACAACTAAAGTACTGAATAACAATAAATTACAAGAATAATAAGAAATTAGACTATGAACGAAGAACCAATACTAAAAGAGAATAAAGATAGATTTGTGCTTTTCCCGATTAAGCATAATAATATATGGGAAATGTATAAAAAAGCAGAAGCAAGTTTTTGGACGGCCGAAGAGATTGACTTAAATCCGGATCTTCAGGATTGGGACAATAAGTTAAATGATGATGAGAAACATTTCATCAAACATGTGCTGGCGTTTTTTGCTGCAAGTGATGGCATCGTTAATGAAAATCTTGCTGTAAACTTCATGAATGAAGTGCAATATCCGGAAGCACGTTGCTTCTATGGTTTTCAGATCATGATGGAGAACATTCACTCCGAAACCTATTCTTTGTTAATTGATTCTTATATTAAAGATCCTAAAGAAAAAGACCGACTTTTTCATTCTATAGATACACTGCCATGTGTTGGAAAGAAAGCCGAATGGGCTATGAAATGGATAGGAAATGGGACTTTCGCTGAAAGATTAATTGCTTTCGCTGCTGTTGAAGGCATCTTCTTTTCGGGAAGTTTCTGCTCCATCTTCTGGTTAAAAAAACGTGGATTAATGCCGGGATTAACTTTTTCGAACGAATTGATCTCTCGCGATGAAGGATTGCATTGCGATTTCGCTTGCCTTTTGTATGCTGAACTTACCAATCATTTACCGAAAGAACAAGTAACAGCTATTATCACGAATGCCGTAGAAATTGAAAAGGAATTTGTTTCTGATGCCTTGCCGGTTCGATTGATCGGTATGAACGCAGATATGATGTGTCAGTACATCGAATTTGTTGCCGATAGATTATTGGTGGCTCTTGGATGCGACAAAGCATACAACGCAATAAATCCTTTCGACTTTATGGAACTTATCTCCTTGCAAGGGAAAACAAATTTCTTCGAAAAGCGTGTTGCCGAATATCAAAAATCCGGTGTAATGGGCAAAAAAGAAGACAATGTGTTTAAACTGGATGAAGATTTTTAACCCTTGAGCATCTCAAGGTAACAGGAAAAGAAAATTAGTATAGTAAAAAAGACTACTCGCAAGCAAACTAATAACTAACTACTCAACACATTCATTTATGTACGTAATCAAAAGAGATGGTAACCGCGAATCAGTAAAGTTTGATAAAGTAACAGCTCGCATCCAAAAACTTTGCTACGGTCTTGACCCTATTCACGTAACTCCAATCAATGTTGCCATGAAGGTAATTGAAGGAATTTACGAAGGTGTTACCACCAGCGAATTGGATAACTTAGCCGCTGAAACTGCTGCTTCGCTTACCACCAAACACCCCGACTATGCGCTATTGGCGTCCCGCATAGCTGTATCCAACTTGCACAAAAACACGAATAAATCGTTTTCGAAAACGATGGAAGCGCTGTATAACTACATAGACCCAAAAACTGGAAAAAAGGCACCGCTTATTGCTGATGATGTTCATGAGATCATTCAGAAAAATGCGCAGGAACTTGATTCTACAATTATCTACGACCGCGATTTCGGTTATGATTATTTCGGGTTCAAAACATTGGAGCGCTCATATCTTTTAAAACTAAACGGGCAAGTTGCTGAACGCCCTCAGCACATGGTTATGCGTGTGGCTGTTGGTATTCACAAAGACGATATCGCTTCCGTTATTGAAACGTATAACTTAATGTCTGAACGTTGGTTCACACACGCTACTCCTACATTATTCAATGCAGGAACTCCTAAGCCTCAAATGTCTTCTTGCTTTTTATTGACGGTAAAAGATGATAGTATCGATGGTATTTATGATACATTAAAATCATGTGCTAAAATTTCACAAAGTGCCGGTGGTATCGGCTTGAGTATTCACAACATCCGCGCTACAGGTTCATACATCCGTGGGACAAACGGAACCTCGAACGGCATCGTTCCGATGTTACGCGTATTCAACGATACGGCTCGTTATGTTGACCAAGGTGGTGGAAAACGTAAAGGTTCTTTCGCTATTTACTTAGAGCCTTGGCATGCTGATATCTATGAATTCCTTGATCTTCGTAAGAACACAGGTAAAGAAGAAGCACGTGCGCGTGATTTGTTCACGGCCATGTGGACACCTGATTTATTCATGAAACGTGTAGAAGAAAATAGTACGTGGTCTTTATTCTGCCCGAACGAAGCACCAGGATTGGCTGATTGTTGGGGAGCTGAATTCGAAGCATTATATACGCGTTACGAACAAGAAGGTAAGGCGCGCAAAACAATTCAGGCACGTGAACTTTGGGCTGCAATCATCGATTCACAAATCGAGACAGGTAATCCTTACATGCTTTACAAAGATGCTTGTAACGGAAAAAGCAATCAACAAAATTTGGGTACGATCAAGTCTTCAAACTTGTGTACCGAAATTATTGAATACACTGCACCAGACGAAATCGCAGTTTGTAACTTGGCTTCTATCGCATTGCCTCGCTTTGTGGAAGATGGAAAATTTGATCACCAACGATTATTCGACATCACGTACGTAATCACAAAAAATTTAAATAAAATCATCGACCGCAATTATTATCCGGTTGCTGAAGCACGCAACTCTAACATGCGTCACCGCCCTATCGGCATTGGCGTGCAAGGATTAGCGGATGCCTTCATCTTAATGCGTTTCCCTTTCGATTCTCCTGAAGCAGTTCAGCTGAACAAAGAAATACACGAAACAATTTATTATGCTGCAATGACTGCTTCTAAAGATCTTGCAAAATTAGAAGGACCGTATGAAACGTTCGCGGGTTCACCGGTATCTAAAGGTGTTTTTCAATTCGACATGTGGAATGTAACACCTTCAAGTCGTTGGGAGTGGGATGTATTGAAAGAAGAAGTAAAAACGCATGGTGTACGGAACTCCTTGTTGTTAGCACCAATGCCTACCGCTTCTACTTCTCAGATCTTAGGTAACAACGAGTGTTTTGAACCATATACATCAAACATCTATTCAAGAAGAGTATTGTCCGGAGAGTTTGTTATTGTTAATAAACACTTATTGAAAGACCTTGTAAAACTTGGAATCTGGAACGATTCATTGAAAAACAAGATCATCATCGCAAATGGCTCTGTGCAAAATATCGCTGAAATCCCGGATAACGTAAAAGCATTGTATAAAACAGTTTGGGAAATTTCTCAAAAAGTAATTATCAATATGGCTGCTGACCGTGGAGCATATATCTGTCAGTCACAATCGTTGAACTTGTTTGTACAAGATGCAAACTTCGCGAAACTTTCTTCCATGCATTTCTATGGATGGAAAGCAGGATTAAAAACGGGAATGTATTACTTACGTACAAAAGCTGCTGCGGATGCAATTAAATTTACTGCGGATGCTGCTGCTGCAAAAGAAATTCCTGAAGGAACAACTGTTGCTACTGCAGCAACTGAAGTGTTAGGCAATGAAGATGTTTTAGTAATGGAACGTCAACAACAAATCAGCGCTGAACGTCAAGCACTGTTGGAAGCTGAAGCTGAAAAAGCGGCGCTCATTGCGGCTCAGATCACTTGTTCAATTGATAACAAGGATGATTGTGAGGCCTGTGGTAGTTAGTCATTAATATGTAATTATAATCTCCAAACCCTCGCAATATGCGGGGGTTTTGTTTTTAGATGTCGCCCCGATTGGACTGGGATTCATATATCCCAGTTTATATAAACAGGGCGCACGTTCGGAACTATTTTATATAATTGATGATTTAGTATAAAAATGGAAATAATTTTTTTGTGTATGGCTTTCTGAACGTATCATCGATTTCACTGTTTACAACATCACTTATGAATTCCTCAGTCGTATATTTATCCAGGACTTTCTAACAATTTTTGAAAAGAAATAAAAAAACGTTTCGATGAACAATTTAGAATGCGGCGCAAAATAATACTTCATTTCTTTACTGGTCTAATTTGAAAAATAAATTTCATTTCCCTTTAAAAGTTCCAGTTTATTCAAAATAAGTAGCTCTATATAGTAAATCTACACGACCTTTTTTGAGCATCTTTAATCCTAAATTGTACTATTCATATGTATCTAAAACTACTTCCAATAAGGCCTTTTTACTATCTTTACTATCTATCCCTAGGATAAGAAAATACAAATATGAAAAAATACCTAGCTATTTTCATTTCTATTATCACTTCTGCAGTTTCTTTTGCCCAAAAAGATAAAATATATAAATCATTTGAAGAAGCATTCAGAAACCCTTCACAGGTTTATCATTTAAAAATTGTATACAAAGGATTGGATTCTATCCCCTCAGATATATACAAACTTGTGAACCTTGAAATATTAGAATTGAACAACAATGATTTAATTACTTTACCACCTGAACTTTCATTGCTTCATAATCTCAAAGAATTAAATCTGTTCCGAAACAAATTGACAGCTTTACCAACAAATTTTGGTGAATTTAAAAAATTAGATCGCTGCATTTTAAGTAGCAATAAACTCAAACAATTACCTCCAAGTATTGGCAAAATAAATACGTTGAAGGAGCTATCGATCAAAGACAATCAACTTACTTCTTTACCCGATGAGATTTGTAACTTAGAAAAACTGGAACAACTTTTCTTATCCTATAATGATATTAAAACACTGCCGGATAGCATTGGGAAATTAATAAATTTAGAACAACTATACATTGGCAACAATGACTTACAATCTCTCCCACCCTCACTATCTAACTTAAGCAATATGAAATATTTTTATTTGGGAAGAAACGAATTAATGGAATTTCCAATTTCAATATGTAGCATGACCAGATTAAATGAACTTGATGTAGCCTATTCCGGTGCAATGGGTTTTTTACCCCAGTGTATAAAAAACATCACTTTACTGGACGTCCTAATTATTGATTATGGACAGTCCCTCCCTTTTCAACAATCTCGTTTCCACAACCCTTCTCTCAAAGTAATTATAAAATAAAAACGTACTTTTAAATTATCCATGAAAGAAAAAAACATTACGGCTGGAACAAAGGCATTTTTAAATGATCACAGAAATAGGGTAACTGCGGCAAATAGAAATTAAAAATATGCCCTTACTTGTGCTCCACCCGTATGAATTATTTTCGTGCCTTCTGATTTGCGTCCGTCATACGTTAAACTCAACTGCAAATTATTCGATAAGGTTCTTTGATATGCAACTCCCCAAGTAATATTCTGACCGGTTTTTAGCGCGTCCAACATCTCAAATGCCA
Organism: Chitinophaga pinensis; assembly: GCA_945885475.1. Classification (GTDB taxonomy): domain Bacteria; phylum Bacteroidota; class Bacteroidia; order 2-12-FULL-35-15; family 2-12-FULL-35-15; genus 2-12-FULL-35-15. The sequence continues at coordinate 46,114 of CAMCYR010000020.1, forward strand.
GAGAAGTATTTTGAACGCCATCAAACTTGATCTTTATAAAATTGCCTTTCAGATTCAAACTTCCTTTTTGAAGCACATTGTATTTCAGCTCCACTCCATAATCTTGTAGTTCTGCTTTTTGTCCACCCAGCTCTGCCTTGTTTTTTCTTTCTGTATAGCGAAAAGATACTGTCGCACGAAAAGCTGTATTCGGTTGGTAGCTGATTTTGGGTTCTGCTTCGTAATATAAAATAGAAAAATCACGGCTAGAAAAATATTGCGAACTGCTTTTTTTATTCCCATCCTTATAGGATAAATTCCAACTAAATTCTTTACTGATATTCCAGCGCAAGCGGCCTTCTTTAAACATGTTCACACGCGAATCGAATCCATTTACTAACAACGATTTATTTCTAGAATCCTGAAAAGTAAGGTCCAAACCAAATACAGGACTAAGTTGATTAATAAAAAATGTGTTTCTGAATGAAGAATTAAGCGTTACCAGAGTGCTGTCATTTGTCTCCGCTAAAAATGGATTATACGCCTTCGACAAATCGTTTTCATTTGATTTACGATCTATCCGGTAGGATGCCTGATCAGAAACACGCGAAAGTAGTTTCTTGATCCCCTTCTTGTTCGACCAAAGTGCGGAAGGTTTTAATGTAAGCGTCTGACTGAATTGATTACTGTATACTTTAATATAATCACTTGTGGGGGTGTAAACTTTAATATAATCAGCTGTATTCGCGAATGTGGCTATTTCAAATTCATCCAGCTCTTTAATTCCGTTTTCATTATAATCGTTCCACACATAAACACCTTGCCCCACGGCAACAAGTATATATGAAAATTCTTTTTTTATTTCTAATCCTGAGCCTATTTCATAAAAAGTACTTGAATAAATAAATCCTTTCCACAACCTGAAATTATATTCCGCACGAGCTACCAGGGAGTTATCCGGCTTTTGACCTGTGAGCAAGGGATCTGTAATTTTAAGTTCACGATAGGCAGCATTTAATTTCAATTGATTGTTCGAATTCTTGATCAAATCAAGATAACCGCCAATACTTTTTGCTGCTGCTGTTCGCACTAAAAGTGGTGCACCCAAATTGTTTCTCACCGCATAATCTGTCCGCTGCTTATAATTTATTCCATATCTATTTTTTGTAGTATCTGCATTTTGCATATAGGCTTGCCACTCCCAAAACTGATAGCTATTTGACAAAAGTGAATCCTTTTTACTCAAGGCAAATTTATTCTGTTCAAACTCATCTTTCAATCCAACTGTAAACCATTTTATTTTTTGCGAAACGCCACTTTTGTGTCTGTAAAAATTAGTGTTCGTAGCACTTGCAGAACTTAATAAACTTCCATCGTAAAGTACCGCAAATCCTTTTTTAGATAATGCGATAGTTGCATTGTGCTTGTTGGCATTGTAATTAGTTCCTTCAAAAAATGCATTGAACCTATAACCAATCGAGCCAAGTCCTTTTTTAGCAAGACCAAAAGAGGCACCAACAATATGTTGGTCATCTACCTGCAATGAGCTTCCTCTGTTCCAGTCGCGCTCAAATTCGATACTCCTGTAGCGTTCGATTGGAGAAAAATATTTTTGGACAAACTCATAGTTAACATTTGTCAGAAACAATAATGGCGCGACAGTATCAATCTGTTTTTTTGAAAGCGGTTTTGCACGATCAAAATTCACCTTCAACCCAAAACCAACATCGTCCTCGCTATTCGCTGCAGAAAATGTATTGATGTCGTTTTTACTTATTGCGCCCTCAAAAGAGATCCTGCTGAATTTGTTTAATTCATAATCAAAGCCGGCAGTTACCATTTGTTTTTGTTTTGGAGTAGCCAATTGGATCACCGGCTCATAATTTCCATTCGGAATATTTGTGATCGTATCTGGCATTATCCACTGAAACACTTTTCCATTTGCACTAGATAAAACCTGAATATAGTTTCCTTTATTTGCACCAACATTACTGTATGTTACCCTAAAATGGGCGCTATCAACTATACTATTGCTCAGGTAATATTTGGTCGGACTATAAATAAATACATCAGGGAAAAATTGAGTGCCAATCGTTGAATCGGATTTATAATACAACACCTCATCGCTGTTAAAAGCAACACTATCGATACTAGGAGTAACTGCCAACGACAATGTATCACCAATTTCTGAGAGCAATTTTTTTTGTGCTGGTGAGAGATCCTGCTGCAGTGGTTGATTCTTGCTATCCTGCTCTGAATACACATGCAAATGTGTTCTAAATTTATTTTGTTCGTATTCGTTTGCGAAATGAATGAGTGAACGCGCATAATTCTTATCGGAATATTGAAATTCAATCACGATTCGCTTGTCCTTAGTGATGAGTTGTTTTGCCGTGAATGTAATTTCGGAAGTATTATAGTTGACCACATAATCATTCTCTTGTCCTCTATCCATAAGCCGTCCATCAATATATACTTTTTCAGTACCCGACAAAATAATTATAAACGGTTCATTTTCTGCACCACGCAAACGATAAGGTCCCTGATTATTTTCTATTCCCTGAATTTGATTTCGCGCAAATTTTCCCCGCGAAACGGCAGCGCTTAATCCTGTTTTATAAATGCCTTGTTTACTAAGATCTTTATTGTCAGCATTTACTTTTTGAGTAGTGGAAAAACTAACACCTTGTGCTTTTTTATTGAAATTCATAAAATAACCAAAGGGACGCATCATCTGAAAATCTCCCGCAATCAATTTTGTGTTTTGATTTGAGAGCTGAATAAATACTTTATCAAACTCTTGCAATTGCTGTGTATTTCCGTCCGGCTGAATCGGTATATTATTGTCCGTTGCAGCCAAAAGAATATCAACGTTATTATTCAGATGTCCGGACAACTGTAGATTTAAATTTGAATTCACCACCACATCCTGATTATTGCCGAATGAAATGCCGCGGGAAATACTTCCGCTTTTATCTAAGCCTTCCATTTTAAAAATGTCATCATTTTTAGATTCTATGGAATAACTGAATGGATTTGTATTTCCTTTGATATCCGGTTTTATGCGACTAATATCTTTGTGTTTTGTTTCAGAAGAAAACAAATAAGGAAATATTTTGTAAGTAAATCTTAGGCTGTCAGTAGAGATGTTATTTTCCATCATTTTTTTCCGATTCAGGATAACGATCCCTTCAGCATGATTTATTTTAAAATAGGAAGTATCCAAAGCGACTCCGGAAGAAGACATTAATTTGAAAGATCCGGGAACCAAACTAAGTGAATCGAGTTGAAGTGTATCCGAACTTGGAGTATATTGTTTAAAGCGGCTGTTCCCCGTATATTGCGAATAACCACCAATACAGAAAAAAAGAAAGAGAAAAACCGGTATTATTCTTCGCACTATCACAAATTTAAAAGTACAAATTATGTGCGAACAAATGCATTTTATACATTTGTTCGGATTATTAACAAAAACTCACAAACCTATTATATACGTTTTAAAATGGCAAAAATTATATCATACAACCTAAATGGCATCCGTTCGGCAATGAGCAAGGGATTAATGGAGTGGCTTAAAGCCGCAAATCCGGATGTATTATGTATACAAGAGCTAAAAGCAGAACCGAGTCAATTGGATGTTTCCATTTTTGAAAATGCCGGCTATCACCATTTTTGGTATCCCGCCCAAAAAAAAGGTTATAGCGGGGTTGCCATTTTCAGTAAACAAAAACCCGATCATGTCGAATATGGATGTGGGATTGCTGAATATGATTTTGAAGGAAGAGTGATCCGTGCCGACTATGGGGATATTTCAATAATGAGCGTCTACCATCCGAGTGGCAGCAGCGGTGAAGACCGGCAAGAATTCAAGATGAAATGGCTTGGTGATTTTCAAAAATATATTGATAAATTAAAACAAGAACGACCAAAGCTCATCATTTGCGGTGATTACAACATTTGCCATCAACCGATTGATATCCATAACCCTAAGAATAACGCCAACAGTAGCGGATTTTTGCCCGAAGAAAGAACTTGGATCGATACGTTTATGAAGAACGGCTTCATTGATAGCTTCAGGCATTTTAATAAAGAGCCACATAACTATAGTTGGTGGAGTTTTAGAGCCAATTCAAGAGCAAAAAACCTGGGCTGGAGGATTGACTATAACCTGGTAAGTGCAAACTTAGAATCAAAAATGAAACGAGCGACTATTTTAGCTGAAGCGAAGCACTCCGACCACTGCCCTGTCGTTTTGGAAATTGATTTATAAAAAATTGCCATTCATCAGCCATAAATCAGTATCTGTCCTAAATCTTTATCAATTCGTTATGAAATTTGCATATTAACTATATCTTTGTAGTCCAAAAAAATATGTACTTAGAAATACACTGATATGAAAAAAGTAATTTACTCCTTGTTAATTTTTATTGTTGCAGGATTATTTTCATCGTGCGGAAATGGAAAATCCAATGCGGGATCCTCACGGGAAGCAAAAGGTGGCGTTTTTTATGGAGGAGTTTTTAAAATGAATGAGGTAGAAGATTTCAGAAATCTCTACCCTTTAAATATTACAGAAGTAACGTCTCACCGCATTGCAAACCAAGTCTACGAAGGCTTAGTAAAACTTTCACAAAGCGACTTATCAGTTATTCCTTGTTTAGCTGAAAATTGGGAGAAAAATGCCGACGCAAGCCAATGGACTTTTCATTTACGTAAAGGCATAAAATTTCATGATGACCCTTGCTTTTCTGAGGGCAAAGGACGCGAAGTAACGGCCAAAGACTTTATTTACTGTTTCGAAAAACTTTGTACTTCCAGTTCTGAAAATCAACAATTTGGCAATACTTTCAAGGATCGTGTAATTGGTGCAAATGAATATTTTCAATCTACAATCGATAAAAAACCATTAACTGGAGGTGTTTCAGGTATTAAAGTAATTGATGACTATACTATTCAAATAAATTTACTTCATCCGTTCGCTGGATTTCTAAACATCTTAAGCACTGCAGGTTGTTGGATCTATCCTCAGGAAGCATTAGAAAAGTATGCTGTTGATATGCGTGTTAAATGTGTTGGAACAGGTCCTTTCCAAGTAAAAAGCATCAAAGAGGGTGAAGCAGTAATCCTGGAACGTAACGAAAACTATTGGAATGTTGATGAATTCGGTAATCAGTTACCATACCTTGATGCTCTAAAATACACATTCATCAAAGAAAAGAAATCAGAATTATTAGAATTTAAAAGAGGAAATCTGGATATGATCTTCCGTTTGCCAATCGAAATGATCCCGGACATCCTGGGAGAACTTGGAAGTGCTAAGGAAGGAAACGCTCCTTTCGAAATGCAGGTTGTTCCGGCAATGAGTACCTTTTACTATGGCTTCCAGCACCAAAGCACTATTTTTGACAAAAAAGAAGTTCGTTTGGCTTTCAACTATGCTATAGACCGTGAGAAAATTGTGAACTATACGTTGCAGGGCGAAGGCGTACCGGGGAATTACGGGATAGTTCCTCCATCATTTAAAGATTATGATTCAAAAGCATTAAAAGGATATACACTTGATATCGATAAAGCTCGTAATTATATGGCGACTGCTGGTTATCCTGATGGGAAAGGATTCCCGAAATTAACATTGCAGATCAATAGCGGTGGTGGCGACAGAAATATTCAAACAGCTGAAGTTATTCAAAAAATGTTGAAAGAAAATCTGAATATTGATATTGAGATCAATGTAATGCCTTTCGCAGGGCACTTGGAAAGCGTTGAAACAGGTAAAGCACAATTCTGGAGATCAGGATGGACTGCGGATTACCCGGATCCTGAAACATTCCTTACTTTGCTATACAGTAAACATATTCCGGAAAAACTATCTGACAAATCATTCTTAAATACTGTGCGTTATAAAAGCGTAAGATTTGACTCCTTATTTTCGGCTGCAATGCAGGAAGTGGATGACAAAAAACGTTTCGATCTATACCGTCAAGCTGATCAACAAGCAATTGATGATGGCGCGATTATGCCTATTTTCTATGATGAACACTACCGTTTAGTTCAAATGAACGTAAAAAACTTCCCATCAAATGCAATGGAATACCGTGACATGACGCGTGTTTTTATCCAGCCTGAGGAGGAAAAATCTGAAGCAAAAAAATAAGTTAAGTTGTAACAAAAAACGCCATTCCGAACTTTCAGAATGGCGTTTTTTATTGCCCTCCATTTCATAATTATTAACAAATAGTTTGCTTCTTTATGTGGATAAAGAATCTGAATCTCCGTTATACCGCTTCTGATTATCAATAATTTTGTTTTAAATTTAAAATCTGCAAAATGAAAAACACATTAAAATATGGATTAATTATTACCCTTACCTGCGGAATGTTTTCATGTGTTCCTCAGCGTAAGCTTGAAGAAGAAAAAGCAAAGAGAGAAAGCACTGAAAAAGAACTTGCTGCTTTAAAAACAAGTTCCATGGAATGCAGCACCAAACTTACAGAAGCAACTCAGCTGATTTTAGAGGACAAAAAAGTGATCATTGGATTACAGAAAGATACGTCCGTTTTAGGTACCAGCTATCGCACATTAGTGTCGAAATACGATAAATTAAATCAGATCAACGAACAACTACTTGACAAATACAACCGTCTATTAGAAGGGAATTTAGCCGATACTAAAAAAATTTCTGGAGAACTCCAACTTACTCAAGAGCAACTTTTAAAAAAACAGGATGAACTGAAGCTTTTAGAAGCACAGTTGAATGCTCAAAGGAAAAATCTGGATGAATTAAACGCTGAATTAAAAAAACGTGAGGCACGTGTTGCTGAACTAGAAGATATTCTGAAAAGAAAAGACGATGCATCAAACGAATTAAAGAGAAAATTATCTGATGCTTTGCTTGGTTTTGAAGGTAAAGGCTTGACCATCACTCAAAAAAATGGGAAAGTGTATGTTTCGATGGACGAAAGTCTCCTATTTGCTTCAGGAAGCACAACGGTTGAATCAAAAGGTGTGGATGCATTAAAAAAAGTAGCTAAGGTATTAGAACAAAACACCGATATCAACGTAATGATTGAAGGACATACAGATGATGTTCCGATGATTGGGAAAGGTGATATAAAAGATAACTGGGACTTAAGTGTTATTCGTGCTACTTCAATAGTCAAGATAATCACCAAAAATAGCTCTGTTGACCCAAAACGCTTGACAGCATCAGGCAGAGGAGAATATTTTCCGATAGATCCTTCAAAAACAGCTGATGCTCGCAAGAAAAACCGAAGAACAGAAATTATTTTGACTCCGAAATTGGATGAGTTATTAAAAGTATTGGAAACAAACTAATTCAACATATATTGATAAAAGAAAAAAAGAAAATTGAATGTCTCAATTTTCTTTTTTTCTTTTGCATAAAGGATAACAGCATAATTTTTAAGGAAAATAATTTTAAATTTATATAACAATTTTAAATTTATTCGTTATACGTCTATATTCTATTTAGAAATGAAAAAAACTATTTTTATTGCATTATCACTTCTCCTTACAAACAGCTCTTTCTCCCAAGTGGCAACCGAATTCTGGGATATCGCTCAAACAAAGAAAAAGAGTGAACAAGAAATGAAGGATGGAATGCAGGATGGTAAATATACTGCCTGGTACGAAACTGGTGACATCGCAAAAGAGGGTCTTTTTTCAAAAGGAAAAGAAAACGGGAAATTTATCAGCTACTATGCAGGGAAAAAACCTAAAGCAGAAGAAAATTATAGTGCCGGGAAAAAAGATGGCTGTTGGAAATATTGGTATATCAATGGGAACAAAGCTCAGGAAACTTTTTTCAAAGACGATAAACCCGATAGCGCCTGGACCGGCTGGTATGAATCCGGGAAACTAAAAAGTACTGAAAATTATAAAGCCGGCAAAAAAGATGGTGTATGGATTTATTATTACCAAAACGGGCAAAAAGAAAGCGTCGGAAATTTTACGGAAAATTTAGCTGAAGGAAAATATACCGGTTGGTATTCAAACGGGAATAAGCAAAAAGAAGGACAATACAAAAACGATAAAGAAAGCGGTCTTTGGAAAGAGTTCTATAGAAGCGGTAAACCCAAACAAGAACTACTATATGAAAACACAGAAGTTCTTTTGATGAATCTCTGGTTTGAAAATGGCGAACAACCAATCAAAAATGGTAACGGAAAATTTACGCTTGCTTATGATAATGGAAAGAAAAAAGGAGAAGGAAGCTACAAAGAAGGAAGAATGGATGGAGATTGGTTGTTTTATATGCCAAGGGGTGAAAAAGACTTTGTTGTTACCTACCAAAAAGGCAAAAAGAACGGTAAATGCATAAACTGGTTTATCGGTGGAATAATTAAAAGTGAGGGCCCGTTTGTAAATGACAAAAAAAACGGCTATTGGAAGTTTTACAACGAAAATGGCAAAATGCAGATTGAAGGCACCCTCTCCGACAATCTTCGCTCCGGCAAATGGATGTATTGGTATAATAATGGAGCAAAAGAATCGGAAGGGTTTTATAAAAACGACCTTATGGACAGTCTTTGGACCTATTTCTACAACGATGGAAACAAATGGAAACAAGGTTTATACAAAGAAAACCTGAAGACCGATATGTGGACTACTTGGTATGAAACAGGACAAAAACTGGAAGAAGGAAAATATATAAACGGGAAAGAAGATGGCCCCTGGTACTCCTGGTTTGATAATGGTGTAATGAAAAATGAAGGGCACTTTAAGCAGGGGAAAATGGATGGAAGTTGGAAGGCATGGTTCCCGAACAAAAATCTGAATTATGAAGGATTCTACTCTACCGAAGAGCGGCAAATAACGTTGAAATACACTTACAAAGACAAAACAAAAAAAGACTCCGCTACCTGCAAAACAGGGAATTGGAAGTATTATTATGACAATGGCAAAGTAAAAGAAGAAGGAGCTTATAAATCCGGTCAGAAAGAAGGTCATTGGATTTTTTGGACTCCATACGGGTTTAAAGATATGGAGGGTGATTACACAGATGAAAAGCAAAATGGTCTGTGGACATATTACTATGAAACAGGAGTGAAATCTATGGAACAAACCTTTAAAGATGGAAAATTAAGTGGAGACTGCAGTTCCTGGTACGAGGATACTAAAATAAAAAGTACAACATCTTATAGTTTGGTGAAAGATAAAAAAGGCTTAAGAACCGATAGTAAGCCAAATGGGAAATGGACATATTATGACAAAAACGGCAACATTATGATGGAAATCACCTACAAAAAAGGTGAAAAAGTCAATTAATTACCTTCTTTTGGGATGATGAAGTTTTGAGTTAGAATTCCGAATGCGGGTAGCTCTTATTTCCAGTTCTTTGTTCTTTTGTTTTTTTGCAAGAACCGTTGTAAACCAAGCGATAAAAATTACAACCGAAAAACCAATCACCATATAAACATAGCTCATGATCTCTTCATGTCTTATTTTTTCAAGTTCCTCAACACCGAAATTCAAATTTTTTGATAAATTCGAAATGGATGGTTCCGATGAGTCAGCAAATGTTGTTGAATCAGATTTGCTGAT
>CAMCYR010000021.1 GCA_945885475.1 Chitinophaga pinensis
GAATGAAATGAAGCAAAGTTCTCGATACATTTTTCTAAAAAGAAAAACACTCGAACTGACGGTACAATTTCAATATAGTTCGGAATGAAATGAAGCAAAGTTCTCGATACATTTTTCTAAAAAGAAAAATACTCGAACTGACGGCACAATGTCTTTAAAAAAACACTCGAACTGACGGTACAATTTCAATATAGTTCGGAATGAAATGAAGCAAAGTTCTCGATACATTTTTCTAAAAAGAAAAACACTCGAACTGACGGTACAAAGTCTTTAAAAAAACACTCGAACTGACGGCGTATCGAGAAGTAGTTGATTAGAAATCGCTACTGTCCGAAAGCAACTGTCTTCACCCAACTTTTCCCCCATTCTTCTAGTTCAATTTCACTCCATAGTTCAGGATAAAAAATACGTTTTTGAAAACGCGGAGGTAAGTATTTTTGCCAGTTTGTTCCACCTGTTGCTGCAATATCTATCGGATCTTTTTGAAGATAACGCACTGCAGATTTATAGTGTGATAGCGGCCAATTAACATTCACGTTCACATCCATCTGGCGCAATGCTACTATCAGTTTTTCGTTTTTCTGATCTTCTGCCGAAAGTGATTTGTATAGTGCAAGCAGATTCGCATTCTTGAATTTTTGAGCAAGTTCAATAAATATTTTCTGATATTTTTCTTCGAACTGAACAAGGGTGAGTGTTTTTTTACCGGTTGCCAATTCTGTTGCTCCTGCTTTCCAATAAATGTGTTCATACATTTTTTCTATCTGTTCATCGTTCACCTCATCTGAAAAAGTTGAACGGACATCTTTTGCAACTAAATTTTTAAATGTCGTGGAACAGATTTCAATCATGCGGTACTGTCCAGACTGGAAACCACTTGCAGGTAATAAACTCATTCTGAATTTTAAAAATTGCTTCGGATCCATGCCATCTACCATAATATCGAAAGAGGAAATCAAGCCTTCAAAATATCTGTTGATACGACCAATGCGCTCGGTTAGGAATTTCACATCTAAATCTTTTTTCTCAGCAAGTTGATTGTATTCATGTAAACAAAGCTTAAAATACAATTCAGTTATTTGGTGATACATGATGAATATTTCTTCATCCGGTATTTTTGTTTTTGGGCTTTGCAGACTCAATAATGTGTCGAGGTGAATATAATCCCAATAGGTTAAATAATCAGCATACAACAAGCCATCAAGATAAGACGAAAGATCTTGTCCCATTGCCTGGAATTTTTCATCCAATAATTTAATACGATCCACAATCTCTGGTTTTAACTCCATAAGTGTATTCTTTTTTTGATTTCAGGTGCAAGATAGCTAAAAGCTATAAATTATAAAATATGATTATGGTCAGATTGATTTTATTTTGGAGGGTATTCTTATCGCTATAGTTAGCAATCAAAACGGAGTGTCATTGCGAGGAACGAAACAATCTCTCCTGGTGGTGGATATTCTCCTCATTTTGAATGCGATTGCCACATCCCGCAAAAATGCGGGACTCGCAATGACGTTCTAACATGGTTTCGCAATGACAAAATAAAAAAACGCCACTCTTTTCAGAATGGCGTTTTTTGCACATGGGGATATTTTAAATTAAATCTTCGAAATCGGATGCGCTAAGCCTTTATAGGATTTTAATTCTGCTTTTATAGATCCAACCAACACATTTGCTTGTCCTAAAATCGGAATGTGATTTTTATCATCTGTGATCCAAATGTTCAGATCTTCTTCGTGTTTAAAAACACGCCCCTGTTGCATTACTGGGCGATACTTCAAACATTTGAATGTTCCAAGGTTAGTGGTAATCGTTTCACGACCAATAAATTTAACTTTCAGGGGCCACACTTCTTTATCCATAAAGCAATTAATGGCGTATGTTTCACCTGGTTTTGCAGCACCCAAATCAAGGTTTCTTGCAGCATAAAAGGCGGATAACATGTCTTGCATATTTGGTTCAATGTTAAAGGTTTCGTTGTTGCCGACATTTACTTTTTCGCTGTAATGGTTGAACACATAACTTTGATCGATCTTGTATCCGCCTTCATTCACATGTCTTAAAAAAATCCATGGAACGATGGATTGATCGTCAATGTATGTTTCGTAACGATCGCGTACCTTATAAAAAAGGTCGAAAGCACCTCTGGATTCACCTAACCCAATCACATGAAAGGTTGTTCTTCCTGCCACTTCTTTTGCTTCTTCGGTTATTCCCAGTGTGGCTACACCGGCTTCAATCATTCCGTAATGCATGCGGAACGTCAATAACTCACCACGTTTAAACGCATCGTTATTTACGACAGGAAGCTCTTTCACAGGCCCGTCATAATTTACTTGAGGCAATTCTTTTTCTTTTTGAAATGAGATACAAGCAATACCTGCAACCATCATTCCTGTTCCTACTAAAACAAACTTTTTCATCTTATTTGAAATTATATAGAATATGTATTTCAAATGCTGTGCCAAATCCTATGGAATACGTATACGGTCTCGCTATGGAATTGTTTCCCAATTTTTGTAAAAAACGACTTTATTGTCTCAGAACAACAAAAAAGGGAGCATTTTGCTCCCTTTTTGATTAATTTGATGCATTTATAGCTTAAACGACAATATTCACGATCTTATTGTGAACGATGATTATCTTTTTGGGCGTTTTGCCCTCTAAGTATTTTTGTGTTTGTTCTAAGGTTAAAATTTGCTCCTCAATTTGCTCTTTTGTCAATGATAGATCATACTCTTGAAAGAAGCGTGTTTTTCCATTGAACGAAACAGGATAATTGAATGTACTTTCTACCAAATACGATTCGTTTACTTCAGGAAAAGTAGCGTAGGTGATACTTTCAGTATGACCCAACTTACTCCATAGTTCCTCTGCAATGTGAGGTGCATAAGGAGCGATTATGATTGCCAAGGGTTCTACTATCTCACGTTTGTTGCATTTCAGCTCTGTCAACTCATTAACACAGATCATGAAATTACTCACGGAAGTATTGAAAGAAAAATTCTCGATGTCGTGAACGATTTTTTTGATGGTTCTGTGAAGTGTTTTTAGCTCCGGTTTTGTAGCGGGTTCATCACTAACATTAAACGCATCACCGTTGTGATACAATCTCCAAAGTTTACGAATGAAGTTGGAAACACCGCTGATCCCACTGGTATTCCAAGGCTTGCTCTGTTCCAAGGGACCGAGGAACATTTCATATAAACGAAGGCAATCAGCACCTTGCTGTTCAACAATTGTATCAGGAGATACAACATTCCATTTTGATTTGGACATCTTTTCTACTTCAGTTCCGCAGATGTATTTGCCATCTTCTAAAATGAATTCTGCATTTTTATATTCTTCTCTCCAATTTCTAAATGCTTCAATATCTAATGCAGTATTGTTAACGATGTTTACATCAACATGAAGAGGAGTAACATCATACTCTTTTTTTAAGCCTGCAGAAACATATTTGTTTGATGTCCCAACCCTATACACAAAAGCACTCACACCCTGAATCATACCTTGATTAATCAATTTCTTCGCAGGCTCACTCACAGGAATAAGGCCTAAATCATTTAGGAATTTTGTCCAGAAACGTACGTACAATAAATGTCCGGTTGCGTGCTCAGCACCGCCAATATATAAGTCTACATTTTGCCAATAGTTAGCGGCTTCTTTGCTAACAAATTCTTTCCCGTTGTGCGCATCCATATAACGTAGGAAATACCATGAACTTCCGGCCCATCCCGGCATTGTTGAATATTCGTATTCAAATTGACCTTTGTGTTTCCAGTTGGTAGCTCTTGCTAATGGCGGCTCACCCGTTTCAGTCGGTAAATATTTATCTACTTCCGGAAGTAATAAAGGCAATTCATTTTCATCCACTACTTTCGGAATTCCATTTTCGTAATACACAGGAATCGGTTCCCCCCAGTAGCGCTGGCGACCAAAGATGGCATCACGCAAACGGAAATTTGTTTTTCCTTTTCCTAATTCTTGCTCTTCGATTTTGGAGATGGCTTTTTTCATTGCATCCTTCACTTCAAGACCGTTCAGAAAGTCAGAATTAATTAGTTTTCCTTCTTTGGCATCGTAGGATTCTTTCAACAGATCGCCACCGGCAACCACTTCAATAATTGGAAGTTCAAAATGTTTTGCGAAGGCATAGTCGCGCGAGTCGTGTCCTGGAACAGCCATTACAGCGCCCGTTCCGTAGCCTGCCAACACATAATCACCGATCCAGATCGGAATTTGTTTTCCGGTGAAAGGATGAATGACGTAAGCACCGGTGAATACTCCCGTGATCTTTTTTACATCCGCCATCCGTTCACGTTCACTACGGTTTTTGGCGAAGGTGATGTATTCTTCTACCGCAGTTTTTTGTTGAGGTGAAGTCAGTTGCGAAACCAATTCGTGTTCCGGGGCAAGCGTTACAAAAGAAACTCCGAAGATGGTGTCCGGGCGGGTTGTAAATACTTCGATGTTTGCATCTGAATTATGCACTTTGAATTTCAAACTTGTTCCTACACTTTTCCCTATCCAGTTGCGTTGCGCTTCTTTGATAGACTCTGTCCAATCGATTCCATCCAGATCATTCAGTAATCTATCCGCGTATGCAGTGATGCGTAAACTCCATTGCTTCATCAACTTCCGTTCAACGGGAAACCCGCCTCGTTCAGAAATCCCGTCTTTCACTTCTTCATTTGCCAAGACAGTTCCCAATTGCGGGCACCAGTTCACCATTGTATCGCTTAAGTACGCAAGACGATATTCCAACAATAAATCCGATTGTTCTTTTTCAGAAAGCTCATCAAATTTTTTCTCACCACCCCCAACTTTAAACTTTGAACTTTGAACTTTGAACTTCTCAATAAGCGTAGAAATGTTTTCCGCTTTGTTAGTTTCGGTATTATACCAGGAATTAAAAAGTTGAATAAAGATCCACTGGGTCCATTTATAATAGTCAGGATTTGAGGTCCGTACTTCACGCTCCCAGTCGAATGAAAATCCAATTTTATCTAATTGTTCACGGTAGCGGGCGATGTTTGTTTTCGTCGTAATTTCAGGATGCTGTCCTGTTTGGATAGCATACTGTTCAGCAGGCAACCCAAATGAATCGTAGCCCATGGGATGCAATACGTTAAATCCTTTCAGACGTTTGTAGCGGGCGAAAATATCTGAAGCGATATACCCTAAAGGATGGCCAACATGTAAGCCAGCACCACTTGGATAGGGGAACATGTCGAGCACATAATATTTAGGTTTGCTCGATTTATCTTCGGCACGAAATGTTTTATTTTTCGCCCAATAGGCTTGCCAGTTTTTCTCTACTTCTCTGAAATTGTATTCCATTATTATTTTTATACTTTTTTAAGCGATGCGAATATACGAATAACCTGTTTTAAATTGTTTTTGGAATATGTATATTTGAGAAACTAAGGTGCTATCATGATAAAAAAAATATTTTAATTAGCATATACAATAGCGGCCATTTCAAGAATTTCAAGAGCTGCGATTGCAAAATTTATTCGATCTGTTGGAGGTTATTAACGTTTGATTGTTTATTTCAATTTCAGGAAAAGGAAAATAGTTCTTGCAATAGAGATAATTTAGCAGCAGAATTTAAGAATCAACATTCATCTATCAACATTCAATACGTGTCAGATAAATATTCAAAACGTAGATTAACAGGTTCTTCCATTACAACAGTGGTGAGTCTTTCGCTGGTATTATTCATGTTGGGATTTTTAGGAATCATCATCCTCAATACGCGGAAATTGTCCGACAATTTTAAGGAAAATATAGGAGTTCAGGTGCTGATCAACGATAATGCGAAGGATGTGGATGTGCAGCATCTTATCAAAACACTGGACGCATCTGATTATGTAAAGTCTACACAATCGATCTCTAAAGAAGAAGCTGCAAAAAAGCTGCAGGAAGACATCGGAGAGGACTTTATCGATTTCCTTGGATTTAACCCCTTGTCGGCTTCGGTTACTGTTCGGCTAAATGCGGAATATGCCAATGCTGACAGTTTAGCCTGGATAGAGCGGGACTTGTTGGAAACCAATTTGGTGAAGGAAGTGATCTATCAAAAATCCTTGGTAAACAGCATCAATGAAAATGTAAAAACAATTAGTTTATGGGTGTTGATCATCAGTAGTGTATTGATGTTCATCGCGCTGGCATTGATCAACAATACAATCCGGTTATCAATCTATAGCAAGCGTTTTATTATTAAAACGATGCAATTGGTAGGAGCAACGCAAGGGTTTATCAGACGACCATTTGTGTTAAAGGGTATCCGCCATGGTATTTACGGAGCGGGTATCGCGATTGCGATGTTGATCGGTTTTTTGTTCTTCATTCAAAAACAATTGCCTGAGCTTGCGGAGCTGCAGGATCCGAATATGCTGGCATCTTTGTTTGGGATCGTAATTATGCTGGGGATTATTATTTCCTGGATCAGTACTTCCTTGGCGGTTCGTAAGTACCTTCGACTGAAATCGGATGAGCTCTACTACTAATTCTCGTGCTGGTTCTCGACTCTGCTCGAACTGACTTAGGACAAACACTTTTCTTACTTATATTAATCTCGTTCTCGACTCCGCTCGAACTGACAATCGACTCCGCTCGAACTGACAGCACAGGAAGAACCTCTCCAAACGAAATTACTTTATTTGTCACTTCGAGCGGAGTCGAGAAGTTCAGCTTTTTTAACACTCTTTTATCCAAATTATATTACATTTGTGATATAAAAAAAGAATCATCAAATGAGTAAAGAAATAAAAAAACAGCCGGGTTTTGCTTTCACAAAAGAAAACTATCGCATCCTTATCGTTGGAGTCCTTATCGTTGCTATTGGTTATATGCTGATGGTTGGCGGAGGTGCAGCAAGTCCGAATGAGTTTCATGAAGATGAGATCTTTAGTTTCAGAAGAATTACCTTATCTCCAATCGTTATCCTTACTGGTTTTGTGGTGGTGCTTTACGCCATCATGAAAAAATCGAAATCATAATCCATCAGAAAACTATTAAAATGTGTCGATTTGGGAATGAATTAGGCACATTTTTTATTTTATAAGGCTCCAATTTCTAATGACATACATTCAGGCTATTATTATTGCCATCATTGAAGGCTTAACAGAGTTTTTGCCGGTTTCTTCCACCGGGCATATGATTTTAGCTGATTCGTTGATGCACATACAAGACAAGGAATTTGCAAAAACATTTGAGATCGTTATTCAGCTGGGAGCCATCATGGCTGTTTTGCTGATCTACTTCAAACGTTTTTTTGTAGGCATCACTATTTATCTGAAGCTGGGTGTAGCCTTTCTTCCAACCGGAATCATTGGCTTTTTAGCTTATAAAACAATCAAGCATTACCTTTTTAATCCCTACACCGTAAGTTTTTCATTAATTGTTGGAGGTGTTGTATTGATTCTATTGGATAAATGGAGTGCGCAGAAGGAGTCGGAATACAAACAAGTAGAAGACATCAGTTATGTGGGAGCACTAAAAATCGGTTTAATTCAATGTGTGTCTATGGTACCCGGTGTTTCAAGAGCAGCAGCAACCATTTTTGGTGGAGTATTCTCCGGATTCGATCGCAAACAGGCAGCCGAATTTTCCTTTTTATTGGCAATTCCTACAATGTTTGCCGCTTCAGGATACGATTTATTAAAAGAGAAAGATAACATTCACAGTGAAGATCTTTCACTGATGCTTGTTGGCGGTTTTGTAGCGTTTATAGTAGCTATTTTTGCAATAAAAGGCTTTATCGCTTTTTTAAATAAATACGGATTTAAGCATTTTGGCTATTACCGGATTATTCTAGGTGTTTTATTCCTTGCCTATGCGATCAGCACAGGCTTGCAACTGACGGTATAAAATACAATGGCAGATTTCAGAACAGGAGAAGTCCTACTAATCCATAAACCACTCACGTGGACATCTTTCCAGGTGGTGAATAAAATGAAATGGCTGATCAAAAATCACCCTTCTTTATTATTGGATGGCAAAAGAGTGCAACCAAAAATCGGCCATGCAGGAACGCTGGATCCATTGGCAACAGGTTTGTTGATTGTTTGTACAGGCAAGCAAACGAAGAATATTGAGAAGTATCAGGCACAAGAAAAAGAATACACCGGAACCTTTTACATTGGTGCCACAACTCCCTGCTATGATCTTGAAAAAGAGATTGATGCAACTTATCCGACAGATCATATAACGGAGGAGCTGATTCAGGAAACAACGAAACAATTCATCGGAAAGATCCAACAAACGCCGCCATTATATTCCGCTATAAAAATAGGCGGTAAAAGAGCATACGATATTGCCCGTGCAGGTCAAACAGCAGAGATCAAACCCAAGGAAATTGAAATAACAGTTTTCGAGATCACACGTATAGCCTTGCCGGAGGTTGATTTTAGGGTTGTTTGTAGTAAAGGAACCTATATTCGTTCACTGGCACGGGATTTTGGCTTAGCGCTTACCAGTGGCGCTCACCTCACTGTATTGTGCAGAACACGGATTGGAGATTATAAATTAACTGAATCTATGCGTATTGAGGAGTTTGAAAAATCATTGTAAGAATCAAAATAAATACGATTTTTATTGACTTCGCCTCTTTTAGGTGTTACTTTTGCACTCTTAATACGAAACAATTACTATAAATCCCGTAAGATTTAAGAAATTATCTGAGCAATTCGGCTTTATAATTCCCGACTACCTTACCCCAAAACAAAAATTAAATGAAATTATCACAGTTTAAATTTAATCTGCCGAAAGAACTAATCGCTGAAACACCTGCTAAAACACGTGACGAGGCAAGATTGATGGTTGTTCACCGTAAAACAGGAAAGATCGAACACAAAGCATTCAAGGATGTATTGTCATATTTTAATGACGGTGATTGTATGATTCTTAACGATACAAAAGTTTTTCCTGCACGTATGTATGGGAATAAGGAAAAAACAGGTGCAAAAATAGAAGTGTTTTTATTGCGCGAATTAAATGCTGAAAGCCGTTTGTGGGATGTTTTAGTTGATCCGGCTCGTAAGATTCGTATCGGAAATAAACTTTATTTTGGTGATGATGATACATTGGTGGCTGAGGTTATTGATAATACAACCTCCCGTGGACGCACCTTGCGTTTCTTGTTTGACGGTTCGTATGAAGAATTCCGTAAAACCTTAAACGATATGGGTGAAACCCCACTTCCTAAATATATCAAGCGTGCACCAACAGAAGAGGACAAAGAACGTTATCAGACCGTGTATGCGAAAAATGAAGGTGCAGTAGCTGCTCCTACAGCTGGTTTACATTTCAGCCGTGAACTATTAAAACGTCTTGAATTGAAAGGCGTTAATTTTGCAAATGTTACATTACACGTAGGTTTAGGTACTTTTCGTACAGTAGAAGTAGAAGACTTGACAAAACACAAAATGGATTCGGAACAAGCTTATATTTCGGAAAAAGATTGTTTAATAATTAATAAAGCACGTGAAACAAAAAAGAAAGTTTGTTGCGTAGGAACAACTTCTATGCGTGCAATCGAAACCTCTGTGAGTACAGATGGATACGTGAAGCCATATGATGGCTGGACAAATAAATTTATTTTTCCTCCTTATGATTTCAGTGTTGCAAATTGTATGATCACCAACTTCCACACTCCTGAATCAACATTATTGATGATGGTTTGCGCATTTGGTGGGTATGATTTGATGATGAAGGCATATAAAGAAGCGATAAAAGAAAAATACAATTTTTATACTTACGGAGACGCCATGTTGATCTTGTAAAAACGTGTAAAATGACTAATTCTACGAATTTACGAATGTGTGCTATAAACACGGATTAGTAAATTCGTTTTTTTATTGCTGATCAGTACTTAGAATTCAAATGACAAAATACCTTATCATAGTAGCAGGAGGAACCGGGAGTCGCATGAATAATGCCACTCCAAAACAATTCATCGAATTGAAAGGTAAGCCTGTCTTGATGCATACGATTGAAAAGTTTACTTCTGCCTTCCCTGATATTTTTGTTATTGTTGTTCTTTCAAAATCATTGAACGAGGATTGGAACGGCCTGTGTGCAAAACACAATTTTAAAATTCCGCATCAATTGGCAGATGGTGGAGAAACGCGTTACCATTCTGTGAAAAATGGTTTGGCACTTGTTCCTGATGCTTGTGTTGTAGGAATTCATGACGCTGCAAGACCATTGGTTAGCAGACAAACAATTTTGAATGCTTTTAAAACGGCTGAAGTGAGGGGTAATGCTTCTCCATGCGTTCCGCTCAACGACTCGATTCGGTTTTTAAAGGGGAAAGATAATTGTGCGGTAGACCGCAAGCATTATTCTATTATTCAAACACCACAATGTTTTCATTCTGATTTAATAAAAAAGGCATTTTTAAAAGCTTATAAGCCCGAATTTACGGATGATGCAAGTGTACTGGAGGCCTTCGGGGAAAAAATAAATCTGATTGAGGGAAATCGCGAAAATATAAAAATTACCACAGAACAAGATTTGATAATTGCGGAAGCATTGATGGACAGGTAGAAACCGAACAACAGGATGGTGAGGGTTTATTTTTGCTGAGCTTTTTTATTTACTGCCAATTAAAAATCGTAAGGATCCGCATTCGCATTTAAGCAAGTTTCAGCACCTCCGTTTTTTCAGTGATGCTTATCCCATCCACATTTTTTAGTAGGTTTAATCCAGGTTTTTTACCTTTTTCGATGCTGCCGAGTTGGTTTTGTCCCAAAAATTCAGCCCCGTTTTTTGTTGCCCAAAGAAGCAATGTTTGCAATGGAATTTCAGGGTAATACTTAGTGATGGTCTTTAATTCATCAAGAATGGATAGGCTCCAGTTGGAAGCCAGGCTGTCGGTTCCAATAGTAATTGTTGCGTTTTCTTCTATAAATAACTTGTAATCGGGTAATTTGTTTTCGATAAACAGGTTTGCATTCGGACAGGTACAAAAATAGAGCTGAGATCTAAAATCAGAGCGATTAGATTTAATCCAATCGAAATCCTCCTTTGATGTAAATGTGTTATGCACAAGGACTATTTTTTTTGCTTTGTTGAGGTGTTTTAGGGTTGATTGTAAAGAATTTTCTCCTGTTTTGCGCATCAAGTTGGTGTTTATTCCCATTTCCTTGAATGTGTTAAACATAACACCGGAGTTGTACAAAAACAATTCGTTCTCTCCTTCACTTTCTTGGTTATGAATCGTTAAAATACTATTGTTTTCCTCTGCAACATTGTTGATGAGTGCAAGTAACTCTTCAGACATAGTATAGGGAGCATGAGGTGAGATGGAGCCGGAAGTAGTAAGTTCGGCTATTAATTTTTTCCCCTTTTCAATTGTTTCTTCTGCCTTTGAAGGATCCATACTGAAGATTTCAATGAACGTATGGTAATATAAATTCCTTTTTTCTTTTTGTTTAAATGTACTGTTGTTGTTTGAAATATCACCAACAGCCACGATCCCGTTTCGAATCATTTCAGCTTCGGCATCTACAATGCATCTTTCAATAAGGTCTTCCGAAAAGGTAGTTCGTTTTTCAATAATTTCTTTTATGAAGCTCGTTATTCCCGTTTTTTCATTTACCTGTGAACGTAAATGTGAAAGTTCTAGATGGCAGTGTGTGTTAATAAAACCCGGACAAATGATGCCGGAGTAATGCTCTGTTGCTCCGTTATTGTCCGATTCCAAAGCCAGAATAGTGCCATCCTCTGAAATAGTTATACTACCATTTTTGATAGGGTCGGATGAAACCGGAAAAATATAATCTGCAGAAATTTTACGCATAACACACTTGTATAAAGTACAAAATTACGAAATTATAAACTGCTCGTTATATCAATATCTATTCGTAAATTTGTTGTCAAGCAAAATGGATACAAAGAAGGATATACGAGCACTTTCGCTAGAAGAATTGAAAACTGTTTTTGTAGAAAACGGAGATCAGGCATTTCGTGCAAAACAGGTGTATGAGTGGCTTTGGAAAAAGTCGGTGCGCACATTCGATGAAATGACCAATTTATCAAAATCTACCCGCGAATTATTGAATACACATTTTGTAATTAACGCAGTTGTTGTTGATGACATGCAGATCAGTATCGACCGTACGATCAAGAATGCATTTAAACTTTATGATAGCAATATTGTAGAAGGTGTATTGATTCCTAGTACAACAAGGATGACAGCTTGTATCTCTTCACAGGTGGGTTGCAGCCTCACTTGCAAGTTTTGTGCAACAGGAAAGTTAGAACGTTTGCGGAATTTGAATGCGGACGAGATCTATGATCAGGTGGTATTGATAAAAAATCAGGCGGAAGAAAAATACAATGTCCCGCTTACAAATATTGTTTACATGGGAATGGGTGAACCTTTGCTAAACTATAAGAATGTGCTGGACTCCATTCATAAAATTACTTCTCCGGAAGGCTTGAATATGTCTCCACAACGCATAACTGTTAGTACTGCAGGTGTTTCAAAAATGATCAAAAAGTTGGGTGATGATGGCGTGAAATTTAATTTGGCGCTTTCGCTGCATGCCGCTAACGATGCTAAACGGAATCACATTATGCCAATCAATGAAAGCAATACGCTGGAAGCATTGGCAGAAGCTTTGACCTATTTTTATGAGAAAACAGGAACACGTGTTACTTATGAATACATCGCTTTCAAAGATTTTAATGATAGCATTGAAGATGCGCAGGATTTGGCAAAGTTTTGCAAACACATACCCTGCAAGGTAAATATTATTGAATACAATCCCATCGATGATGGTGAATTCCAACAAACGACAACGGAGCGATTGGATGCCTTTGCGAAGTATCTCGAGAATAAAAATATTATTGTAAATATACGCAGAAGCAGAGGGAAGGATATTGATGCAGCATGCGGACAATTGGCTAATAAAAATAAAGAGGGTTTTGAGAAGCGGAAGATGAAAATTAAATAGTGTATTTAATCAGATAAGAAAAGAAGAATGTTAAAATTGAAATCTGTTTTATATTTATTCATGACTGTGTTGGTTGTCACTCTTTCTGATTGTACTTCCGATGTATACAATCCTGATGTTTGTTTTCAAGAAAATATTCTGCCGATATTTGTTTCTAATTGTGCAACGACCGGTTGTCATAATTCCATCGATAAAGCCGAGGAATATGACTTAACAAGTTATGAAGGAATTATGAAAGGAGTTGTCGCGAATCATCCTTCGAGAAGTGAAGTTTATAAAGTTATTTCCGGAAATAATCCATCAATGCCTGCAGAGAATTATCCAAAACTTAGCAATAAGGATGTTAGTTATATTAAGCTATGGATTGACATGGGTGCGAAAAACACTTCTAACTGTTCAAGTTGCGACACTATGAGTTTTACATATAGCGCGAGAATTAAACCACTAATTACCACTTGGTGTGTGGGCTGCCATTCATCAGGTAGTCCGGGAGGAGGATTTAACCTCTCCAACTATTCGGGTGTTTCAGCTGTTGTAGCAACCGGTCAGTTTTTGGGCTCAATTCAGCATGCATCCGGTTTTTCCGCAATGCCGAAGAATGCGAGTAAATTATCTGATTGTGATATTAAAGTAATTGAAAAATGGATCGAAGCAGGCTATTTAGACAATTAAAGTAATTTGTTTATTTCAATTTTTTTAAAGAATAGAATTTTCTATGACCGTAAAAGAAATAAAAGCACCGATAGAAAAAGAGATGGCCGAATTTGAATTGAAGTTCAAAGCTTCAATGAAGAGTTCTATTCCCTTGCTTGATAAGATTACACATTACATTGTGAAACGCAAAGGGAAGCAATTGCGGCCGATGTTTGTGTTTTTGTCGGCAAAACTGGTAGGTGAAATGAATGAGTCCACCTACAGGGCCGCTTCCTTAATAGAATTGCTTCATACCGCCACATTGGTTCACGATGATGTTGTTGATGACTCCAACGAGCGTAGAGGTTTCTTTTCTGTGAATGCATTGTGGAAAAATAAAATTGCAGTTTTGGTAGGTGATTTTTTATTGTCAAGAGGCTTATTACTTTCTGTCGATAACAAAGATTATCATTTGTTAGGATTGGTTTCTAATGCCGTGAGAGAAATGAGTGAAGGAGAGTTGCTGCAAATTGAAAAAGCAAGAAAACTGGATATAGATGAAGCTGTATATTTTGACATTATCCGAAAGAAAACAGCATCATTAATTGCATCTTGTTGCGCTTGTGGTGCCGCATCTGTCACAAAAGACGAAAAAATAATTGATCAATTGTCTGCATTTGGAGAAGCTGTTGGTATTGCATTTCAGATAAAAGATGATCTATTTGATTATGGCGATGGATCTCATATCGGTAAACCAACAGGTATTGATATCAAAGAAAAAAAGATGACATTACCCTTAATATATGCGCTGAATAGTGCGAGTTATTTTGAAAAAAGAAGAATTATCAATATTGTAAAAAATAACAATAACAATCCCAAAAAAGTGGCGGAAGTAATTGATTTTGTGATAAAAAGTGGCGGTATTCAATATGCGGAAGAAAAAATGAATGCGTATAAAAATGTAGCCCTGGGATTGCTCAGTCAATTTTCGGACAACCCATCAAAGACTTCATTAGAAGCACTCGTAAAATATACGACCGAACGGAATAATTAATATGTCATCGAAAAACATCAAATCACTCATTCTAAAAGGTAAGAATAACAGATGAAAACTAAGATCATACTTTTCTCATGCATTTTTTGCGGATTGGTTTCTTGTTCTAACCAGGCGGATAAGATTCCTGCCGGTGAAATAAAAAAAGAATCTTCTCCACCAACAAATTCTGATTCAACAAATTTTACAATTGTCACCACACAAGATACCATCACGAAAGACGGGGAGAGTATTTCTCGTTATAAAAGCGGTGCAGTGCGAATGCAGGGAATGATGAAGGATTCCAAGAGGGAAGGTTTGTGGAAAAGTTTTTATGAAAACGGACTGCAGTGGAGCGAATCAACATTTGTAGGCGGAGTAAAATTTGGTAAAACTACAACTTGGTACGAAAATGGTAACAAGCGATATGAGGGATTTTATACCGATGATAAAGAAAGTGGAATGTGGACATTTTGGAATGAAGCAGGGGAGCTTGTGAATACAAAAGATTTTGGAAAAAAGTAGTCGAAACTAATTATTTTCGATTTGTTGTATTTCACCCTGATTTAATCTATTTTTTTCAATATTTTTCTATATTTGTGTCATAAAAAAAATAAGCATGAAAAAAATAATTTTTATTGCAGTTTCTGCTACCTTGATTTTCTCTTCTTGTACTAAAGAAAAAGCGGAACCTTTAACAGTTGGATGTGCAGCGACAATTTCATTCGCTTCAGATATCAAACCATTCCTTACTTCAAAGTGTGTTACATGTCACACTGCTGGTGGTCCTGGAACGGGTGATTTTTCAGATTTTAATGTGTTCAAATCAAAAGTCGATGGAGGAAGTCTTAAAACAAGAGTGTTCACATTAAAAGATATGGCACCAGCTCTTTCTCCGCAACTTACCGAAGATGAGTTAGGGAAGTTGAAGTGTTGGATGGAACAAGGAGCACAAAATAATTAATACTCGAACTAAATCTTCTAATAATTTCAATAAATCTTAAAACCATAATAGGATGAAAAAAGCACTTTTATTAATAACCGCATTTGCATTCAGTGCAGGAATTTCTGCTCAGATTGTTATGGCTAAAACCTGCGCGGTGAGTTTTTTTTCCGCTTCACCTCTAGAAAATATCGAAGCAATCAATAAAGCCTCAAAACCCTTGATCAATAAATCAACAAATGATATCCAAATCAAGATTGTAAACTCTGCTTTTATATTTGAAAAGGCATTGATGCAAGAACATTTCAATGAAAACTATATGGAAAGTGAAAAATTTCCAAACACTATTTTTAAGGGAAAGATCAATGAGAAAATTGATTGGGCGAAAGATGGTGATCACAAAGTAACTGTTACCGGAAAAATGTCAATGCATGGTGTAGATAAAGACATCACAATGGACGGATTAATAAATATTAAAGCTGAAGAAGTAAGCATTTCAACAAAATTTAAAATTCATATTGCAGATTATGGCATAAAAGTACCAAGTTTATACATCCAAAATATTGCAGAGGATGTGGATGTGAAAATAGATGCAGTACTTGTTCCATTTAAAAAGAATTAAATTTATGATAATTTCGAAAAAAGGATTTGCATTCATCGCATTGACATGCCTTGGAGTAAATATGTTTGCACAGGACGATATGTTGGCATTATTGGATTCTGCCGGCGGAAAAAAAACACATGAGAAAGTGATTGCTACTTTCAAAGGATCAAAAATAATTAACATGCAGTCCACTGAAACGGTTAAAGCTGGTACAATGGATTTTAACGTTAGCCACCGTTTCGGTAATATTGGTGCACAAAGTGGTGGAGGTGGACATCAGTTGTATGGTTTTGATAACGCTTCAGATATCCGGATCGGTTTTGATTTTGGTATTACCGATAATCTTACATTAGGAGTTGGGCGCAGTAAACAAAACGAATTAATTGACGGATTAGTAAAATACCGGATCTTGAATCAGACGCAAGACAATCATATACCACTTTCTCTAGCAGTTTATGCTGACGTCAGTTATACGCCACAAGTAGCAAATCAGTTTTATAGTGGTATCGTCACTAACGCTGACTTTAAGCAAAACGATATTCATCGTTTCGCATATACAACTCAGTTATTGATTGCCCGTAAATTCGGATGGCGTTTTTCGATGCAATTGACACCAACATACCAGCATCGCAATTTTGTTTTGGGAAGTATAAACGCGGATAATGGATCTGTTGAATCAAATGATTTACTTTCTATTGGCGGTGGTTTCAGATTTAAAATCACCAAGCGTTTAGGTATCATTGCTGATTATTATTATACCTTATCTGATTTCAGAACAAATAATACTGCGAACCCATATTATCATCCTTTGGCGCTAGGAATTGAAATCGAAACGGGTGGGCATGTGTTTCACCTTAATTTCACAAATTCTTCAGGAATAATCGAAAACAATTATATTCCTAATACGACAGATAGTTGGTTAAAAGGCGGATTTAAATTCGGATTCAATATTTCAAGGGTTTTTACGCTTGGAGGTAAGAAAAAGCATTCATAAAATGAATGCAACAAAAAAGAGGCTGATCAATTGATCAGCCTCTTTTTTGTTCGTATAGAAATCATTAACTTTGCATTACTTTGCCGAATAAACCAACTCATATTAGCATTCTATCTGATTCTGTTTCCGTTCCAGCAAATACGGATACACTTCAAACAAACTCGTTGTTTGAAGGACATCTCTTGAACAAAAATGCTGAAAACCCACAGCTGCATTTTACTGATTTTGATTTTGGAGTTGCAGCACTTTTATTGCTGGCATTCATTCTCTTTGTTTGGCTTTATGCAGCAAACAGAAAGCGGCTAGATCAGGTTATAAAGGCATTCTATATCAACCGGTATGCTAATCAGTTGGGGCGCGACGAACTTTCATTAGGTAACAGAGTTTCAATATTTCTGTCTGTTCTATTTGTTATTACATTTTCCTTGTTCATTTCACAATCGGCAAATTATTATGGCTTTAATAAAGATGGAAGTGAATTATTGTTTTTTATAAAAACAACGATGGTTGTAAGTCTCGTTTACGGACTAAAGATGGTAATCGTGAGGTTTTTTGGATACGTGTTTCAGAACCAAAAAGATGCTGGAGAATACGCAATGATGATTTTCCTTTTTTGCAACATCCTCGGGCTGTTTTTGCTTCCAATTGTAGTCTGCATGGCATTTGTAAGGGATGTGTCACCATTTGTTTTTATTTACTCAGGGCTTAGCTTATTTGTTTTTTTGCTGTTTATCAGATTGTTACGCGGAGTGGTAATTGGCTTTAACAGCATAAGAGTTTCCAAATTCTATTTATTTTTGTATCTTTGCTCCCTTGAAATATTACCTTTTGTAATAATTATAAAGTTATTTATGCTCAATACAAAATAGCTTCTATTTAAAAGTAGTATTTATTTTGTTTGTTCCACTAAAATGCAGCAAAATTGAAAGTTAAAACATTGCTTGTTTCTCAGCCTAAGCCCGAAGGGGATAAATCGCCATACCTTGATCTTGCAAAAAAATGCAATGTGAAGATTGATTTTCGTCCTTTTATTCACATAGAAGGTGTTTCAGCCCAAGATTTCAGAAAGGATAAAGTGAATATTGCTGAGCATACAGCTGTAATTATGACCAGTAGAAATGCGGTAGATCATTATTTCAGAATGTGCCAGGAAATGAGAGTAACAGTGCCTGAAACCATGAAATATTTTTGTGTTTCGGAATCCACCGCTTTCTATCTTCAAAAATATGTTTTGTACCGTAAGCGCAAAATTTTTCACGGCAAACAAACCGTTACCGATTTAATGGAAGTGATAAAAAAACATAAGCAGGAAAATTTTTTACTGCCTTGTTCGGATATTGCCAGAGAAGAGATTGCTGACAAATTGGAAGAAGCAAAAATAAAATTTACGAAAGCGGTTATGTTTCGCACTGTCGCTAGTGATTTGAGTGACCTTGCGAATGTCAATTACGATATATTGGTCTTTTTTACTCCTGCAGGAATCAAATCTTTATTTAAGAATTTCCCGAAATTTAAACAGAATAAAACCCGTATTGCTTGTTTCGGTCCTACTACTGCAAAAGCTGTAAAGGAAGCAGGCTTAAATCTGGATATTCACGCACCTAATCCAAAAGCTCCCTCCATGACAATGGCTTTAGAGCAATATATTATAGCAGCCAACAAGGCAAAATAATAATTCGGATATTTCTTCCGTTTATCAATTCTCATTTACTACCGTCATTATTTTGTTGTGATAAAGGTTTTTTAATTTTACTTTTATAGTTGAAATGCAAACATTTTCTAAAAACGAACGTTTATGCAGTAAGATTTTAATAGATCGTCTGATGGCAAATGGTAAACCATTTAATCATTCGCCATTCCGGATCAGCTGGATTCCAATTGCAGAAAGTTCGGCTCCAGTAAAAGTGGTGATTAGTGTGCCGAAGCGTTCTTTTAAAAAAGCGGTAGACAGAAACCGTTTAAAAAGGCAAATTCGGGAAGCGTACCGTAAAGAAAAACATAATATTTATGCAGTTTTAGGTGATAAAAAAATTTTACTGATCCTGATCTATACAGCCAAAACTAAATTGGAATATGCTGAGATCAAACAGAAATTAATTGAAGCCTTGAGCCGCTTAAATAATACACTGATCAGTAATTTGAAATGAAGTGGATAAGCATACTTTTTAGTTATTTGTTTATTGGTGTGATCAAGTTCTATCAATATACGGTTTCGCCTTTGTTAGGTCCAGCATGTAGATTTCAACCCTCTTGTTCCCAATATGGAATAGAAGCATTTAAAAAACATGGTTTTTTGAAAGGATTTGTGTTAACGTCAAAACGGATTTCTAGATGCCATCCATGGGGTGGACATGGGCATGATCCGGTGCCTTAAGTTAGTAGCTCGGGATGAACGAAAAAAAAGTAGTGGAAAGGAATTATAGATAATAAACAACAAATATGATGAAAGCATTCATTAAAAAATTCAAATTAGTATTCATTGCGATAACAATTGCCGGATACGGGCTAATTTCATACAGCTTCGTAGATAACTATTTCGAGGTATCCAAGAACCTCGATATTTTTGCAACACTGTTTCGTGAATTGAATATTTATTATGTTGATGAAACCAATCCGGGTGACCTAATGAAAAAAGGTATCGATGATATGCTCGAGTCCTTAGATCCGTACACAAATTTTATCCCTGAATCTGAAATTGAAGATTATCGTTACATGACCACCGGGCAGTATGGTGGAATTGGAGCGCTGGTTCGCCAGATTGGTGATTACGTTGTAATTTCTGAGCCTTATGAAGGTTTTCCCGCGCAAAAAGCTGATTTGAGAGCGGGAGATAAGATTCTTAAAGTAAATGATATTGATGTAAAAGGTAAAAAAACGGATGATATCAGCAAGTATTTGAAAGGTCAAGCAAGTACCAGTATTAAGATCCTGATAGAAAGAGAAGGGGAATCCAAACCGATCGAAAAAATAATTAACCGTGAAGAGATTAAAATAAAAAGTGTTCCCTATTCCGGCATGATTTCTAAAAATGTAGGATATATAAAACTCACAGGATTTACCGAGAGTGCTGCCGCAGAAGTAAAAGCAGCCTTGTTAGATTTGAAAAAAGATCCCGATCTGAAATCGTTGGTACTCGACCTTAGGGGCAATCCCGGTGGGCTATTAAAAGAAGCGATCGATATCGTGAATCTGTTTGAGGAAAAAGGTACCGAGATCGTGAGTACACGCGGTAAAGTAAAAGACTGGGATAAAGTTTATAAAGGCACAAGTTCTCCGATTGATCTAACGCTACCGATTGTGGTTTTGGTTGATAGAGGTTCTGCTTCTGCTTCAGAAATTGTTTCGGGATCTTTACAGGATCTTGATAGAGGTGTTGTGATTGGGCAACGTTCCTATGGAAAAGGATTGGTGCAGCAAACCCGTCCTTTGAGTTATAATGCGCAGTTGAAAGTTACTGTTGCAAAATATTATACACCAAGTGGAAGATGTATTCAGGCCTTGGATTATTCCCACCGCAACGAAGATGGAAGTGTAGATAAAGTAGCAGATTCGTTGATTACCGCTTTTAAAACAAAAAATGGAAGAATTGTTTATGATGGTGGAGGAGTTGCTCCTGACCTGACAGTTGAGCCACAAAAATTCAGCAGTATTTTAGGTAGTCTGGTTACAAAAAATCTGATCTTTGATTATGCAACCACCTACCGTATTGCCCATGCAACTATACTGCCTGCAAAAGATTTTAAATTAAGTGACGCGGAGTACGATGCGTTTGTTGCGTTTTTAAGCAACAAAGAATATGATTATACAACAAAAACTGAACAGGCCTTGGAAGATTTTCAAAACGATGCGAAAGCAGATAAGTCAATTGACCTTATCGGAGCGGATATTGAAGCACTTAAAAGTAAAATTACGCACAATAAAAAGGATGATCTTGCGAAATATAAACCTGAAATCAAGCAGTTTTTAGAAGAAGAGATCGCCTCCCGTTATTATTTTCAGGATGGTCGCCTAGAAGCATCCTTAAAAGATGACAAAGAGATCGCTGAAGCTTTTGTTTTATTGAATGATACAGAGAAATATACAAAGATACTTACAACACCTGGAGTAATTGATAAGGCGCATTCGAGCCCCGATAAATCAAAAGAACCTAAAAAAGGGAAAGAAAACTAATACAGTATAATTTTGCTGAAAAGATATCTGCTAAAACGGCTGTCTTTTTTTTAGTCATTTTTACGTTTTTAATGCAATTTATTTGCAACATTTGCGTTGCAATTAACTATGAGGAAATCTCTACTCTCCGAAAAGCACCATACATACGTTTATATTTTCGCACTCATCCTGCTGGTGATAGGAATGCCGCTATCAAAATTTTTAATGAGTCTCTCTCAGATTATTTTAGTTTGCAATTGGATATTGGAAGGTGGATTGAAAGGCAAGATGATTGCATTTAAGAACAATAAAGCGGCACTCCTTCTTAGTTCGCTTATTTTAGTTCATTTCATTGGCTTACTTTATACATCAGATTTTGATTATGCTTTTAAGGATATCCGAATAAAAGCTCCATTGCTTATTTTACCGCTTATTTTCTCCACATCAAAAGTGTTATCAGAAAAGGCGATCAATGCGATACTCCGGTTTTTTGTCGCTGCGATACTAATTGGTACAGTCATAAGTACGCTCATTTTAACCGGGATCATTCATCGCGAATTGTTAGATATCAGAAGTGTGTCAGTATTTATTTCTCACATCCGTTTTGCCCTACTAATTTGTATTGCTGTTTTTATATCTAGTTATTTCTTCTATCGAGCACATGATCCGCTTCCAAAATTAGTATGGGTAGGTATTGCTTTTTGGTTGATTTACTTTTTGATATTAACAGAATTAATGACCGGACTTGCGGCACTTTGTTTTGCTGTTATTGTTCTATCTGGATATGCTATTTTCAGATCAAAAATAAAATGGATAAAATATTCAGGAGTAGTAGTTGTTTCTTTGATTGGAATTTCTATTTTTTATTTATCCATACAGATCAGTAAAGGAATCTCATCTCCTGAAAAAATCGATTTTTCCAAATTGGAAGATACTACTGCTCATGGTAACCGATATCAGCATGCTTTAGATAGCAAGCTGACCGAGAACGGACATTATATATGGATCTACTTTTGTAATCAAGAGCTTGAAGAGGTTTGGAATAAAAGGAGTGCGATAAGGCTTAATGAAAAAGATCTGAAGGGAAATAATATTTATTTTACATTGGTTCGTTTTCTTGCTTCCAAGGGATTAAGAAAAGATGCTGATGCTTTAAATTCACTTTCGGAAGAAGAAATAAAAGCGATCGAGAAAGGAGTTGTAAATGTCAATTATCAAGATATTGCGAGTTTGGAAGGACGGTTACATGAAATTGCATGGGAATTAGATGTCTATAAAAATACAGGTGATCCAAACGGGCATTCAATTACACAACGGTTTGAATTCTGGAAAACAGCACTGGCAATCATCAGAGACAATCCTCTTTTTGGGGTCGGTACCGGGGATATTCAAAATGCATTCGATCTGCAATATGAAAAAATGAATTCTCCCTTATCTAAAGAGTCTAGGTTACGCGCTCACAATCAATATTTGTCTATTACTGTAGCATTTGGAATTGTTGGATTAGTCTGGTTTTTAATCACACTTTTTTATCCGATGTTTTTGTGTGAGAAAAGTAAAAGCTATTTATACGTTAGCTTTCTTTTGATTGCTATTGTTTCCTTTTTAACGGAAGATACGCTCGAAACGCAGGCTGGAGTTACTTTTTATGCATTCTTTAATTCATTCCTGCTGTTTATTTATTCCCCTAAAAAAAATTAGCTTTTATTTAATATCAAGGAAGCAACCTGAAGAGGCAGAACGTCATTGATGCAATGGCAAGTTTGTGGTGACTTTTTACAATCGAAGCAGGATCTATTAACACAAACAAATTGTGCATTTTTACCAATAGGCTGCCATCTTCCGGGGTGCATCGGTCTGATAGGAGGATAAATACCAATGGCTCCAATACCGTAGGCAGCAGCAATATGAAGCGGTCCCGTACTAGCAGCAACTAAATAATCCGCTTTGCTGATGAACAGAATGAATTCGTTCAGTGAAAATTTTCCGGTAACATCTTGTACATACGCCGGCAAGCTTCTCATCCATTCGAGAAGTAGTATTTTTTCTTTATCAGTACCGCTGATGAATACGTTATACTTTTCCTCGGGTAGTAATTCAATTAACTTTTTATAATTTTCTAGGCTCCACTCACGAGCACTTGCATTTGATTTTGGATGCAGGATCACATTGATCTTTGCAGGATTTATGAGTACCGTACTATTGCTTTCTGTAGATGGAATTTTTGTAAATCCAGTGAATTCAGAAAGTTCCTTCAGGGATGGTAAAGCATGTATTCCCAATGGCTCTAGTAGTTTACAATTTAATTGTGACTCATGCAATTCGGAGTTTTTTCTACTTAAGCGGACAAATGAATTTACTTTTCCCCAATGAAATAAGCGATTTGTTGTTCCGATTCTAATTTGAATTCCCGCTTTTTTTGCCAATACAGCCAACTTTTTATTAGGGAAAATATGCAGGAAAACATCTGCATTCAACTTTTTTAATTCTTGAGTAGCAGTTGTGTCATCCATTTTTAAGAGGACGTCCGCATTGATAAATTCATCAACGAATTCACAGCATTTAATGATGTCTTCCGTATAAGTTCGTCCAAGGAAAATAATTTTTGCCTTTGGATATTTTTGTTTGATGATGCCGCACAAAGGCAATGTAAGCATAACATCTCCGATGGCATCCGTGCGGCTGATGATGATCCCTTGTATGTTGTTTTTTAGAGGCATTTATTTTGTTGCAGAATAATGATCACGCAATTTTTTGTATTTGAGGTAGGTTGCATACGCAGAAATGCGGCAAACAATATACCCTGCTTTCCCATCTAAAAAACCTAAGTTTATAAAATAATCGCGAATGAATTTTACTGCCGGACTGATTATTAGCTTAATGATGGAAGCGCTTTGGCCTTTATCAAATAATTCCTTAGCTGCAATATCTGTAAATTTTTGAGCCTGCACATAATGCTGTTCCATTGAATAGTAGCTGTAATGCAAACAATCACCCTTTAATAAAATCGCATTCTGCTTTGAATTGATAGCCAGTTTTTCGTGAATAATACCTTCCCATTTGCTAATTCTTCTATCGAAGATCCTGATTTTTGTATCGGGATACCATCCGCAATGCTTAATCCAGTGGCCACAGTAGTTCGTTAGGCGATGAAATTTATAAATCTTTAATTCGTTCGCTTCCTTTGCCTTTAGAATAGATTTTCTCAATTCTTCTGATAATGCTTCATCAGCATCCAGAGATAAAATCCAATCGTTTTTGGCTTGTGAGTTTGCAAAATTCTTTGTGTCCGAATAACCTTCCCACTTTCGGGAGATAAAATTTATATCGTATTTTTTGCAAATACTTTCAGTTGCATCAGAAGAAAAGGAATCCACAATCACCACATCGTCAGCAATTCCCTGAATAGAATCAAGGCAGCGACCAATGTTTTTTTCTTCATTAAACGTTATAATGACAACGGATAGTTGTGGCATTTTTGTGTTGTTTAGATGTGCAAATTAACATAATTTTAACCACATAGGGACATAGAAAGGGAAGGATAGTATAGAAAAATAATTTTTTATTCATAGAGCTATGCCTGCATTTTATAACAGCTATGTAGAGCGCAGCGCCTTTTAAATCTATGTCTCTATGTGGTTAATTTTTCACATTTTGTATTATCTTTGCTATGAATGTCAACTACTAAAACACTCATAAAACAATTACAGCAAGGCGACCAAAAAGCGCTGGCTCGTTGTATTACTGTAGTTGAGAATGAGTTGAATGGATATGAAGAAATTCTAACAACTTTAAAATTCAATCAAGCTATTCCCGTTGTGGGTGTTACCGGACCTCCGGGAGCCGGGAAAAGTACTTTGATCAATGCACTCATCAAAAAATTAACAGATGAAAATAAATCGGTTGGAGTGATTGCAATCGATCCAACCTCTCCCTTTAATTTCGGATCCTTGTTGGGCGACAGATTGCGTATGTCGGAACATTTTAATAATGAAAAAGTCTTTATCCGCTCATTGGCCACAAGAGGTTCATTAGGTGGTTTAGCTGCAAAAATAATTGAGATAGTAGATGTTATGCGTGCGTCTTCGTTTGATTATATTATTGTTGAAACGGTTGGTGTCGGACAAAGTGAAGTAGAAGTGGTTGGCTTAGCAGATACAACAGTGTTGGTCCTTGTTCCTGAATCGGGTGATGATGTGCAAGCAATAAAATCGGGGATCATGGAAATTGCGGATATTTTTGTAGTGAACAAATCGGATAGAGACGGAGCGAATACATTTATTAAAAATATTGTTCAGATGGTGCATTCCAAGGAAGCAACTGCTTGGAATATTCCTGTAATAAAAGCGATTGCTACAAAAGGAGAAGGTGTAGAGGAGTTGATCGAGACGATTGACAAGCATAATAAGGTAGGAGTAAATACAAAACGTTCTTATCTTTTTGCAGAAAAAGCATATCGATTGATTCAGAATAAAAAGATGACGGGTGTATCAAAGAGTGATCTTAAAGATCGGATTGAAGAAGCATTAAAGAATAAAGATTTTAATCTGTATACCTTTGTGAAGAACATGGAATGCTAAGTTGCAGTCCGACAAATAAAGGAGATTGCTCCCTGCCTCACATAGACGGTCAATCGATTACTCCTGATAATAAACTCGCTTTACTCTTCGTGAAACATTTGTCAATACTTCATACGGAATGGTGCCAATATCTTTCGCCACGTCGGCGATTGGATTGATATCGCCAAAAATAATTACTTCATCATTTTCGTTTGCTTGAATGTCTGTAATGTCAATCATACACATATCCATGCACACATTTCCAATGATCGGCGCTTCTTTTCCTTTAACGATCATTTTTCCGGCCCCATTGCTAAGTTTCCGGCTAAGACCATCTGCATAGCCAATAGGAACAGTTGCAATTTGTATGTCGCGGCTGGCCACTCCTTTTCTGCTGTAGCCTATCGTTTCTTTTGCCGGAATGTTTTTTATCTGTGAAATACTCGTTTTTAATGTGCTCACATTTTGCAATTGTGCTTGGTCGGTTGCGTTTGCTCCAATGCCATATAAGCCGATTCCTAGCCTTACCATTTCAAATTGAGCGTCCGGAAAACGTGAAATACCTGCTGAGTTTAAAATGTGTTTTATGATGGTATAGTTAAAGTGCGATTTTATTTTTTCACTCATCACATTTAACTTTTTAATTTGTTGCCATGTAAAATCATCGTGTTCGCCTTCATCACTAGCTGCCAAATGCGAAAAAACGGATTTTATTTTTAGATGTTTATTATTGCTGATGCGAACGATCAATTCATTTACTTCATCTTCATCAAATCCTAAGCGATGCATGCCGGTATCGAGTTTAATATGAACAGGGATGGGCTGAGCATTATTTCGTTCGCTGCGTTTTAAGGTTTCCTCAAACAAACTCAACACCCTAAAACTATAAATTTCAGGTTCAAGATTGTATTGAATCATTGCATCATAACTTTGTTCTTCAGGATTCATTACCATGATTGGCATAGTAATTCCGGCTTTACGCAATTCAATTCCTTCATCCGCGTATGCTACTGCCAGGTAATCAACTCGGTGAAATTGAAGAATATTGGCAATTTCAAAACTTCCACTTCCATATGAAAAAGCTTTTACCATCGCCATAATTTTGGTTTCAGCTTTTAATTTAGATCGGAAATAATTTAAGTTGTGAACGATTGCATTTAAATTAATTTCCAAAACCGTTTCATGGGCCTTTTGCTGAATTATCTTGCTGATGGCTTCGAAACTAAATGCACGTGCACCTTTCAGGAGAATTGTTTCATCTCTGAAAAAGGAATTGTTGAATTGCTGTAAAAAATCTGCTGTTGAACTGTAAAAACTTTTTTCACAATTGAATTGATCCGCTTGTGATGAAATACCTTCACCGATTCCAATCAGGCGAGAAATTCCTTTTTTGTGAATAAGCTCTGCCACCTCTTTATAAAGCATTGTATCATTTTGTCCGCTCTGCAGAATATCTGATAACACAAGCGTTTTTTTGGGATGTTGTTTTTGCTGATTTAAGAAATCCAAAGCGATCGCTAAAGATCCTAAATCAGAATTGTAACTATCGTTGATGATGGAACAGTTGTTGATCCCTTCTTTTAATTCCAAACGCATGGCAACCGGACTCAGTAATCGCATGCGTTCGGTTATCACTTTGTTTTCGTAGCCCAAATAAAGCATTGTTGCCCAGCAGTGAATAGCATTTTCGATACTGGCTTCATCGGTTAATGGAATTGTTATTCGGATAAAATCATTTTTGTAAACACCCTGTATTTCTGTGTCAGTTTCTGTTTTTGTTATACGTCCTATTAATAGATCGGCACGTAATTTTTTTGACCAAGTAAAAAATTTAGCATCCGAAAATGATTTGTTCGTAATTATTTCATCGTGAATAGATAAATAATCTTTACAATAAATCAACACTTCCGAATTCAAAAACAGTTTTAATTTCTCACATACTTTTTGTTTTTGATTTTCAAAATTCTCATCATGTGCTTGCCCTATGTTGGTTATAATCCCAATAGTTGGTTGAATAATATTTTCGAGCAATCGCATTTCCTTAGGTTTTGAAATGCCTGCTTCAAAAATGGCTAAATCGTGTTCCTCCGAGATCTGCCAAACAGAAAGAGGAACACCCACCTGGGAGTTGAAACTTTTCGGACTGCGGACAATGTT
Source organism: Chitinophaga pinensis (assembly GCA_945885475.1). Taxonomy (GTDB): domain Bacteria; phylum Bacteroidota; class Bacteroidia; order 2-12-FULL-35-15; family 2-12-FULL-35-15; genus 2-12-FULL-35-15. The sequence continues at coordinate 28,047 of CAMCYR010000021.1, forward strand.
TTTATCTTCCCGCATCAGTTGGTATAGCCATTCTTTTACGATGGTTTTTCCATTGCTGCCTGTGATTCCGATAACTGGAATTTTATGTTGTTGGCGGTGATGCGCACAAAGTTGTTGTAAAGCGAGAAGCGTGTCATTAACTAAGATAAATCGTGCATCGGTTAAGGCCGAGGTGTTTGAAGGCAAAGTGGAAACAACAAAATTCCGCACTCCTTTTTCGTATAGATCTGCCAAGTATGCATGTCCATCATGTCGTTCACCTTTGATGGCAAAAAACAAGGAAGTTTCTGGGTTCGACAGTTTACGGCTGTCAATTAATAAATTCTTAACTGAAGCAGCAGTATTGCCATTTAATTTCCCATTAATTACAGAAGCGATATCGGATATGGCGTAGTTCATCTTATTTTTTTGCTGCCACAAAGCAATCTCTGCAAAGTGGTTCGTAATTATTTGTTTCGCCAAGCACTACCAATGCTGAATCATCAGAAATGCGGTGGGAGTGATTGGCAACGTTTCCACAGCGCATACAAATCGCATGTACTTTGGTAACATGCTCAGCAGTTGCAAGTAAAGAAGGAATCGGACCGAAAGGTTTTCCTAAATAATCCATGTCAAGTCCGGCTACAATCACTCGTATTCCGCTGTCGGCAAGCTGATTGCATACATCAACGAGCCCCGCATCAAAAAACTGTGCTTCGTCAATACCGACTACATCAACATCACTCGCCAACAATAAAATGTGTGAAGAGGCTGGAACGGGAGTAGAATGAATAGAATTACCTTCATGGGATACAACGTTGACATCATCATAGCGTGTATCGATTTCCGGTTTAAAAATTTCCACTTTTTGTTTTGCGTATTGGGCGCGTTTCATTCTGCGGATGAGTTCCTCGGTTTTGCCTGAAAACATAGAGCCGCAAATGACTTCGATGGAGCCTTTTCGTTTATGCAGATGAATGGTGTTTTCGAGGAACATATTGTTGATTTTGTGTGAAAAAATCTTAGTTTAATATTCGCAATTTTAATGTATTTTTATTCAAAATAAGATCCCGGATTTAAATTTCGGGATGTACAAAACGATAGATACTTTTTAAAAATCTCTTTGTTTTGGAGCACAACAAATTTAGTCAAAAAAGCGTTTTGTTTTTTAACACGGTAAAATTAAATCATGAACAAGTCCACCATCAGAGAAGAGATTGCTGCATTGATCAATAGCATTAAGGAGCACTCCGACAATATAGGCGATAAAGTGCATATTCCTCAGTTGGAATTGGAGTTGATCCTTCATAAAATTGAAAAATTATATCAGAAATCGATTGTATTCAACCACCTGAATTCAGTGCCGGTTCTTGCTGAAAAACCAGTAACAAAAGTAAAAGCAGAGGTTCCTATTATTGAAAAAGTGCTTATTGATCCTCCAAAGGCAGAATTAAAGCCGGAGCCCCTTAAACAGGTTGAAAATACAGAGAAGCCCATCGACTTGTTTGGTGTTGAACTACCCTCTGTGGTTGAAAAGGCTAAGGTTGAAAGAAAGATCGAGAAAAAAGAAGAAAAACCAGTTGTCAATAAGCTTCATAAACCAGCAATTGATGATATAAATAAAGCAATAGGGTTCAATGATAAATTTTTATTTGCAAATGAACTTTTTGTAGGAAATATGCAGGAGTTCAGCATTGCAATTCAGCAATTGAATAATGCAGGAAGTTTAGAATCGGCAATGGACTATCTGAGTAACTTGCAACAATTATATGAATGGGATATTGAAAAAGAAACAGTAAAACGGCTTTTCGATGTAGTAGACAGACGGTATAGTTAAGCCTCGCTGGAATATTCTCCCTGGTCGGATAGGCATTCCGATCAGTTTATAAAAAAAATATGCGCATCAAAATACTTCTCCTTCTACTGCTGTTTTATTCTGCTATCTTTTCACTTTCCGCTCAGGAAATTACAAAAGGGGAAGTTTATGCGTATGCCCGTAAGATTGTTGATACACTGACATCCGAAAGTATGCACGGAAGAGGGTATGTCAATTGCGGTGATAGCATTGCAGCAAATTATCTTAAAAATGAATTTTCTAAAATTGGATTAAAATCATTCGGTGATGATTATTATCAGAAGTTGAGTTTTGGGATAAACACGTTTCCTGAAAATGTTTCGGTTCAAATCAATGGTAAAGAATTAAGTCCGGGAAAGGACTTTCTTATTTATGCGTATTCCCCGACATCAAGAGGAACTTGCAAAATTGTATTTGCTGATGATCAATTGATTGAAAACAAAAAAAAGTATCGCAAATTTCTTAAAACCGATTTTAAAGATAAAGTTGTACTTGTAACCGATACTGGAAAACAAACGAAAGAATTAAATGATCTTCTTGGTAATAGTATTCATGCAAAAGCAATTGTATCCTTAAAGGATAAGTTAACCTGGAGCATGTCTCAAACAGCGAATGACTTCCCTCTAATAGAAATCCTAAGAACATCATTACTTGTAAATCCCAAAGAAATTACTTTTGATATAACCAATAAATTTATTCCCAAACATGTTTCACAAAATGTAATTGGTTTTGTTCAGGGTTCTGTTTATCCTGATTCGTTTATAATTTATTCGGCACACTATGATCATCTAGGGCAAATGGGAAAGGATGTTTATTTTCCAGGAGCAAATGACAATGCCAGCGGCTGCGCCATGTTACTAAATCTAGCGAATCACTATTCACAACCAGAAAATAAACCGAGGTGTTCTGTTGTTTTTATAGCATTTTGCGGTGAGGAAGTTGGCTTGCTGGGTTCGAAATATTTTACAGATAATCCAATATTCCCGTTAAGGAATATAAAATTCGTTTTTAATATGGACATCATGGGAACGGGTGAGGAAGGAATTACGGTAGTAAATGGTTCTATATATAAATCGGAATTTGACCTATTGAAAGAAATCAATCTAACAAATGCTTTTATCAAAGATGTAGAAATTCGTGGAAAGTCTGCTAATAGCGACCACTATCATTTTTCTGAAAAAGGAGTAAAAGCATTTTTTATATATACGATGGGCGGAATAAAAGCATATCACGATATTTATGATCGGCCGGAAACATTACCTTTGAATGCGTTCGAAAACGTATTTAAATTGATAACAAAGTTTGGTGAGCGCCTCCAGCAATAGATTTAATAATAAAGCGATCAAGCATGCAGTAGTTAAAACTTTAAAATCTAAAAATTGAAACTTTATATAGTACCCACACCTATCGGAAACCTTGAAGACATAACACTTCGTGCTGTGCGTATTTTGAAGGAAGTTGATTTGATCCTAGCAGAGGATACCCGCAAGTCGGGCATTTTATTAAAGCATTTAGACATCAACAAAAAGATGTTTGCGCATCATATGCACAACGAACATAAAACGGTGGAGATGATTTCTGCGCGCATCGCAAATGGTGAAAAAATCGCGCTAATAACAGATGCCGGAACGCCTGGTATTTCTGATCCTGGATTTTTATTGATCCGTGAATGTATATCAAAAGGGATTGAAGTTGAATGTTTGCCGGGTGCAACTGCCTTTGTGCCAGCGTTAGTAAACTCTGGCTTACCCAGTGATACATTTTGTTTTGAAGGTTTTTTGCCACAAAAAAAAGGTCGTCAGACAAAAATTAAAGCCTTGGTTAACGAGCACCGTACGATGATTTTTTATGAATCGCCTCACCGGTTGGTAAAAGCCCTTGAACAATTTATTGAATATTTTGGTGCCGGCAGAAACGCTTCTATTTCTAGAGAATTGTCAAAGATGTTTGAGGAGAATAAAAGAGGTACACTTCAGGAATTGGCCGACTATTTTAAAACGAAGACAGTAAAAGGGGAGATTGTAATTGTTGTTGAAGGAAAAAAAACAGAAGGCAAAAAGAGCAAAGAGAAAAAGGAAGAACAGAACGATGAGGAAGAATAAATAAAAAAGTATCATGATGGTAAATAAAACGAATAGTGCAGGTGCGCCTCCGGGGACATTGGTTTACTTAGGTGATAAGCAAACGAATCGGGTAAGGATTTCACTAATAGAATACAATGAAACTGAATTTATTGAGAAAGAGTTTTATGACCTTTCTGAATGTTTAAGTATGGTTGATCCAAAGTTGGTGAGGTGGATTAACGTGGATGGAATTCACAATGTAGAATTCATCGATGCGATCGGAAAATATTTTGATATACATCCGCTTACTCTTGAAGATATTGTTAATACCAACCAGCGCCCGAAATTTGAAGAGTACGACAATTATGTTGTATCGATCATGAAAATGCTTTATTATAATTCCGAATTGATGTCGGAACAATTAAGTGTTGTGTTGATGGATGGAATCGTGATTTCTTTTCAAGAAGCAGAAGGTGGCGATGCATTTGATGTGATCCGAAATAGGATCCGCACCGGGAAAGGCCGCATTCGTAAAATGGGTGCTGATTATTTATCCTATGCTTTAGTGGATGCTGTGGTCGATTGTTATTTTGGTATCCTAGAAAAAATTGGTGATAGGATCGAAGTATTGGAAGAGGATCTTATTGATGAGCCCACTAAAGAAACCATGCGACAGTTACACGATATGAAAAGAGAGATGATCTATATAAGAAAATCTGTTTGGCCGATGCGTGAATTGATCAACAATATGGAACGCAGTGAAACAGTGTTAATCAAGCCTACTACCGATATTTATTTGCGGGATGTACATGATCATACCATTCGTGTGATCGATACGGTTGAAACGTATCGTGATTTACTTTCAGGAATGATGGATATTTATCTTTCAAGTGTCAGTAATAAAATGAATGAAGTAATGAAAGTGTTAACGATCATCACAACTATTTTTGTTCCTGTTACCTTCATTGCCGGTGTCTATGGAATGAATTTCGATATGATGCCTGAACTCCGTTCAAAGTGGGGTTACCCGGTTACATGGGCAGTAATGCTTACTATAATGATTTCTTTAATGGTCTATTTCAGAAAAAAGAAATGGTTATGATCTGAATAAAAAATCCTCTGAAAGAATTCAGAGGATTTTTTATGACTGCATCGGACAACGTTTACATCGTTTTTCCTTCTTATAGTTTTTGCAACATTTTTTTTTCAGTTTTTTACATTCTATCGTTTCAGGATAAAAACTCCACAAACTAGGCGCGACATTTTCTGTGATCGCTTCAGCAATATAAAATATGTGTGGAGGTAAATTCATGTACCCTGCAAATTTGAGAAGATTCCAGGATCAATCCAATACCTAAAATGTGGTATTTACTCCATTTTATTCAGTTTTTTTACGATCATTCCATTCGCAGCTGTGATGGTCATGAAATATAATCCTTTATTCAGACTTGCCGCATTCAGATTAATGGTAATAGTGTTTTCACCTGCAGAATATGTTTCCTGATTTACCTTTTTAACCAGTTTCCCTAACACATCTGTAATTTGAATAGTCAGTTGTTGAGAGGTGGGTAAATAAAAATGTACATTGAAAGAGTTGCTGAACGGATTTGGAAACACTGTAAAATTAGTTTCAGTTAAGGTGTTTTCATTTATTCCAACATTACATACTCCCGGTAAATTAGCATCCATCCAAATTATACGATCATTTATCCAGGTTTTTAATGCAGTAATTTCTCCAGAATAATCAGCTGGAATAGGACTCGGATTTGGCCACGTATATATTCCTAAAATAGGCCAAACTGTGAAATGTCTTGTTTTAGATTCGTTAAGGTAGTTTGCTATTGAATCAACGTAATTATTCAATACCGGAATGCTTAATGTTGTTAAACGTAATTCATCCCATCTACATCTTAATTGAGCAGTATACGTTGGATCTTGTAATAATTTTCCCCACCAGAAAGGGACTTGCCATGTATCAGAACCACAAACAGATGAAAAGTCGTAAGCCCAGCCAGCAGTATCAAAGCCTTCACAATAATCAGCATTCCACCAAGCTAAGTTATAATCCCAAGCGGGACCGGCTTTAATTTTACCTCCATTGCTTTGTTTATCTTTAAACAAAAATGCACTTAGGCGATAGCCATCAACATTTTTACTTACTTCGTTTAAAATAAAATAATCAATAAATGAATTTACTCCTATATATTTTCTATACCCATTAATTGGATCAGCAAAGGTTGAACTATTCAATACATTTTCAACGGTGTCCATATACGATTGAATGTAAGCTCTTTGTTGAGGAACAATTGTTCCATTTTCGGGGTATTCATGAACAAATTTAATAGGAGTCCCTGCAGCAGAAGGATAGGATGAAGTCCAAAAACTTCCTGCTCCATCGTCTCTGTCAACTTTAATGATATAGCCTCCTGTTAGATCATCGCCAGTTATATCAGTAGGTAGTAATTTAGCTATACTCACTCTGCTTGAGTCTCTTTTTATTTTTTCCATCATTACGTATATACCCTTGTATTGTCCATTAAGCATCAATTCACAAAACTTAGTACGAGAAGCATAATGTCCTGTTTTGTTAGCGATATCGTAGCTCAATACATTTCTCATACATGTTTTGTCATCATATGGAGCATACAAAATCCAGTCGTTTTCTTCAGGCATTCCCAAAATCATCGTATCTTTTTGAGTACCGTTTACATCACGTGTCTCAAAGCCATAACTTTTTTGCGGAAAGCTAGCAGAACTTGAACCTCTAAGTTCGATTCCGATTTTGTTATTATAATTATTATAAGGGTCTGTTAAGTAATTTCTAACTCCAACACCATTATAAATGATTCCCATAGTAGCATCTATTTTTGGTTCACTTGGAATGGCAACTCCACCAGTATTAATAATAACGATTGGTAAATTACTACTGGTGAAATTAATATATCCTGCTGGTGTATTGCTAAATTTGATGCTCCAGGAAATCACATTTCCAACTTCAGTTACTGTTTGATCACGAATCATTAATTTCCATGTACCGTTCGGGTTTTGCCCGTTATTAAAGGATGCTAATGCTTCGACAGGTTTGAAAATACCTGTAAAAGGAGCCGTACCGCTACTTATCGATGTTGCTGCCGTATCGTTAAAAACGGTGTTTGTATAATTGTTTCCTGTTCCTCCAGCGAAAGATGTGATAATATAAATTGAACCTGCTGGTGATTCTAATTTCATTCTAAGATCTACATCATTCGTATGCAATACGTTTATGGTTATTGATTCTATTCCAAATGTGCTCGTATTTATAGCTGTTGCCAGACCACTTACAGGTATGGGATAGTAGTTGTATACATTGTCGTCTGTGATACTGCCTCCAATAGTATTTGTGAAAGTTTGTGCTTGTGTAATTGAAACTATAAAACAAGATATTATGAGTAGAAAATATTTTTTCATTTAGTTTAAATTATTAATGGATAACTACTATTTTTTCGGTTTGGAACTTTGGGGTTGAATTATATACTTTACATATGTATATACCGTTAGATAAATCTGTAACATTTATGCTTGTTTGATTGGCATTCACATTCATTTTCATTATTAGTTTACCATTTATATCAAACAATTCGATCTGTTTTATTAGTTCTTTAGTATTCGAAAAAATAGTTAAATTATCGATTGCTGGATTAGGGAAAAAACTAAAATTCGCAGGACGCATTTCTATTTCTTCCACCGAAGTAAAATCGCAGTTAAATGTATTGCCAGGTATATTTAAATCTAACCATGCAATACGTAAATCAATCCAGTCTTTGAATTTTGTAATTTGTCCTGCAAAAGTTGTTGGATCGGGTTCCATTTCAGGTGTTCCGGTACTCACACCTAAATTCCCCCATCTTTGGAAATGACGATTTTGAGCAGCATTTAAATAGATAGAAATAGAATCGATATAATTATTAAGAGAGCTGCTACTTAAAATAGTAGTTCTAAAATATTCCCAACGACAACGCAGTGTATTTTGAAATGCAGTATCTTGCATAAGTCGAACATACCAACCTGGTGAGTTTACATCTGGGCCGCAATCATTTATATGATGTGCCCATCCCGATCCATCTGTTGCTGAAAAAATGGAGCATTCATTTATGTTTTTCCATGCCCAATCAAAATCCCAAACAGGTCCAGCTTTAAGTTTAGAAACTGCTGTAGCTGTATTATTATCTTTATGAAAATAGCTACTTTTTTTAAAGCCGTCATTATTTCTAGCCAATTCATTCACAATAAGATAATCAATAAATGATTTAGTGCCGATGTATTTTTTGTATCCATTTAGTGTATCCGCGAAATTTGCTCCATATAAAGCGGTCTCAAAATCATTAATATATGTTTGAATGTACGTTTTTTGCTGAGGGGTAATTGAAGTTGGCTTCGGATAGTCATAAACTAAATTTACATCAAATGTTGGATGATCTATCGGATGGTAATTTAGTAACCAACTATTACTTGCGTCCCAATAGTCGTTTTTAATAATATAACCACCTGTTACATTTATACCTGTATTTTCAGTAGAGTCTAATTTTGCAATGTCAACTCTATTGCTATCTCTCTTAATAGATTCCATCAATAAATAGATCCCTTGATAGCTCCCGTTCAGAACAACTTCACAGAATTGGCTTCTCGCGCCATAATGCCCCATTTCACTAAAAAGTTTATAGGGTAATGTGTTACGCATAAATGCTTTATCATTATAATTTGCAATCAGGCACCAATCATGTTCCTCTGGCATATTAAGCAAAGAAACATTTAATTCAGCATTTAATGCATCACGTGTTTCAATGGCATAAGGTTTTTGAGGCAAAGAAGCAGAATATGCGCCACGTATTTCAATACCAATATTCCCATTATAATTATTGGCAGAGTCATTAATACTATTCATTACCCCAACACCATTATAAATGATTCCCATTGTTGCATTTATTTTAGGTTCATCAGGGATTGCAACTCCACCGGTATTAATAATAACGATTGGTAAATTACTACTTGTGAAATTAATATATCCAGCTGGTGTATTACTAAACTTGATACGCCAGGAAATTACATTTCCCACTGCACCCACGGTTTGATCTCGAATCATTAAATTCCAAGTGCCATTTGGATTTTGGCCATTATTAAAGGATGCTAAAGCTTCAGTAGGTTTGAAAACACCTGTAAAAGGAGCCGTTCCGCTACTTATCGGTGTTGCAGCCGAATCGTGAAATACGGTGTTTGTATAGTTGTCTCCTGTTCCTCCGGCAAAAGATGTAATTACAAAAATTGAACCCGCTGGAGATTCTAATTTCATTCTAAGATCCGCGTCATTGGTATGCAATACATTTATAGTAATTGATTCTATTCCAAATGTGCTTGTATTTATAGCTGTTGCTAAACCACTAACAGGTATGGGATAGTAGTTGTATGCATTGTCGTCTGTGATAGTCCCTCCAGTAGTATTTATAAAGGTTTGTGCATTTATTGTAATGAATAGGATCGAAAAAATGAGGGTAAGTAGTTTTGTTTTCATTGTTATTTTTATATGAACATTAGGTTAATTCTTTGCATCAATCATCTAAATTTACACCCAAAATGTACACAATTGATTATTAGTTCTTTATTTTTTCGAAAGATGCCACAGTATTCCCAAATTGGGACACATGTTTCAGGCAGGGAATACAAAATCTTTAGATTTTATTTAAAAAATAAAGATTAAAGAACTTAATAAAGATTTCTGTTAGAATTTATTGTTTTGTAAGTCAGTGCTTTAATTATAATATTTTGTTCTATTCATAACTATCGAAATAAAATGGATGTATTTCATTAATTTAGCAATAAATAATTGAAATGGAAAAAAGGTGGAGCATAAAGTCGGGTATTGATGCAGCAATTGTTAACCGGTTATCAGAAGAGTTGAATGTCGATCAGGTGTTGGCGAATTTATTGGTGCAGCGTGATATTACCAGTTATGATGAAGCAAAGAAATTTTTCCGCCCTTCTTTAACGGATCTTCACGATCCTTTTTTGATGAAAGATATGGATCTGGCAATTGCCCGTCTGGAGAAAGCAATTTTATCTAAAGAAAAAATATTAGTCTTCGGAGATTATGATGTAGATGGCACAACGGCCGTTTCGCTCGTATATTCTTTTCTGAAAAGTTTACCCCATTCGGAAGGTCTTGTTGATTATTATATCCCTGATCGTTATGTCGAAGGTTATGGCATTTCTTTTCTTGGTATTGATTTCGCAAAAGAAAACAACTTCTCTTTAATTATTGCGTTGGATTGCGGGATCAAGGCAATTGATAAGGTGGATTACGCAAATGAGCGCAACATCGATTTTATTATTTGTGATCACCACCGTCCTGGTGATACTCTTCCCAAAGCTATTGCTATTCTTGATCCTAAACGCAGCGATTGTAATTATCCATTTGATGAATTGTGTGGTTGTGGTGTTGGATTTAAATTGGTACAGGCCTATGCTCAAAAAAATAATATTCCCTTTGAATCACTTTTTCAATATTTGGATCTGACCGCTATTTCAATCGCTTCAGATTTAGTTCCTATCGTTGATGAAAATCGCGCTTTGTGTTATTTCGGATTACAACAAATAAATAAAGAACCCCGCAAAGGAATCAAAGCAATATTAGATCTTGCAAATATCAAAAAGGAGGTAACGATGAATGAATTGGTATTCACCGTTGGCCCGCGCATCAATGCTGCAGGAAGAATTGAAACTGGAAGAAATGCTGTCGCTCTTTTGGTTTCTGAAAATCATGCCGACGCAAAAACATCCGGAATAAATATTAATACTTCCAATACTGAGCGCAGAGTTTTAGATGTAAGTATTACGCAGCATGCATTAAGCATGATCGATGAAAATAAGGAACTGATCAATCGTAAATCGACCGTATTGTTCCATGCAGAGTGGCACAAAGGCGTTATCGGAATTGTTGCATCACGCTTAATAGAAAAATATTATCGCCCTACCATTGTTCTTACGGAATCGAATGGAATGGCTACAGGCTCTGCACGTTCGGTAAAAGATTTTGATGTATACGATGCCATTGAAGCATGCTCCGATTTGTTGGAACAATTTGGCGGACATAAATATGCGGCCGGCTTGTCGATGAAATTAGAAAACCTAGCTGCCTTCCAACAAAAATTTGAAGAAGTAGTTTCTGCAACAATTAAAGATCATATGCTGGTTCCAGAAATTTCCATTGATGCTGAATTGAAATTATCCGACATCACTCCAAAATTCTTCCGCATTTTAAAACAGTTTGAACCTTTTGGACCTGGCAACATGTCGCCAGTATTCATGAGTAAAAATCTTATCGACAAAGGTTATGTCCGTATTGTAGGAAACAATCATTTGAAAATGGACATTCAAGCAGAAGACAAACCAAAAGAAACATTTTCAGCTATTGGTTTTTCACAAGCACAACATTTTGATGAAGTGTTGCGCAAAAAAACGTTTAGCGCATGTTATGCGATTGAAGAAAATGAGTACAACGGTAAAGTGTCTTTGCAGATGAATGTTAAGGATATGAAGATGGACGCTTGACTTGTCCCCAGCAACCACTCTATATAATTACCCCGAAAATTCTGTTATTTAAATTTGGTAATTGTTACCTAATTAGCTAACTTTGTATGGTAGAAGAAAAAACAATCAGAAAGATATTTTATTACAAGCATTATTACCTGGAATTTTATGAGAAGCTAAAACCAGAAGTAAAAAAGAAGTTTAATTGGACTTTAAAGTTAATTGCCGTTCTCGATAGAATTCCAGTTAAATATTTTAAACACGTGGAAGGTTCAACAGGAATTTATGAAATTCGTGTTGAAGTGGGTTCAGATATTTATAGAGCATTTAGTTTTTTCGACAAAGACCAACTTGTAATTGTAATGAATGGTTTTCAAAAGAAAACTCAGAAAACACCAAAGAACGAAATAGAATTAGCAGAGAAACTCAAAAAAGAATACTTCAATGAAAAAGAAAATCGCAAATAAAAATTTAACATCATTCGATAACCATTTGGATAAAGAATATGGAAAACGAGGAACAAAAAAAAGAGAAAAATTTGAAGAAGGATTTGAAGCTTTCAAACTGGGTGTGATGTTACAAGAACTTCGTAAAGACCAAGGAATGACTCAATCACAACTCGCAGAGAAATGTGGAACGACTAAAACATATATTTCACGAATTGAAAATGACGCTTCTGATATTAGACTTTCCACGCTTATGAGAATTATTCGTGAGGGACTTGGAGGTCATTTGAAAATTAGCTTTGGAATTTAGAAGCGCTATGGTTGTTGTTTTGCATCTACCTATCATGATAAACAGTCGGGGTTAATTATTGAATTATAATTTTTCCTTGTTGAATAATGGTTATTTCATTTGTTATTCTGTAAAAATACAATCCTTTTGATTTCCTACTAATATTAACATTTTCGATATTATTATTCGATACAGCTTGATAAATTAATTGTCCATTAATATTAAAAATTTCTATTTTATCTGATTTTCCTAAGCCACTAAAATTAAATTCTCCAGAGGATGGATTAGGATAAGCTAAAATTTGCGAAAAATTTAATGGGTCTTCTATTCCAACAGCAGAGCAAAGCGTAGAAGTTGTTTCTATTACAACAGTTGTTATTGTTGAAGGATTAATTTGAACACCACTAGACGACACTGAGGTGGTTAAAGAGTTTACGTTTAGTGCGACTGTATTATCGCAACATTATTGTATTAATAGATTTTTAAAAGCGTAATAAAATCCGTTTTAATCCTTTGAGTCAGCGTCACCCGCATCCTACTTCACCACAATCCTGCCCAACATACTATTAAAAGCTTTTTTCGCTTCCAATAAAGATTGTTGTGTTTGCATCAAAGTCATCATTTCTTCTTCAGGTGGATTTTCTTTTAAACGTTTTTGAATGTCGTAAATCATCATTTCTATTTTACGGCTTTTTAATGCATATATAGCATTATCAACAGAACGCTTTAAAACAGTTTTCTCTTCTGTTGGATAAATGCCGTGCTGTTCCCAGTTGGCTAGGGTGTACGGACTGCTTATCAAATCAATGGTTAAAGAACAGATGGCAGAATTTTCGTGACCAATAAAATAATTTGTATCAGGAACAGCATCTTTTTCTAAGTGCTGAACGAATTCAGAAAAAATAGAATTATATACTAAATTTTCTAAAACAATATTATCGCTTTGTAGTTCGTGCGTTAATAAATACGCAACAGAAACTTCTATTTCAATATCTTCTCCTTCTTCATTCTGGCTTTCTACTTTAACCATACTCGCTCCAAAATTAATTAGCAAGCGAATAATATCTCTTTCCTGGTGTTCAGCATCAGCAATGGTATGTTCTTTCTTTTCAGGAAGTATTGGTTCATTTTCAGGAGAAACTTGGTTTTGCTGCTGCGGGTTATTTCGTTTGTCGTTAAAATTTTTGCTTCTGATTTTATTTAATTCACTCAACAAAATTTGCTCATCCACTTCCATGATGCGGCTGCACTCTTTCACATAAACAGAGCGGTAAATGGCATCAGGAATAAGCGCAATACTTTGTACTATTTTCTTGATAGCCTCTGCTTTTTTCAAAGGATCGTTGTTTGTACCTTTGGTTAAGATGTTGGCTTTGTAAGAAATAAAATTCTGAGCATTGTTAACGATGAAATCTTTTAAGTCTTGTGTGCTTACTTTTTTAGAATAAGAATCCGGGTCATCACCATCAGGAAAAAGAAGAACTTTTACATTCATTCCTTCTTCCAACAAAAGATCAATTCCTTTTAATGCTGCATTTATTCCGGCTTGGTCACCATCGTAAGAAATAATAATATCGTTTGTGAAACGTTGGATTAATTTTATTTGTCCTGCGGTTAAAGCTGTTCCGCTACTTGCCACCACATTCTCAACACCCGCTTGGTGCATGGCAATCACATCCATATACCCTTCCACAAGGAAGCAGAATTTTTCTTTTACAATTGCATTCTTCGAATGATATAATCCGTATAAAACATCACTCTTATGATAAATTTCTGTCTCGGGAGAGTTAACGTATTTCGAAGTTTTTATATCTGTGCGTAAAGTTCTTCCACCAAATGCAATTACTCTTCCGCTTTGGTTGTGAATCGGAAACATCACTCGCCCCCAAAAACGATCTGCATGTTTTGTGTCAGCAGCTTTAATAATTTCACCCGTCTCCGCATTTACTTCCGCTTCATTCTTGTACTCAATGGTTAAACCTGATTTAACAAGGTATTCCATTTTGTAACCTGTCGCAACGGCAATTTCTGTAAATGCATTTCGTTGGTTGATGCTATAACCCAATTGAAATTTTTGGATGATATCTTCTCTCAAGCCGCGTTCTTTAAAATATCCTAGACCGATGGATTTTCCTTCATCGGTATTGTATAAATTTTCAGAAAAATGTTTTTGAGCATAAGAAGAAACAACCAATAAACTTTCTCTGTCGTTGTTATGTTGAATTTGTTCAGGCGTTTGTTCCTCTTCAACAATTTCAATGTTGTATTTTTTTGCGAGGTAACGTAAAGCATCTGGATACGTTAACTTATCATGCTCCATGATAAAGTTGATTGCATGTCCACCTTTTCCACAACCAAAACATTTGTAAATACCTTTAGCAGGAGAAACATAAAAAGAAGGAGTTTTCTCATTGTGAAAGGGACAGCAGCCAATTAAATTAGCTCCGCGTTTTTTTAGCGAAACATAATCAGCAACTACCTCCTCAACACGGGCAGCTTCAAATATTTTATCTATGTCTTCTTTGTGTATCATTTCTCGTACTATCCAATCATTGCCAAAGGCAATAAAAATCCATTTTTTTAATTATCAAAATAGAAATCCATTTTAATCATGAAGATCATGATAATCTGCGTTCCATTTCCGATAATCTAATCGCAATCAAATGCTATTCAAGCAAAGAGATTTTCCTCTTTTCCATTCGACTACGCTCAGGGTTACGGTTAGAAATAACAGAAAAATCGGTGTAAATCCGTTTTATCAGTGTCATCCGCGTTCCATCAATCGGATTGCTAATTTACGAAAAAAATGATTAAGAAATAGGGCTTATTTTTTGGCTGGTTTTGCCATTAATTTTGCCATAGCACGTTGACTATCTTCGTTATTGGGATTAATTTTTAATGATTTTTTGTAATTGCTAAGTGCCATATCTTTTTCCCCCATCAAACGATATGTTTCCCCCAAACCGTGGTATACTGCCCAAGAATCAGGATGCTGTAATTCATTGTGTTTAAAAAGTTTATATGCTTCTTCCGTTTTACGGGCTTTTAACAGTTTAAAACCGATATCGTTTATGTGGTCATCGTTATAAGGATATTTGAATGGAGTTAGTCCGCTTAATTCTATTTCTACTGTTTTTACTTTAGAAATAAAATAATCGAAAGGAATAACACCATCAATAAAATCGTGCTCGTAGGTTGTGATGCAATTTCCTAAATAAGCGCATGCATCATATGGGGCACATTTGCAACTAGCATAAGCATTGAACATTCTATCACCCTCAATTAAATAAACCGAATCTTTTTGTTGTGTGATCAGTTGATCGAAATTACAAAATGCAGCTAAAGCAAGTTGTGAATAATTTTGTGATGCATTTTTAAAGCCTCCATAAGTAGTTTGCCATACCGTTTGTATTAGCTGCATACCACCTTCGCATGGATTGATTTTTCGGATCACTCCAGCTACATTTCCGGCTCCGGCATGGTAGGAATGCAATACCAACAGACGGAACCAAAGATCGGTTTCGTTGTAGCTTACATGCGCGCTATCCAGCATCGCTTTGGTATAAGGGATACAGATCCTGCTCAATAAACGGGATGCTCCCAGTGCTGATTTTTCAATATTGGTGCGCTCGTCTATTGTTTTATTTACGATCAGTCCTTGGTTACGCGCAACGGCTTTCATTAATTGAAACGGCCCATTTGCACCTACCGTAGATTTAGTATTCATTTTCCCTGGACTCTCAATCAGCAATATAGCCTGAGCATACCAAGGGTCAACACCATTCTGCTTGAATACATCAATCGAACGATTGATGGTTGGCATTACTTTTTTAAATTCATAAAAATCTTTTTTTCCGGCAGTAACTAATATGCTGACACTGTCCGGAATATTATTGTTTTTCCGGATGTCATCCCTATAAATGCTTTTTTGTATATCGGTTAGTTTATTCCATTCCTTTGTTGAAACTTTGTCTAAAATTTGCCTACTGGTAGCAACACTTATAATCGCAGAGTCAGGCGACAAATTCATGATTTGCCGCCAGAATTTTGGCTGTGGCAAATGTTGCCAGCCTTCAGCATACATGATTGAATCATTAATGAACTTCATTTTTGTAACATCGTTATAACCTACAATATATCTTTCAACCACAGGAACATTTTTAGTTCTGGTCTGCGCGATTCCTGTTATGATCAGGAAAAAGCATATACTTAAGCTAAGCGCTTTCAGTTTCAATACATATATTTTTTGGAGTGGCTTCACGATCCTGTCTTTTTTATAAAAGTAAGTTTCTAAGTTACCTTTAATACATTCCATTTGCAAACTTTTTAACAAACGTTTTCAACAATATAGCTTTCTAACGCATATTTTCTGAAGATGTTGTATTTTCTTAAAGGCAATATGCCTGCAATAGCGATGTAATTTGAATCCGGATTTTTATAAGGGCAACCTCTTAGTTATTTACATGTGGCTCATGCTTTAAACTCTAAGCTTAATTCGTGTCCTCCTGGTCAATTAATCATTATTTTGATCATAGAGTAGCTGAACAAATTTGTTTTTAAGTTGTTAAAAGATATGTAAAGGTTGTATACAGCATCGCGCAAATACTGCTTTTTTATATTATTTATTTACTTACTTTTGTTTTGAAAAAAATTTAAAATTATTTTAATGGCAACAGATAGATTTGAAGCTCATGACTATTATTTGATGGATGAGTTATTAACCGATGAACATAAATTGATTCGTGAAACAGCTCGTGCATGGGTAAAGAAAGAGGTTTCACCAATAGTAGAAGATGCATGTCAGAATGTAACATTTCCAAAACAATGGATTAAAGGATTAGCAGAAATTGGTGCATTCGGACCCTATATCCCTACAAAATACGGTGGAGCCGGATTGGATCAGATTTCTTATGGTTTGATCATGCAGGAGCTGGAGCGAGGCGATAGCGGCTTGCGTTCAACTGCTTCTGTTCAAAGTTCCTTAGTGATGTATCCGATCTATACCTATGGAACAGAAGAACAACGAATGAAATATTTGCCAAAACTTGCGAGTGGCGAAATGATGGGATGTTTTGGACTTACAGAGCCTGATCACGGTTCAAATCCTTCTGGAATGATCACTAATATCAAAGATATGGGCGATCATTACCTATTAAATGGGGCTAAAATGTGGATCTCAAACTCTCCTTTTGCTGATATTGCTGTAGTTTGGGCAAAAGATGAAGCAGGTGATATCCGTGGAATTGTTGTAGAAAGAGGAATGGAGGGTTTTACAACTCCTGAAACGCACGGAAAATGGAGCTTGCGTGCAAGTGCTACCGGTGAATTGGTTTTTGCGAATGTGAAGGTGCCAAAAGAAAATATTTTCCCAACGGTCAAAGGATTGAAAGGGCCACTGGGTTGTTTGAATTCAGCTCGTTTTGGAATTGCTTGGGGTGCTATAGGAGCAGCAATGGATTGCTACGACTCTGCTTTGCGTTATTCTAAAGAGCGTATCCAGTTTGGTAAGCCGATTGGTGCGTTTCAGCTAACTCAGAAAAAATTGGCTGAAATGATTACAGAGATCACCAAAGCACAATTATTGACTTGGAGATTAGGTGTTTTGAAAAACGAAAATAGAGCAACGCCTGCACAAATTTCAATGAGTAAACGAAACAATGTAAATATGGCTTTACAGATTGCACGTGAAGCACGTCAGATACATGGTGGAATGGGAATTACCGGTGAATACCCGATCATGCGTCACATGATGAATTTAGAATCAGTGATCACCTACGAAGGAACCCATGATATCCATTTGTTGATTACAGGTATGGATGTTACCGGTTTTAATGCTTTCGGATAAAAAAGCACCTATTTTATTTTCAGCCCCGATACTAATCCTATCGGGGCTTTTTTATTGAGACTTAGCTTTCATGTAATTAAAGTTTAGTATCAATTATCCCGTAGAAATACGGGATCTCCTCCTTAATTATTCGAATCTTCATTACAGCCTTGTTCGAGTACAGACAATAATACTCCTTTCAACTACTAATAGTGGAAAACAGTTAATAACTATAAGAGCGAAATTGAAGGTATTTTTATAAAAAATTCCCACTTTAGTTGAATGGAGTATTTAGGCTTTTTGGCTGCTGTATTAATTGGAATCTTGTTGGGCTTAATCGGTGCCGGAGGTTCTATTCTCACGATACCTGTTTTGGTTTATTTGATAGGAATACAACCCGTTCAAGCTACTTCTTACTCTTTATTTATTGTTGGAGTATCCGCTTTTATTGGTGGTCTGCGTTATCTGAAAAATAATATGATCTGCATAAAAACCATGATGGTGTTTGGATTGCCTTCAGTTGTCAGCATCTTCTTCACAAGAAAATATTTGTTGCACATGATTCCCGATCATTTGTTTTATCTGGGTTCTGTTGAGATTACAAAAAGTGCGGCACTCATGATCTTACTGGCAGTGATGATGATTCTAGCGTCTTATTCGATGATAAAAAAAACATCAACATTCACACAAGATCCTCACAAACATAACAATCAGCCGTATCGTTATTTTCTGATATCCCAGCAAGGTGTTTTGCTTGGTATTTTAGTTGGTTTGGTGGGTGCAGGAGGAGGATTTTTGATTATTCCTGCGTTGGTTGTTTTGGCTAAGTTGCCAATGAAAATGGCAGTCGGAACCTCACTTGCTATCATTGCGATGAACTCATCTATTGGTTTTTTAAGCGATTTTGGTAGACATAATTTTGATTGGAAATTTTTATTGATATTTTCTTCTTTCGCTATCAGCGGAATTATAATCGGTAGTTATTTGTCTAAATTTATAAGTAGCTTGAAACTGAAGCCTGTATTTGGCTGGTTTATTTTAGTAATGGGGTTTTATATTATCAGTAAAGAAATTTTTCTGTAAAAACTGAAAATAATCATTTTGATAAAAATTGATTAACTTATCTTTGTAAAAAAAACAATATGTATATAGAACAATTATACACGGGTTGCTTAGCAGAAGCAGCTTATTATATCGAATCAGAAGGTGAAGCTGCAATAATTGATCCTTTAAGAGAAACATCTCCTTACATTGAATTGGCAGCAAAAAGAAATGCCAAAATAAAATATGTTTTCGAAACACATTTTCATGCTGATTTTGTATCCGGACATATAGATCTTGCCCGGAAAACAGGCTCATCTATTGTTTTTGGCCCTACCGCCCAAACAGGATACGATGTAATTGTGGCGAAAGATGATGAAGTGTTTTCAATTGGTAAAATCAAACTGAAAGTATTGCATACCCCCGGACATACATTGGAGTCCTCTTGCTTCTTGTTAATCGATGAGAACGGGAACAACAATGCTGTTTTTACGGGTGATACCTTATTTGTCGGTGATGTTGGCCGCCCCGATCTTGCCATCAAAAGTGATCTGACAATCGATGATCTTGCGGGAATGTTATTCGACTCTCTGAATTCTAAAATTAAACCTCTTGCCGATGATGTAATTGTGTATCCCGCTCATGGTGCCGGTTCTTCCTGTGGAAAAAATATTGGTAAAGAAACCTTTTCTACCATTGGTACTCAGAAAAAATTAAATTATGCGATGCAGCCAATGAATAAGCTTGACTTCATTAAAGCGGTAACGGATGGATTATCTTCTGCTCCAGGTTATTTTGCTATGGATGCTAAACTTAATAAAGAAGGATACGACAGCATTGATGATGTTTTGAAAAAGAACACCAAAGCTTTAACTGTTACTGAATTCGAAACAGAAATGGCAAAAGGTGCTCTGGTTCTTGATGTTCGCTCAGCGGATGATTTTGAAAAGGGATTTGTTCCTAAGGCGATAAATATTGGTTTAAACGGACAATATGCACCATGGGTTGGAATGCTTATTGATGGGAATGTACCCTTGATTTTGGTTGCAGAGGATGGAAAGGAAGCGGAAGCTGTTTTGCGTCTTGCCCGTGTTGGATATGAAAAAGTAAATGGTTATTTGAAAGGTGGTATCTCTGCCTGGAAAAATGAAGGGAAAAAAATCGAGACAATTGAAAGTGTTACTGCGGAAGATTTTGTTGCTAAAATTGATCCCTCAAGCAATATTTTAGATGTCAGAAAATTGGGTGAAGTGGAAAGTGGGATAGTTGAAAATGCACAACATATGTGCTTATCAAAATTACAAACGGAATTAAATTCTTTGGATAAAAATAAGCATTATTTTGTACATTGTGCCGGTGGATACCGATCTATGATGGCGGCTTCTATCTTGAAACAAAAAGGATTTACAAAAATTACGAATGTCCTCGGAGGTATGGGGAAAATTAGTGCGACTGGCATAAAACTTGTGCAACCGGCTCTGACTTTTTAATTAATCTAAAAAAATTCTCATGAAAAAATTGATCTTTTTATTTTTTGCAATTATCGCAACAAGCAATGTTGCAGATGCTCAATCGAATAGTACTGTTGTTACGAATCTTTCTACCGAACGATTTAAAGTAATTATTGAAAATGATAAAAATGCTTCTATCATTGATTTGCGAACAACGGATGAAATAACTAAAAAAGGGTATATCAAAGGTGCAATTCAACTTGACTTTTTGGCAAAGGATGCTGAGAAGCAAGTTGACAAATTGGATAAAAACAAAACCTATTATATTTATTGCGCAGGTGGCGGAAGAAGTGGTGATTGTGCTGAGTATATGGAAAAAAATGGCTTTAAAAGAGTCTATAATCTTGAAAAAGGAATTTCAGATTGGTTGTTGAAGGGATTTCCTGTAGAGAAGAAATAATTATTTTTGATGACTCTTCATACTTTAGACTCCTCTGTTTTATAAAGCAGAGGAGTTTTTTATTGATTTATTATTATCGCTTTACTCAACTTAATATCAAACCAATCGATGTTCCTGAATCGGAACCGTCTTAATGGTTCCCTTCTCAGATAATTCATTTCGCCATTCCGCAGGAATAAAAAAAGGAAAATTTCAAGGTGTATTTTCAAGCGTTTCATTGTCAAATATAAAATAAAAAACCAACCTCAGCTGAGGTTGGTTTTCCTATAAACACCGTATATATTATGATTTGATATTCGCTACAAAAAACTCACGATTCATGCGGGCGATGTTCTCTAAAGAAATCCCTTTCGGGCATTCTACTTCGCAAGCACCTGTATTTGTACAGTTTCCAAATCCTTCTTCATCCATTTGTGCAACCATGTTTTTAACACGTGCAGTCGCTTCCACTCTTCCCTGAGGCAAAAGAGCTAATTGAGAAATCTTCGCTGATACAAATAACATTGCGGATGAGTTTTTGCATGTTGCCACGCATGCTCCGCAACCAATACATGCAGCTGCTTGGAATGCTGCATCAGCATCCGGCTTAGGGATAGGAATATTGTTTGCATCTTGTGCATTTCCTACATTAACTGAGATAAATCCTCCTTTAGCAATTACACGGTCAAAAGCAGAACGATTAACAGTCAAATCCTTAATTACCGGAAATGCTGCAGCTCTCCAAGGTTCAACTACGATCGTATCGCCATCTTTGAATGAACGCATATGAAGTTGGCAGGTAGTTACGCCTCTTTTCGGACCGTGTGGTCGACCGTTAATGTACATGCTGCACATTCCGCAAATTCCCTCACGGCAGTCGTGATCGAAAGCAATCGGTTGTTCACCTTTTGTGATTAGTTGTTCGTTCAATACATCAAACATTTCAAGGAATGACATATCAGGTGAGATATTTTGTACCGGATAGGTAACTAATTTCCCATTTTCTTTATCGCTTTTTTGACGCCAAACTTTTAACGTCAAGTTCATATGTCCACTCATATTTTCTTAATTTAATTTTTTTAATTGAAAATTATTTTTTGTCATTTTCAAATTGACACATTTTCAAATTTCCAAATTATTTATAACTTCTTTGAGCAATTTTAATTGCTTCGAATTTTAATTCTTCTTTGTGTAATTCGTAAGTATGATCGCCATTGTTTTCCCATGCTGCAACATATGCAAATTCATCATCTTTACGCAATGCTTCACCTTCTTCCGTTTGTGATTCCTCACGGAAATGACCACCACACGATTCCGTACGGTTCAGTGCATCGATACACATTAATTCACCTAGCTCAATAAAGTCGGCAACTCTTCCTGCTTTTTCCAATTCAGGATTGAAATCATTTGCAGTTCCCGGTACACGAACATCTTTCCAGAATTCATCGCGCAATGCACGAATATCAGCAATCGCTTCTTTTAATCCTTTTTCACTGCGAGCCATTCCGCATTTGTCCCACATGATTTTTCCTAAACGTTTGTGGAAATAATCTACGGATTTAGTTCCCTTGATTGCAAATAATTTATCAATGATTTCTTGCGCGTTTTTTTCTGCAGCAACAAACGCTTCATGATCTGTAGAAATTGCTTTTACAGAAATTTCTTTTGATAAATAGGCACCGATCGTATAAGGAATAACAAAATAACCATCGGCTAACCCTTGCATCAACGCAGAGGCTCCCAGACGGTTTGCCCCATGATCAGAGAAATTCGCTTCACCTAATGCATACAATCCTGGCACGGTTGTCATCAAATTGTAATCTACCCATAATCCACCCATTGTATAATGCACGGCAGGATAAATTCGCATTGGTAATTCATAAGGATTTTCGCCTGTAATTTGTTCATACATCGCAAACAAATTGCCATATTTTTCTTCCACTACTTGTTTACCAAATTCTTTTAATTCAGTCGCCGAAGGATTTTGTACTCCTAATTTAACCGCTTGTGTATGTCCGTAACGTTCAATTGCCGCTTTGAAATCCAGATAAACCGCCATTTTTGAAGTACCAACTCCGAAACCAGCATCACAACGTTCTTTTGCGGCACGAGAAGCCACATCGCGAGGAACTAAATTTCCGAAAGCAGGATATCTGCGCTCAAGATAGTAATCTCTTTCTTCTTCAATAATTTCATTTGCTTTCCGTGTATCGCCATGTTTTTTTGGAACCCAGATTCTACCATCGTTACGCAATGATTCACTCATCAACGTCAGTTTAGATTGGTGATCACCGGAAACAGGGATACAGGTCGGATGAATTTGAGTGAAGCAGGGATTGCCGAAGAATGCACCTCTTTTGTGAGCTTTCCATGCAGCAGTTACATTTGAACCCATTGCATTTGTTGAGAGATAGAATACGTTTCCGTATCCACCTGAACACAATAAGACAGCGTGACCAAAATGACGCTCTAGTTTTCCTGAGATCAGGTCGCGTGCAATAATTCCTCTGCACTTGCCGTCAATGTTCACCACGTCCAACATTTCGTGACGAGCACACATTTCAACAGTTCCTAAACCTACCTGACGTAATAATGCACTATATGCTCCCAACAATAATTGCTGTCCGGTTTGTCCGGCAGCATAAAATGTTCGTTGTACTTGTGTACCCCCAAACGAACGATTACTTAACATTCCACCATATTCGCGCGCTAAAGGAACACCGCTTGCCACACATTGGTCAATAATATTTGTACTAACAGATGCTAAACGGTAAACGTTTGCTTCACGTGAGCGATAATCACCTCCCTTAATAGTATCATAAAATAAACGATAGGTACTGTCGCCATCGTTCTGGTAATTTTTTGCAGCATTAATACCACCTTGAGCAGCAATTGAATGTGCTCTACGCGGAGAATCCTGAAAACAAAATACTTTTACTTTGTATCCCATTTCTGCAAGAGAAGATGCGGCAGATGCTCCGGCTAATCCAGATCCAACTACAATAACTTCTAAACTTCTTTTGTTAGCAGGGTTAACAAGAGGAATAGAAGATTTATACTTCTCCCATTTTTGTTCCAATGCGCCTTCCGGAATTTTACTATCTAATTTTGACATATTTTAAAAATTCTAATTTCGGTTATGATTTATTTTATCCATCCTAAAAAGATCGCTACAGGCATTGCAGCAAAAATCATTGGAACAACAATTGAAAAGAGTATTCCTGTTTTCTTAATTAATCCGTTATATTTCGGATGGTTCCATCCCATGGTTTGGAAGGCTGAAGGGAAGCCATGAAGCAAATGGTAAGCTAATGCAATTACACCAAGTAAATATACTGCTACGTTAATTGGATTGTGAAACACTTCAATCATTTCTAAATAGGTATTGTGTTCAGCAATCGTTCCGTTGAATTGTGCTGCTTTTGTATCGATCCAAAAATGAGATAAATGAACTACCAAAAACAACAATAATAAGGATCCTAAAATTCCCATTGAACGGGAATACCATTTGCTATTTGCATTTCCATTATTCACAGCATATTTTATCGGACGCGCTTTATTATTTTGCAATGTAAGCACCAATGCTTGAACTGCGTGTGCGATCAGTCCGAAAAATAAAACAATCTCCATTATTCGTATAATTGGATTGTTTGCCATGAATTGCGCCCCTTCATTAAACATGACCCCTCCATCATTTAAGAAGATGAATGAATTGAGAAGGCAATGCACAATAAGAAAAGAGATTAAGAACAGACCTGTTAAGCCCATTAGTAATTTTTTTCCGAGTGATGATTGAATAAATTTTCCGGATGTATTACTCATAAGAATTAAAAATTATTTTTCAGTTTTTCGTCAACAAACGTACACATTTTTTTTAGTAAATAAAACTCAAAAAGAATTCTGTTGATTTCCTTTTAAAGATTCAAAAAATGTGTCAATTTTGCTCTTAAATAATGCTACTTTTAAAACAAAGTCGTATGCGTTTTGTTCGGTCATTCGAAAAAGAACTTATGGGTAGTACTTTTAGATCCGTTTTACTGCTTGGAAATATCGTTTTAAAGTATTCATTTAAAACCTGTTTTTATTGAAACGAATAAATATAACTAACTGATAATCAATATTTTTTGTGGTAGCAAGCTGAATATTTTATAAATTTTTATATTCGTGCAACCAAATAAGGTTATTTTTCATCTACCACTTAATATATTAAGGTTTCCAACTGAATATAATTGTCGATATTTTTAAAATATATAGTATGATACAAAATAAATTTTATCTTCGTTTTTCACTTCTTTTAGTACTGATTTTAAGTGGTTTCAATGTCGTGAAAGCTCAGCTGGTTGGCGCAAGTGCTTATGTAAGGGGAACAAGCGTTGAAATTGGAATTGATGGATTAGGCGGATATGAAGGTGTGAATCAGGGGGTATCTCCTCCACCTGCCGGTTATCATGCGCGTACAACCTTTTTGCCATTTGGTTTTGTTGCTAATCCCCAAGTGAATGCATGGGCAACTTATGATGGTGACTTTTTTACACCTGGTAGTCCTGAAAATGGCTGGGGTTTTGAAATTGGAACTACTGGTGGTGTTGTTGGAACAAGTAATTGCAGCAATTCTGGGAACAATATTTTTGGTGCTTTTTCAAGTTGGACTCACACGTTTGACTGTTATAATGCTGTTTGGGAAGGTGATATGACTTCTGGAACCGATTTGCATTTTAAAATAGATTATTTCTTGCAACAAACCGATTTATATTATACTACAACGGTTTCTGTCACCAATAATACCGCTGCTGTGATTCCGGAACTTTTTTATTACAGAAATTTTGACCCGGATAACAATCAGGAAATTGGGTTCGATTTTACAACAACCAATACAGTTGTTTCTCAACCCGGTTTTGGAGGATGTAATCTAGCTCATGTGAGTGCAACATCCACTGTTCCTGCATCACAGCCAATGTCTTATTGCGGTTTAGCTGCAATTGGCAACAATTGGAGAGCTATGTATGGTGGATTTTCCAATAGAGATGCTTCAAATATTTGGAATGGAACTGGTGCTGGTTTTGTTCAAACAGTTGGTGTCTCCAACTTTCAGGATGAAGCAATTGCACTAGCATATAAAATTTCTAATTTAGCACCGGGAGCAACAGAAACCTTTAAGTTCGTTGTAATCCTAGATAATGCCTCTGCAACAGCCGCAATAGATAATATTTTATATTTTTCATATCCTGGTTCTGCTTCGGCTCCTCCGGCTGTTTGTACCCCATTCACGGATACTGTTAGGACTTGTGGAGGACCAGTGCCAATCACAATAAATGGTTCAATTGTGAATGATTATAGCTGGACCTGGACACCAACTGCGGGTTTGACGCCTATTACAGGCCCTTCTGTTGTTGCGAATCCTTCAGTTACAACTACATACACAGCTGTTGGGACTCCACTGAGTCCTTGCGTTGGTCCAGTTTCTCTAACTTTTGTGGTGGAAGTAACTCCTGGCGGTGGCACTAATCCAGTCATTACCGCTGTTCCTCCATTGTGTGTTTCTGATCCGCCTGTAACATTTGTAGTTGATTCTGCGGGTGGAACTTGGACAGCTGCCTGCGGTGCATGTATCAATTCTACCACTGGGGTTTTTAATCCTACCACTGCCGGTGCCGGAACTTATTTAATAACGTATACAACTACAAATTCTTGTAACTCAACAGATACAATGTTTGTTACTGTAAGTGGTTCTAATCCTAACATTTCACCTGTTGCACCAATTTGTGCTGGCTCTGCTGCATTCACAATGACTGCTGCATCGCCCGGTGGTGTCTGGTCGGGTGGTGGTATTTCTGCAGCAGGATTATTTAATCCTACTACCGCTGGAACATTTACTGTTACGTATACAATTGCAGGTACTTGTGCAGCAGTGGATACTCAAGTAGTTGTAGTAAATCCGACTGTCCCTCCAACTACTGGGTTCTCTTATACTACTCCTGTCTGTATCAGTGGAACAAATCCAGTTCCAACAACCGTTGCAGGATTTACAAGTGGCGGAACGTTCTCTGCAACTCCTGGCGGATTAGGCTTAAATACAACAAATGGTACTGTGAATTTATCCACTAGTGCTGCCGGTACTTACACTGTTACTTATAATTTCTTGGCAACAGGTTGTGGTCCAGCAGGATCAAGTACAGCAACACTGGTGATCACACCTCTAACCATTCCTGTAACAACGTTCTCTTATCCTGTAGCGTGTGCTTCTGATACTGCCGATGCTGTTCCTGTTTTAGGAGCCGGCTTCACGCCCGGTGGAACATTCAGCTCTTCAACCGGATTGGTAATCAATGGTAGTACAGGTGTTGTTGATGTGAATGCAAGTACTCCTGGATCATATACGGTTACGTATTCTATTCCTTTAAATATAGTTGCTTGTGCAGCTGCAGGAACAGGTACAGCAACCATGACAATCAATCCTTTGCCTACGATCCTTGTTGGTCCGGAACAAACGGTGTGGGCTGGTCAAGGTGCATGGATTTACGCGACTGGAGGAACGACCTATTCATGGAGTCCTATTGCAAATTTAAGTTGTCCGACTTGTGACAGCACCTTTGCTT
>CAMCYR010000022.1 GCA_945885475.1 Chitinophaga pinensis
GAGTTAATTGGCTCTAACCATAGAATTATTAAATCAGACAAACATTCCACAGCCTTTTATAAAAATATATGGGAAACGATAAGTAAGGGTAAAATTTGGCGTGGCGAAATAATAAATACGGCTAAAGATGGTTCAGAATATCATGTAGAAAGTACTATTGTCCCTTTTATGAAAAATGGGAAACCGAAAGAGTATATAGCTATTCGATATGAATCCACTGAAAAAGCAAAATTCAAAAATGAACTAGAAAAACAAAAGCTTTTTTACGAAAACATTTTGAACTACCTACCTGTTGATATTGCTGTTTTTAATCGAAATCATCAATGTCTATATTTAAATAGAGAGGCAGTAAAAGATGATCAATTAAGACAATGGATGATTGGTAAAGATGATTTTGAATATGCTGAATTTAAAAATATTTCGAATGATTTCGCGACAGAAAGAAGAACTTTTTTCAGTAAATTATTAGAAACAGGAAACGAAATAACATGGATCGACAAACAAGTTTCTGGAGAAGAATTAAAATACAAGGAAAGACGTTTTCACAATGTTGAAAGCAGTAAAATAATTATTGGCTATGGTGTAGATGTTACGAATTTTAAGATACAAGAAGAGATTATATCTTCATCATTAATAGAAAAAGAGTCACTTCTTGGAGAAATACACCATCGCGTAAAAAACAATTTGGCATTAATTGATGGGCTAATTGAATTAAAAAAAATATATGAAAAAGATGATTATTTCAAAAATACACTAAGCGATGTTCAGTCACGTATTAAAACAATTGCTTTAGTTCATGAGGAATTATATAAAAATTCGGACTTTGAAAACATTGAACTAAAAAAATACTTAACCGATCTAACAAATTTTCATAAAACGATTTTCTATAAAGCAAATGAAAGTAGAGTAGAATTCACACTCGATATAGGACATATTACAATAGATAACTCCAAATGCATCACTATCGGTCTATTAATAAATGAGTTAATTTCAAATAGCTTAAAATATGCTTTAATAAATAAAAGAGTAACTGTTGAAATTGAAATACATGATTTAATTGATAATATTATAATAAATTATAAAGATTCAGGCAATGGACTTCCTGATAAAGTGAAAATAGAAAAAGAATTTGGTTATGGACTAAGACTATTAAACACCTTTACCAAGCAGCTTAAAGGTGAATTTCATTTTAAGGATGAGAAGCATTTTGGAATACAGATAATTATTCCAAAGGAGAAACACAAAAATAGTAGATTCAATAATTCTATTAGAAATAAAACTGTTTAATTTAATTTTTGAAAAAATGCACAAAAGAATAGTTATAGTTGAAGATAATTTATTGATACAAGAACTTCACAAGCATTACCTCACAAATTTAGGGCATAAAGTAGTTGGTTGCTTTGAAAAAGGGAACGATGTCATTAATTTTTTCAATGAAGGCAATGAAGCGGATCTTATTTTAATGGATATACGCTTAGAAGATGATATAGACGGAATTCAAGCAATGGAAGAAATACAAAAATCAATTACTATTCCTGTTGTTTATGTTTCAGCAAATTCTGACGACAGTAATTATGCAAGAGCAGTAAGTACGAATATGAAAGCTTTTTTGTCAAAACCATTGTCGTCAGAGGATTTAGAAGCAGCATTAAAAAGTCTAAGTAGTTTGACCGATTCTATTTTATATGCAGAGAAAATACAAAAATCATTATACCCACAAGTTGATGAGATCAATGGCTATTTTCATAAAAACATATATATAAATAGACCCAAAGATATTATAACTGGCGATTTTTGCTTTTTTCATAAACAAGAAGAAACAGATGAAATTATAGGTGGGATAGCCGATTGTACAGGACATGGAATCCCAGGAGCATTGTTATCGATTCTCTCCTCTCATATAATTACAACAATTTGTATTCAAAAAAACAATTTAACAGAAATTATAGAAACGCTCGATTTTGAATTAAAAAAAAGTTTATCGCGGGGAAAAAACACATATCAATTAACAGATTCTTTGGATTTGGTGATTTTTAAAATAAAAGCAGAACAATCTGAAATTGAAATTTCAGGATTAAAACGAATTTTAATATATTATAGCTTTGAAAACAAAACAAACACAGTTATTTATCTAAATGAAAAAAAATCAAAAAATAATACAGCTATTATTAATAACACTATGGACATTGCATCGCCTTTAATAACAATTAAATTCCATGAAAATGATATTTTTTACTTTTTTTCTGACGGTATAACGGATCAATTTGGTGGACCTAATGACAAAAAATTAATGAGAACACGTCTTTTAGAATTTTTCGATTCTGATATTAACAATCACGATCTGAAGTCAAAACAATTAAATTTAAATCTTTTTTTAAGAAGATGGCAAGGAAGACTAGAACAGACAGATGACATGATACTTCTAGGTATTAATCCAAGTAGTTTTGCAAACAATAATAAAAAAAGTAGCTAAAATATTTTTTGTACTAAAAACTTTAGTAAGCACTGTCTAAATTTAAAAAAATTTAACATAATTAATAGTACTGAAATAAAATCTAACGATATTTTAAAAACTCAGTATTTATCATCAAAAATGTTTAAAAAAGAATGAAAGTTAGATAGGACTAATTATCAATTAAAGTAGTCGCTTTATTCCAATTTACACACCTAAAACGCAAACAAATATATTTTTTCGTACTTTTGTGCCTCAAACACTACCAGAATATGAGTCATTTAATAGCGCCTTCCATTCTATCAGCCGATTTCGCAAACATTCAAAGGGATGTTGAAATGATCAATAAAAGTGAAGCCGATTGGTTTCATGTTGATATAATGGATGGAATGTTCGTTCCAAATATTTCTTTTGGATTTCCAGTAATTAAAGCGATAAAAAAGCATGCAACCAAGCCTCTTGATGTGCATTTGATGATTAACGATCCTGACCGTTATTTACAAACATTCAAAGAAGCTGGTGCCGATATATTGACCGTCCATATCGAAGCATGTCCTCATTTACACAGAACAATACAGGCAATCAAAGCATTGGGAATGAAGGCTGGAGTAGCATTAAATCCGCATACATCTGTGAATCTATTGACTGATATTATTGCCGATATCGAGCTTGTTTGTTTAATGAGCGTGAATCCGGGCTTTGGCGGGCAAAAATTTATTGAAAATACCTATCATAAAATATCTTCTTTAAAAGAAATTGTGCGTGCTACAAAATCAAAAGCCTTAATTGAAATTGATGGTGGTGTGGATCTTAAAAACTATACAAAACTACTTGAAGTTGGTGCAGATGTGCTTGTTGCAGGCAATACCGTGTTTTCTTCATCCGATCCGTTGAAAACAATTTCGGATTTGAAGAAGGGGGACTAATATCTCGAGAACTGTCGAAATGAATTAGAAAAAGGACTCTGTGAAATCTGATAAGCGATATGAGACATACTAAAAGATCCTAAAGAACACGATTGAAAAAGACAAACAAAAAAAAGAATGACATTGAACAACATTCGTTCTTTTTTAATATGAAACGAATACTGCGGTTTCAGAAACCATGATCAGGAATCGAATTGTAGCAGACAAAAATATTTTTTACAATAACAAGATCCTTTGCTCTGGCAATGGAAAACAATAATGAGGAGAAGTTCAGGTGTCTAAAAAAAAAGTAATTGTTATAGGAGCTGGATTTGCAGGATTATCGGCAGCAACATCCTTATCGCAGCAAGGTTTTGACGTAACCATATTTGAAAAAAACAAGGAATTAGGCGGTAGAGCGCGCAAATTAGAGCTTAACGGTTTCACGTTCGACATGGGACCCAGCTGGTACTGGATGCCCGATGTATTTGAGAATTACTTTTCGCAATTCAACACGACAGTAGCCGAGCAATACGACCTAATCCGCTTAGATCCTTCTTATTCTGTTTTTTTCAGTAAGGAAGATATTATGCGTGTTCCAGCCAATCTGAATGAATTTTATGCACTTTTTGAAAAATACGAACCGGGAAGCAGCATTGAATTGAAAAAGTTTTTGGCGGATGCTGAATACAAGTACAACGTGAGTATGAGTGATTTTGTGCACAAACCTAGCCTCAGCATTTTCGAATTTGTTGATTTGCGGATACTGAATGCGGCTTTAAAAATGGATCTATTCAAGTCGATCAGTAAATACATACACAAACATTTCAAAAGCCCACAGCTGATCCAACTTTTGGAATTTCCGGTATTATTCCTCGGTGCCAAACCAAATGAAACTCCTGCCCTATATAGCATGATGAACTATGCCGACATTGTATTGGGTACCTGGTATCCGATGGGTGGCATGTTCAAAATTGTGGAGGCAATGGTGAATGTTGCAAAACAGCAAGGAGTATGTATTAAAAACGATGAAATTGTTGAGCGCATAAATATCGACAACGGAATTGCGAAAAGCATTATTTCAAACGGTATTACTTATGAAGCAGATATTATAATTGGTGCCGCGGATTACCATCACGTTGAACAAAAATTATTAGAACCTCAATACCGCAATTATTCGGAAAGTTATTGGAAATCCCGCAAAATGGCTCCCTCCTCCCTACTTTATTATCTGGGCATAGACAAAACGCTTAAGGGAATGGAGCATCATAATTTATTTTTTGATACATCTTTTGATCTGCATGCAGAAGAAATATATGACCGCCCGCAATGGCCTAGTCAGCCGCTTTTTTACGCTAAATGCACATCAAAAACAGACAGAACAGTTGCACCCGAGGGAAAAGAAAATTTAGTACTTTTAATTCCGATTGCTGTAAATATTGAAGATACCGAAGAAATCCGTGAAAAATATTTCAACATCGTCATGGATCGTATGGAACATTTGACCGGACAATCAATAAAGGAACATGTGATCGTAAAAAAGAGCTATGCTATTAACGACTTTAAGAACGATTATAATTCGTTTGGTGGTAATGCATACGGATTAGCGAATATTTTAAAACAAACAGCAATATTAAAACCATCGCTAAAGAATAAAAAGGTACGCAATTTGTATTATGCCGGTCAATTAACCGTTCCGGGACCGGGTGTGCCTCCGAGCATTATTTCAGGGCAAATTGTTGCAAAAGAGATCGTAAAGAAGTTTGGAATTTAGTTTTTAAAAATCAGAAGTAGAAAAATGAAAGATTTATACAACGATGTGTCTTATAAATGCAGTAAGCTAGTAACAAAAAGCTACAGCACTTCTTTCTCGTTGGGAGTAAGTCTTTTGCATCGCGACTTTATTATGCCGGTGCATGCCATATATGGTTTTGTCAGATTTGCTGATGAGATTGTTGACACTTTTCACACGAATAACAAACGTGAATTATTGGATCGTTTCAAAAAAGATACACACGATGCCATCAGAGACAGGATTAGCTTAAATCCGATTCTCCATAGCTTTCAAGATACAGTAAACAAAAACAACATTGATATAGAGCTGATAGATACATTCTTGAGAAGCATGGAAATGGATCTCGATAAAAACAATTACAATCAGGCCGGATACGAGGAATACATATTAGGATCTGCTGAAGTTGTTGGTTTAATGTGTCTGAAGATATTTGTTGAAGGGGATGAAAAAATGTACTTAAAATTAAAACCGGATGCAATGAAGTTGGGCTCCGCATTTCAAAAGATAAATTTTTTGCGTGATATAAAAGCGGATGTTCATACTTTAGGAAGGGCTTATTTCCCTGGCTTTGAAATTGAAAATTTTAATGTTGGTACAAAAAAAGAAATTGAAATAGACATACAAAAAGATTTCGATGCCGGTCTGAGAGGTATAAAAGAACTTCCGAAAAAAGCCCGACTTGGAGTCTATTTGGCATACATTTATTACATTTCGTTGTTCAGAAAAATAAAAAATACGTGTCCTGATAAAATAATGAATACACGTATTCGGATTTCTAATTCAAAAAAATACATGCTTTTTGTCGGATCTTATTTCAAACACCAATTCAATCTGATAAAATAATGAAACACTACGCTTTGCTTTTGTTGTTGCTTTTTTGCTATGGTGTACGGGCTCAAACTATTTCTGTGGATGCACTAAGAAGAGAGTACCAACATGTGTATTCAGATAGTGTGACATGTGCTAAACTATACAGCCGTATCAACAAAACCAGCAATTCGGATGTTATAACAAATGCATATAGAGGAGCTATTTCTATTTCAATGGCCAATCATTCAAAAGAAAAAAAGGAAAAATTAAAACTGTTTAACACAGGAAAAAAAATGCTTGAAGAATCAATTGCAGCTGACAGTTCAAACATTGAACTGCGCTTTATACGCTTCACAATACAAACCAATTGTCCGAAAGTATTAAGATACAACAAAGAAATCGCTTCCGACAAGAGTTTTATTTTAAAAAACTATTCATCTTTATTGAATGTTGCTATAAAAAAAATGATCGTTTCCTTTTTTAATCAAAGTAACTCTGTAACAGATGCAGAAAGACAAAAACTTAAATAAATGACAGAGCAACAAAAAGATATGCGACTTTTTGTGTCCACGATCATACTTGTTATTATTCACATAGTAGGGATTATTGGTATTCACTCACCTCTGAGGGATTTATTTTTAATGCTGACTCCTTTTAACCTGATCATGTGCATTGTGTTATTGTTTATTAATCATTCAAACTTTAATAAATCATTTTTCCTTTTTTGTTTCATTACCTTTTTTATCAGTTTTTTTATTGAAGTAGCAGGTGTTTTTACAGGTATTGTTTTCGGAAACTATTCATATGGAAAAACACTCGGACTAAAAGCATTGGATGTTCCTATAATTATCGGAGCTAACTGGATGATGCTGATCTACTGCGTTGGAATGATTTGTAACAAAATAAAAACATCTGTATTTTTAAAAAGCCTCATTGGATCGTCGATACTCGTTATTTTTGACTATGTACTTGAGCCAGTTGCCATAAAATACAATTACTGGGCATGGCATCCAGCCAATGTACCGCTACAAAACTATTTAGGGTGGTTTGTAGTTTCCTTCTTACTACTGCTTCTTTTTAATTTTTTAAATTTCACAAAAAATAACAAATTGGCTCAGTCGTTGTTTATTATTCAATTTGTTTTTTTTATTTTACTTGCCTTGTTTTAACGACTAAAATCCTGAATCAATGCATTTCACTTATGTTTTCATACTCGCCTTCACCCTCTCCTACCCGCTTTACAAAAGTTTTGAAAGCAGAGTGCAGTTTTATAAAAAGTGGCGTTTTTTGTTCCCTGCAATATTCATCAGCGCCATTGTCTTCATTGCCTGGGACATTTGGTTTGCGGATAAATCTGTTTGGAGTTTTAACAGAGATTACCTCTTAGGTTTTTTCATTGCAGGGCTTCCCATCGAGGAGTGGCTCTTTTTCTTTATTACTCCTTTTTCCTGTGTCTTTATTTATGAGGTACTCAACTATTTTGTAAAAAAAGATATTATAGCTCCGTATGCGAAAGGAATTTCAATTACACTTATAAGTGCCTTACTTATCCTTGGTATTATGAATACATCGCGGATGTATACCTCCATTACATTTATAACATTGGCACTTGTACTTTTTGTACTTCAATTCATTTTTAAATCAAGCTACCTCCCTCGTTTCTATCTAACATGGGCCGTTTGTATGATTCCATTTTTGATTGTAAACGGAATGCTTACAGCCTTTCCGGTGATCAGATACAACGAACTGCATATTTTAAATGTACGTATCTTTACAATCCCAATAGAGGATGTATTTTATGGAATGCTGAATACATTGCTGGTTATTGCCATTTATGAATACCTTAAAACAAAAAACAATGAATAAAATAGTAGTAACCATCATTTTAATCGCGAGCTGCAACGTATTGTTTTCACAAAATCCTACAGGCTCGGAGCTTTTAGAGTTCAACAAATCGAGAAATAAAAAATCGAAAATAGGTTTACAAATATTGGGTGGATGGGCATTGGCCAACATGGGAGCAAGCGCTTTTTTGTATACAAAGGCAGACGGTGTTGATAAATCATTCCATGAAATGAATGTGATGTGGAATGGTGTAAATGCAATTATCGTAGGTACTGGCTTATTGCCAAAAGAAAAAAACGACATCAACCTTTCAAAAACGCTGAAGTGGCAAAGTAATACCGAAGCAATCTACATTGCCAATGCAGCAATAGATCTGGTATACTGTACGTCGGGATTATATCTTACTGAAAAAGCAAAAACAAGTACTAAATATCAAGACAAATTTAAAGGCTGGGGAAATTCGTTGGCATATAATGGAGGCTTTCTTTTTATTTTGGATACTGGAATGTTTATTGTGCACAAACGAAATGGGAAAAAGTTATCTGGAATGATGGACAAGATCAATATCACAACAGGGCTTACTTCGATTAAGATTTCTGTTCATATTTAATTTTTTTCTAACGTTGAATAAATTAGTTATTGAAGAAAAAATCTTCTATACCACAAACGCAGTTTGACATAAGAAAACCCTTACTATGAATAATTTGTTTTGTTTCATCCTCTCAATAAAATCACTAAGTGAGGATACCATTGATTATGACCATGAAACAAAAAGACATTGCAATGACTAAATTTTATTCTAATTTAAAAGCTATGAACAAAATAACCGGATTATTATTCCTTGCACTTTTCCTGAATACATCTTTAGGATTTTCTCAAACACCTATATCAAAAACAAAACAAGTTATAAAACCAGCTCTTTCTGAAAAAGACCTGATGATGTGCGATAAAGAATGGCATACAATTTCTGTTGAAGAATGGGGTGTTGTGACAAAACCTCCTGGCGAAAAAAATGTTCAGGACATGCTTAAATTGACTGCCGATGGTTCATTTGAACTTATCCTGTTTGGAATAAAAAAATCAGGTACATGGAAAAAATCAGGAGAATATATCTATTTTACTGATGTCCTTTCGAAAGGAAAGTTTAGCTATAAAATCCTTCTTGTCGAAGCTTCAAAATTGAAAGTAGATCATTTCAGTGAAGAAGAGGGGCATTCAATATTTGAAATGGAATCTAAATAAAAAAAGTAAGTAGAGCATCTCTGATTCACAAACGACATTGAAATAAGGAATGAAGTTCAATACAAAAAAAATTAGAAAACGTTATGGATTGTATTTCTTAAATTCATTATAAAACTTATTGGTATTAATCTTCGCAACCATTTTGTTTGATTAATTGCCAGAAAGAACAACGTTTTAGAATTTGTAGGGTTTAACTGATCTGATTTATTAAATGACACAATCGCTTCTTTATCTCTATTATTCCTCAGCAAGACAGATGTCATTTTTCTTTTATTCCAAGACTCTGTTTTTATTTAACCAATTCGGTAGTAATCTTTGCACTTAATAAACACAAAGGAATACTCGGACCGGGATGTACACTACCTCCGCAAAAATACAGTCCATCAATTTCTTTAGAAAAGTTTGGGTGACGTAAAAATGCAGAAAATTTATTATTCGATGCATTGCCATATATTGCTCCGAAAGCACTTGAAGTGCGACTTTCAATCACACGGGGATCAAAAACAAGTTCACATGCTATCAATGATCTAATATCTGTTTTTAATATCCGGTTCAACTTTTTTATCGTGTGTTCTCTTGCCTCATTTACCAATTGCTCCCAATTTTGCCCGCTATTATTGGGCGTATTTATGAATGTAAACCAATTTTCACAACCTTCTGGAGCATCAGCAGGACTGTACTTTGAGGTGATATTCACATAAATTGTGGGATCGTTAAAAATAGTCTTTTTAGAAAAAATTGTGTCAAATTCTTCCTCATAGCTTTCACTGAAAAAGATATTGTGCAAACCCAAATTCTGAAAATTATGCTTGATGCCCCAATAAAATATAATTCCGGAGCTAGATTTAGGCTGCGACAATAATTTCATAGGCTTTTTGATAGTTGGCAATAATTTAGAATAACTATTGAACACATCCATATTACTTATAACCACATCAAACATATGATTCTCATTATCAGTCCGGATACCTTTTATTTTTTTATTTTCAACCAAAATTTCACGAACTGGTGTTGAAAAACAAAAGGTTACTCCAATATCAGTTGCCAATTTCACCAGCGAAGATGTGATACTGAACATACCACCAACAGGATAATAAGCACCTTTTTCAATTTCAAGATGCGAGATCACATTGAGGGTAGCAGGAGCTAAATAAGGGCTCGATCCGTTATAGGTTGCGTAGCGGTTTATAATCTGAATCATTTTCTCGTCCTTAAAAGCTTTTTGATTTGCTCCGTTCATGGTATCAAATGCTCCGATCTTTCCAATGTTCAACAAACCTTTAACAACACTTTTAGTAAGGAAATTTTTAAATTTATGCAAGGAATTATGTAAAAAAACTTCGGCTGTAAGGTCATACATCTCCTCCGTTTTGCGGAGGTATCGAACAATATCCTCCTTTTTATCTTTCGTCTTTGCGGCCATTTCCGCAGCATATTTTTCCTTTCCGTGAAATGCATCTATCTCGGTACCATCCTCAAAAAAATATTTATATACAGGATCAAGAGGAATATAATTAAAATAATCTCGCGGATTTTTTCCTGACAAAGCAATCAGTTCATCCACATATTCCGGCATTGTAAAAACGGATGGTCCCATATCGAAACGGTAGCCATTTATAGTTTCTGTCGATAATTTCCCACCTGGGAAACTATTCGATTCAAATACGGTAACTGCATATCCTTTATTACGCATACGGATAGCAGCAGCAATACCGGAAATTCCAGCTCCGACAATGGCACAGGATTTATTATTTTCTTTCATGATTATTGTACCTCAAAAGTAGCAGTTTTTTCTATACCAAATAGTGCAAATCAAATGCATTTTTTAATAATGATATTCAAAAACAACTTTAGCATTATAATTGAGCTGAAAAGTTAGTAAGCAAAAATATTTTTTAAAACATTTATACTCAGAAAACATTCTCAAAAAAAAGTAGGCAATAAAAACTCTGAAAAAAGCATTATCTAAAAGTTATTCCTGGATGACAGTAAACATTCTTAATAAAACTTTGAATATAAATGAGAAACGTCTATTTTTGCTTTCTTTTTTATATTAGAATAAAACCTCAATTGCTCTTTATTAAATATGATTTACATAGGGAAAACGCCTTTAACGGCAAACGATTTTTATAAAATACTGTACGCCGAAGAACGAATAGATCTTGACCCTACTGCACTTAATAAAGTAAATGAGAGCCATGATTTCCTTAAATCATTTTCCAAAAACAAGCTAATTTATGGTATAAATACCGGTTTTGGGCCAATGGCACAATACAAAATAAGCGAGCAAAATCAACTCGACCTACAATACAACCTGATACGCAGCCACTGTACTGGAGCAGGAAACCGTCTTTCCGACATACACGTGAAGTCTTCGATGATCTGCCGGTTAAGTTCTTTGATGCAAGGCTATTCCGGAATCAATTCGGAGGTTGTCCTGCTGCTGAAAGAATTAATAAACAACAACGTATATCCTCAAATTTTTGAACACGGTGGTGTTGGTGCAAGTGGCGATTTAGTTCAATTGGCACATTTGGCGCTGAATCTGATCGGAGAAGGTGAAGTTACTTACAAAGGTGAATTGCGCTCAACAGCTGATGTTTACGAGGAAATCGGTCTAAAGCCAATTACCATTCATTTGCGTGAAGGTCTCGCGCTTATCAATGGAACTTCAGTAATGACAGGTATTGCCATGGTAAATCTGTTACATTCTAAACAACTACTGAACTGGAGTATCTCCGCCTCCATGCTGATCATTGAAATGGTTGAATCATACAGTGATCACTTTTCAGATGAACTGCACAGTGTAAAACCACACTTAGGTCAGCGCGCTATAGCAAATGCGATGAATATCGCTATGGGCAACAGTCAATTGATCAGAAAACGGGAAGATTATCTCTTTGATAGCGACAAACATGCTGAGGTCGATGTGTTCAAAGATAAAGTTCAGGAATATTATTCCATACGCTGTGTGCCCCAAATATTAGGTCCCGTATTTGATACGATCAACTTCACACAAAAAGTGCTGGAAAATGAAGCCAATTCGGTGAACGACAATCCGATCATCGATAAAGCAAACAACAATATTTTTCACGGTGGTAATTTCCATGGCGATTACGTTGCATTGGAGATGGACAAGTTAAAAATTGCAATCACGAAATTAACGATGCTGGCCGAACGTCAATTAAACTTTTTAATGAATGATAAATTAAACGGAAAACTACCTCCTTTTGTAAATCTTGGTAAATTAGGATTGAATTTAGGGATGCAGGCAGCACAGTTTACAGCCACTTCAACAACTGCTGAAAACCAAATGCTTTCCAACCCGATGTATATTCACAGTATTCCTAACAACAACGACAATCAGGATATTGTAAGTATGGGAACCAATGCAGCCATGATCACTGCCAAAGTGGTTGAAAACGCATATCAGGTGCTTGCAATTGAATTATTGAGCGCTGTTCAAGCAGTAGATGCACTAAAATTTGATGCTAAACTATCGACAGAAGGACAAAATACCTATAAAAAAATACGCACGATCGTTCCGCGCTTTGAAGATGACACTATACTTTATAAAAAGCTTTTAAAAGTGAAAGAATACTTACAGGCAAATAATACGGCACTAATAAATTAATACCTACGCCAACTCGCTTAATTCCTCAGCAACAGCGGAAGAAATGGATTGGGAACACATAAAGTTAAATACATGTTTATAGTTATACTGCGCTTAAAAGCCGGACATTCTAAATCATAACAAAATAGCAAATTAAAAATAATCAATATGAGATACGCTTTAGTAACAGGAGGTTCAAGAGGAATAGGTCGCGCAATTTGTGTAAAACTTGCAGCAGCAGGTCATTATGTAATCATCAATTACACATCAAAACAAGATGAAGCTGAAAACACGTTAAAACTTGTTCGTGAAAAAGGCAGCGATGGAGAAATAATGAAATTTGATGTTGCAAATCAATCTGAAGTAGATGCAGTTTTAGGTGTGTGGATTGAGAAAAATCCAGATAAAACAATTGAAATTTTAGTGAATAATGCGGGAATCAGAAAAGATCAATTATTGATGTGGATGAGTAATGAGGAGTGGAATTCGGTTTTAAATATTAGTTTAGGTGGCTGGTACAACGTAACCCGCTTGATCATCAAAGGGATGTTGGTAAAAAAATATGGTCGTGTGGTGAGTGTTGTTTCTTTATCAGGATTAAAAGGTTTACCAGGTCAAACCAACTATTCGGCAGCGAAAGGAGCTGTAATTGCAGCTACAAAAGCCTTATCGCAAGAAGTTGGACGAAGAGGAGTGACTGCAAATTGTGTTGCACCTGGCTTTATCAAAACAGATATGACTGAAGGAATCAATGAAAAAGATTACAAACAACTTATTCCGCTAAATCGATTCGGAACTGCTGAAGAGGTTGCTGACGCTGTTGATTTTCTTGCATCAGACAGATCCACTTATATCACAGGACAAACATTGTCGATTAACGGAGGTTTACATAGCTAAAATTCAATTTATTAAACCCATTTAATATGTTAAAATATTGCTATTCGATATTTTAGCATATCAACATTTGCATGTTGATACATAAAAAAAATTGACTAATTTTGATTTCCTTTTTAGATAAAATATGAATAACAGAGTAGTTATAACAGGCTTAGGTATCTGGAGTTGCTTAGGAAATAACCTTGACGAAGTGACGGAATCATTGCGTGCCGGGAAATCAGGCATTGGAATGGATATGGAGCGGAAAGCATGGGGCTACAGATCCGGATTAACCGGAATTATTCCAAAACCAGAATTAAAAGGAATTTTAGATCGCAGAGCCCGCGTCGGGCTTTCTGAAGAAGCTGAATACGCTTACATGGCTACTTTGGATGCGATGAAAAATGCAAAGATGGACATGAGCTGGGTAGAGAAAAATG
Organism: Chitinophaga pinensis; assembly: GCA_945885475.1. Taxonomy (GTDB): domain Bacteria; phylum Bacteroidota; class Bacteroidia; order 2-12-FULL-35-15; family 2-12-FULL-35-15; genus 2-12-FULL-35-15. The sequence continues at coordinate 13,979 of CAMCYR010000022.1, forward strand.
AAGTGGGGATCCTATATGGTAACGACAGTTCTGCTAAAGCCGTCAGCGAAGCTATCGACACCATACGACTTAAAAAAGATACAACATTATTGGGTTCAGGTTCAATTTTTCAATCGATGAATTGTACCGTTACCATGAATCTTTCAACAATTTTTAAATTAAAAGGAATTAATTTTACAATCAGTGCTGCCTGCGCAAGTGGCTCCCACTCTATCGGATTGGGCTACCTGATGATTAAATGGGGATTACAAAAACACATTATCTGCGGTGGTGCTCAAGAAGTTAATCCTATGGCATTTGGAAGTTTTGATGGTTTAAGTGCATTCTCTATCCGTGAAAACGAACCCACCAAAGCTTCGCGTCCTTTCGACAGAGACCGTGACGGTCTTATTCCAAGTGGTGGAGCTGCATCATTGATTTTAGAAAGCTATGAAAGTGCTATGGAGCGAGGTGCACCGATATTAGCGGAAGTTGTTGGCTACGGTTTTTCATCAAATGGTGAACACATATCCAACTCAAATGTGGATGGCCAGGTTCGTTCTTTAAAAATGGCATTAAACGATGCAAAATTAGCAGCAGGTGATATCGACTACATAAATGCTCATGCTACTTCCACTCCTGGAGGAGATTTAGCTGAAGCAAGTGCAATTGATGCCGTATTTGGCGAAAGTAGACCAATGGTTAGCTCTACCAAATCAATGACAGGACACGAATGCTGGATGGCAGGAGCAAGTGAAATTGTATATTCCATGCTGATGATGCAGAATAACTTCGTCGCTCCCAATATCAATTTTGAGAATCCCGATGAGGCCTCGGCAAAATTAAATATCGTGAGAACTACAATAGAAAAAAATATAGATGTATTTTTATCTAATTCCTTCGGATTTGGCGGCACAAATTCATCATTGATCATTAAAAAATTTAAACAGTAAACAGTAAATATTAAATCAAAACTACTCGATGACAAAGGCAGAAATAATTGAAAGAATTAATGGCTTTTTAGTGGATGAATTTGAGGTGGATGCGGATAAAATCAATCCGGATGAAAACTTGCGTGACACTTTAGGCTTAGATAGTTTAGACTACGTAGATCTTGTTGTGATCATCGAAAGTAATTTTGGATTTAAAGTGGTTGCTGAAGATTTCATCAACATCAGTACGTTTCAGAATTTTTACGACTACGTAGAACGTAAAGTAACTGAAAAGGCTTCAGCATAGTTCTCGATATTTTTCTTTCAATTCGCTCAATAAAAACTCGGACTGAATTTATTTTGAATTTCACTTCAAGTGATTTTCCTAAAAAGGAGTCGAACGGTATCGAGAAGTTTTAGAAAGCACAAAACTATTCATCAACCAACATGGCAAAGTGGGAAGGCAAATCAAAGGGAACCGTATTAGGTCATAAGATATTCGTTTTCATTTTAAATCATTTAGGGTTAAAACTCGCGTACATCGTTCTTCGCTTTGTAGCCTTATACTATTTCTTTTTCGCGCGCAAATCGAATAAAAACAGCTTCTACTTCTTCCATCACGTTTTAAAATACAAACGTTTTACTACCTATATTAAAATTTACAAAAATTATTATGTATTCGGTCAAACGATCCTAGATAAGGTAGCATTGCTTGCTGGTGTTAAAACAAAATTTACCATCAACCACGATGGCGGCACCAATCTGGATAAAATCGCTGAAATGGGTAAAGGAGGAATATTGGTTAGTGCGCATGTTGGAAACTGGGAAATTGCAGGACAACTCCTCAACCGCTTAAATACGAACTTCAATATTCTCATGTATGAAAACGAACATGAGAGTATAAAAAAATACATGGAGGAAGTAGAAAAGAAAAAAAATGTGAAAATCATTGCCATTAAAGATGGCGAAATGGGACATTTTATTGAACTTCACAATGCCTTCAGCAAGAATGAATTAGTTGTGATGCATGGCGATCGTTTTCGCGATGGCGCTCAAACACTCGAAGCAACTTTCTTGGGAAAAATAGCCAAATTTCCTGCAGGACCATTCATTATGGCTGCAAAATTCGGAGTACCGCTTTCGGTTGTTTTTGCTATAAAAGAAACAAGCACCCATTATCACTTTTTTGCCTCCGACCCTATTCATGTCAACCGTACGCGTGATCCAAAGCAAACCGAACTCGCTGTTCAGGAACTTCTGAAAAAGTATTTGGAGGAAGTGGAGAAAATAGTTTACCGCTACCCGGAGCAATGGTTTAACTATTTCGCTTTCTGGAAGGAACAGAATTAATTATTTCACTATGATCGCACCTTGCTCTAATGAATTTGAAGAGTGATAATTGCAATAGAAATAATATGTCCCTTTTGCGTTAAAAGTAAAGGTATATGAATTTCCACTGCTGATTTTACCACTATTAAATGTACCATTATTAGACGTTACTGAATGGTCGGCATTGTCCTTGTTTATAAACACGACCGCTGACCCTGAATCGATTTGCAATTGACTGGGATTATATGCCTTATACTCCAACCATATTTCATTCGGACCGGGACTTGCAGTCTCTTCTTTCTTGCAACTATTCCACAAAATTGTTGCTATCATAAAGAAAAAAAACAAAGGTATCTTCATGTTATTGATTATTTTAAAACTCTCAAATTTACGAAATTAAAATTTCTTTTAAAAAAATGAAATTTATGAATAGCTTAAACATTTATGCGCATTTTTTAACTATTTTTACATAACAAATGAACATTATGAAAAAACAATACGACGTAATTATAGCTGGTGGTGGACTTGCCGGACTGACTCTTTCCATACAATTAAAAAAAGCAAATCCCGATATATCAATATTAATAATGGAATACCGAGATAGCATTGCGCCTGTTGCAGCTCATAAAGTGGGTGAATCCACAGTTGAATTAGCAACCCATTATTATCGCGAAGTACTTGGATTGAAAGATTATTTAGAAGAATTTGAATTACCGAAGCACGGACTTCGTTTTTTCTTTCATTCAGATAATAAAGATGAAATTTCTAACCGCGTAGAATTAGGTCCTCGTTTGAAACTTCCTACTCCGAGCCACCAGCTTGACAGAGGAACATTCGAAAACTTCATGGAAAAATATACGAAAGAATTAGGAACAGAATTTATGTTGTCTGCTCGTGTGAAAGATGTTGAATTTAATGATTCAGGACACACTGTTATTTTTAATCACAATGAAGAAGAAAAACAGTTAAAAGCACGTTGGGTAGTGGATGCAACGAGCAGATTCAGTTTATTGAAACGTAAATTGAAATTTGAAAAAGAGACCCCACATAATGTGAATGCGGTTTGGTACCGCTTGAAAGGTGTTGTCGATATTGACGACTGGAGTGAAAATAAGGAATGGAAAACCTTCCTTGCTCCAAAACTACGTTATTTAAGTACCATTCACTTTATGGATAAAGGTTATTGGGTATGGATAATTCCTTTGGGCTCAGAAAATACAAGTATTGGAATTGTTGCCGATGAAGATATCCATCCGTTTAACTCAATTAATACATACGAAAAAGCTGTTGAATGGATCAAAAAGAATGAACCTCTTGCAGCAAAACATGTTTGTCCGCCCAAAGAAGAGCTCATGGATTTTCGTATTTTGAAGCACTTTGCACACAATAGTACAAGAATGTATTCGAAAGAACGTTGGGCATGTACAGGTGAAGCCGGCGTGTTCCTGGACCCATTTTATTCTCCGGGAAGTGATTTTATTGCGATGAATAACACATGGTTGTCAGATTTAATTTTGCGCGATAAAGCAGGAGAAGATATTTCATTAAGAACCGAAGTATATGAAACCATGCATTTAAAATGGTACGATAGCTGGCTTCCAATCTATCAGGATAAATATAAATTGATGGGGAACACCCAGATCATGGTTTTTAAAATATTCTGGGATTGGGCAATTTATTGGTCGGTACCTTGTGTTTTATTCACGAATAAAGGATATACCGACTTAAAAGTACTTCGGAATTTATTTGTTTCTGAAAATGGAATCGGAACAAAGTTCCAGGCTCTGAATAAGATTATGCAAGATCTGTTTTTGGAATGGCTTCCTTACGAAAAAGCAACATTCACAGATCGTTACATAGATCCATTTGATATGATGTATATGCGTGAATTTCAAACAGGAATCGAGTTTCAGCATGGAAGCTCAGCTGCTTTGCTTGATCAAATGAAAATAAACATGGGTAAAATCGAACTGATTGCAGCAGAAATGTTTCGCCACATCAGTCACCAGGTTAAGGGGACACCTTTAGATATGAAGGTGAATCCTTACACGATCAGCCTCAAAGAGCCCATCGATACAACAAGTGAATCAGCTTTATCAGTTGATGCTTCAATAAAGGAAGATGTGGAAGTCATGTGGTTTTATAAACAAGAAAATGTGTTTTCATAATCGACATATAAAATGAAAAAAGAAGACTTACCACAAGATGATTCTCCTTTAAAAAAAATGACAAGAGAGTTGCTGTACGTTAAAGACGAAAATGGCAAATACACAACAGATCTTAGTACAGGATGGGAAGTGAAAAAAAAAGCGTTAGAAAATGCTTGGGATGAGATAAAGGAGCGGTCGGAAGAGGCACGAATAGCGGTTAAAAACGGAGAGAAAAGTCCGATCTGCTATTTTATGGAAATAAAACTAATGGACGTAATGATATTATCTGCTTACACTAACTTTTGGGGATTTACTATCAAACGTCACATGAAACCAAAGGTATTTAAGGAACTAAGCGATAAAAAATTAAACAGATATGCAAAGGCATTTGAAATAAGCCTAGAGGATTTAAAAAAATTTAAAGGCTAACGAAGTTAAGTTGCAACTACTAAAAAAAGAGTTGCAGTCAAACATTTTTTTTACTTATCGATACAAAAAAGATTGAAAAAAGAATTTAAACATATTCAGGCAGCTCATTGCGAAAATGGCGTTGGTGTAAGCCTTCTTAAATATCACGGATTGGAATTTGTAACAGAACCTTTAATTTTTGGAATGGGCTCTGGCTTATTATACCTGCACTTACCGCTCATAAAAATCAACAACGGCCCCTTCATTACTTTCAGAACAATGCCCGGTAAAATTTTTAGTACTGCTAGTAAATCAATGGGAATAAAAGTAAGCAGAACTAAATTCGGGTCAGAAGTTAAGGCAATGAATTTTCTAGATAAAAAAGTGAAAGAGGGAGTTCCAGTTGGTTGTCAGGTTGGAGTATTTAATCTCCCCTACTTTCCTCCCGAATACCGCTTTCATTTTAATGCTCATAACTTAATTGTTTATGGAAAAGAAAATGGAAATTATTTGGTGAGTGATCCTGTCATGGAAACAGTTACAACATTATCTGAAGAAGACATGATTAAAGTCCGTTTTGCAAAAGGACCACTTGCACCAAGAGGACAACTATATTTTCCAGAAAATGTGCATCAAATTGATACAGAAACTATTCGAAATGGAATAATTAAAGGAATAAAAAGAACTAATTTAATGATGCTTGATGCTCCAGGTGGTATAATCGGAGTAAATGGAATAAAATATACAGCCAGACAAATCCAAAAATGGCGCGACAAAATGGGACCCCGGAAAGCAGCACTCTACTTAGGACAAATTGTAAGGATGCAAGAAGAAATTGGCACCGGTGGTGGAGGATTCAGATTCATTTATGCAGCTTTTTTAGAACAGGCTGCTGCCTACGTGAAAAATGATAGTCTTTTGGAGATCTCGGAAGAGTTCACAAAATCGGGGGATCTTTGGCGGGAAAGTGCTATCCAGATGGGTAGGATATACAAAGGCAGAATAAATAACGAACAAGCTGATTTTGAAGTTTGTTCGGATCTATTAATGCGTATTTCAGACCTTGAAAAACAGGCATTCCTAAAACTTAGAAAGTTAAAGTTGAAATAATTTTTGTAAGCGGAGGACTTTAAAGTTTTATGGAAAAATCTACCTCCAGAATCAGGAGACATGCAAAAGGTGGATATGATGATTTTGTGGAGAGATGCTTTTAAAGAAATTACGCCTGCTAAAATTCCAATATTGGATCTTTTGATTCTTTTTGACGAAGAGACCAGCCTCATCGAAGGCCGATAAACCGCTTAAATCTTAATTTTTGATAAGTCGTTTTGCATTAATGCAAAACGGCTTTTTCTTTTTATTACTTTTACATCAATGAAAAAAGTACTTGTAATTTATTATACCCAAACAGGTCAGCTTACCAGCGCAGTAAAGGCAACTCTTCAACCTTTAGAAGAAGACCCTGAAATTGAAATTTATTACGAACTAATCGTTCCGAAGGTAAAATATCCTTACCCCTGGAAATATGTGGAATTTTTCGATATTTTTCCGGAAACGGTTCATGGAATTCCTTGCCAGCTGGAAGCTTTTTCTTTTGACCCGGACCATCATTACGACCTTATCATTCTGGCTTACCAACCGTGGTTCCTCTCTATTTGTATTCCCATAAATTCTTTTTTACAAAGTCATGCAGCAAAAAAAGTATTGGCAAATAAACCTGTCATTACTGTAATTGCTTGCCGGAACATGTGGCTGATGGCACAAGAAAAAATGAAACGTAGTTTAATTGAAAGAAATGCCAAACTAGTAGGTAACATTGCATTTGTGGACAAATCTGCAAACCTGATAAGCCTTATCACTGTTTTGGCATTTATTCTCGGAGGTGTAAAAGATCGCTTTTTAGGAATTTTTCCTAAATATGGTGTAAAAGAAAGTGACCTTGATAAGGCACCATCGTATGGAAAAATCATATCAAAACATTTTAAATCCAATTCTTATTCGAGCTTACAACAATCTTTGAACGAAGAGCACGCGGCAACAATCAAGCCCAATCTAATGATAATGGAAGGAAGAGGGAAAATACTCTTTCCCATTTATGCGAACTATATCTCAAAAAAAGGAATCGCAGGAAGCAAGGAGAGAAGAACACGCGTAATTATTTTTGGAATATTTCTTCCCACCGCTATTTTGATACTCTCACCAATAATTACACTATTTTCACGTTTAGCACCATTGATTTTATCAAAAAAAATGAAAAAAGAAATGGATTATTTCAGCCAAAATACACTTCGCTAAACCCCCAAAAGGGTGAAAATAAGTAGTTTTTTTTTCAAAAAAAGTAGCATAGTTTCCATTAAATTGATTAAATAACTTATTTTTGACCTTTACTTTTAAATTGTGATTTTTGAATGGGGCATTTTGCTGTTAAAACAGCACCCAAAAATGTTTTAATAAATTTATGGATAAAGCTGTATACATTAATCGAGTTGCCAAATTTTTACCCGGAGAGCCGATAGGGAACGAAGATATTGAAGAATACCTTGGTTATGTGGATGGTAAACGATCTCGCTCAAAGTCCATCGTACTCAGAAACAACAAAATTACCACACGCTACTACGCAAGAAATAAACAAGGGCAAGACACGCATACAAATGCCGAATTAACCGCAGAAGCAGTCAGAGGACTTTGTATCGATGGCTTCAAGTTGGACGATATAGAATTACTCACAAGCGGGACAACATCACCCGATCAACTTTTGCCTGCTCACGGAATAATGGTTCACGGTTTATTAAAATCAAGACCCATCGAAACTATTTCCTTTGCAGGTTCCTGCTGCTCAGGAATGAATGCGCTGAAATATGCCTACATGTCGATCATTTCGGGTAATACAAACAATGCTGTGACAACGGGATCTGAAAAATTATCATCTTGGATGTCAGCGCAGTCATTTGAAGAGGAAGCACAAAAGTTAAAAGAATTGGAGAACAACCCAATGCTCTCTTTCGAAAAAGATTTCTTGCGTTGGATGTTGTCAGATGGTGCTGCTGCTGCTTTGTTGAGTAACAAACCTAATCCGACAGGTATTTCATTAAAGATTGATTGGTTAGAAATATGCTCTTTTGCCAATGAGGTTGAAACATGCATGTATGCTGCAGCTGAAAAAGATGAAGCCGGTAACTTACACGGATGGAGCGAATATACTCCGAAAGAATGGTTAGAAAAATCTATCTTTTCACTTAAACAAGATACCCGCTTACTAGACAAAAATATTGCTCGATTGGGAATAGCAAAACTTGCAAGCATATTGAAAAAACATAAGATTGACCATAAAACGATAGATTGGTATTTACCACACATTTCATCTGAATATTTTAGATCAAAAGTAGATGATGAAATGGTAGTTCATAATATCCAGATTCCTCAGGAAAAATGGTTCATCAATCTGACCAGAGTGGGAAATGTAGGTTCAGCATCTATATTTTTGGCCATCGAAGAATTAATGAACTCAGGTAAATTGATGAAAGGGCAGCAAATTGTACTGATCGTTCCTGAAAGTGCGCGATTCTCTTTTGCTTATTCATTATTAACGGTTGTATAGATGTCACAAGTAATAGAAAGCCCAATTATCGAAGGCGCAGAAGTTTTTGCATTACTTCCTCAGAAACCGCCCATGGAAATGGTGGACAAATTGTGGTTTCATGATGATTCGCATTCCATCTCAGGATTGCTGGTGAAAGAGGATAATATTTTTTGTAAAAACGGATTCTTATGTGAACCGGGATTAATGGAAAATATTGCTCAAACAGCCGGACTCCGATTAGGTTATATTGTTTACCAGCAGCAAAAAAACGGGGAAGCGATCAAGCCTCCTTTGGGATATATTGGTGCAATCAAAAATTTGATCATTCACCAGCTTCCTCCTATAGGCGCAGAACTAAAAACAGAAATATTTGTTCAGGCAGTTGTTTTTGATGTTACGCTCATTTCAGCAAAAAGCACAATGAAAGGTGAACCCGTTGCGAGTTGCGAGATGAAAATATTTTTGAAACAAGATTAGCAACTAATTTCGAACTCATCACTTCTTTTTTTTTAATAAATTCATCGGTAAGTACCATTACAATTCTCTTTATGAACTTTTTTTACTTTAATATAATTACAGTCGAATGAATGACAATGCTGCAATTGAAGTAAAAAATCTGCTAAAAACATACAAGGGTGCAACTGTTCCTGCTGTAAATTCAATTTCCTTTACAATCGAAAAAGGCAGTATTTTTGGATTGCTTGGACCAAATGGTGCCGGTAAAACAACAACTATTTCCATACTTTGCGGATTAAGTAAAGCCACAAATGGCGATGCTACTCTGATGGGTTTATCTCTGAAGAAACAACTTGCAGAAATCAAGCAACTTATTGGCGTAGTCCCACAGGAAATTGCCCTCTACCCTACTCTGACCGCTTTTGAAAACCTTCGCTATGTTGGAAATATGTACGGATTAAGAGGCGCAAATCTTAGAAAAAAAATAAAAGATAATTTAGAAGTTGTCGGCTTATCTGAATTTGCTGACAAAAAAATTGAGACATTTTCAGGAGGCATGAAGCGGAGAATAAATCTCGTGGCAGGAATATTAAATGATCCAAAAATTTTGTTCTTAGATGAACCAACAGTTGGTGTTGATGTTCAATCGAGAAATCTTATTACCGAACATTTACATCAATTGAATAATGCCGGCTGTACCATTGTTTACACATCACATTTAATGGAAGAAGCGGAAAATTTATGTACCGCAATAGCGATTATTGACCACGGTCAAATACTTGCACTAGGCGAACCGAAGGCCTTAATAAAAGAACATTCAACAGGTAATTTAGAGCAATTATTTTTAAAATTGACAGGTAAAAAACTACGCGACTAGCGAACATATGTTACGTTTATATTCAACCATACAAAAAGAAATATTAATTCTACTTCGTGACAGAGGCGGTCTGATGATCATGTTCATCATGCCAATGGCAATGATTACCCTAATGGCATTGATCCAGGATGCTCCTTTTCGTGATTACCAAGAGATGAGAATCCCATTGTTATTGGTAAATAACGATAAAGGTAGTTTAGGAAGCACGATTGATTCCGGTCTGAATGAATCAAAAATATTTGAGATCACCAACCTCCAGCTTGATAAAGATGTTGTAAAGCAAAAAATGAAATCGGGCGATTATGAAATTGCTATTATCATTCCTGCTGGAGCAAGTACCATGCTAAATTCTAAGGTCAGTAGCTTCGTCACAAAAAAGCTCAATGAAGTAGGATTTTCCGATTCTGCAGCAATAGCAAAAACAGACTTGAATCAGGAATTGAATTTGGAGATCTTGTTTTCACCTGAAACAAAAAAAGCATTTAAGGCATCCATCTTAAGTACGTTGAAGCAAGCAACATCAAAAATTGAAACACAAACATTGCTGGAACTTTTTAATAAAGAACTCAAGCAAGATGATGAGGCGAAATCCGGGAAAGCAGAGCCGATGAGGGATTTTGTAAATTTCAGAGAAATCAATACGGTTGAAACACCTGCAGAAGCCTTAAAATTAAATTCTGTGCAGCACAATGTTCCGGCATGGACCATTTTCGGAATGTTTTTCATTGTGATCTCTATGTCGGGCAGTATCATAAGAGAAAGAGATGAAGGAAGCTATACTCGTATTCTTACGATGCCGGGCTTATATATCACGGTTTTGGGCGGTAAAATTGCAGCCTATTTATTAATTTGTCTGATTCAATGCTTTTTGATGCTGATGGTTGGAATTTACATACTTCCTCAGTTTGGCTTGCCTCAACTGGTTATCGGGAATAGCATTCCAGCAATTTCAATTGTAGCAATTACAGCAGGTTTGGCTGCAACCGGATATGGTATTTTGGTAGGAACGATCTTTAAGACACATCAGCAAGCATCTACCTTTGGTGCTATATCTGTCATAATTTTGGCAGCTTTAGGCGGTATTTGGGTTCCTGTATTTGTCATGCCGGAATCAATCAAAATATTTGCTGAATTTTCTCCACTGTATTGGGGTCTGAGTGCATTCCACAAATTATTTTTAAATGAAGGAACGATAAAAAGTATACTGCCATACGCCTTCAAACTAGTGTTATTCTTTGTTTTTACCCTAAGTTTTGCATTACTGTATACTAAGAATAATAGGAGCTAAAAAAGTTAAAAACAATTCCACATTTCGATTGTTTTACCCCGTATTATTCATTAAAATTTACTACTTTAGTACCTCGCTAAACACAGATGGAAACCTTGCCGCAAAAGAAAAAAGCAGACATACACACTTTAACTAACATTACAATTGTTCCCGTTCGCTTTAGTGAAGTTGATGCTCTGGGAATAGTTTGGCATGGTCATTATCTAAAATTTTTCGAAGATGGACGTGAATCTTTTGGACGACAATACGAACTAGGCTATCTAGATGTTTACAAATTTAAATTTGCAACACCTCTCGTCAAAATAAATGTTGATTTCAAAAAAACGGTAAAATATGGCGATCATGTTAAAATCATTACCACATTTATCTATTCACCTGCGGCAAAAATAGTTTTCAAATATGATATTTTCCGGGAATCAGATGGTGAATTAGTTGCAACTGGCGAATCAACACAAATATTTATGAATCTAGACTACGAACTTCACATTACCGTACCTGAGTTTTATGATGAATGGAAGAAGAAGAATTTAATAATTTGAAATCACAAGCATACATACTAGCAGATAATATTATTTCACCGCTGGGTTTTAGCAGTTCAGAGAACTTTGAACAGTTAAAAAAAATGCAAACGGGAGTAAAAAGAATCATAGATCCCAATCTTTCAGTTGAGCCCTTATTTGCAGGAATTGTTGACACCTTAAAACTGGATATTGAATTTCAAAAATTAAATACTCAAAATGAATTCACCCGTTTAGAAAAGATGGTAATTTTGTCGGTTACCGACTGTTTAAATCAGAATCAACATATTGATATTCAAAGCCCCAAAACACTGATCATACTCTCCACTACAAAAGGGAATATCGATCTTTTAGAAAGTGACGACAGCTCTAAATTTGACAAAAAGCGCGTTTATCTTTGGGAAACAGCAAATGTGATCGGTCGTTATTTTAATAATCCTAATCAACCTATCGTTATTTCAAATGCTTGTATTTCGGGTGTATTGGCAATTGTTTTAGGAAAACGATTATTAGAAGAAAATCAGTATGATACGATTATTGTATCTGGTGCAGATGTTCTCAGTCATTTTGTTGTTTCAGGATTCCAATCCTTCAAAGCAATCAGCAGCGAAATTGCAAAACCATACGATACAAAACGTGATGGAATATCTTTGGGGGAAGGATGCGGAACGATCGTGTTAAGCAATAGCATTCAAAAAGTAATAAACAAACAAGAACAATTAATTGTAAAAGGTGGGGCGAGTTCAAATGATGCGAATCATATTTCAGGACCATCGAGAACCGGAGAAGGTATGATTTTAGCAATTAATAAAACATTAACAGAATCAAATATGCTGCCCACGGAGGTTGATTATATATCCGGACATGGTACTGCAACCCTTTACAATGATGATATGGAATCGCTTGCTATTTCAGATTCTAAACTGGATAAGGTACCTATGAACAGTTTAAAAAGTTATTTCGGCCACACCTTGGGTGCCGCTGGACTGATCGAATCTATCATCGGCTTGCATTCAATGCGTGAAAATACGTTGATCGGAACGTACAACTATTCTGAACTTGGCGTTACAATGCCCATAAATATTATAAAAAAAACACAGCCTGCCAAAGTAAACAATTTCCTTAAAACAGCAGCTGGCTTTGGAGGATGCAATGCGGCAGTTTTTTTCCAAAAAGTACAGAACAACTAAATGGAACAAAAAAATCATATAAATACCTTTTGTTTAGTTAAAAATGGATCGATTTCTATTGACGGAACCATTTCCTATGAAAATAGATCATTGCCCGCAGCAGACTTCATAAAATCTGCCTATAAACATTTCCAGATCAATTATCCAAAATTTTATAAAATGGATCAATTGAGCCGTTTAGCTTTCTTGGCTTCCGAACTGATGCTGAAGAACAACCCCATCGCACATAACAATGCGGCCGGTGATATTGCCATAATAATTGCAAATAGTGCATCCTCACTAGAGACGGACGAAGAGCACCAACGTACTATTTCAGACAAAAACAACAACGTTGCAAGTCCGGCTGTATTTGTTTATACCTTGCCAAATATTCTGATTGGTGAAATTGCTATAAGAAATAGCATAAAAGGAGAGAATACTTTCTTTATTTTTGATAAATTTGATGCTGATTTCATGAGTGGGTATATCAACTCACTTTTGAATAGTAACAAAATAAAATGCTGCATTGCAGGTTGGGTAGATTTTTATGACAAGAACTACGATGCATTTTTATATACAGTGGAAAAAGATAAAGGCAAATTAGGTATAGAACATAATTCAGAGCAACTTAAAAATATTTATAACAACTAAAAACTGACCAACTAATTATGGATGCATTAATCGATCAACTTAAAGGAGAAATTATTGAACAATTAAATTTAGAAGATTTAAAAAAAGAAGACATTGATGCAGATGCTACTCTATTTGGTGAAGGTCTTGGATTAGATTCTATTGATGCCTTGGAATTGATCGTGTTATTGGAAAAAAATCATGGTATCAAAGTCGCTAATCCAGCTGACGGAAAAAAAATATTTCAGTCCATTCGCACAATGGCTGAATTTATTCAAGCTAACAAAAAGTAGAACCGAAGGCTACCAATTAGAAAAACTGGAAGCTACTTTTTATTTATATTTCTAAATGACATTTCAGAAAAACAGAATAGTCTGTTTTTTCTGGTCCTGAAACGAAAATATGTCTTCAAAAATTTATATAACCGGAATGGGAATGATCTCAGCCATTGGCAACAATGTCGCTGAATCTCTTGCTTCCTTAGAGAATTCAAAATCAGGTATTGGAACTTTAGAGAACATTCGCTCACGCCACAAAACAATAATTCCTGTTGGCGAAATAAAAGCTAGCAACGAGGAGTTGACTGCAATGGCAGGTTTGCGTCCCGACCAACAAAGTACTCGTACCGCATTGCTCGGACTTATTGCAGTTCAGGAAGCATTGAGTTCTTCCGGAATAAGCGACATAAAAGAATTTCGTACCGGTATCATTTCTGCCACCAGTGTTGGAGGAATGTGTACGACTGAAGATCTGTGGTATGATTATCTGGATAAAGAAAAAAGCGGCCCGTGGCTTAAATACATTGAAGCACACGAATGTGGTGACAGCACTGAATTTATTGCGGATCATACAGGAATCAAAGATTATTTGTCTACCATTTCAACTGCATGCTCCTCCTCTGCCAATGCGATCATGTTCGGAGCCCGATTGATCAAACATGGCATTTTAGACAGAGTTGTAGTTGGCGGCACCGATTCGATGACTCGTTTTACTATCAACGGTTTTATGACTTTAATGATATTAGACAAAGAAAAATGTAAACCTTTTGATGCAGAACGTCAGGGTTTAAATTTGGGTGAAGCAGCGGGATTTATTGTTATCGAATCTGAAAAAGCTTCAAAAGGAAAAGAAATTTATGCTGAGCTTTCCGGCTACGGGAATTCAAATGATGCATTTCACCAAACAGCATCTTCTCCTGATGGAGCAGGCGCTTATTTGGCAATGGAAAAAGCGTTTAAAGTAAGTGGATTGAAACCTACCGATATAGATTATATCAACGCCCATGGAACAGGAACGTCCATAAATGACCTGTCGGAAGGTACAGCAATTGATAAACTATTTTCAAAAAATGTTCCTAGTATTAGCTCTACCAAAGCATTCACTGGTCACACGCTTGCTGCATGTGCAGCAATCGAGGGGATTTTTTCAATACTTGCCATCAAAAATAACATGATATTCCCTAATTTGAACTATGAAAATCCTATGACGGAGTTGAGTTTTAAACCAAGCACGATACAGGATAAAAGCAAAAAAATAAATCATGTTTTGAGCAACTCTTTTGGCTTTGGAGGGAACACATCAGCACTCATTTTCTCTCGACACAACTAAATTTGAAAATTTGCCAATTTGCCAATTTGTAAATGAAAAAAATAGAGGGAATTAGAATTAAAAATATAAAACAGAAAAAACGAATTTAATACTTGACATTAATTGTCGCTTAGAAATAAATTTTAAAATCGGCACATTTTCAAATTTTCAAATTAAAAAATGGAAGCATATATCAACGGTATAGGAATAATTTCACCACAACAAACGTTTGACACAGCTGATTTTTTAACAGAGGTAGTTGAACACAATTCCAAATCACTCCCTTGCATAGAACCTTCTTATCAAGAATTTTTAAATCCTGTCTTATCAAGAAGAATGGCCCGCATTATTAAAATGAGTATTGCCGCCTCTTCTGTATGTTTTAAAGAAGCAAATATCAGCATACCCGATGCGATAATGACAGGAACGGCATTGGGATGTTTAGAAGATACGGAGAAGTTTTTAAGCGCGATCATTGAAAATGATGAACAATTCTTAACACCTACTTCATTTATTCAATCGACACATAACACTGTTAGCGCTCAAATTGCCTTACAGCTAAAATGTATGAACTACAACTTTACATACGTTCACAAGGGATTTTCTTTTGAGAGTGCTGTATTAGATGGTTTAATGACCCTTGCAGAAGGTGAAGCAAAAAACATACTCGTTGGTGGCCATGATGAAATGACTGATAAATATTTTCGCGTATGTGATCGTATTGGCTATTGGAAAAAGGAAGAGAATGTTCCAACAATGGAATTGATAAATATGAAATCTGATGGAAGTATTGCTGGTGAAGGTGCCTCTTTTTTTGTACTAAGCAACGAAAAGACTGAAAGTAGTTACGCTGTTCTCCGCGGAATAAAAGCCATCTATAAACCTCAGAGCAAGCAGGAAATTGAATCTAAAATTGCTGAGTTACTTCATTCAAAAGAATTAACATTCAACGATATTGATCTGGTCGTTTATGGAATAAATGGAGATGCGCGTTTTGACAAAACCTATAACATTTTAAAAGATGGGATATTTAAGAATAGTACTTCGACCTATTTTAAACATTTATGTGGCGAATACCAAACATCTGGTGGTTTTGCAATGTGGTTAGCTTCCAATATAATCAAGCGACAAATGGTTCCAAGTGCTGTTTTAATTGGTGAAAACAAAACAAAACAGATTAAAAACGTGCTGATCTATAATACATTTTTGGATACAAACCACGCCGTATTTTTACTCTCCCAATGTTAAATTTCAAAACAGCGAGCATCTGCTTCTTCATTGAATGTGCCGCACTATCTCTGCTGGTCTATTTTTTTGATATATGTTTATGGTGGTTTCTGATTCCTGTGATTAGTTATAAGGCCTTGATCATTTATGGTTCAGCGAGGATCCAATCAAATTTTTACGTAAAAACAATTTGTAATTCAACAACTGAAGAAAAAAAAATAGCCATTACATTTGATGATGGTCCGAATTCAGAATACACGAAAAAGGCCTTGGATGTATTGGTTGAATATAATGCCCCTGCTACTTTTTTTGTCATTGGCAAGAATATTCAAGGAAAGGAAGATCTGATCAAACAGATTGATGCTGCAGGTCATACGATCGGAAATCATACCTTCTCCCACTCTTTTTTAATTGATTTTAAGAGTAAGAATGGATTTATGTATGAATTGAATACCACCTCCGACATGGTCTACGCTATCATTAAAAAAAGGATGAAATTATTCCGTCCGCCTTATGGAGTAACAACACCAAATCTTGCGAGTGCATCAAAGGCGCTGAACTACGACATAATCGGCTGGAACATCCGATCTCTTGACACAACAAGCGATAGCGAAGAAAAAATCACAAGCCGCGTTATTTCACAAATAAAACCAGGGGCAGTCATCCTGTTTCACGATACCTCTGAAAAAACAATAAAAGTATTAAAACAAACTCTTAATTTTGCTGCTGAAAATGGCTTCAAAGTTGTAAGTATAGAGGAACTTTTAAGAATCAAAGCGTATTAAGTGAATAGTGATAAAGTGAATAGTGATAAAGTGATTAGGTGATAAAGGGATTAGGTGATAAAGTGATTAGGTGATAAAGTGATTAAGTGATTAGGTGATTAGGTGATTAAGTGATTAAGTGATTAAGTGATTAGGTGATTAGGCGATAAAGTGAATAGTGATAAAGTGAATAGTGATAAAGTGAATAGTGATAAAGTAATAAAGTAAAATGAAAAGAATATTAGTGATTGTGCTTTTTTTTATAAGTGTTTTTTCCTTCGCACAAGTCCCTGCAGGCTACAAACCCGTTAAGGATACAACAGCTTTCAAACAAAAAATGGAAGCACAATCCAAATTGATCAACACCCTAGAAAGTGACTTTACTCAGGAGAAATATCTTAGTGTGATGTCGGAAAAAATCATCAGCAAAGGCCATTTCCATTTTAAAAAGATAAATATGTTGCGATGGGAGTATAACGATCCCTATAAATACCTGATCGCAATCAATAAAAACAAGATGTATATTAAAGATAATGGAAAGCTGAGCAAGTACGACATCAATTCAAATAAAATGTTCAAGAGCATTAATGAAATGATGGTAAATACAGTTCAAGGAAACTTATTGAATAATAAAGATTACAAAGCAAAATTTTATGAAAATGATAAATTTTATTTATTGGAATTAACACCGATACTAAAAGGAGCAAAAGATTTTTTAAAAGTGATTCAGCTATACATCAATAAAGTCGACTATGCCGTTGACAAAGTTAAGATGATCGAACCAAGTGATGATTATACTAGCATTGATTTTTCAAACAGAAAAACCAACCAAGCAATTGCAGATGAAAAATTTATTATTAAGTAGTAGTCTTGTAGTACTTATGCTTACTGGCTGTAAATTTGGCCATTACGGGGAATTAATAAAAACAACTGCGGGAACCGATTACCCTAAATCCCTTTTCGGTGATAACTTTAATTCATTTTTATTTAAAACCAACATTTCGGTTTACAACAAAAATTTCAGCGGATTATTGGTTACAAAACAGTTATCAGCGAATGATTACCGTGTAATTTTTACGACAGAATTAGGAATGAAAATGTTCGATTTCGAGTTTAAAGATACCGCGTTTACGCTGCATTATTGTGTCCCTCAATTCAACAAGCCGAAACTATTGAAAGTCATTCAAAAAGACATCGAAACGCTTTTAATGAGCAACATTTCTAATAAAAGACAGACACATTATGAGGATAAAGATGGACTTTACCGCGTTCAAAAGTTAGAATTCCCGAAGACTGAAAACTATTATTTTACTGAAAAATCATCCGCACAGCTTACTAAGATCGAATGCGCAAAAAAAAGAATAAAAAATACTACCTTTACACTATCAAATTACCAAAATAATTTTCCGGACAGTATATTAATTCAACATCATGATATAAAATTGAAAATCGAGTTGAATTTGCTCAAAAAATAACTCAACATAGAACGTTAAACTTTCAAACCTGAAACTTAATAATGCTATTAAACGACTTCTTTAAAATTACAGATATAAAAAATGCAGATAAATACACGATCAGCATTGAAATGAATCCCAAACATGACATTTACAAAGGTCATTTCCCTGGAAATCCAATTACTCCTGGCGTTTGTTTAACACAAATGGTCAAGGAAGCAGTAGAACACATTACCAATAAAAAACTTCAAATGGTAACGGGGGATAATCTTAAATTCACGGCCATTCTCAACCCAGAGATCGATACGAATGTAACGATGAGTTTGAGCATTAAAATAAAGGAAGAAGGCTTGCTGCATGCCGAAAGTATCATTTCTGGAGCAAATGCGAATTTCTTCAGGTTCAAGGGCAGTTTTAAAGAAATTTAATCCTCAATTATTCTTTACTTCCCTTTCTGAAAACCAATTAAAAATGTTATTTTTACAGCTACTAAATTCGCCCTCTCAGGGCATTTTTTTTTGGTTAAAATACTATTGAAATGATACCGGTGTTTATTGATTACGAGTTATATAGAAAAAAGATAGATACACTTAACTGCTGTGTAATTATTCCTACTTATAACAACCAACAAACCATTGCTCAGGTAATTACTGATGTACTCAAATTCACAAACAATATTATTGTAGTAAATGACGGAGCTACCGATTCAACTCCCGAATTAATAAAAACGTTTACAACCATTCAAATCATTTCCTATTCACCTAATCGGGGAAAAGGAATTGCTTTGCGCACAGGAATAAAGGCTGCTCTGGAAAAAGGATATCGATACGCCATAACGATTGACAGTGACGGGCAACATTTTGCAGATGATATTACCGTATTTATTGATAAAATAGAACAAGAACCAGATTCATTACTGATTGGTGCGCGTAACCTGAATCAGGAGAATATGCCGAAAAAAAATACATTCGGAAATAAGTTCTCGAATTTCTGGTTTATGCTTTTTACAGGCATCAACTTGCCCGATACGCAATCTGGATATCGTCTTTACCCGATTCAAAAGATGAAGGGAATGCGCTATTTTACTTCAAAATATGAATTTGAAATTGAAGTAAGTGTAAAAGCTGCATGGAGCGGAATTGAGGTTTTGCCGGTCTCCATCAAGGTGTTTTATGCCGAAGCTGGTAAAAGGATCAGCCACTTTCGTCCAGCAAAAGATTTTACAAGAATAAGTTTATTAAATACCTATTTATTTTTTCCGGCAATGCTCTGGTATAAGCCAATCAGGCTTGTAAAAAAACTGAATGTAAAAACGATAAAGGCAGTCGTAAAAAAATATTTTCTGGATTCAAACGAATCGATTATGAGGAAGTCTTTAGGTGTAGCGTTTGGTGTTTTTATGGGAATTATTCCTATCTGGGGATTTCAATTTGTAAGTGCACTGATATTTGCTCATTTCCTGAAACTAAATAAGGCAATAGTTGGATTAGCCGCTCAAATCAGTATACCACCGATGATTCCTTTGTTGTTATACGGAAGTTTAAAAACAGGACAGTGGGTTTTAGGAAGAGAAATGAGTGATACGATTTCAACAGATCTACTTACTTTGGATACAATTAAACAATTGATCCACGAGTATCTTTTTAGCGGAAAAGTGTTACAGCATTTTTATGAATACCTACTGGGAAGTATGCTTTTTGCCACCATATTGGCTGTTGTATTCGGAAGTATGACGTATATTGTCCTGAGACTAACGGGGGAAAGATTGTTAAAACCTTCGAATAATAGCTAAATGGAATTACTTTTTACATATATCTATCGTTTTCTAAAAAAAAGAAGAGTACTTTTTTTCATTTTATTTTTAGGGACGTTCAGTATTGTAAGTTACTATGCATCAAAAATAAAACTAGAAGAAGACATCACTAAAATGATGCCCACAGATGCAAAAGTGGCAAGGCTAAACTCCATTTTCAAAAATTCTAAGTTTCTTGATAGACTTGTTGTAACGGTTTCATCAGCCGACTCAACAGTTATTCCCGAACCCGATATCTTGATCGGATATACAGACAGTCTTATTTCTTCTCTTCAGAAAATTGATTCTTCTCTCATCAAAGAAATCACTTATAAAGTGAATGATGACGTAATGTATGATGTATACAATACATTCATTGAAAACCTTCCGATATTTTTAGAAGAACACGATTACAAAACATTGGAGCACCTCATTACAAAAGAAAAGCTAGATACCACACTTGAAAAAAATTATAAGACCTTACTTTCTCCCGCCAGCCTTGTTCTGAAAAAAAATATCCTGCGTGATCCGATCGGAATAACTCCCTATGCCTTGAAGCGGATGCAAAGTCTTCAATTTGATGATAATTTCGAATTGGAAAATGGATATATCTTTACAAAGGATCGAAAACATGTATTGTTTTTCATTACTCCTCAACCAAAATCAGCTGAAACGGATAAAAACTCGAAGTTACTGGATGCACTTGACAAATGCATTGCAGCGTCCTCGCAAAATAAACAAGTACAAGCTGAATATTTCGGAGCGAGTGCTGTTGCCGTTGGAAATGCAAAACAAATAAAGAGTGATATCATTCTCACACTTTCAATAACTATGATTGGCTTATTCCTCTTTATAGGAATGTTCTTCAGAAGAATCGAAGTATTCTTTATTATTTTTATACCTGTACTTTTTGGTGGCGCATTTTCGTTGGCACTACTCTACTTTCTGAAGGGCGAAATCTCTGCAATTGCATTAGGGGCAGGATCGATCATTTTAGGAATCGCTATCGACTACAGCATACATTTCTACACGCATTTTAAGCACCTTAATTCTGCTGAAGAAACAATCAAAGATCTATCTTTTCCTTTAACATTAGGAAGCACGACTACCATTGGAGCACTTTTGAGTCTGTACTTTGTAAAATCTGAAGCGCTTCAGGATTTCGGATTATTTGCAGCGTTTAGCTTAATGGGGGCAGCATTGTTTACACTGATCATCTTTCCTCACCTGATGCGGAAGAAAAAGAATATTGTTCAGGAAAACTTGGAGCACAAACCCAACATCATCGAAAAGATCGCAGCCTACAAATTTGAAAAGAATAAACTACTTATTTGGTCGATCATAATTGTATCCGCTGTCTCTTTATATACTTCACAAAAAGTAAGTTTTGAAGGAGATATGATGAATTTAAACTATATGGATCCGCAGTTGGCAAAGGCCGAACAAAACCTTAACGCGATTAGTAATGTATCGTTGCGGAATGTGTATCTCGTTTCAAGCGGAAAAAATCTAGATGAAGCCTTGGAATACAGTGAGAAAAATATTCCATTATTAAATAAGTTAGAAAAGGAAAAAGTTTTAAATAAATATTCAGCGATTTCGACCATTTTACTCTCAAAAAAGGAACAGGAAAAACGTATAAAACGCTGGAAAGATTTTTGGACTGCAGAAAAAAAAGCGATACTCAAGGCTGATCTCATCAGTAAAAGTAAAAAATATAAATTCAAAGAAAACGCTTTTTCAGATTTCTATTTAATGCTAGAGAAAGATTTTTCAACCATAAACGCCAGTGCTTTTAGTGGATTAAAAACCACTATGCTGGATAACTACATAACCGAAAAACCAAATGAAACAACGGTTGTAACCGTAATTAAAACAACAGCGGAGAATGAAGATAAAGTAGTAAATGCCTTCACAGAAGACGAACATTTGATCGTTTATGATAAAAAATTTCTAACCAACCGTTTCATTGATATTATCAAAAATAATTTCAATCTGATCCTCACGATTTCTTCTTTACTGGTGCTGATCATGCTGATTATTTCCTACGGCAGGTTTGAACTCGCCATCATCACGTATGTTCCAATGATGTTGAGCTGGCTTTGTATATTAGGAATAATGGGACTTTTTGGAATAAAATTCAACATTATAAACATAATCATTTCAACATTCATTTTTGGTTTGGGTGACGATTATGCCATTTTTATTACTGATGCCTTGATGAGTGAATATAAAACAGGGCAAAAGAATCTTACTTCTTACAAAACAGGAATTTTTATCTCTGCAACAACAACGATGATTGGTATCGGTGTTCTTATTTTCGCATCACATCCAGCTTTAAAATCAATTGGATTAATAACCATCATCGGAATGTTTTCCGTCCTAATCATCTCAAATACGATCCAACCTGCATTATTTAATTTTTTTATCACCAACAGAGCAAATAAAAAGCATGTTCCTTTCACATTCCTTAGTTTGTTTCAATCAGCATTTGCTTATTCTTGGTTTGTGCTGGGCTGCATTATACTTATTCCAACGGGATTAATAATTGTAAAACTATTGCCGATTCCAAAAAAAACAAGGTTAAAAATCTTTCATCGATTCCGTAACTTTTTTAACACGCTGATGATCTATGTGAATGTGCATGTTACTAAAAAAATCATCAATACATCAAACGAACAGTTTTATAAACCAGCCATTGTAATTGCGAACCATCATTCCGTAATCGATTCGTTACTGATGCAATGTTTGAATCCGAAAATAATACTGATGGTGAATGATTGGGTTTGGAATTCTCCAATTATCGGTCCGATCGTACAATTAGGTGGATTTATTCCTAAATCAGCCGGGGTCGAAGAAAACCTGGACAAAATTAGAGAATTGATTAATGATGGCTATTCGCTTGGAATATTTCCTGAAGGTTCTCGTTCTGAGACAGAAAAGATTGGACGCTTTCACAAAGGAGCTTTTTACATAGCGGAGAAACTTAATGCGGATATTGTTCCTATCGTTATTCATGGAACAGCCTTTGTTCAAGGAAAAGCAGATAGCTTCTTGTTAAAACCGGGAACTATTACTGTTAAATATTTGCCACGGATCTCTGCAAAAGACAATTCATTCGGAGAAACATACAGTGAAAAAACAAAAAATATCAGTAACTATTTTAAGGAGGAGTATTCAAAAATCAGAAAAGAAGTTGAAACAGTTGATTACTTTTTTAATCGTCTTAGTAAAAACTATATCTACAAAGGTCCGGTTTTGGAGTGGTACATGCGCATCAAAGTTAGAATGGAAGGTAACTACAAGCTGTTTGAATCGCTGTTGCCAAAAAAAGGAATCATTACAGACATTGGCTGCGGTTATGGTTTTCTTCCATACATGCTTGGATTTATGAGTGAAGAAAGAACCATCATCGGAATGGATTATGATGAGAATAAAATTGCAGTAGCGAATAATTGTTTTTCAAAAAATAAAAATATTTCTTTTTTCTCGGCGGATGTAACAGAATGTGATCTGCCAAAAAGTGATGCGTTTGTACTAAGCGATATTTTACACTATTTACCAATGGCTGATCAGGAACAGGTTATTATAAAATGTATTGAAAATTTAAATTCAGGTGGAATAATCCTTCTGCGAGATGCGGATTCTAGTTTAAAAGGTAGACATTGGGGGACACGATATACCGAATTTATTTCAACGAATATCGGTTTTAACAAAACGAAAAATAAATTAGAATTTGTATCTTCAAACTTTATTTTTGATGTTTTAAAAAAATACAATTTAAATTACGAGAAAATCGATAATACAAAATGGACATCCAACATTACGTATATCATTAAAAAGTAAATACATACATGTCGAAATACGATATAGTCATAATAGGAAGTGGATTAGGAGGATTAGAAAGTGCTTATATTCTTAGTAAAGAAGGATATAAAGTACTTGTACTTGAAAAAAACCGTCAGTTAGGTGGCAGTCTTCAGATTTTTGTTCGCGATAAAGCTATTTTCGATACTGGAATTCATTATATAGGAGGCTTAGATGAAGGACAGAACCTGAATCAGAGTTTTAAATACTTTGACATTATGGACAAACTCCATTTGCATAAAATGGATATGGATGGATTTGACCGAATAAGCTTTGATGACGATCCGATAGAATACAAACACGCTCAGGGGTATGCTAATTTTGTGGAGCAACTTTCTCAACAATTTCCAAAGGAAAGAGAAGCATTAAAAACCTACATTAAACAAATACAGGAAGTATGTGACTACTTCCCTCTTTATCAATTAAAATTAGATGAAGCTCCAATACTTGGAACAAAATATCTGGATATCAATGCCCGAGATTTTATTGCCAACATCACTTCTGATCCCAAACTTCAGAGTGTATTGGCAGGCTCAAATCCATTGTATGCAGGTGATGGAAAAAAAACTCCACTTTACGTGCATGCACTTGTTGTAAATACATACATCGAAAGTTCCTACAAATGCGTTGATGGCGGTGCTCAGATTGAACGTCTTTTAACAAAAAATATCAAAGCGATGGGGGGAGAAATCCGAAATTACGCAGAGGTCACAAAGATTGTTGAAAAGGACGGTATTGTTACCCATGTTGAATTGAAAGATGGAGAAAAGATTGAAGGCAAAAATTTTATTTCAAATATTCATCCTGCTACAACAATGAATATTCTTGAATCTACAAAAATAAAAAAAGCATTCAGCAACAGATTACAAGGCTTAGAAAATTCAACTTCAGCATTCATCGTAGACATTGTACTAAAACCGGATACATTTGAATACAGAAACAATAATTATTATCATTTTAAAAGAAACGATGTTTGGTCAAGCATGTATTTTACCGGAAACTCTTGGCCAGATTCATATTGTTTGTTTGTTCCGAAATCATCCCGCTCCGATAAATATGCTGAGAGCATGAGCGTATTAGCATACATGCAATATGATGAATTAAAGGAATGGGAAAATTCATATGCAACAATTCCAAGAAACAGAGGCAGTCGCGGCGAGGAATACGAAGAATTTAAGAGCAACAGAGCGGAGCGTTTAATTGATGAAGTTCAGAAAAAAATTCCTAATATCAGAAATGTTATTAAATCGTATACGGTCTCTACCCCACTCACTTATCGCGATTATATTGGCGCTAGAGATGGAGGCTTGTATGGAATCGCAAAAGATTACCACGATCCATTAAGAACATTCATTTCACCGACAACAAAAATACCGAATCTGTTTTTTACAGGACAGAATTTAAATATGCATGGAGTATTGGGAGTAACCGTTGGCGCCATTCGAACCTGCGGAGTATTTGTCGGACAAAATTATCTGATCGAAAAAATAAACAAAGCCTGATTTATGGCTTTTACTTTGCTAAAAAAATCAAATTAAATTTAAACAGAATAATATTTTAAAACCAAAATAAAAAATGAAACTATTCATTCTTAAATACTTATTCCTACTATTTCCAATGTTTCTTTTAACTGAAACTCCAACATGGAAAGTTAAATCATCAGCAATCACATTCAAAATAAAAAATGCAGGACTAAATGTTGATGGCGCTTTTACCTTATTAGAAGCGGATATAAAATTTAACCCATTGAAGCCCGAAGAAGTCCTTATTAAAGCGGTTGTCAGCTCAAAAAGCATTAACACAGGTAATAACATGCGGGATGAACACTTGCGCAAACCAGATTACTTTGATGTAGATAAATTTCCGAAGATCATACTTCAATCGACTAAAATTGAAAAAACAGGACCAGTAACTTTCAAAGGGACATTCAACCTTACACTAAAAGGAATCACAAAAGAAGTGATCATTCCTTTTACATTCATGAAAATCCCTGAAAAAACAGAATTAAAAGGAAGCTTTTCAATCAATAGAAAAGATTTTGGAATAGGTGGAAAAAGCATATCCTTGTCAGACAATGTGACAATTGCATTAAGCGTGATTGTTACCGAATAAATTTACTTTTTCGTTAAATAAAAACCCTTACCTTTGCTGCATACTCGGGTGGCGAAACTGGCAGACGTGTACGCTTGAGGGGCGTATGTCGAAAGACGTGGGAGTTCGAATCTCCTCCCGAGTACTTTTTAAATTCTCCTTCTGCCGAAAATTAATTCATCAGAATTCTCTCAAGCATTTCCACTTCTTTTTTATTACTTTTATGCAAACACTAAAATTAAATTATGGAATACAGAAGATTAGGAAAATCAGGATTACAGGTTAGTGCACTTTCATTTGGTTCTTGGGTAACATTCGGTCATCAGATAGAAAATAATGTTGCCGAAGAATGTATGATAACAGCTTATGACAATGGCATCAATTTTTTTGATAATGCGGAGGCATATGCTAGTGGGAAATCAGAAACGGTGATGGGCAATATTCTAAAAAAAATGAATTGGGATCGCTCCACTTATATCATCTCATCTAAAGTTTTCTGGGGAGGAAAACTTCCCAATCAAATTGGTTTAAGTAAGAAACACGTTACTGAAGCCTGTAACAATGCGCTGAAACGCTTGCAACTTGATTACTTGGATCTGTTCTACTGCCATCGTCCGGATAAGAATACTCCAATTGAGGAAACAGTAAGAGCAATGGACCTCTTGATACAACAGGGAAAAATTTTATATTGGGGGACAAGTGAATGGAGTGCACAAGAAGTTATGGAAGCATATGGCATTGCCCGACAATACAATCTGACTCCACCCACAATGGAACAACCTCAATACAATATGTTCCACCGCGAACGCTTTGAAGTTGAATATGCAAAATTATATTCCGAAATTGGTTTAGGAACAACTATTTGGTCACCTCTCGCATCGGGTATACTCTCGGGAAAATACAACAATGAAATCCCGAAAGATACCCGAATAGGATTATCAAACATGGAATGGTTGAAAGAAGCAACTATCGGCGATGAGGGGAAAGAAAAAATTGAGAAGGCAAAAAAATTAACGTTGATTGCAAACGATTTGAATACAAATCTTCCACGACTGGCTTTAGCATGGTGCTTAAAAAATAAAAATGTCAGCACCGTTATTACCGGTGCTTCTAAAGTTGAACAGTTAAAAGATAACTTGCAAGCGCTGGAAGTTATTGAAAAATTAAGTGATGCTGTGCTGTTAGAAATCGAAACGATCTTGAATAACAAACCAAAGCAACCTGCATTTTAAATTCCAATAGCATGAATTCCATTTTCAAAAATCTGAAAGTTATTGAATTGGCTAACGTATTAGCCGGTCCAGCTGCTGGTATGTTTTTTGCCGAGTTGGGAGCTACTGTTATTAAAATTGAAAACAAATCAACAAATGGCGATGTGACACGAAGCTGGAAATTACCTTCGGAAAATCCGAAAGCCGATTCCTCCGCTTACTTTGCTTCGGTAAACTGGAACAAAAAAAGTCTCTTTCTTGACCTTAAAAAAGAATCGGATAAAGCGGTTGTTCTGGATTTAATTAAAGATGCGGATATCGTTATTTCAAATTATAAAAAAGGAGATGATGTAAAACTGGGTATGGACTACCGGAGTTTAAAGGCAATCAATCCGGGCTTACTATATGCCCATTTATCTGGTTTTGGGGAAGACAGCAGCAGAATCGCCTTTGATATTGTGCTGCAAGCCGAAACAGGTTTTATGTTTATGAACGGAACATCCGAAAGCGGTCCCATAAAAATGCCGGTTGCTTTGATCGATATTCTTGCAGCCCACCAGCTAAAAGAAGGAATATTAATTGCGATGATCAACAAAATGAAAACTGGAAAAGGATCAAAAGTCTCTGTTTCTCTTTATGATTCAGCTGTTACATCATTAGCAAATCAGGCAACCAACTGGCTGATGGGAAAAGAAGATCCACAGCCAATGGGATCATTACATCCCAATATCGCGCCTTACGGAGAACTGTTTTCAACAGCTGATGACAAATTAATTGTTTTAGCCATTGGGAACGATAAGCAGTTCGAACAACTTTGCTTGATCTTAAAAAATGAATCACTATTAAAAAATGAAAAATTTCATACAAATACTGCTCGAGTAAAAAACAGAAAAGAATTATTTGAAATCATTAAGCCACTTATCCAACAAATAAATTGTGAAAGCCTAATGAATCAATTTTATAAAAAAGATGTTCCAGCAGGGATCATCAAATCGGTAAAAGAGGTATTTATTGGTGCAAATGCTAAAAAATTAATTCTGAAAGAATCAACCATAAAGGGGGAGCATACAGAACGGGTAAGCTCCATCGCATTTAAGATAAGTACAACATAAGCATAACATAATCAATACGTTACAAAAACAGATTCGCTACTTTTTTTTTGCTTGTTTAATTTTTTTAATTAACTTTGCCACACTTAAAAGAAGACAGATAAAACATGTTAAAAAAGCTACTCATTTATTTGCTTGTTATCTTGCCTATTGTTGCTTCGGCTCAGTACAAACGTTATAAACCTTCTAAAAAAAGGTTTCGAACAAGTACGTCATCCAGTTTTACTAAAAAAAGAAAGCCACGTCCGGAATTTATCATTGGTGTCGGAGCTTCTAATTTTTTGGGTGAATTAGGTGGGGCAAACGAAATCGGTACTTTTTTTGTAAAAGATTTAGAATTTAAAGCTACCCGCCCATCAGCTCAAATCGCATATCGTTATAAAACTGCTAGCAGGCTAGCTTTTAAAGTAGGACTTTATTATCAATTATTGAATGGTTCTGATAAGTATACGGCGGAGCCTTATAGAAAAAATAGAAATCTTAGTTTCAGATCTCACGTTTTTGAAGTGTCTGGGCAAGTGGAGTTCTTCTTTACAAAACAACAACAGGGTCAACGCTACAATATAAAAAATGCAAAAGGGATGAAAAGTTATAACTTCCAAGCCTATGGATTTGTTGGTATTGGTGCTTTTTACTTTAACCCACAAGCAAAATATGGTGCCTATTGGGTAAATCTCCAGCCGCTTGGAACCGAAGGACAAGGTTTACCAGGTGGAAAAAAGAAATACTCGCGTGTAAATGTTTGTATTCCCTATGGTATTGGAGTAAAAGATGCAATTAATAAAGAATGGTCAATTGGCCTTGAAATTGGTATACGTAAAACATTTACTGATTATATTGATGATGTGAGTGGTGTTTATTATGACAATACTGCTTTAAGATCAGCTCGTGGTAATATGGCTGCAGACCTTGCAGATCCATCATTACAAAATTATCCAGCTGAATATGGGGGAAATGCAAGTGGTTCTTTTCAAACACTCGAAGGACAAGAAAGAGGTCATTCCAATCAAAAAGATTCCTATATGTTCATTAATATAACTGCTTCATATAAAATTCCTGCTAAGCGCAGAACACGTTCTAAATTCTAAAAATCTGGAAACACCTATTTTAATTATTTCTGTAAAAGAGCCTCAAACTCCTAAAGAGTTTGAGGCTTATTATTTATTACGTTTCGAATTACTCCGCAAACCTTGGAATCAATCCCCTGGCAGTGAAAAAGATAATAACGAAGATGCTTCTACCCATATCATGGCCTGCGATGATAAAGGGGACATAATAGGTGTTTGCCGATTACAAATGAATTCAGAAAGTATAGCCCAACTCCGGTTTATGGCTGTAACGGAAAATAAGCAAGGTGCAGGGATCGGAAAAAAACTAATTTCTTATGCTGAAGAAAAGGCGAGGCAACAAGGTGCAACAACAGTGATATTGCAGTCGAGGGAAATAGCACTTGAATTTTATAAAAAATGTGGCTATAGTGTTAAAGAGAAAAGTTTTTTAATGTGGAACGAAATTCAACATTATTTGATGGAGAAAAAACTTTGATATTGCAAATGACAAACATGACTTCTACCCTGCATGCAACCATTATTAAATCTTTGCTAGGACAATTGAAAAGTTAGAAAAAAATTTAAATGAAAAATTACGAGGACAACCCTAAAAGTATCAAGTATCACGTAAAAAAATACCTGATAAAGAATAAGGACAGGATCAATGGGAAAATTATAGTTGATATCCCAGCAGGAAATGGTGTAACATCCAAAATTTTAAAAGATCTGGGCGCTACTCCTGTGGCCTTTGATCTCTTTCCCGAATACTTTACTTATAAAGATATTAACTGCAGCCGTGCTAATGTTTTAGATCGAATTCCGATGGAAGATAAAGCGGCTGATTTTGTTATCTGCCAGGAAGGTATCGAACATTTTACGGATCAGTTTAAGTCGTTGAAAGAATTTAACAGAGTGCTGAAAATCAATGGCAATCTTATAATTACAACCCCAAACTACTCAAATCTAAGAGCGAGACTTTCCTATTTTTTGTCTGAAAGCGAACGATTCAACTCTATAATGCCTCCCAATGAAATTGATTCGATCTGGATGAATAACCAAGAATCGAGTTCTGAAATATATTTTGGTCATGTTTTTTTGATCGGGATACAAAAACTAAGAGTTCTTGCCAAATTAGCCGGTTTTAAAATAAAGCATATTCAATTTACAAGATTAAAAACAACCTCTCTATTCATATTCATCTTTACCTATCCGTTCGTATTTCTTTCTAACCTATTCACATACATTAAAAATGTAAATAAAAACAAAGGATACGACCGCTCCTATCAAAAAAATATTTATAAAGAGATTTTTCTTTTAAGTATTAACCCGAAAATATTACTTGATGGTCACTTGTTTGTCGAATTTGAAAAAATAATCGACTACGACAAAGTAATGAATGAAATAAAAGGAGTACATAAGGATTTTGGAACAACTACTTAAAAATAATCCTAAATCATCCATGCAATAAAAAGAATCGCCATCTAAGGTATAGTTGGCCAACCTTACAAGCTTTTTGACTTTACCTCGAAGCATTGCAATCAAAAAAGATAGTATTCCCTATAATTAAATTTTATTCTTAATAAATTTAAACAAGGCATTTGCGTCAGCTTCATCTAATTGTAAACCAAATTTGATTTCTTTCCCATAGTAATCGAATGAAATTTTTTCAGCTGCTATTACCCAATATGAATTATTCAGATTTTCAAAAAAAGAATTCTCTTTAACATCGATAAGCCGAAGATCCTTAATAAAATCAAATTCATAAACGTGTATCTTGCCTCTCCCACCAACATCACGCTTATAAAACAACTTCCTTTCTCTCAACTTAATTTTTTCAAGTCCTGAATTACGCCACCTCACTGCTCGGAATGTTTTGTATTCAAAATATGACCAAAAGCCAAGCCATACCAAGATTGCGATGCGAGTTTGTTCATCCTTTATCAAAAAATATTGCGTAAATACAATTACTCCACCTAATGACCACAACACAAACCAAATGAATAAAATTGTTTTTTTTATTTTATCTGTTGTAGAAAGAATCACAATGCTTACCTCCTTCTCACTTCGCTTTATACTGATTCTTTTGCCTATATATTCCATTTTATATTCTCGATTAAAGAACAAAATTATCAATTAATTCTATATTTGTTTAACAAAAACAAATGACTTCCAAAATTATTAGAACTAGCGATGGCAAACAAAGAAGAAAATAAGGAATTGGGATTTGGGACAAAGACATCCACTCAAAAAAAACGCTTAATAAATAAAAATGGTTCATTCAACATTGACCGGATCGAAATCTCCACATGGAGTTCCATCAGTATCTATCATGCATTGGTGACCATGTCATGGAGGAAATTTAATTTCTTTGTGTTTTTATATTTTGTTTGCATCAACTTGATCTTTGCAACTTTATATTATATTACTGGGGTTGAAGGTTTAAAAGGAATTGAAGCTACCAGCGAATCAGATAAATTTTTAGAAGCCTTTTTCTTTAGCACCCAAACATTCAGCACGGTGGGTTTTGGAAGAATTAGTCCCGCCGGTCATCTAACCAGCGCCATAGCGGCCATTGAATCGATTGTTGGATTACTTGGGTTTGCATTGGCTACCGGTCTTCTTTACGGTCGCTTTTCCAGACCTATTGCACGCATATTATTCAGTAAAAATGCTATTATTGCGCCATTCAAAGAAGGAAAGGCTTTCCAATTCAGAGTTGCAAACAAAATGCGGAACAGTCAGATCACCGATATGAATTGCAGAGTAACAGTAGCGAAATTCGAAAATGAAAACGGAATACTCATCAGAAGATTTAGACCACTTGACTTGGAAATAAAAAATATTATTTTTTTTCCGATGACTTGGACAGTAAATCACATTATTGATGAAAACAGTCCACTATTCGGTATGACTGAGAAAGAGCTAAAAGAAGCGGAAGTTGAATTTATGATTTCTTTAAATGGATTTGATGATACCTTTTCACAGACGGTAACATCCCGACATTCCTTTACGCATGAAGAACTTGTTTATGGAGCAAAGTGGATCAGTGTATTTAGCCAAAATGAAAACGGACAAACGTCACAAGATCTGAACAAAATCAGTGAATTTGAAAAAGTTAGTTTTTGATTTAAGGGATTTTAATGATTGCTCATTGATAAAACGTTCTCAATGGCCAACTAAATAATTGCCACTTTTGTCGGTACTTATTTTAGGTACTCGTTTATTATTTTCAAAATAATCGTGTCCCGGTTTTAAATTCTTCCAAAAATCAAGAAGGTCAGTATTCAGCTCCGATAAAAAAAGCATGCCTTTGTCGTTCATTTTAGTTGGGAATATATGAACTGGAATATTTTGTTGCCCGTTATTTTTGGCTTCTACCGCCAAAATATACACTTCCTTAATATAAGTATCAGTTAGAGGCAGACAACCAATAGTAACACAACTTCCGTGAATCATTATGTCGCCTCCCAGATTGCCTTTTCCTTTAATTCGGTCGCTAGCATTCGGGTAACTAAGTCCTAAAGATAAATGGTAACTGCTGTAGGGATTAAAAACGGCTATCGTATAAAAACCCTCAGGAACTTGCCCATCACCTTGTGAGCGTTTGGGACCTAATCTCCCTGATGACGCGCAAATATCATAGGATTTAAAAAGCTTATATTCACTTTCCGAGTTCGACTTAATCCACACCTCCACGAGTTTACTTTCCTTGAAAACACGAATAAAAAGTTCAAACTTTTCAGAGATCCCTTTTTTCTTTATATCTGACTTTAGGCCTTCCCACTTCTCTGAATAGGCTGATTTTACCCGTATAGCCTTCTGTTGACTTAGCTTAAATGATTGCGAAGCAAGCTGCAAGGAGATGCAAAAAAAAAGTATAAAAAAACCCGATTTCCACATATTGTTAATTTGTTAGTTGATAACGTATTTAAACTACAGCAAATTGCAGTCGAAAACACATTATTTTTGTCTAAATTAGTAATACAAATGAAGAATATTATCTCAATTATAAAAAACAAATATCTGCTAACTGTTATTGGCTTATCAATTTGGGTGATTTTTTTCGATAAAAATGACTTGAAAACGGAATTAGAGTTGAGAAGAGAAGTCATGCAACTTGAAGAAGAACGCAATTATTTTGCAAGAGAAATACATAGTATCACATCTGATATAAAAGAGTTGTATACAAATCCGAAAACACTAGAAAAATTTGCCCGTGAAAAATACCTTATGAAACGTGATAATGAGGAAATCTTTGTGATTGTTAATGAGGAGAAACAATAAATATATTACATCTACTTTATAATCAAAAGTTTGCTATGTATTTTATTATTGCCAAATGCTGAAATCAAATAGGCTCCTTTAGGCAAATCACCAATCTGATTGATAGGAAAAAGTTCGTTTTTTGATTTAATATTTAAAACCTTCGAAAATAATTCTTTTCCGAGTAAGTCTCGAACAACAACCAATACATTCTGCTCATCAAAATGATTTAATTGCATATTGGTTGTTGAATTTTCGTCTGTAGGATTTGGAAACAGTTCAATGTTTGATTCTAATTTCGGATTATACCAAATATACAAATAAAAGGAATACTTAAAAAAAAGAGGTAATTCATCACTATTCTTAGGAAAATCTAAAAGAAACGTAGAAAAAACATAATATTACCTAACAATCATCTTCATATTTAGAACCTCTTGCTTAGAAGTTGCAGATATTAGATAAATACCAGAAGCAAGTTTAGATGAAGGATCGATCGCAAAAACATTTTCACCGCTATTTTGAGTAATAATTACTTTCGAAAAACTTTCTTTTCCAGTGGCATCAAAAACGACTACTACTATTTCTTCGCCTTCATTAGCTGATAGAGAAATGTTTATATTAGTTCCATCATTCGGATTTGGAAATAAATCAAATGAGAAATTGGTATCAAAAGAAAAATCAACTTGTTCTAAATTTGAATAAAAAGAGGTCCCATCAAAGTCGGTTTGCTTTAATCGGTAATAAGAAACGCCTTCGTATGGTGCATTGTCAATTAAAGAATAGTTTATCAATGAAGTACTATTTCCTGCTCCGTCTTTTGTTCCTAATACTTCAAAACTAGAACCATCTTTTGTTTTTTCTATTGTAAAAAAATCATTATTGGTTTCGGTTAATGTAGTCCAATCCAAGCAAACATTTTTATCGCAAACATTTGCTGTAAAACGTGTAAGTTCAATAGGCAAAGGTGACGCTGCTGCGTTTATGGAAGAAATATAAAAATTGTTGGTAAGATTTGCCGCGGTAAGTGCGGTACGGTTTACCTGAGGAATTAGTACGGTTCCCCCAGCAGCTAAATGAGTACCAACAACACTACCAAATAAAGTAAGTCTTAAGTCAGAAACCGCAGCAACGGCTCCTCCTGCAAAAGTTCTGTCAGCTCTAAGTGTATACGTTCCTCCGGCTAAACCATTAGCAGTAGATACGCCCCACACTTCATCGTTTCTCATTTGAATTGGAGTGGCTCCATCTAAAAAGGCAACAGGAGTAGTTGTATAAGGATCAGTGTAAGTTACCGAGATTGTTCCTCCTGTTACCGGCGCAGTTACTGGAGCAGATACATATAAGGTAGTGTAATATTGTTGAGTTAAATCTCCCATTGGAAAAGCACCGGCAACGTTAGCACTGGCAATTGTAGTTCCCGTTCTCAACCAACGCGTAAAAGTACCATTACCAATAAATCTTGTATTTGCAGCCCCATAGCTAAGCGTCCCAACTGTTGCAGCAGCTGAACCTGTACCTAATGTAAAGGTAAAACCTGCAAGGTCTACCTTTCCTTGAGATAAAGTAAGGAGCAAATTCACATTCTGGCTTCTCCCAAATGTGATTTGTGGCGAAGCTGTTACAAAAGTGTTGTTTAAATTAAGATTGTCGAAAGTAGTAGGCAATGTTCCGCCTATTGTTTGAACGGCAGTAGTGCTATTAAAAAGAACAGTTCCTAAGTTTGGCGTAAAATTGCCACCATTATATGTCCAATTTCCTCTAACATTCGCTGTTGCGCCTGCTGTATAGGTCCCTGCTGTTAATAGATAATTACCGTTAATATTCATAGTTGCAGGTGCAGTGAAATTATCAGTTGTCTCAGTAAAATCCTGAGTAGTAATCGTATTCACACTACCGCCCGTGTTTAATAGGGTTCCACCAGTTTTGGCAACATCAAAATTATAAAAAGTTTGGGAGGTAACAGTACCATTGATTTGTTGGGCAATAGAGCCATCAAAAGTGACTCTGTTTAAGCCAGGAGTAAAAGTACCACCATTTCTAGTCCAATTTCCGCGCACAAAAATATTAGCTCCTGCAGTAACTGTTCCTGCAGTAATTAACACGTTCTTATTCACATTCATTGTTGGAGGTGCTGTGAATCCGCCTGCTGTATTTGTAAAATCATCATTAACATTTAATGTTACTGTTGGTGCAACCACAGTTAGTGTATTCCCACTTTTATTAACAATCAGATCGTAAAATGTTTGACTAATAAGTGACGCGCTTGTAAGTGATTGTGCTATATTGTTAAAAAATGTAACTGTTCCATTATTATGATTAAATGTTCCATTATTTGTCCAGTTACCTTTTACATTCATCATTGTAGCATGACCAGTAAGTGTACCAGTAATAATTACGTTGTGAAATGCTGAATTTAACGTTGTAACAGATGCGCCAGTTAAAGTCCCTGTACCATTAAACGTAACAGTATTTGTAACAGGAAGAAAGGTTCCATCATTGATCCAATTACCACCAACTGTAACATTCAGATTGTTGGCATTGAATGTTCCATTTGCTTTTATATTAACAGCAGATAGTACTGTAAGTGGATTAGTAACTAAAGTAGCCGTGGGAGAATTTGTTGTTTCCACTACAAGATTACCAACAGGAATATTAGTTAAAATTCGCATATTTTGACCTGCTGCTGCACTTGCATTTCCTATCTGCAAAGTTCCACCTGTTACACTATAATCAGCCAAACAGCCGGTATTATTATATCCCAAATCTTGAGCACCTGTCCCTCCCTCATTTTTAATAACAATTGTGCCGCCAGACATATTAAACGAAGAACCTATTACGTCAACCATAAAAGGAGAATTTGTTGTAGAAGTTGATCCTACTGTATTTAAATTTAATGTCCCTCCTGAGATATTTATTTTTGTAACAGCAACAAAACTTGGTCGATCCAATCTTCCCGACACATTAATAGTTCCTCCTGAAAGGGTTAGCAATGCACCATTTGAGTTTAACATTTCGTCAGCATTATCACCCACATTAACAGTACCAGAACTACAAGTTAATGCGCCTTGAAAATTCAATGTTGAGTGAGCGTACATAATTGAATTAGGACTATTCATCCAAAGCGCACAGCTGGCAGGAATTGTAGTAATAGTTGTGAATATGTCCAAAGTTACTGCAGATGTTGGAACCGAAAATTTAAAGGTTCCATTTGTCATTACAAGAAAGTTACTTGGTGCCGAAAAATTGGAAGCTGTTACCTCTAAGGTATTAGTGGTGGTGGTTCCAAGATTCAGCGTTAATTTATTAAAATTGTTTGTTACTCCAGCCCCACTAATGGTTTGATTACCATTTTTATTGAAGACAATATTCGTTAAACTAGTCAACACTGGTCTCATATTAAGAGTCCCGTTATTGATTAAATTACCAGAAAGAGTCAAAGTATGTGTTGCAACAAAACCGGGATTAGAGGTTAATGATCCTCCAGAATTAATTAGTATATCACCAAGCACAGTTATCGTGCGGTTTGTTGCATTATCTCCCAGTAATAAAGTTCCACTTGTACCTTGGCCTACTGTTAAATTACTGCAACTGTACGATCCATCCATCGTAACAACGTGACCGTTATCAATAATAACATTATCGCCTGCTGTTGGAACGGTACCCGCCAACCAAGTGGAGCCATTGCTCCAATTACCAGTTGTAATTGAAATAAAATTTCCTGCAGTAAGAGTAGCTTGAGAACCACTAATAGGTCCGCTCAAACAACCTTCTCTTAAAGCATAAACTTTCCAATAGTAAGTTGTTCCAAATAAGCTGCTTGCTGCAAAAGAAGTCGCATTAGCAGCTGTTTGAGTATAATAAGAATAATTAATTCCATCTGTTGACATGTAAATGACATAACCCAGTTCAGTAGCAGAAGCATCTGTCCAATTAAGTGTCATAGAAGTATACCCAACTGCTGTAAACGTTAAAGGCCCTCCAGGAGCAGCAGAACATCCAGAGGTAAAAGAGATTTTACTATTGGAAGTAGGTATTGTTGTATGCAATGGAGTAACAGCCGAACCAAATGTTCCCGAATTATCTGCTTGTTGAGACAAAAGGGTAGCGGCAGTAATAGGATTAACAATATTTCCATTTATTCCACAAGCATAGGAAGGAGTGGCTCCACCATTTGTCATTGTTCCGTATACATATTCTATCAGCCCGCTAGTTTCATATAATTTTATTTGGAAATTATAACTAGCTGGAGCACCGCCTGTAAAATCGTCCATATCAAAATATTCAACCGTAAAAACTCTGTTAGGAGCAACACCTGTAGTTTGGTATTTTATAGAATTTGCAACAGCTGCTGTTCCATTATTAACCCATAAATCACAATACATTGCTGCCAATGCTATATATGTTCCGCCATACGACACGGGAGGAACAGCTCCTGCACATGGAATTCGAAGGAAGGCACTACCATCTTGACGATAAGAAGGACCTGCTCCGCAAGTAATATAAGAAGGTGGGGCTGGATTTGGATCTCCTAGTGGATAATTCCCATCGTAGGTTGTGGGAGAAAAATCAATAAATCCATTAATGGCAATATTGACGTAAGTATAACGAGTACCTAAATACCAAAAATCAAATCCTAATGGAACAGGAATACTTCTGTTGTCATCATTTTGATTTGCAATTTGACCCAACCAAAAAGGAATAACGCTTCCTGCAGTTCCCATTGAGGAATAAGTTATTCCTGTTGTACGAACAGCAGAATAATTAGCACAACTTTGAGAAAATACTGAAAATGAAAAAATTAAAGAAAAAAGGAGGAGTAGATGCTTTTTCATTTATTGTCTAATCTTTACTTTTCAAAGATTCGGCCTAAATTACACAAAAAAGGTTGAATATCAATATAAAAATTACTACTTTAAAACTACTTAATTGTTTTTATGCGAGATTAAAAGGCGATTTACCTATAAATTGAAAAAATAATTGCGTATTGTGTCTAAAAATCTTCCAATTAATAATATATATCGTCAGAATAAAAAATTTAACAGGTTAAATTCAAGTCTGGCCTAGACCTTTCAGCTACTTTTCTAATTCTCTTGGTTCTTTTTTTGGTATTTGATTAAACGGGCTGAAATCACACACAGGCAAAGTTAAGAAATCAGGGGCAAGTATGTTTGTCACTTCTCCATATTATCTTACTTGATTATATTAGTCTTTTGCTAATTTAGTTCACGATGCACTGTAGTATTCACACTTATAATTATTTTTTAAAGTTTAACTTCTTAATATCTAAATATTCTTTAAGGGTTTCTACATAATGCTCAAATGCAAGAATTCCTTTTTTAGTTATCCGACATTTAGTAACTGGATACTTATTTTTAAAGTCTTTTTGAATAGTAATATATTCATTTTCTTTTAGCTTATCCAATTGTAAACTTAAATTACCAGCTGATACTTTTGTGATTTCTTTTAATGCAGTAAACTCTGCTTCTTCTACCCCCATTAATACTGATATAATGGCTAGTCGAGTTTGTGAGTGTAAAATTGAATCTAAATTATTAAACATTGGCTCGGGTATATTTCATCATCAAACCTGGTATTAGACAATTAAATAATACTCCAATCGCAGTGATTAGAAATTTGTAATCAATAGTATTTAAAGGAATTAATATTATTAGAAGCAAAGATAAAACTCCACCTATTATAAGTGGTTTAAAATTAGTAACTCCACCGATAATAAAATTGATTAAACCAAAAATGAGTAAAATGCTTGTGCAAAATAATTCAATAAAATTATTTGCATTACCTTGGCCAATACACACTACTCCTATACCAATACTAGCTCCTATCCAAGCGTATTTATAAATTTTTTCATTTAAAGGCACTATAGTTTCATTTTTATCATCTTTTCTTGATTGCAAGAATGAAAGTAAGCCTCCAACTGCATATAACGAAATGCTAATATCAGCAAGCATTGCAGTGCTATCGGTTTTGAAATGAGTATTGAAAAAGTGAACCATAAAAGTCACAGTCAATATAGTACCCCAAATTATATAGTAATTGCTGGCTCCTGTCTTTTGTTTTGAACTGTGCTTTAAAGACTTTTCAATGATAGAAATTTGTTCTTCCGAAGTTAAATTTTGATTTTCCATTTTTTTGTTTTTTTAAATTA
>CAMCYR010000023.1 GCA_945885475.1 Chitinophaga pinensis
TATTTATTTTTAATCGTTTCAGCACATTAACAATTTTCAAAAATATAATTTGTGATTTACCACAGATTACTCAGATTTTCACGGATAAATTTCTATTATTATTCTGTACTGTGTGTTGTATTTATTTTTAATTGTTTCATCACATTAACAATTTTCAAAAATATAATTTGTGAAAACCCTTGTAATCTGTGGCGCACTCTATAATATTAAATTCTGTTTTGATTTGAGTGCTTTTACATCAACCCTAAAAGCGGTCTGCACCAAATTACTTTCCTTTATTTGTTTGATAATCTCCATTACTTTTTCGTCTTCGATTTCACCGCGGATAATAAAAAAGTAATCTATTTGTTTTTGTTCGGGAATCAGCAATCCTTTTTCGCTTCTATTCGCGATCATAAAATATTCCATGAACTCATCCGGTTGTTCGAAACAAAATAAAGAGAAATGAGAAGGTTCATCCTGCTTTTTATCCTTTATTTCTAAGGCCTCGGTTTTGATCAGGTTTAATCCTAATTTATTATTTATAGCCCAACAAATACGATAATCCTTTTCGTGCGAGGAAATTCCTATCAGCACAAAATCGTAATCATATTCTATCTCAAGGGTATACTTTCCCAAAACTGTACAATTAAACTATGGTAAATTTATAAATCTAAAATGAAGAATGCTTGTAAAACGGTATTATTTTTATGTTGTCAAATTTAAAGCAACAAATTAAATCCCTAATTCGGTACATGCAAGTTCCGAAACCAGCTGTTCCGCGCGCTTTTTTGAATAATGTTGCGCTTTACCAAGCGATTTGTCATTTAACAAAAGTTGAATGCAATATTGCTTATCTTCAGAAGTTGCTCCATCGGTAAGTGTTTCGAAGCGAAATTCTTTTTTTTCTTTTTGAGCCCATTCAATAATTTTACTTTTAAAATCCACTTCTTTCATTTCCACTTCATCCATATCAATGTGAACATTTACAATTCTTGTCAGGATAAACTGTTGTGCGAACTTAAAGCCTTTATCCAGATAGATGGCTCCTATCAATGCTTCGTATGCATCACCATTAATGGAACTCGGTTTATGTCCTTGCCTATCGTTACTAACTTCAATAAAATTATTGAGTCCCAATTTAACAGCAAGCTGATTGTGTTTTTGTCTACTAACCATTTTCGAACGCATTTTGGTTAAGAAACCTTCGTCTTTGAAAGGAAATTTTTTAAACAAGTAATCCGCTACCACTGTTCCGATAACAGAATCGCCAAGAAACTCTAATCGTTCATTACTATCTTTTATTCCTTTTTTGATAAGCTGGGCAACGGAGCTATGACGGAAAGCCAATTTATATAAGGCAATATTAGTTGGATAAAATCCAAGAATGTTGTGAAGTGATTCGTGTAATTTTTTGTCGGGCGAAAAATATACCCTTATGGATTTTATGAATATTGGCAAGAGGTGATTAAGCTGTGTATTTTTTAACAATTACGGAAGCGTTGTGTCCACCGAAGCCGAATGTATTGCTTAGTGCGGCGCGTACAACACGTTTTTGAGCTTTATTGAATGTAAGATTTAACTTATTATCCAAAGCCGGGTCATCGTTAAAATGGTTGATAGTAGGAGGAATAATATCATTTTGACAAGCCAAAACACAAGCAATTGCTTCAATTGCACCTGCAGCACCAAGTAAGTGTCCGGTCATTGATTTGGTTGAACTGATATTTAATTTGTAGGCATGTTCACCAAAAACACCAAGGATGGCTTTCGTTTCGGCAACATCACCTAAAGGTGTAGACGTTCCGTGAACGTTCACATAATCGATATCTGAAGGGTTCATTTCAGCATCTTCCAATGCATTGCGCATCACTCTCAAAGCACCTAACCCTTCGGGATGTGGGGCCGTAATATGATTTGCGTCAGCGGTCATTCC
Source organism: Chitinophaga pinensis (assembly GCA_945885475.1). Taxonomy (GTDB): domain Bacteria; phylum Bacteroidota; class Bacteroidia; order 2-12-FULL-35-15; family 2-12-FULL-35-15; genus 2-12-FULL-35-15. Next base: position 1,916 of record CAMCYR010000023.1, read on the forward strand.
ACCACCAACAACTTCAGCATAAATTTTTGCGCCCCGTTTTAAAGCATGTTCCAATTCTTCAAGGATTAAACATCCTGCTCCTTCACCCAAAACAAACCCGTCACGATCAACATCAAAGGGACGTGATGCGGTTTCCGGAGCATCATTACGAGTTGAAAGCGCATGCATTGCGTTGAACCCACCGATACCGGCTTCACAAACAGCAGCTTCAGATCCACCTGTTACAATAATATCCGCTTTACCTAATTTAATGTAAGTGGCAGCGTCAATCAGGGCATTTGTAGAAGAAGCGCAGGCAGAAACGGTAGTAAAATTTGGTCCACGCATTCCAAAACGAATGGAGATATGTCCTGAGCAAATATCGGCAATCATTTTAGGAATGAAGAAGGGGTTGAAACGCGGAGTTCCATCGCCTTTGGCAAAACCAAAACATTCATCCTGAAAAGTTTGCAGTCCACCGATCCCTGAGCCCCAGATAACACCAACTCTATCCGGGTCAAATGCGTTTTCTCCATCTAATCCGGCATCTTTAACAGCCTGTATAGCGGAACATAAACCATATTGGGAAAACGGATCGAGCTTGCGGGCCTCTTTTCGGTCGAGGTAATCTTCAGGATTAAATCCTTTTACTTCGCAAGCAAATTGAGTTTTAAACTTTGAAGCATCAAAACGAGTAATAGGAGCAGCTCCGCTAACACCATTGAGAAGATTGTTCCAATAATCTGAAACATTATTACCAAGCGGGGTGATAGCACCAAGACCTGTGACTACTACTCGTCTAAACTTCATTAAATAAATCTTTTTTGAGAATTACTTTGCGTTTGCTTCAATATAAGAAATTGCATCACCTACTGTACCAATCTTTTCAGCTTGATCATCAGGGATAGCGATGTTGAACTCCTTTTCAAATTCCATGATTAATTCTACAGTATCCAAAGAATCTGCTCCTAAATCATTTGTAAAGCTCGCTGCTGGTGTTACTTCTTTTTCGTCAACACCTAATTTATCAACGATGATAGCTTTTACTTTTGTTGCAATGTCTGACATTTTTTTAAATGTTTTGGGGTTAATTTGGGTGCAAAGATATAGTTATATGCATAATTACAAAAAAATATACCACTTATTCACAAAAAACATATGTTAGAATTTATGATTCCATCTTAAAATCAGACACTTGCGTGTTTTTGGGATGCATTATTAACGAAATAGCTCAAAAGGGAGGTAAAACTCCGATCTGTCAATAAAATCGAATAAAAAAACCCGAAAAGGCTAATTGTTTATGGCCTAGGTACTTTATAACATAGATGGCAACCGTCAATCTTTCGGATTGAGGAAGAAGCGATTTTTTCAATAAATAACTATTCTTTCTCGGAATATCCCATTAAAAATTGATCGTAATTATTAATTTCTACCTATAGTAAGAATTTGAATTTGTCTTTTACTAGTTGCTTTTTGTAAAAACACTACTTTTGTGGCATGATTAAAAATATTGTCATTTTTGCTTCGGGCGAGGGAAGCAATACTCAAAAAATTATCGATTATTTTAGGTCGTCTGAGAAAGTGAATATTTCACTTATTGTTTCCAACAAAGCAAGTGCGAATGTTTTAAATAGAGCGAAAAACAATACGATTCCAACCTTGGTGCTTGACAGAGATTTATTTTACAAGGGCAATACACTCATAGAAGAACTAAAAAGCATGCAAACCGATCTCATCGTTCTTGCCGGATTTTTATGGATGATTCCCGAGCAATTAATCAAAGCATTTCCTAATAAAATAATCAATATTCACCCTTCCTTGTTGCCAAAATTCGGTGGTAAGGGAATGTATGGCACGAATGTCCACAAAGCCGTAATAGCATCAAATGAAAAAGAAAGCGGTATTACTATTCATATAGTAAATGAACAGTATGACGAAGGAAAAATTATCGCCCAACATGCTTGTTCCATTTCAGAAAATGAAACAGCAGAATCGTTAGGGGAGAAAATTCATAAATTAGAGTATGAATATTTCCCAAAAGCGATTGAATTTTTTTTATCAGAAAAATAATAGATGATAGCGATGCGGATTTCGGATTCCTGCATTTTTATTTTAAACCTTTTTTACTAATTAACTTAATTAACTTCATCAAATGAATTTTGACTTTAAACAAATTGCGACTATCAGCATGATCCTATTTGCTGTAATTGATGTCATCGGATCACTGCCTGTTCTAATTGATCTGCAAGGCAAACAAGGCAAAATTAAATCAGAGAAAGCAACGCTTGTTTCCGGAATTATCATGATCGTATTTTTATTCATCGGTGAACAAATTTTAAATCTGATCGGTATTGATGTAAGTTCATTTGCAATTGCGGGATCTTTTATCATTTTCTTTTTAGCATTAGAAATGATCCTTGGAGTTAAATTTTACAAAGAAGAAACGGCAGCTACTGCATCAGTCGTGCCTATAGCATTCCCGCTAATTGCGGGGACTGGTACCTTAACTACGTTACTTTCACTGCGTGCAGAATATTTTATTGAAAACATAATTATAGCAATTCTTATCAACTTAATTTTTGTTTATGCAGTACTTAAAAACACCTATCGACTTGAAAAAATATTAGGTGTTGGAGGAATCAATATTCTACGGAAAGTATTTGGAGTGATTCTATTAGCTATTGCCGTTAAGTTATTCAGAACGCATGCAGGAATATAATACAGCAGACAAAAGATGATCAAAATATATACAGATGGAGCTTCTCGTGGAAATCCAGGTCCGGGTGGATATGGCGTAGTAATGCTGTATGGGGCTTTGCGAAAAGAAATTGCAGAAGGCTTTCGATTGACCACAAACAACCGCATGGAGTTACTGAGTGTTATTGCTGCTTTAGAATCTTTAAAAAAAGAGGGAGCAGTAGTTACTGTTTATTCAGACTCAAAATATGTTGTAGATTCGGTTGAACTCAAATGGGTTTTTGGCTGGGAAAAAAAACACTTTAAAGACAAAAAGAACGAAGATCTTTGGAAGCGTTTTTTAAAGATCTACAGAAAACATGAGGTTAAATTTATATGGGTTAAGGGACATGCATCCAACAAAGAAAATAACCGATGTGATGAATTGGCAGTTGAGGCAGCAATGGGAAAAGAGCATCAGATTGACCATTGGTATGAAGAAGAACACAAGAAAGACAAAGAAAAACTTTTCTAAGTTCCTATTCGGATTTCGTCGGGTACTCCTTCAAAGGCAAACTAAAGACTTCCTGTTCTTCCTCCATCCACGGGAACATTAATTCCAGTGATGTAAGACGCAGCAGGTGAAGCTAAAAAAGCAACAGCATTTGCAATTTCAGACGGTTCTGCAAAACGCCCTAGTGGAATTTCACTCTCCATTTCATTTTTAATTTCATTCAGTGACTCTCCGGTATTCTTCGATTTATTTTCAATGATCGTACTTAAACGACCGGTTAATGTTGCACCAGGCAGAACGTTATTAACGGTAATACCGTAGGATGCTACTTCATTAGCTAATGTTTTACTCCAATTAGCAACAGCTGCTCGAATCGTATTGGATACACCTAAATTTTTCAAAGGCACTTTAACAGAGGTACTGATGATATTAATAATACGACCATACTGTGCTTTTTTCATTCCGTCCAATAAAGCCTGAACCAAGATATGATTACAAACCAAATGGTTATTAAATGCCTGCAAAAACTCGTCAACCTTTGCATTCTGAATTAGTCCGCTTGGGGGGCCACCAGTATTATTTACCAAGATATGAATATCACCATGTGTGACGATGTAACTTTCCAATTTTTCTTTCAACTGATTCGATTGCTGGAAATCAGCACAAAGGAAATTATGCTTTTGGCCTTTGGAATCATCCAACTCTTTTAATGTCACTCTTAATGATTCCTCATTACGTGCTACAAGAACCACATTTGCGCCTAATGTAGCCAACTCAATAGCTGTTGCTTTTCCTATACCTTGGGTGCTTCCGCAAACCATCGCCGTTTTTCCTGTTAGATCTAAATTCATACTGTAAAATTAGTAAAATAAATCAAACTAGTTTTTTAAGAGAAGAGGAAATGAAAAAATTTTAAGCACAGACTGCTCACTATCTTTCATTGATACATCGTGGCATTATAGCGTGTGTCAAAATAAAAATAAATTATAATTTTCTCTTCAATTACTATTTTGTGAATTTTATTTTCATCGGAAACGGAAAATCTGCAATTTTTAGAATGGTTTCCCATGCGTGGATTTCACAATGCTGTTTCTTAAAAACGGAATTGCTTTTAACAGCATTATTGCAAAATTTGTCATAGTAGTATTCTTTAAAAGTCTTTGTAAGAAGACGGAAAACGCTACCCGTTTTTTAAATTGTTTCATCCAAAAGTGCTCGTAAGTAGTTTCCAGTTCCGAACGTGAATATTTTCCATTAAAATAATCAACGAGGAGCTGGTTCATAAAAAACGAGCTCCGCATCGCCATACTCATACCATTTCCATTTAGTGGGGCAATGTTTCCTGCGGTATCTCCCAACATCAAAATATGATTTTCAACTGCATTCTTAAAGCCGATTTTAATTTGTGAAATGGCTAAAGGTTCTTCAAATAAAAATTCAGCCTTTTGAAAATAATCTTTTATGAATGGATTTTTGAAAAGCACTTCTTTTTCCATCTTTTTTATATCCCCATTATACTTTTTAAGATTTTCAGAATCTGATAAATAACACAAACAGAATTTGTTTTTTTCTATTTTAGAGATCCCGCAATAGCCGTTTTTAAAATTGTGCAGTTCTATCAAATCATTTGGGAAATCAATATTAATATGGTACTTGATGCCTATATAATTCTTTCCCGATTTCGCTTCTTTAGTAAATTCACGATTGAGTTTTGTATCGAGATTACTCTTTTTTCCCCAAGCACCCACACATACTTCAGAAGTATAACTTCCTTTTGCTGAATTAATAGTAAATTGCGACCCATCAAATTTCACATCATTTACTCTGCAATCATCCAACAACAAAACACCTTTCTCCGAAGCGATTTGTGCCAGTTTGGAATCCAATAAATATCTGCTGATTCCGAAGCCTCCCAAATCCAATTGGTGTTTTAATACTTTTCCGGAGGGGGATGAAACATGCAACTGATTTATTTTTGGCAGATTCAATTCAAATAAATTTATTCCCAACCTTTCCAAAAAACCCCATGACTCCATCGAAATATATTCGCCGCAAACTTTATGAAAGGGATACCTGTTTTTTTCAAATAACACACACGTATAGCCCGCATCAGCTAATTGAATCGCCAATGTTAAACCTGCTAATCCTCCACCAATAATAGAAACCTGATATAAATTGGTATTATTCATCTTTTCTTTATTCATTTCTATAATTCCGAAATTACATTAAAGTAAATTATAAAGTTATTGATTATAAATCTGTAACAGAATTTGTAACAATCAAATATCTGAATGCCCATCTCCACTTAACACTATATTTAGTAACAGAGGCTTTTTTCAGAAAACTACTCAACTCGTTTTTTCTAAAACCCCTCAATACAGAAAGCGGTGCATCATTTTTTACCAATGTAGAACCATTTAACAAACGGGTTAAATATTTTATGCTGTAATATGCAAACCAATTTCGCTGGAGGTCATTGATTACAAAACCCGTTGCTGTGTATTTATTAAGATATTGAAACAACTCTATCAGTTCGTCATCTTTTAAATGATGGCAAAACAATGAACAATGAACAATATCAATGGTGCTGTCCAATTTTAAAAAATCACGGTAATCACTGACCACACCTGAAATATTTGAAAATTCCTTGCAACACTCCTTCATGAACTGTATTGCATCGGCATTCATATCCACACCGACCAGGTCCACATTAAAATTATTTTTTTTTGCCCATAAAGCAATATGTTTCATGGCATCACCTCCGCCACAACCAACATCAACGATACGATAAGTTTTGTTTTTATCCGTAACTAATTTTTTTATCCCTGCAAGTGTAATAGCATGTCCGCCTAACAAACGGTTCACCACATCCAATTCGCGAAGATTTTTGAAAAGTAATTCTTTGGGAATGTTTGGAGCATCCAGCAATTCGGGTTCATAAGAGCGATGAGAAAATTTACTCATAGTAATAGGAATGCAGATTTATATGATTCGTTTTTGATAAAAGAAGATCTATTTATTAATAGCATTTATGATACGATCTATTCATATGCAAATAATGCGGTTTCAATACTCAATCCCGGACCAAATCCAATTGAAAAAACAGATTCATCCCCCTTCGAATTTTCCATCAATTCATTCAAAACAAACAAAATGGTAGGCGATGACATATTGCCAAATTCATCCAGAATTTTATAGGACGCGGCAGTATCCGCATTACTTAATTGGAGTTTTTCTTTTATTACATCCACAATCCGTTTTCCTCCGGGATGTATTGCCCAGTTGGTAATTGAATCGGGAGCAATCTGAAATTTTTCTGAGGCGCTGATCAAGATATTAACTACTTCCTCACCGATAACCTCTGGAATTTTCGCGTCCAGAATCATCTCGAAATTAAGTGGAGTAATATTCCAACCCATCAGCTCCTTTCCTTTATTAAGGATCAAGGAATAAAATCCCTTGATTAAAAAACCTTTTCTTTCAGAAAGATCAGCAGTGACAATTACGGCTGCTGCACCATCACCAAAAATTGTGTTCGATAACAAATTGTCGTGATTGTTTTTTGCCTGAAAATGCAAGGTGCATAATTCGACACAAACAACAAGAACCTTTGCAGCCGCATCCGACTTGGTGATCATATCTGCAATTTTTAAAGCATGAAATGCCGCATTGCAGCCTAGAAAATTTACAGACGTATGAAAAATATCTTTGGGCAGATCAAGCTTTTCAATCAAACCGGCATCCAAACCAGGTGCATACATGCCGGTGCAGGAAACGGTAATTAAATGTGTGATACCAAAGGAACTTATATGCGCATCTATTTTTTCAAATGCACAATTTATTGCCTGAACTGCCAGCGGAATTGCTTCTTCTTTGAAAATATCCAATCGGCTTTGCACATCCGTTAAACGAGGCATTCCGTTAAAAAAAACATGCTGATTATTACTCTTATCGAAATCCGGAATAACGGAATAACGCGAGCTGATGCCGCTATTATTAAACAAGACGCTGAGTTTACGGGAAGCAACATCATCTGCATATGCATCCTGCATAAACTCGAGTATCGTTGGCTGTAGCGAACGATACTGCGGCACTGCTGTACCTATTGAAATAATTTTGCTCATATACTATTATTTTCCTCTCATCAATCTGATCCTCATCAAAGACTAAAACCAATTAAAACTACGATTCAATATCAAAATAAAGAAATACGCATTCATACAAGCGGACGCCATTAAATTCATACGCATTGTATTTTCAAAATTGGCATGCATACTGTCCTTTCGCACTTTATTAAACCAAAAAAGCAATCTGATTACAACAGGGAACATCAGTGTAAAAAAAAGAATCAACGCTATGATCTGATCTTTTTTATCAAAGTAATAGTAAAGTAATGCGCTTGCAATACCAAACATTACGGAAGAAAAAACAAATGTTCCGAAATATCCCAATTTATAACTAATGGTTGTTACCCCGTCTTTTTTATCTGATTGATGCTGATAGATTTGCGTAAGTGGATAAACACTGCCAATAAACAAACTGGCGACACTCATGCAAATCAGATTATTCGCAGTAAAAAAAAGCGCGAAAGAAAATTCTGTTAATGCCGAAGAAACCATCAGATAGCTGAATGCTCCCTGAAAAATGAAAACGGTTAAAAACCCAATTATGGCATACTTCTTCAAGCGAAGTTTACGATAACTGTATGCTCGAGAGATCAGCACATACAAGAATACAAACAGAGAAAAGTTTAAGGACACGAGTAGAGCTAAAACAATACCTGCAAGATCAAAAAGCAAGGTGACATAAAATAAATTCTCTGAAACTTTTGGGGGATATTTCAATCCTCCGATGCTGGTTTCATCTTTATCCTGATAACTATTGTAGCCATTACTTGAAGGATAAATAAGGATGTGTAAAATCAAGAATGCAAGGGTAGTATTTTTCCAGTTTATGGTCCCAGCCTGACTTAAGGCAAATAAAAATACAGGCATGAGGTGAAAAGAAAATGGAAAGCGCAAATGCTTCACAGTGCTTTTATCAAACCACGATATGATATTCAACTTTCCCATAAACGCACAAAAATAACAGAATGTAATTTCAAAGAAAGTGACTTTTATAACTGCTTATTAAATGACTTCAGCATTTTACGAAGTTACAGAAAAATCAGTAAAAAAACGGAAAGAAGATTAAACAAACCGAATGGCATTAACCGAATAGCAGACTAAACACCTCTTCAATTTTACCAACCATTGTAATTTTAATATGATGCGCTTTCAGGTCTAATCCTTTTTTATTGTATTTCGAAATAAAAATATGTTCAAAACCTAACTTCTCCGCTTCAGAGATCCGTTGATCGATTCTGTTCACTGGACGAATTTCACCACTCAAGCCAACCTCACCGGCAAAACAAACTTTAGGTGAAATGGGCATATCTTCATTGCTCGATAAAACAGCACATACCAAGGCAAGATCAATACCGGGATCTTCCACTTTAATTCCACCGGCAATATTCAAAAAAACATCTTTCACTCCCAATCGGAAGCCGCAACGTTTTTCTAAAACGGCCAGCAACATCGACAATCTCCGAAGATCAAAGCCTGTTGAAGAACGTTGTGGTGTTCCGTAAGCAGCACTGCTAACAAGGGCCTGTGTTTCGATCAACATTGGTCGCATGCCTTCCATTGTTGCTGCAATTGCTACTCCGCTTACCAACTCCTCACGTGCCGTTATCAATATTTCAGAAGGATTACTTACTTCTCTTAATCCACTTCCCTGCATTTCATAAATTCCTAATTCATTTGTTGAACCGAAACGATTTTTAGCTGTCCGTAATAAACGGTATACATGATTTCTATCTCCTTCAAACTGAAGAACAGTGTCCACCATATGTTCCAACACTTTTGGTCCTGCCAAACTTCCGTCTTTGGTAATATGCCCAATCAAAAAAACAGGAGTACCACTTTCTTTTGCATAGCGCAAAAGCTCGGCAGTACATTCACGAATTTGTGAAACACTACCGGGTGATGATTCGATATGAGCAGAGTGTAAAGTTTGAATGGAATCAATGATCACAAAATTGGGCTCCAGTTGTTCGATCTGCTTAAAAATATTTTGGGTAGCAGTTTCCGTTAAAATATAACAATTGGGATTTTGCATTCCGATACGTTCGGCACGCATACGGATTTGCTGTTCACTTTCTTCGCCCGAAACATAAAGCACCTTCAGGTTTTTCATGTTTATCGCTACTTGCAACATCAGCGTAGACTTCCCGATGCCGGGCTCACCGCCAAAAAGTGTTAATGAACCAGGAACTAATCCACCACCCAGAACGCGTGAAAGTTCTTTGTCATACAGTTCGATACGGTGATGTTGCTCTAAATTAATTTCAGTGACCAATTGTGGCTTTGAAGCGCGTTGATTGCTTGTACTTGCAATACCAGGTGTTTTTGCGTCATCTCCTTTTGAAACAACTTCTTCAACATAGGTATTCCATTCATTGCATGAAGGACACTTCCCGATCCATTTTGCAGATTGAGTTCCACAATTTTGACAAAAAAAGGATGTTTTAGTTTTAGCCATTTTTTATTTTATTCTCGATAGCAGTCGTTGAAAATCCTTCTAAAAAAGCAATTGTTTTAACTTCTCCTCCATTTGCTTTCACATCATCTGAACCCACAATATATTTTTTATTTTCCTTATCTGATTCTGTTGCATCATAATCAGCGCCTTTTACCAGCACATCAGGCTTCACGAATGAAATCAGATCCAAAGGAGTCTCTTCATCAAAAAGAATCACACCACTAACAAAGTGTAAAGATGCAAGAATAAGAGCACGTGTTTGTTCATCTTGTAAAGGGCGGGAAATACTTTTACCTAATCTTTTTACCGAGGCATCACTGTTTATTCCCACAATAAGTTGCCCGCCTAAGTCACTTGCTTTTGCAAGATAATCGATGTGTCCACGATGAATAATGTCAAAGCACCCATTCGTGAAAACAATTTTATCGCCTTTAAATTTCCAAACGATCAAGGGTTTAAACAATGTTTCTTTTGTAAATATTTTTTCCTGAATAACTTCCAAGGAAGGACGTTTATGTGTAAATGGAACCATTTTTATAGCTTAAAAATATGAGTACTAAGAATATTAAAATTACTTTTCTGTCTTTATTTCTTTATTCATTGCAGCCAAAAGTATGAATGAAATGAGTCCAACCGACATAATAAGTACAAATTGAGAAGTCCAGACAGCCCAAGCAAATGCAAATGCAACAGGCTTTCCAATCAAATAAACGGTTGTAAGAATTTGAATGACGATGAGTTGATAGGCGCCTGTGCCTCCAGGAACAGCAATAACACCTAAACTGCCAAATACAACAATGACAACTGCAACCATCACAGAAAGATGTGCTGTTTCTTCAAAAGCAAAAAAGCAAACATATACTTGCAAAACGTACATGATCCAGATAAGAATTGTATAAAGGATAAACCAAACAGGTTTGTTTACATTTTTAATACTTAACAAACCATCCCACAATCCTTTGATAAATCCTTTTGCCTTGCCGGAAATAAGAGATTGTATTTTTTTACGAAAATAGAAAAAGGCGGCAGCACAGATTAGAAGGCATATTATGGCAACGATAACAAAGGTTTGCTTTTGCATCAAAGCATGAAATTTCTCGGAGACCGTATTAAAAATCAAATCGTTGGCAATACCGGAAATACGTCCGAATTCGAGGCCTAATGCTGCAAAAAAGATCAGGATCAAACATACAACATCCAATGCTCTTTCGGACAGCACAGTGCCAAATCCAACAGTGAAAGGGATCTTTTCGTATTTTGTCATCAGTCCGCAGCGCGAAATTTCACCTAATCGGGGCAAAGCAAAATTAGCAAGATAACCTACCATTACCGAAAAAAAAGTATTTGAAGTTTTAGGTTTATATCCCAGAGGATCCAGAAGAATTTTCCATCGAAGAGATCTGAAGTAGTGACTTAAGCCACTAATTATGATTGAAGCAAAGATCCAGAAATAATTCGCATTTGCCAGAGACGTTTTAATATTCGCAAATTCTTCATCGGAGGTGTTCCGCAATGCTAACCATATTAGTGCAATTCCTAATCCTAAAAAAAAAAGGAATTTTAAGATGGTGAGTATTTGTCTTTTCAAAATGCTATCTTAAAGAATTCGTTTTTGCATCCGGAAAAACAACAGTAGGCTTATGTGTTTTCGCTTCTTCGAAATCCATCGTTGCATACGAAACGATAATTATTTCATGTCCGACTTTTACTTTAAGGGAAGCAGGTCCGTTCAGACAAATAACGCCTGAGCCGCGCTCACCTTTTATAACGTAGGTAGTAAAGCGCTCACCGTTATTATAATTGAAGATATCAACCTTTTCATTTTCAATAAAATTAGCTGCATCCATTAAATTTTCATCAATGGTAACCGAACCGATATAATCCAGATCGGCTTGCGTAACAGTAACGCGATGTATTTTTGATTTCAGAACTTCTATTTGCATAACGGAAGCAAAACTAAATAAATAAATTTAATTGAAGGGTAGCTTTTTAGACGGAATACTGATTTATTAATATAAAACCACATTATCGATTAAACGCACCGCGCCAAGTTTAACTGCAATACAAACAACTGCGCTTTTGGAAGGATCTATCGCGTTTATAGGCTGTAACGTTTCCGAATCGACTATTTCAAGGTATTCTAGGGTCAGTAAGGGCTGGGACCGAATCAACTCCTCCGCACCTTTCAGTAGATCGGAAATTGGTTTTAAAAAACAATCCGCTTTAATTTTAAAAAGGGTTTTAGAGATGACTGCGGCCAAGACTCTTTCCTCTTTTGTGAGCCGTTCATTTCTGGAACTCATAGCCAATCCATTGGGTTCACGCATAATCTCGCATGCAATAATCTCGATGGGCATTTCCAATTGTTTCACCATACTTCTGATGATTGCCAGCTGCTGAAAATCCTTTTGACCGAAATACGCTTTGTCGGGCTCAACAATCCGGAATAGTTTGCTGACAACCTGAGCAACACCATTAAAATGCCCGGGGCGCTGGGCACCTTCCATCACTTTTTCTAGATCACCAAAATCAACTGTTTTCCCCTTGGTCCAGCTTTTGTCCTCTATTTTTTGTTTTTTAAGTTCCAATTCCTCTTTTGTGTACAATTCAAGCACTTCAGGAGCAAAAACGCTATCACATTTGGCTGTCTCAAGCAACTGACAGTCAGTAATTAAGGTTCTAGGGTATTTTTCAAGGTCAGAGAGATCGTTAAACTGGGTCGGATTGACAAAAATGCTACAAATCACAACATCACAAACAGTCTTTGCACGCTCGATAAGTGAAATATGACCTTGGTGGAGCGCGCCCATGGTGGGCACAAAACCAATTATTTTTTTTTGGTCCCGAATACGATTCAGGTGATTTTTAAGTTGTTCTATTGAATTTATGATCAGCATCGGGCAAAAACACAAGTTAACATACGTAAAATCAGCTTAAACAAGGCTGTTTCAAGGTAAAAGTAGCCAAATCTAATATTAATACTTTGAAATTACGGAAATTTTTACTTACTTTTGTATACTTTTTTAAAAACCTAACCTTAATCCGATCTTATGAAGAAGAAAGCTAGAGTTCTTTTTGTATCTCAAGAAGTTACACCCTATTTAGATGAAACACCTATGAGTGTTATCGGACGAAAATTACCACAAGGAATTCAGGAACGAGGCAAAGAAATAAGATTATTCATGCCAAAATTCGGAATCATCAATGAGAGACGGAATCAGTTGCACGAAGTGATCCGTTTATCCGGGATGAATTTAATCATTGACAATAACGATCACCCGCTGATTATCAAGGTTGCTTCCATTCAGGCAGCACGAATGCAAGTCTATTTTATTGATAATCAAGAGTATTTTGAGCGTAAACATATTTTAACGGACAAAAAAGGCGATCATTTTGCAGATAACGATGAGCGCGCTATCTTCTTTTGCAGAGGCGTTATAGAAACCGTTAAAAAGCTAGGCTGGTCTCCTGATATCGTTCATCTTCATGGTTGGATGACAAGTTTAACAGCTTTGTATCTAAAAAAATCATTCAAAGACAATCCTCTGTTTGCTGAAACAAAAATTGTTTATTCGGTTTATGATGATGAATTCAGCACTCCGTTAAACAAAGATTTCGCTAAAAAAATGCTTCACGAAGGAATTGAAAAAACAGATGTAGAACATTATAAAAATCCTACCTTTGTAAACGTAAGTAAAGCGGCTATCGACTTGGCGGATGGTATTATCAAAGGAAGTGCAAAAATTAATTCGGATGTAGAGAAGTATATCAAAAAATCGGGCAAACCATTTTTGGATTTTGTTTCCGGTGAAAATAACGAATACATTGATGCATACTCCGATTTTTATGATGCTGTGTTGGAAGAAGTAGCAGAAATGGTTGACTAAAAATTTTTTATGACTATACATAACAGCAGCATACCTCAGATTTTGTCCCGATTGATCGGGACAAAATTTTTTTTTATACTTTCTTTGGGTGTAAGTATTTCTTTTACATCCTGTAATGAATCAAGCGTTGTCGGACTGGATGTTCAACCCTCCAACGACCTACTGAATGTGGGTTTTGAGGATACTACCTCCATTAATACCCGAACGGTAAAAGGTGATTCACTAATTACAGACGAAACACTTATTTCGAGTGGAAATGTATTGATAGGTAAATACATCGATCCTGTTTTCGGAACATCAATTGCATCCATTTATACCCAATTGCGTTTACCGACAAATATCGTAGCAACATCTTTCGGAACAGCTCCCGTTTGTGATTCAATTATTATTTCACTTATTTATGAAGGCACGGCGTACGGTAAAAAAGACAAGAAACTGCAGAAATTAAATGTTTATCAGTTAAGTGAAAGTATGAGCACCGCAAGCACATACTATTCGAATTCAACTTTATCAAAATTTTCAACCGACTTGACTGCTGCAGACGGTTATGTTTTTCAACCTCGAACAGGAAGCAGCACGTCAGACAGTGTGACCGTTTTAGGTGTGAAACTGAAACCACAACTGAGAGTTCCGCTTGATAATGCATTCGGACAATTACTTTTAAATAATCAAGGAACAGGGAATATTGCTACAAATACTGATTTTCAAAACTTTTTTAAAGGAGTTTATATTACAACTGAAAACACAAGCACTTTGCCTGGAGAAGGAAACATTCTTCATTTTAAATTTGGCGAATCAAAGGTCACGCTTTACTATCACAACAGCACAACTGATTCATTAAAATATGATTTCAACTTAGGAAGTGTAGCACGTTTTAATCATTTTGAACACGATTATGCAGGAGCGAGTTCAGATCTTACAAATCAATTCAGCACACCTTCTCAAACACAAAACAATACAGTTTATGTGCAGTCGATGGCGGGAGCAAAAACTAAAATTGAATTTCCATACTTAATGAATTGGTTAAAAAACGGAATGATCGGAGTGAACAAGGCAGAGTTGGTGATCAGTGTGGACACCACCGTATCAACTTATATGATCGACACATTTGCCGCTCCAGCTGCCTTAATACTTTTCGGAATCAATGATGACGGAACAACGTACGCGATCCCGGATGCATTTGAAGGAGCTACTTATTTTGGCGGGACATTAAATTCAGGAACGGTTCAATACCGCTTCAACATTGCTCGTTACATTCAGCAAGTATTGGATGGCGACAGAAACAATAACGGCTTATACATTTTGGCTTCAAACGGAGCGGTATACGGCAACAGAGCTGTAATCAGCGGAGGGCAGTCAACAAGTGCCAGACCAATGAAATTAAATATAACCTATACAAAACTACATTAACAGATGTGTGGAATAGTTGCTTATATCGGAAATAAACAAGCCTATCCTTTTTTGATAAAAGGACTACAGCGCCTTGAGTACAGAGGCTACGACAGTGCCGGTGTCGCTATGATAGATAATGGCGAACTGAACGTATACAAGTGCAAAGGAAAGGTGGTTGATTTGCATAATTTTATCGGAGATAACAATAAAGGTGGTACGATCGGGATTGGTCACACCCGCTGGGCAACACATGGTGTTCCCAACGATGTAAATGCTCATCCGCATTATTCCGCATCCAAAAACATGGTGATGATCCACAATGGAATCATCGAGAACTATGGTCCGCTGAAGGAAGAATTAAAAAAACGTGGACATGTTTTTCTGTCTGATACCGATACGGAAGTATTGATCCATCTTATTGAAGACATTAAAGAAAAAGAAGATGTACGTTTGGGTGAAGCAGTTCGAATCGCATTAAATCAAGTTGTTGGAGCTTACGCCATTGTAATCCTTTCGAAAGAAAACCCGGATGAATTATTTGCTGCTAAAAAAGGCAGTCCGATGGTGATTGGAATCGGAAAAGATGAATTTTACATTGCATCAGATGCGACACCAATTGTTGAGTACACAAAAAATGTTGTTTACTTAGAAGATGAGGAAATCGCTTTTATTGAACGTGGCAAAGAATTAAAAATAAAAACGATCAAGAATAAAGTAAAAACGCCCTATGTTCAAGAACTGGAGTTGAAATTGGAGGCATTGGAAAAGGGCGGTTACGATCACTTTATGTTGAAGGAGATCTACGAACAACCCCGTTCAATCAAAGACAGTATGCGTGGAAGATTGAGCTCCGAAAAAGGCGTTGTAAATCTGGGAGGAATCACGGAGTATGAACAAAAGTTCATCAATGCAAAACGCATCATCATTATTGCATGTGGAACATCATGGCATGCTGGATTGGTAGCAGAATATTTATTTGAAGATTTAGCACGCATACCTGTTGAGGTGGAATATGCATCTGAATTTCGTTACAGAAATCCTATTGTTTATGAGGATGATGTGGTGATCGCTATTTCCCAATCAGGTGAAACTGCGGATACATTGGCAGCAATTGAATTGGCGAAGTCGAAAGGTGCAACCATCATTGGTGTTTGTAATGTAGTAGGATCATCCATTGCGCGTGCTACACATGCAGGATCATATACACATGCAGGACCGGAAATAGGCGTTGCATCCACAAAAGCATTTACAGCTCAAGTAACTGTGCTTACATTAATGGCATTAAGAATTGCATATCTCAAGGGAAACATTTCGAATTCCCGTTTTCATACCTTGATCAGTGAATTAGAAGCTGTACCTGAAAAAATCGAACGTGTATTACAAACGAATGATAAAATAAAATACATTGCCGAAATTTACAAAAATGTGAGTAACGCATTATACCTTGGCCGTGGATACAGTTTCCCTGTTGCATTGGAAGGCGCTTTAAAACTAAAAGAGATTTCTTATATCCATGCGGAAGGCTATCCTGCTGCGGAAATGAAACACGGTCCGATCGCCTTGATCGATGAAGAGATGCCTGTTTTTGTTATTGCAACAAAAGGAACTTCATACGAAAAAGTAGTAAGTAACATTCAAGAAGTAAAAGCACGTAAAGGAAAAATTATTGCCATTGTAACAGAAGGTGATACGCAAGTAAAAGAGATGGCGGATTACACCATTGAAATTCCAGAGACAGATGAAATATTGGTTCCTTTAGTTTCAGTTGTTCCCTTGCAACTGTTATCCTACCACATTGCTGTTATGAGAGACTGTAACGTGGACCAACCAAGAAATTTGGCTAAATCGGTAACTGTTGAGTAAGTTTCGGCGCCATTGCGAGTAGCACTCTTCGCGCGCTGTATTAATCTTAGGCTATTATTGTATTAAACGCTTCGTAAAAACACGAAGCGTTTTTTTATGTAACCACTCCTACGTTTTCAGCATCAGTACTAAAATTTAAATTGATTTTTTCAATGTATCGAAACAATAAACTTTTAGTAAAGCGTAGCCTTTTTTTATTTTTATTAATTAATAGATCTGCAGAATTGTTTACGGAAATAAATCTAACCAAAAAGTAAACAAGGAGTTTTTACTAAACATCCCATTTCTACACCCAAGTAATTATACACACCATCTTACAACAATAAGTGGAATAAGTTTAAATAAAAAACTTGTAGTACAAAAATAATTTAATGTGAACTCTCTGCTTTCACTGCCACAGGAGGCTCCATAACTGCTCCACATTTTTTGCAGGTACGCAAGTCAATGCTTCCATAAAAGTGCACGAAAGTTTCCTGAAACTGAGTCATAATATTGGTCAGTTTAAATTTTTTCACAAATAAAGGCTCGTTGCATGTTTCACAAAACCACATCAAACCATCTTCTTCCCCTTCTCTGCGTTTACGCTCAATAACCAATCCAATCGTATTGGGCCCTCGCATGGGATTATGCGGCACGCGGGGAGGTAGAAGAAAGATTTCCCCTTCATTAATGGGAACAGTTACTGCTTTCCCATCTTCCTGAACTTGCACAGCTATATTCCCTTCTAGCTGATAAAAAAATTCTTCACTTTCATTGTAGTGATAATCTTTACGGGCATTCGGACCACCAACGACCATAATAATAAACTCGGTATCTTCATAAACAACTTTGTTATTTACGGGTGGCTTTAAAAGATGACGGTTGTCGTCAATCCATTTTTTGAAACCAAAAGGACGTGTAATCATAATTCTATATTTTTAAAATTTAACAGTCAACTGAACGGCATACACCCTAGGAGCCTGAATATCCATAGGTCTTCCCATCACTTCTCGATTAAACATATTGTTTATGATGAAAGAAAGTTTGGCCGTTTTGTGCAATTGATAAGAGATTCTATAATCAAAAATATAATCCCCTTGATCGTGTGCCGCACGGTATTCTTTCATACCAGGGAATGCAACTACAAAAAATGCATCTACATTTTCCATAAAACTATTTGCACGCATACTAATACCGGTACTGAAATTTTTATAGCCCAATTGAATGTCTGCTTTTCCGGTGTGTTTGTAACGGTATTTTAACAAATTATTTTTTGACGTATTAAAAATAGTATCTCTCTCAGCATCAAAATCAGTTTGTATCGGATCAATATACGTATATCCCAGCAACATGGAAACATCGATAGGGCCCATCTTTCCGGCTCCAATAATTGAAACATCTATTCCTCTGATTCTGGTATTCCCAATATTTTGGGATTGAAATCCGAAACCTACAGTATTGAAAGGATCATTTTGGTTTTCATATTTACCAAAAGAAAACTCCATCATATTATTATATTCTGTCCAGAAAGCAGCCACATCAATATATCCTTTCCAGTCACCAATTTTTACACCTTGTTTAATTCCAATTTCAGTACTCCAGCCACTTTCCGGGCGCAAACTATCATTTGGATAAATATCCAATCCGCTTGCACTGGTTTTGATATATTTTTCGGCAACGGAAGGAAAACGGAAACCTTGTCCGAAAGATGCTCTGATATAGGTTGCTTTAAATAAATGGTAATTAAGTCCGGCACGAAAAACGGGCTTCACTTTTGATTGTTTGGCGATAGGTTTTGATTTATCTAGCAGCAAATAAAGATTTTCTTTCGTTTCTACCGAATCGGTTTTAAAATATTCACCTCGGCCGCCGAAGGAAATTGTTAACTTTTTCCACTTCTTATCAATCTGGGTAAACAAGGAAGCGTTTGTACTAAAATGCGTTCCATAGAGCGGACCCGATCGCACTTCATTGTAATTATAAACAGCACCTATAGTCCATGTAAGTCCTTTTTCGAAACGTTTTTGAAATTGATATTCGGAATAATAAACATCAGCTGTGGATTCCTGATTGGTGTTGTTCAGATTTTTTGTTCTAAAAAAGCGACCGCGTAAAGTATGCCTTGAATCGTTTTTTGTGTTGTATGTTATATAAGGATCGATATTGGTACGATAGGTTGTATAATGGCTCAAATCACCACCAGCAGGCCGCAAAGAACCCGTTGTGTCATTATCCCAAATTAAAAACAAACCACCTTTTGTACGCATCGTATTCGCATTCACACCAATTTGCAATCCCTGCAATTTTTTAGAAAAACGATACCGTAAATTTGTATTTGCACGATACCGTTGCTCTTTTTCTAAGTAACGATAGCCATCATCATTATAAATATTTCCACCAAGAACAATATCAAACTGCTTGATTTTTTGCGCATGATAAAAATTCAAGCCACTGTATGTTGGGTTTCCATCCTGCCACCAAACCATTTCTTTCCTTCTTGGTTTATCATAAGCGCCACCATAGAAATTAATTTTTGTTTCCGGGTCTTCTTTGGCATAAGCCGTTCTAAAGTTAATTACACCATTCATAGCAGAAGAACCAAACAATGCGGAAGAGGCACCTTTGATCACTTCAATCTGTTCGCAATTTTCAATTGGAAGAAACGACCACTTTACATCGCCTGCATCGGCGGTAAGCATCGGCATTTCATCCACCATCACCAAAACACGACTACCGGCTCCGTAACTAAATCCGCTACCACCACGAATATTTGCCTGTCCATCAATCACGTTCACTCCCGGCACCTGATCTATTGCTGTCTCTACCGATTGAATACTTTTATTTTCAATTAGAGAAGGTTTTAAAACTTCCATGGAAACCGTTACTTCACTCAAATTCTGTTCGAACTTACCTGCAGATACAACCACAATACCCAATTGCTTCGCATCACTTTCCAAAATAATATCGGTCGAAAGTGTATCATTTGCTTTAAGTTCAATCATTTTAACCTGGCTTTTGAATTCGAGCGATTTGAATTCTAACTTATGTTTCCCTGCTGTTGTTTTGAAAAAGTAATTTCCATTTACATCTGTTACGGTACCCGTGTTATTGTCTACAATTACAGAAGCACCTACAATGGTTTCTTTACTCTTTACGTCAGAAACCTTCCCTTTCAGATAGGCATCCTGGGCAAGTAGAGAAACAGAAATTAGAATAAAAAAAAGGGGAGTAAGGATTTTTTTCATTTTATAAATTTGGATTTAGATTGCTATGTTTTTTAGTAATTACAATCTATTCATTTATAAAATACAGTTCAGCATTTATAAATTAATAGATTTGCAAAAAGTACATGTGCAATATACAAATTTAAAATTATGGATGAAAGTTTGAAATATAAAATTGCAATCAGCCTGATCCCAAACATCGGGGATGTCCGCGCAAAGCGATTAATTTCTTATTGTGGAAGCGCTGAAGCTGTATTTAAAGAAAAGCAGCATGCCCTAGAAAAAATTCCCGGCATCGGAAATTTTAATGCAAAAGCGGTAGTGACACACAATGTATTCAACCGTGCGGAAGAAGAAATAAAATTCATTGAGAAGAATAACATCACGGCACTTTTTTATCTTGATAAAGAATATCCAAAACGATTGACACATTGTGAAGACAGCCCCGTTCTGTTGTATTTTAAAGGCAAAGCAAATCTGAATTCAGAAAAGATAATCAGTATCGTAGGTACGCGGGAAGCAACGGATTATGGTAGGCAGCAATGTGAAAAATTAATTGCTGAATTGGCCGTTTACAATCCTATTATTGTGAGCGGATTGGCCTATGGAATTGATATCTGTGCGCACAAAGCTGCAATGGATCAGAACCTCACAACCGTTTGTGGCTTGGCACACGGTCTCGATAAAATATATCCGGCAATACACAGGCAGACTGCAGAAAAGATGTTGGATAATGGCGGATGGCTAAGTGATTTTACGAGTAAAGTAATTCCTGACCGTGAAAACTTTCCTCGAAGAAACAGAGTTGTTGCTGGTATGTCGGATGCGACTATAGTAGTTGAATCAAAAATTAGCGGAGGATCATTAATTACAGCAGACATCGCAAATAGTTATAATCGCGATGTGTTTGCTTTTCCGGGTCGTGTGAATGACGAAT
Source organism: Chitinophaga pinensis (assembly GCA_945885475.1). Lineage (GTDB taxonomy): Bacteria > Bacteroidota > Bacteroidia > 2-12-FULL-35-15 > 2-12-FULL-35-15 > 2-12-FULL-35-15. The sequence goes on from CAMCYR010000023.1 coordinate 22,949, forward strand.
GCTCCAAAGGGTGTAACAATTTAATAAAACAAAACAAAGCAGCATTAATTCAATCGGCTGCGGATATTAGTTATATCATGGGCTGGGAACAGAAAACGAAAAATGCACCGATACAAAAACAATTGTTTGTTGAATTAAAACCAGAAGAAGAAGTTTTAGTGAATTTATTGAAGGGTAAAGACAACCTGAATGTAGATGATATTTGTCTTTTTGCAAAAATGCCGATGAGTAAAGTGTCTTCCCTATTGCTTACACTAGAATTTTCAGGAATTGTGAAATCGCTTCCGGGAAAAATATACAAGCTGAATTAACGCTTCTCGACTCCGCTCAAAGTGACAAACGGAGTCAGTTTGAGCGGAGTCGAGAGCGAGACTAATATAAGTAAGAAAAGTGTTTGTCCTAAGTCAGTTCGAGCGGAGTCGAGAACCGATGAATCAATCCCCCAAGCCATCCTTTTACATGGAGGAATAAAAAACTCCCGTCACTTTCGAAACGGGAGTTTTTTAATTTGAAATCTGAAATTTGAAATCTTTTACTCTACAGATTTCAATTTTTTATCAATTTCAGCAACTACTTTTTTCTGCGCTTCGATCTCCGACTTTTTTTTGTCCTGATCCGATTTGTTTTTCACAATATCATCCTCTGCTTTTTTGATCTTCTTTTTATAATCTTCGATGTCCTCATTCAGATTTTTATTGTCTTTTTCCAAAGATTTTTGATCGTCTTCAAAATTCGATTGGATTTTTTGTGCTGCCTTTAATTTTTCCTCAATAGCATCTGTGGTCGCTTTAATAGCAAATTCTTTTACCATTTTTTCTGCTACATCATATTGACTTTTATGATCGCTAGAATTTAAGAAGGCGCCACCTAAATCAAAAGCAACAACAAATACAATTTCAGGATCTCCTTTTTTACCTTGCGCTTTTCCGTATATGTCTATTGTATTGTTTCCCATTTCTTTGATGGTTGCATGGTCTACAAAAATAGCTCCATCCTTAGATGAACGTTTTCCATCATATTTTTTCATAAAAGAACGGAAAGAATCTTCCGCATCTGATGGATTGATACCATATAAAGTAACAACTAGGGCATTGTGACTGCCTCCTCCGATATTTTCGTTGGATTGCTTCACTTTTATTTTTTGGGCAGAAACAGAGAATGCGACTGTAAAAGCAAATGCGAGAGTGAATAGTTTTTTCATTTTAGCGATTTTATGATTGCAAAGACAAGATACAACTATTCTACCAAATTAAAAAGTAAACAATAAAATTACTGATTTTAGTCATCAATATCCGTCACACCACCTGATACGATGAACTTCATGACTTCGGTAGAACTCGCTTCAACACGCGTAATGTGATCGACTGGAACAATCAATAAGTTTCCGGAAAAAGAATAAGAAAGAGGAACATAAACAGCCATGGCACCCTTCGCGATCTTTAATTCGCTCAGATCCTCTTGGGTAATAAATCCCAATTGTTGAATATTGTTTTCCTTATTGATTGTAACTAAAACGGGTTTATTGAATCTCTTTTTACTTCCAACAAAAGCAGATAGAAAATCTTTGATCGAAGAATAAATTGTTTTAACAACAGGAGTATTTTCTAAAGCATGGTCAAGCATGCTAAATAAAGGTCGTAAGATAATAGAGGACCCCAACAGTCCCATCAAAAAAATAAGGCTTAATGTTATAGCAATGACAATGAACGGATCAATGATGGGGCTTACTATTGTTCCGAAGAGATACACAAAAGAGCCAATAATAGAAATTATCTTATAGAATACAAAGGCTGTGATTGCAACAGGAACTGTAATAATTAGTCCCTGAACAAAATAAATTAAGATCTTTTTCATCTGTTGCTAAGCATATTTAAACAAAAATACTTAATAAATTCCGCATCGGTATTATAAAGTCTGAGATAGTTCTTTTTGCAAACTCTTTGGAAGGCCTGAAACAACAAGGGCGTAGGAATCGGAGATCCATTCTCTCAACAGTTCATCGGAAGCCGTTCCATCACTAATAATTGTATTCCAGTGTTTCTTATTCGCGTGGTAACCCGGCAGAACACAATTAAATTGTTCCCTCAGAGAGATCGCTTTTTCAGGAGCGCACTTGACGTTAAATTGCAGTGGAGCAGCATCCAAACTGCAAAGCAAAAAAACTTTCCCCATAATTTTAAACACTAAAATATCAGGTCCGAATGGCAATGATTCTTCAGTCCTTTTTTTGGAAAGACAATAATCTCTGATTTCTTCAATGTTCATTTTTTTACTCTCTTTCAGTTTTTGAAAAGCGGAATCGACGAAGATTAATAATTCAAGGGCAGCACTTTGGAATCTTTTAGTTTTGAAAGAATTACCATCGTTTGCATTTGTCCGATCTCTTCCATTTTACTGAGCCGCTGTGAGATGAGCGATTCAAAATCACGGATATCTTTAAGCATGACAATTAGAATATAATCGGCATTACCGGTAACCTGATAACACTGCATAATTTCAGGAATTTTATTGATCTCCTTTTTAAAATTCGCGATAGCGTTTTCGATCTGGCGCGTTAATGTTATCTGGATAATAGCTTTAATACCAAGTCCAAGCGCCTCTTCGTTTACTTCAGTATAATATCCTTTAATGAGTTTAGCATTTTCCAACTTTTTCACTCGCTCCAATGTTGGCGCTGGCGAAAGGCCAACCTCTCCCGATAATTGCAAATTTGTAATTTTTGCATTTTCTTGAAGGATTTTCAAAATTTTGAGATCTATTTTATCGAGATTGTAGTTCATTGAATTCGTAATTTAATCAAAGTTAAAAAAATAAAAAAGAACCTGTAATTTTTGTTACTTTTGGTACTCTTATAAATCAGTATCATATTTCTTATTATGAAAAATAAAATCCTGGACCTTGACAAAAAGATAGCCGAAGCTCAATTGGGCGGAGGAGAAAAACGTATTGAATCACAACATAAAAAAGGGAAATTAACGGCCCGTGAGCGCTTGCATTTTTTAATGGATGAAGGCACTTTCGAAGAAATTGGAATGCTTGTAACACATCGTTCAACAGAGTTCGGACTCGATCGTGAAAAATATTTGGGGGATGGTGTTGTTACCGGCTACGGAAACATCAATGGCAGATTGGTATATGTTTTTTCACAGGATTTTACCGTATTCGGCGGGTCATTGTCCGAGACGCATGCTGAAAAAATCTGCAAAATAATGGATCTGGCTATGCAAAACGGAGCACCGGTAATAGGGCTGAACGATAGCGGTGGCGCACGTATACAGGAAGGAGTTGTTTCATTGGGCGGTTATGCTGATATTTTTTACCGCAACACCTTAGCATCGGGAGTGATACCACAACTTTCTGCAATCATGGGACCATGTGCCGGTGGAGCCGTTTATTCTCCGGCTATTACCGATTTTATTATGATGGTGGAGAACACTTCCTATATGTTTGTAACCGGTCCGAATGTTGTAAAAACGGTAACACACGAAGAAGTAACTTCAGAAGAACTGGGTGGCGCATCAACACATTCTACAAAATCGGGTGTGACGCATTTCTCCTGTGCAAATGAAATTGAGTGTATCAACAATATCAAAGCGTTGTTGAGTTATATGCCACAAAATTGTGAGGATGACGCACCAAGTGTACCATACGAAAATGGAGGAAACGAGAAGCGTCCTGATTTGAATAAGATTATTCCAGAAAATCCGAACCAGCCTTATGATATCCGGGAAGTAATTTCGGGAGTAATCGATACCGATTCGTTTTTAGAAGTACATAAAAATTTCGCTGAAAACATTGTTGTCGGCTTTGCCAGATTAGCCGGAAAAAGTATTGGTATTGTAGCAAATCAACCCGCATTTTTAGCAGGAGTCTTGGACATTAATTCCTCAACAAAAGCAGCTCGTTTTGTGCGCTTCTGCGATAGCTTTAACATTCCTCTATTAGTATTTGAAGATGTTCCCGGATTCTTACCAGGCACCGATCAGGAATGGCATGGAATCATCACAAATGGCGCTAAATTATTATATGCCTTCTGTGAAGCGACCGTTCCACGAGTTACCGTGATCACCCGAAAAGCATATGGAGGAGCATATGATGTAATGAATAGCAAGCACATTGGTGCGGATATGAATTACGCATGGCCCACTGCAGAGATCGCGGTAATGGGTGCAAAAGGTGCAGCAGAAATTATTTTCAAAAATGAAATTGCTGCATCAAAAGATCCTGCTGCGAAGTTGGCCGAAAAAGAAAAGGAATATATTTTACACTTCGCGAATCCATACCGTGCAGCTGAAAGAGGTTTTATAGATGAAGTTATTAATCCCGAAGATACACGCGAAAAATTAATCAAAGCATTTAGTATGCTGAAAAATAAAGTAGCGAAATTACCTAAGAAGAAGCACGGGAATATTCCTTTGTAATTCCAATCACTGCCATCATTCTACCTGTAACACCTTTTTCTTTTCTATGAGAAAAAAAGGTGTTATTATTTTCTACCGTACAGAGAGTTGATATTTCAATATTTTCTTTTTTCAAACCAAAATGAAGAAGTTGTTGTTCATTGGCTTTTTTCAAATCTACCCGCCATTTCTGCTTCTGGTGATCAAAATTTTTGAAAGTCTTGTCAAAATTTTCTGCCACCTCATCACCTACTTCAAAATTTTGTGAGGAGATGCATGCACCAATAAATGCTTTACAGTCCCTCCCGTTTGTTCCATAATTTTTGTTCATCGCTCTCAAGGCATTCTCGACAATTTTTGATGCCGTTCCTCGCCAGCCTGCATGAATTGCTGCCACAGCATTATTTTTTACATCATGAATTAAAACGGGAGTACAATCAGCAATTGAAACAGCTAAAAACACGCCTGGAATATTCGTGATTTGTGCATCGTATTTATCGTTTGTAACCGGCTTGGTAACGGTCAGCACCTCCGCACCGTGAACCTGGTAACACCGGGAAACGTCATTAATATCAATCCCTAATTTTCCAAAAAATAACGCTCTATTCTTCCATACATTTTGCTCATCATCATTCACAGACAAACCCAAATTCAGTGAAAGAAATGGTGCCGGACTAACTCCGCCATTGCGCGTACTTTGTGCCGCAATGACTTTTGAAGGATCAAATATTTTTGGTTGAAGAAGCATTCGACAAAGATAATCCAATATGGCTTTCAAAGAACTATTGCTTCTGCTGAGTTTTATGGATGCTATCCGAATTATTCCTTTCACTCTTCAAACTTAGAAATGCAGCTCGATGAATACAGCAATAAAAAGCGCGTAAAACAGATCGCGGGAGTAAAGGGTGAACTCTTTTTTCGTTTCTTTGCAAAAAATTATCACTATGAATATTTTAATTCTGGGGTCGGGTGGACGCGAACATGCATTCGCATGGAAATTAGCTCAAAGTAAAAAATTAAAAAATTTATTTATTGCTCCTGGAAATGCAGGAACAGCGAGCGTTGGAATAAATGTAGAAATATCTGTAACGGACTTTGAAGTAATAAAAAAGTTTGTTCTGGAGAACGATATAAACATGGTTGTTGTAGGTCCTGAAGATCCTTTGGTAAAAGGCATTTTTGATTATTTTGAAGCCGACAATCAATTAAAAAACATTCCTGTGATCGGCCCTCAAAAGGCGGGAGCGCAATTGGAAGGAAGCAAGGATTTTTCAAAAAAATTCATGATTCGCCATAACATTCCAACCGCACGATACGAAACATTCACAAAAGAAACATTGGCAGCAGGGCTCGCTTTTTTAGAAACACTAGAGCCACCCTATGTTTTAAAAGCGGATGGATTAGCTGCAGGAAAGGGAGTTGTTATCCCAACTACATTAGCTGAAGCGAAAGAAGAGTTGACTGAAATGCTAGCTAACGCTAAGTTTGGTGCGGCATCCGCAAAGGTAGTGATTGAGGAGTTTTTAAAAGGAATTGAACTTTCTGTCTTTGTATTGACGGATGGAAATTCCTATAAAATATTACCCTCGGCAAAAGATTATAAAAGAATTGGAGAAGGCGATAAAGGATTAAATACAGGTGGGATGGGCGCCATATCTCCTGTTCCATTCGCTGATGAAGCGTTTATTAAAAAAGTAGAGGAGCGTGTGATCATTCCAACGATAAATGGTTTAAAAAAGGAAGGGATAGTTTACAAAGGATTTATTTTTATTGGTTTAATGAATAACAATGGCGATCCCCAGGTAATCGAATACAATGTTCGGATGGGTGACCCTGAAACGGAAGCAGTGATTCCGAGAATCAAGTCTGATCTGCTGGATCTGTTTGAAGGAGTTGCAAATGGTAACTTACAGGATAAAACATTTGAGGTGGATGAGCGCTTTGCAACAACCGTTATGATGGTTGCCGGGGGATATCCTGAAGCATATGAAAAAGGAGATATAGTGTCTGGACTTGAATTGGTGGAAGGAAGTATTGCCTTTCATGCGGGGACAAAACAAGATGGCAACAATATAGTAACAAACGGAGGGAGAGTTATTGCAATTACTTCCTTTGGAAATACGATGGAAGAAGCACTAAAAAAATCATTTGTAAATGCTGAACGCATTCAATATAAAAACAAATATTACAGGAGAGATATTGGGAAAGACCTGGAAGTGTATTACAAATAAAAGGTTTGATCAAAAATAATAAAACAAAAGCCCTTACATAGATGTGTAAAGGCTTTTATTATTTAGAGCGATTGAACGGAATGAAATCCTTTTGTTTACTGATATTTCCAAAGAATCAGAATGGTAAAATATAAAAAGCTCCTCAATCCGATATCTCAGAATAAGGAGCTCCTTTATAAAATTGAATATTATTTTAAAGTGCTGTTCTTTTCCGCTTCCTTGTTAAATTTAGCTTGCATACGCAACCAAACAAAAAGAAGAGAGACAATGATAATCCAGAAAATTACGTTCGGTCCATTACCTAATCCTTCCATGAATGTAAATGTCCATTGAAAAAAATTTCCTATTCCGTTAAAAATATCTGTCGAAGTCATGCTAATGATTTTTTTATTGCCCTCAAATGTACAAATTTTATTCAAAAGCAATAATTTTTTAAGCTAATTTTAACCTTTGAAACTATGATCATACGATTTTTAAAATCCAATAATGCCTCTGCATTGCTTTTTTTACCGCTGATTGCTATTGTGATCTGGGTTTTTGGTTTTTTCGATCCGATTATCATACCCCTTAAACACGCGATGCCATTGTATGAAATGGTAGCCGGAATTTTCATTAATACCCCCTGGTTATCAACACTTATAGGACTTGTTCTGGTAATTTCGGAGGCATTTTTACTGAATTATATTGTAAATGAAAATGAAGTTTTATCGAAGCAAAGTTACCTTCCTGCACTTTTTTATATCGTTTTTATGAGCAATAACAAGGCGATGCTCACACTTCACCCACTGTTATTCGGAAACCTTTTCATATTATTTGCCGCTCATAAACTGTTAAGTTCCTATCGCAAAGACAATACTTTTTCACAAGCTTTTGACGCTGGAATGCTTATTTCAGTTGCGACACTTTTTTATTTCCCCTTCATTGTTTTTTTACCTCTTTTGGGTATCGGATTAATTATTTTGCGTCCGTTTAGCTGGCGGGAGTGGTTGATATCCTTTTTGGGTGCAGCACTCCCCTACTTATTTGTGATCTGCTATTATTTCTGGTACGATATTTTAAATTACCTTTTTTATGATAAAATGTTTTACTCGTTTTTAAGGGAAAAGCAAAATCTTGACAACTCAAAAAGTTTTTATTTTATGATTGGGTTTGGCTGGCTTTTACTATTATTATCAATGGGAAAGATTCTGCTTGGCGGTGAAATAGGATCTCAGCGTACAAAAAAATCAATCATTTTTCTTGTCTGGTTTTTCTTTTTATCAGCCTTATCCATGAGCCTTGCTCCGGAAATTTCAACAAAATATTTTTCAGCTTTGGCAATTCCGGGGGCGGTATTTTGTGCCAATTATTTTTCAAATATAAAAAAAGGATGGTGGGCCGAATTTTTGTTTCTACTGTTACTAAGCTCCCTTTTTATCAATTTGCTGGCATAGGCTTTTTTGAACAATCTATAAAGAAACAGCATTTAGGCTTGTTTTATTTCTAACTTTACATCTCAATTTTTATAATTACTATTATGAGCAAATTTGGAGTTGTTATTTTTCCCGGATCGAATTGTGACCAGGATATGATTTATGTTTTAAGAGACATCATGGGACAGGAAGTGGTTGAATTGTGGCATAAAGATACAGATCTGAAAGGATGTGACTTTATAGTGCTTCCGGGAGGATTTTCTTATGGCGACTACCTTCGTTCGGGAGCAATCGCGCGTTTTTCGCCAATTATGGAAAAAGTAATTGAATTTGCAAATAAGGGCGGATATGTGCTTGGTGTGTGTAATGGTTTTCAAATCTTATGCGAAGCGGGGTTGGTACCGGGTGCACTTTTACACAATAACGACCGTAAATTCATTTGTAAAAATGTATTCATTAAGGCTGAAAATAATTCTACACTTATTACATCTGAAGTTCCTACAGGCAAAGCACTAAAAATTCCAATCGCTCATGGCGAAGGAAAATATTATGCGGATGCAGAAACCATTAAACAGTTAAATGAAAATGGGCAGATCATTTTCCGCTATTGCGATGAAAATGGAAATGTTACTGATGCAGCTAATCCGAATGGAGCAACCGAAAATATTGCCGGGGTCTGCAATGCGGGGAAAAATGTATTTGGAATGATGCCTCACCCCGAAAGAGCTACTGATGGCGAATTAAGCAATATTGACGGTCGTTGGATCTTTGATTCTTTGCTTAGCATGGTTAAAAACTAATTTTACACCGACTTCATTTTTCTCAAAAAGGAGCAAAAAGACTGTTTTTTATTCGATTTTGGTAAATAATAGGTCTTTTTGCTCCTTTTTTCTGATTTTTTTCAAAAATCAGCTTATCAACATTTATTCAACAAGTCATTTACCAGCTGTTCATATTTTAGCCTTCTATTTCCATGATTAATAGTTTAACTTTATACTGGTTATTTAGTACGATTATTCAAACGATTTAAAAAAATTTGCCATGAGTTTTATGAACGAAGCTACACCAGCAGTAACAATGAAGAAAAAAAGTCTTTCTCCATTGATTGAATACTGCATCGAAAACAAAATCGACTTTACCCTGAAATCAAAATCAAATGACGATTTCGATTTGGAGTTCATTCTAACAAATACAACAAAAGCGATTGCTTTGGGTATGTGTTTAAAAGAACTTAAACTAGAGTTAAACGGAATTAGCATTACATCTGTTGCGAGCATAAAAGCGAGTAAAAAGGTGATTCCTGCAAAAGAAACCGGATTAACTATTGGATACGGTATTGTTGCTGAAGGCGACACAGAAATGGCCTTTGAGGATGCTTTAAAATTTGATCTGGGTACTTCGAACTAAGAAGTTCGTAAATTATTTAAGGATGTCAGGAGTTAACAACTCCTGACTTTTTTTTGGGTGAATCTCAAAAGCAATGATCGTACAATCGAATTTTATTTTTCATAAAAATGCATTTCGCGCATGTATTCCCACACAGCCGGAGGAACAAAATAACGAACATCCTTTTTCTCTTTTACAGCTGTTCTGATGGCAGTTGAAGATAATTCCATTAAAGGAGCATCAAAAAATTGGACCTTCTTATGATTCATCAACGCTGTCTTCCGGTTTTCCGGTCGCTGGTATATGTATAATTCGTGGTGTTTAAGAATCTCTTCTGCATTTTTCCATTTATGAAAACTTTCTAGATTATCGCTCCCCATGATCAGAACGAATTCGCTGTTGGGGTATTTTTCTTTTAGATAAGCAAGGGTATTTATTGTATAGGAGGGTTGCGGCAATTTAAATTCAATATCACTTGCTTTCATTTTGGAGTTATCTCCAATGGCAAGCTGCACCATTTGTAAACGTTGCTTTTCGTCCAAAAGGGTATTTTTTTGTTTTAAAGGATTGTGTGGTGAAACAATAAACCAAACGCGATCCAGATCAGTATATGTGAGCATATAATTAGCGATAACCATATGTCCGACATGAACCGGATTAAAAGAGCCAAAAAACAAACCTACCTTCATCTTTTAAATAATTTCATTAAAGATACACTACTTGAGCCACATGAATATAGCCGAATTGTCCTCATATTTAGAAATATCCTTAGAAAAAGTGATCACAAAAAAATCGATCAGAGGAATCACACCAAAACATCCGCCAAAAGTAACAACATATACAACAGGCACCCAGGGTTTTGTTCCAAGCATGACACGATGGGCGCCCATAAATCCAAAAGGAAATGGAAATGCAAAAAGTGCAGAAACAAATTTCTTCCTGCTTTTATCCTTTTTATTGTCTTTTTGAATCAGCAGCGTATCCGCTCCGATGAGATCAGGGCTAAAAAAAATTGTGTCTGCGGATTTAAAGGAAATGCTGCCTGGCAGGTCAAGATGTTGTTTCTCTGATACAATCGTAGTTGAAGTTGCGCAGAGATCGGCAAGAAAAACAAAAGACAGCAAAAGGATCAGTTTCGAGTATTTCAACATTATGAAAGCATAAAAAAAGGGATGTTTAAAATGCATCCCCTTCTGTATTAATTAAAATTATTTTGCTTCGTTAAAACGCTTAGAAACTTCCGCCCAATTAACAACGCTCCAAAATGCAGCGATATAGTCGGGACGTTTATTCTGATACTTTAAATAATAAGCATGTTCCCAAACATCCATTGCTAAGATCGGAGTTCCCTTTACTTCAGCAATATCCATTAAAGGATTATCCTGATTGGGAGTTGAACATACAGCCAGTTTTCCTTCTGCCACTATCAACCAAGCCCATCCGGAGCCAAAACGAGTTGTACCAGCGGTAGAAAATAATGTTTTGAATTCAGCAAAAGATCCGAATGCGCTATTGATAGCTACAGCTAATTCCCCTGTAGGTTCACCACCGGCATTTGGAGCCATTATTGACCAAAAAAGTGAGTGATTAAAATGTCCGCCACCGTTATTTCTGACTGGCATCGGGTATTTTGATATATTTTTACAGATCTCCTCAATGCTTAATTTTTCAGTATCAGAACCAGCGATAGCTGCATTTACATTTGTAACATATGCCTGGTGGTGTTTTGAATGATGGATTTCCATCGTCAGAGCATCTATATGAGGCTCCAGTGCATTGTATGCATAAGGTAATTTAGGTAATTCGAAAGCCATATTTATCGTTTTTAAAAGGTTAATTTTTTGATTAATTGAGCAACAAAGATATATCTTTTTATGCGTCAATTTTGTAAAATGCAGCTTAAAGAATTACCCTTTTAAGGTTTTTAACATTGTTTTGTTTAAATAATTATCGGGAAGATTCATTTTACATTTTGAAGATGTTGATTTTTAACTACCTTTGTACTAGATACTAGTATAAATAAAACAAAAACAAAAACAAACCAAAATGAAAAAATTATTTTCTTTATTGTTCGTTGCTGGTGCATTAAGCATCATGTCATGCGGACCATCTGCTGAAGAACAAGCTAAAATGGAAGCTGAAGCAAAAGCAAAAATGGATTCTTTATTCAATGCTGCTAGCGCTGCTGTTTCAACTGAAGTAGCTCCTGACTCTACAGCAACTCCTGATTCTGCTGCAACTCAACCTGTTCACTAATTAGTGAATTGAAAACAAAAAACCTCTTACATTCATTTGTAAGAGGTTTTTTTATTTCCTTCATCTTTATTTCATGAGTTCGATAGCCTTTATCAGAACATTGTCCTGACTTTGAATTACCTGATAAAACCCTTCCCCGTTAAAAATATTTCTTGCAATCAGCGCCTTCAATTGATTTTTAAGGATCTTTTCCGAGATAGCCAAATCCTTATCATTCCGCTTGATCTTGTTCTTCTCAGCGTAAACAATAAATTCATTCAGGATAGCTGGTGTAACCTGAAATGATCTATTAAAAGTATCTACGGTTTTGTATCCTTTAAGCTTCAATCGTACTTTATCTGAATATTCGAAAGCGAAATCGTTTAACACGCCGGAAAACAAGATCTCCGTTAAATAAAGTGAACGGCCTATGGTATCAAGCCCTACAAATACATCGGGAATAATTCCACCACCACCATATACAACCTTTCCAGAAGGAGTTGTGAACTTTATTGAGTCGGTAATTTTAATACTATCGGCACTCTCGAGTTCTCCCTTAGCATAGCGATTATTTTCTTCTTCGTAGTAAGCATCCAATCCTTCGGAATAAGATTTTTGGATACACCTACCGGTTGGGGTATAATATCGCGCAATAGTAAGACGAATGGCAGAACTATCGGAAAATTCGCTTTGTTCCTGAACGAGACCTTTTCCAAATGATCTTCTACCCACAATGGTTGCTCTGTCGTTATCCTGCAATGCTCCCGCTAAAATTTCACTGGCAGACGCGGAACCATCGTCAATCAGAACCGTTAATTTTCCATTTTCAAAATTTCCTTTTTGTGTCGCTTTGTAATCCTTCCGCGGACGTGCTTTACCGATCGTATAAACTATTTCCTTGCCAGCACCTAAAAATTCATCGGCAATGTCAACCGCCGTATTCAAATAACCTCCGCCATTACCACGTAAATCGATTATCAACTGTTGCATCCCTTTCATTTGTAATTTTTCGAATGCGTTCAAATACTCGTCATAGGTCGTTGCACCAAATCTACTTATTTTAATATATCCTATTTTAGGAGAAACCATATACGCAACATCGATACTATAAATCGGAATTGTTCCGCGTGTAATTGTAAAGTCGATTAGCTCGCGCTTTCCTCTTCTCATCATGCTTACTTTCACTTTCGTTCCCCCTTTTCCTTTCAGATTTTCCATTACCTGTTTGTTCGTAATTTTCACACCGGCAACGGTCTTTCCATCTACTTTAATTATTTTATCACCTGCCTGTATGCCTACCATTTCAGATGGGCCTCCGGGAATAGACGAAATAACGCGAATGGTATCTTCTACAATATTAAATTCAACACCGATACCTTCGAAATTTCCTTGCAAAGGTTCATTGCTTGCTGTTAACTCAGCGGCAGTGATATAACTTGAATGGGGATCCAGATTGGCAAGCAGAGAAATAATTGTTTTGTCCACCAACTCTTTCGAATTGATTGTATCCACATATTGTTCCTGAATGTATCTTAAGATCTGATCTACTTTACTGTATCGGCTATCCCCATCGAGAGCGATTGTACCGTTTTGTTTTTTTAGACTGAAAGTAGTACCGATAAAAATTCCCAAAATAAGAACTAGGGAAAATATGATAGGCAAATAAATATAGAATTTAGGACGGTTCATGATTCTGGAGTCAATTAAACAGTAGGCACTTTTTTTGAGTAACGGACAACTTCTACACCAAATTTTTGCAGAAAATCAACTCCTTCATCACTTTTAAGTCCTTTAAAATCGGCATACGAATTCAGGTAATAAACCTTCTTTATCCCGGTTGTATATATAACACGTGCGCAGGAAATACAAGGGGAAAGTGTAACGTACAAAGTGGAACCTTCAATTGTAACATTATTTTTAGACGCATAAAGGATTGCATTTTGTTCTGCATGTAATGCCAATGAACAGCTACCTTTACTATCACGCGGGCAACCTTCCTGAGGCCATTCGATATCACAATTATGTGTTCCTGCCGGTGGACCGTTGTATCCCAGAGAAACAATACGGGTATCTTTTGTGAGCACAGCGCCAACTTGCGCTTTTACGCAATGTGAACGTTTGGCAAGATTTACTGCCAACTCCATATAAATTTGATCAAAACTCGGCTTACTCATGAATAAATGAATATATAAAAATCGATTTGAAAGGAATGTAAAGTTACGAAGAAATACAACAGAAATAGTAATAAAGCCGATCTGCAGCTAAATAAAAAGCCGAGCATAGTACAGCAACGATTACCGTTATTTATTTCACTTGGCTTAACATTAAGGCATCGAACAGCCTGTCGGGAAGTATCGTTTTTATGACTAAGATCAATCTTGCTCCTGCTCCCGCAACGTATCTTACTTTAGGTTTATTAGTCAAAGCGACCTTTACAATTGTTTTGGCGATCACAAGCGGATGAGAACCTCTTGCATCTGCTTTTGCAAGCAGCCTGACATGCTTTTTAGCCAGATCAGCATAAGCAGTATTCCCGGAAACAGTGATCAGATTTTCACGGGCAATGGTATTCAACTCCGTTAAAATTGCACCCGGTTCAATGATTACTACATCTATCCCGAACTGTTTTAACTCCATGCGCAAACAATCGCTTAAGCCTTCCAAAGCATATTTAGTAGCGTGATACCAGGCACCATGAGGTTCACCAAATTTTCCGCCCATTGAAGAAATGTTGATAATCGTCCCCGCCCTTTTCTCGCGCATATGTGGAAGAATCAGTTGTGTTAATCGTGCTAGACCAAATAGATTAACCTCAAATTGATACCTGGCTTCAGACAATGCTACATCTTCCAATGAGCCGTAGGAGCCATATCCGGCATTATTAACCAAAATATCAATTTGTTTTTCGTTTGACATAATTTCCTCAACAGCCTTTGTAACTGAATCGTCGAGGGTAATATCCATGTGCAGAAGTTTTATTCCCAAGGTTTTCAGATCCTGCATTTTATCTAATCTTCGCGCTGCAGCGTAAACAACAAACCCTTCACCAGCAAGTAATTTAGCGGTTTCTTTTCCAATTCCGGCAGATGCTCCAGTAATTAATACAACCTTTTTCATTTTCATTGTTCGTTAATTATCAGATTAAAAAACGTTCGTAAAATCCACCAATTTCTTTCTGTGTATCGATAAAGTGAATTTCATAGATCCAGAAACGTTCATTTCCATGCTGATCCTTTTCAGCCATCCGATGACGATTTTCGGGGTGGATATAGTTGATCAGTTCCTCACCAACAATTTCTTCATGAGGGAAATTACCAATCAAATGACCGCAATGGACATTACCATAATCCCAGCCATATTCAGAAGCAAGTTTTTTCGTATAATCATAAAAATCAGCTCCTGTCAATACCTCTTTATTTTTCAGATAGAAGGCCCTTCCTTCAGCCCAAGCCTGCTCAACATCTTTTTTCAATTTTAATTTATCGGCATTTGTTCCGATCACATAGGTATTACCAACATCCGCTTCCCAATCTTCAAACACCGGTCCGAAATCAACAAATAAAATATCATCTTCTGTAACGATTAAATCCGGGGGATTCTCTTTGTATGGGAATAAGGTATTTTTTCCGGACCTCACGATTCGTTTGTGCCAGAATTTTTTGATGCCGAACAATTCAAATGCTAGATTGTATAGTTTCGTATTTATTTCCTTTTCTGTCTGGCCGGGCGAAAAAAAGTTCCGCTGCTCGGCAACGGTAAACAGTTGATTGGCGAACTTTTCCGCCTCATTTAACTTAAGCACATTAGAATTATTCATTTATAAAAGGAATAAGAGGTGATGAATTCAATAGCAATCCAATGGCGATGAACAGCAGTTGCCGATTTAAAAATGAACATCAAAAAATAACAATTGTTTAAAAGGAAAACTTAAAAGAAGGTTTCACAATAAAGTAATAAACACCTGGATTATAAATATCGGTCATTCGCCAGATAAAGTCGATTCTTGAAATTTTAAAAATATTTTCAATCCCAAAGCCTACTTCATAATAAGGTTTATTTATTTTATTCAGGTTTTCAGGAAACCGATACTGCGCATTGTAATTAGCATCACTTATCGTTCCGAAATAGCCTTTAGCAAAAACAAAGTTCCTCCATTTTAATTTGTTGATAAGGGGAATTCTATCTAACAACAGACCTTCAATATGTTGTTCCAAGTGAACCGAAACATACTGATCGGAGGCATACTCCAGAAAATTCATTAAATTAAATGCATACTCATCCATAATAACGAGTTGATTCGCGAAAGGAAGATCCAAATACATATAAGGAACCGTATTGAATGTTTTCCCTGCTTCAATGTAATATTTTAAATAGCCCAATTTCTGAGTTCTGATCTGCTGCTTAAAGGAGATCTTTATTTTCTGAAAATTAAATTCTGAGCCAAGATTTTTATCTGCTAATTTCCACTGAACGGCAATGTCGGGGAATTTTTTAAAGGTGTTTTTATAATCCTCTTTATTATAAAAATTGCCATTCACATTTTTGTTCTGCCAACTGAATTTTAAGGTAAGATCAATACCTGAAGTAAAATAATTGGAGGTGCTGTCCAACTGATTATTCTCAGCAAGAGATTTAAAAACCCCATTATTTACGGGTGTAATAACCGAATTAAAATAATTCAGCTTAGTTGCAAACCCGGTAGTCCATTTGTTTTCAAAATAAAGATTAAAATCCCTCACATAATTTTTGGATGCACTTGTTGCTCCAACCTGAATAAAAGAAGACAATACATGATCCAATTCGATGCTATTAAAACTTCTGCTGAGTTGTTCAATATCATCACGATAATAAATTCCTAATTTGCTTTTTATTTTTTTTGTCCGGCCAAAATTTAATTCGGGATTAATTTTATATTTCCATTTTTTATCCAATGTTCCATACGCAACATAAGTTGATAATGACAAAGGACCGGAGAGACGGTCATTGGTTTTGAATCCCAGCTTCATTCTTGATTTTTCGATAGTATTATAACTGTAAAAAGAATATACATCTCCGATGTCAACTGACAGAATCGGGTAATAGCCTGTAGCGATTCCTTTCCCAATATTTTTTCTCAGAATAAACCGGGGGTCATCTTCCAATTGATCGGCCATTTTAAATACACCCTTGTCCTTTTCAGACAAATCAAAATGACGCGCTTGTTTCCAGTAATCCTCTGATCGGAGAGCTGAACTATCCGATTCAACAACAATACTACTTCCCTTGAAGATCTTTTTAGGTAAAACGGTATCTATCTGATAATTTATAAAGCTGGCATTTTTACGACCAAAAAACCCTGTCAGATCAGATGAATTTTCTACTACCGTAAAGTCGCCTATCACATCCGATTCTTTCAGCATCCAATGGGAAGAAGTCTGCCGCTCATACTTTTGGTTGATCCAAAAACTACGGACAAAATTAACATTGGCCATGATATCGAACCGAACAGTTATCTCTTTGAGAGCAGCATCCGCGGAATCAATGATCATTTCGCCAATGAAGGCCAAATCTCTTTTCTGCTTCGGCAAAAATATAATTTTATATACTTTGCCTCTGCCTTTACCGAGACTGTCAGTTAAATAAAATTTATAATTGAATTTATAATTATCATTTAACGGACTAGGAAAACTCTTATCTAAAATGGTGACATAGTTGTCGTAAAAATTGGGCGCCTGATAGAGGTCTTCCACAAACTTCATAATCTTCGGCCCTTCCAATCCGGTTGTATTTACTGCCGTTACATAATCTTTTCTTTCGCTAGGGGAACTCTTATAATAATGTTCCACTACTTTTTCAATTAGTAGCACTGGCAAGTAAGTAATTCCATCCGTAGTCGTATCAACATTATTCCAAATAAAATCAAAAGGGCGAAGTAAAATATTCTTCTTTATTTTATCAGTAAAATGATTGAGATCAAATCGGATTTTCGAATACTCTTCACAGAAATAGTTTACTTTATTATCCGGGTTATTTTCCCCTTTATTATCGATGATTCTCCTGAGTATAGGCCAAGCAGGATTTTCACCCGGCTTTACAACAAACTCGTTAAGTTGATAAAATTGCGGTGAAATTTCTACCGTTACTTTTTGACGTTGATTAACTTTAAATCCAATCTTTTGAGTGAAATAACCTAAAGAAGAAATAACAAGAGAATCTTCATTTAAATCAACGGTATTTATCGTAGCTACGAAATAGCCCGAAGTATCGCTTATTGTTCCAATTTGAGTTCCTTTAAAAAAAATATGAACAAAAGGAATTGATTCTTTACTCCCTTTTTCTACAATGAAACCTTCAACTGTGGTTGTTTGAGAGTAACCAAACGAAACACATGACAGTAAAGCCACAGAAAAAAGCAAACAGCGTTTTAGCAAGGTCATTAATTAAAAATAAGTTCCGTAAAATGATACTGTAAAAATAGGAAAAAAGCGCCTGAATTTGATGAATATTTCCGATTTCATTCAAAATCAAGTCCCCTAAAAGTGTTTTGTATCGGGGGTTAAAATAAAATGCATGCCTTATAAATTTGTATATTTGTCGTCCTTAATGCCATAGACTTAAAACGTCAAAAGTGATGTTTAAAAATTGTTTCAGGGAATTTTAAAATGCGCATTTGAAATGAATATAAAATATAGCAAAAAAAACTATTTTAATTTAACTACCCACACTGCTTTAGGAATGAGCATGGCCGTTTGGATCAGACTGTTGATCAAAAACAAACTTGCGATCGATATTCGTGTTTTACCAAAAATGCTATTTTTGACAGGTAACATTCTTATAAATATTCCCTTTCAATTATATGAATCGCTACGTTATAATAGGAAGATAAAAAAAACAATTGTAAAAAGTCCGATTTTTATTTTGGGTCATCCAAGAAGTGGAACAACTTATTTACATTATGTATTAAGTAAAGATCCGGCTTTTTCATTCTGCTCGACTAACGAGGCACTTATCCCGAATACATTTTTAAGTATTGGAAAATTTACGACTAAGATCCTTGAGATGACGATGCCCGAAACAAGACCACAGGACAATGTAAAAGCAGGTGCAGAAAAACCAAAGGAAGAAGAATTCGCGATGGGAAATATCAGCAACACCTCCATGGTGCATGGCTTTTATTTTCCAAAAAGTATCTATAGGGTTTTTGATGAAATAGTAACTTTTGAAAAAGGGGGTCCGGATATCCTTTCTCATTGGAAAAACAGATTATCTTTTTTTATAAAAAAATTAAGCTATAAACATACAGGAAAAAGAATTTTGCTCAAGAGTCCATCAAACACAGGAAGAGTTAAGGAACTACTTGAATTGTATCCGGACGCATGTTTTATTCACATCCACCGCGACCCATTTGAAGTGTATCAATCAAATGAAAAATTATATGAAAAAATACTTCCTTTGCTTAGCTTTCAAAAAGTAGAAAATAAATTTATAGAAGATTACATCCTTTATTCCTATGAAAAGATTTACCGAAAATATTTAAAGGAAAGATCAATGATTCCAGAAAAACGATTGTTTGAAGTCTCTTATTCGGACTTTGTATCTGCACCGATTGAATACACAGAGAAAATTTATGCGCATCTGAATTTGGGGGATTTCGAAAAAGCCCGTCCGTTTTTAAATGAGGAAGTGCAGTCTGTTAAAAATTATCAGAACAATTTATATTCTGGAATCTCTGAAAAAACAAAGAGCAAAATTAAAGAAAAATGGGCGTTCTTCTTTGATGCGTTCGGATATGACAAAAACAAATAAAGAATAAGTCTAAACTCTTTTTATTTTACCGCTGCCTGTCAATTCAATCTCATCAACAAACGTAATGAATTGCGGCAACTTGAAAGCGGACAATCCTTTTCTACAATAACTGATAAGTGCTTCCTTATCAATTTCCTGATTTTTTTCAACTTCAATTTCCACCGCAACAACTTCACCCATCAAGGGATGAACCTTCGCAAATGCTTTGGAGTTTTTCACCCCTTTATATGTATTGATAATTTCCTCAATCTCATCCGGGAAAACTTTATTTCCCGAAACGTTGATCACATTCTTTTCTCTTCCTTTAATGATTATCAAGCCATCTTTTTTGCGGACAGCATAATCACCGGTCATGAACCAACCATTTTTTAATACGTCTTTTTTTAATACAGGAGGACTTAAATATCCATCAAACATTCCTGGACCTTTAATACCTAAAAGTCCGATCTGGTCATCAGGCAAGGGATTCATATCTGCATCTAAAATCTCGACATCATAAGCAGGAAGTGCATAACCAACTGCTTCCGGAAACTCCTTTGAACGTTTCAGGTTCAGTATCGGCAAGCCAATTTCTATAATCCCATACGCCTGACTAACAGAAATTGAATATTTTTTTTCGAAAGCATTACAAATTTCTACACTTATTGCAGTTGTAGTGGAAACAACTTTTGTTAAACCGGGAAGTTCAATCTGTGGTGCGTAAGATGCTAGAAGTTTAATATGCATGGGCGAAGCATATAAAAATGTTCCCTTTTTATCCAGTACACTTTCGATAATGCTTTCGGCAAGAAAATTAGTATTAACAATAATTCCAACACCATACTTTATATATAAAACAATGGAAACAACAAAATGATATGCCATTGGAAGCACCCAAACAACTCTGTCGTTCTCAGAAAGCTGAAGCTGCTCATTGGCCGCATCCACTCTTTCCAATGCGGAAGTATGTGAAATTAGTACCCCCTTGGCTTTACCTGTAGTACCCGAAGTAAAACGCATAAAAGCAATATCTTCCATAAAATCAACAACAGGATCTTTTTCAGATCTTTTTGTTTGACTGATAAAAAGTGGATCATCAAAAAGTGAAATTCTATTGCTGTTTTCTCCGACAGAAGCATGCTGTTCAGAATCAGAAATAATCAAATGAATTTTTGCATCCTCCAATGCATTGATAATTTCACGTTCTTTTTGTTGATGAGAAATTGGCATTGCAACTGCATTACAGCCCACACTTGCATATAAAGAAATAATAAAATAACGACTATTACTGGTAATAATTCCCACACCAATTCCTGAACTTACACCCCTACTTTTCAAATAATCTTTTAGCAATTCTGTTTGTGCAAATAATTCAGAATAGGTTAAAGAGCCATATTCATCAAAAATAGCCGTTTGATTGGGCCAGTTTTTTGCTGCATTGATTAATGTGTTATATATATTATTCATTGCCAAATAATAATTCTTTATTTAATAAAGCAATCATTTCTTTCTGCCCATCTGATGTTTCACAAGTCGCTATTTTACCTGCCGCGTAGCCGGTTTGTAAACACGTTCCCATCACCCTTGCGCTTGCAATTGCTTTTGTGGTTGCTGAAATATTTTTTCCTGCAAAATATAAATTATCCAATGTAAATGAAATCAGACAATCGGCGGGAATCATATAACCATCGTCCGGTTCAAAATATTCCATCGACACATTTCCATCACTTTGCCATTCTTCAATCGGCCACGTTCCAATAGCAATTCCCGATTCCATTTTTTTACACGAAAGTACATCTGATTCTGTAAGGATGTATTTACCCTTTGAACGTTGTAATGTACGAATTCCTAATTTAGGAAAAATGTTTTCGATGGAGGCGGACCGTAAACTTTCAACCTCCTCTGTTAAAAATGGAAAAACTGTTTCAATACTTGTTCGTCCTTTTAAATATAATTCATTGTTCGTCCCATCAAAATCGGTGATCGTATCTGGGAATGTAATTTTAAAATCCGCTTGTTTATTTTTTAATGAGCCGGGAACAACACTCAAATATGTAAAACTTAGTGGCCAATTATTTTTCTTCACCAACATTGACATGGCTTTTTTTAAAGACATATTCAACGAAAACTCCGAGTCAGACAAAAGTCCTCGCACTCTGAAAATTTGTGATGCGGATTGATAACTTGGACTAGCGATCCTTTCTAATCCCGCCAATTGAGAAACAATTCCGTTTCCACTACAATCAATTACGGCCTTAGGAAGTATTTCTAAGCTTTCTTGCCCACTTGTTATTATCAGCCTATTAATAGAATTCATTTTTGTATCCACGCGGATTATTTCGGATGACTTCATGATCCGGATACCATTAGCAAGAAGTTCCATTTCTAAAAAAGACTGCAAAATGGACCATTCATAAGAAAGAATATACAAGCCTTTGTGATAATTTTTTGGAGCTTTTTCAACAGACAAAGAAGTAAGTTTATTCAAAAAAGCAGTTGAAAAAGAGTAGCCGACAATCCGGGGATATTCGAAAAATGTGCGGTAATACGCACCGCAAATTGTACCTACATTACTTTGCGTAGCGTTGCCTCCGAGTGCATCGCTCTTTTCTATAATAAGTACTTTTTTGTTTTCTTTTGCCGCAGCAATTGCCGCAGAACAGCCTGCAATTCCGGCACCAACAATTACAACATCTGCCTCCAAAGAAATCATTCTATAAATTTTTTACCATTTATTAATTCGAATTTCAATTGCTTTTCCAAATGAATGATTTCTGATTCTGAAAGCACTTCCTTGTAATACAAAACCATTATCTGTAATCGGCCTTCAAACCGCATAAATGCGGTTGTTAGTCCGGGAGGATAAATATTAGGTGGAAAACTCAAGGCATCTAACACATTCAAACCATCAAATTTTAAAAGCTCTTCGGGATGATCTTCCGCAATCGTAAATAAAAATCCGGAAAGCGCAGCTCCTTGCGGACCCCTTATTAACTGATAATACAAGCTGGATGGAACCCTTCTTAAAAAATGCATCAACACATCGTATGCGCGTGGAATACCTTTCCGGATCTGATCTACCATTTGATCATTGATCGATTTTACAGCATGCTCCAGTGATTCCAACACAACAGAATTTAGTCTGTAAAACAGAAAGGACAGGTGATTTCCCAAAAGAGGACCAACAGCACCCTTTTTGCGTTTATTCTGCGGTACTGGAATCCAAAAATTACTAATTGTTGATTTACGCTGGATCAAAATTTCTTTTACGGCTCTAGCGCTGCAGGCGATATAAAAAGGGCTTCGTCCGAATTTCGCTCCAAGTTTTGGCGCATTCAAATCGATTTGTATCGTCTCTTCTTTCGTAAAGCGGATCACTTTTATTTTTTGATCCACTTCGGGATGTCTTTTTTCAGGACTAACACCGGAAGTTGGTTTTTTTGAAGATGCAGCTAAAAAGAACATCGCTTTCACAGCTTCTTTAAGTGTCGAGATATTTAATTTAATTTTAGTATCATCTGAAATGTATCCACTACGATTCTCCGATTCATTTAGTTGTTTAAGAAACAATACTGCTCCATAACTATCCATGATCAGATGATTCCAAGAAAAGATAAGCGCAGTATTCCCCTCAGGTCTTCTAATAATATCAAAAGAAAAAAGCGGAGAATTTTCAGTAGGAATTTTTTTATTGATCAGCAGATCCGGAAGAAATGAATCGTCTTCATGAACAGTTACATCGATTTTATTACCCTCTTTCGATTCCCATCTCGGAAGTGAAAACATTCTATTTCTATTGATTGAAACGGAAGCAAGATAGTGTAATGCTTGATTATTTTTAATTTTATTTTTAAAATCAACAACATTTAATTCCCCTTCTAGCTCCAGCAGATAGCGACACGTATTACCGGATAAACCTTTATGATGATCATGTTTTTCTAAGGCCAATATAAAACAATCTGCAGCCGTTAAGGGAACACTGTTTTTTTGCTTATAATTATCCATAAATTAAAGATACTTAAAAGTACATTCGGCCAATGTTTGAATAGATTTTAAATTCTCGGGAGTCAGGTCTTTTTCAGAAATGGCAACTTCAAATTTCCTTTCGATAAACAAAACCAATTCAATGATAGACATTGAATCTATTCCAATATCGCTGAAGCGCGTATCAGGAGTAATACTTACGGAGCTATCTAAAATAGATGACTGAACAAATAAAAGAAGTTCGCTGCAAATAAGCTCTTCGCTAATCTTTTCCATTATAAAAATTAATTAATGCGCGTTTTAAGTTTATATAAACGATAAGAGATCACGATGGAAAAAACAAAGAAAAGTCCGAGTTTTAAAATCTGGTATTGGGTCGCATACCAGTCGCCACCCTTAATAAATAACTCATAATAACCTGTGAGTGCCCAGTTAAGGGGAGATAGAGAACTGATGGTTTGCATAACAGGGGGCATAATATTTACGGGCACCCAGATACCACCAAGGGCAGACATTATCAGAATGCTGATACCGCCAAATACTGCAGATTGCTGTGGCGTGTTGAATAATGTTCCGATCAATAAGCCATAACTAACTGCAGCCAAGGATAGCATCATCGTGAGTGCGGTCAATGCGAACCAATGCGTTCCAATATCTAAGACAGGTAGACCTAACAGCGGCATCACATACTTTCCGAGTAAGATGATCATTACAAATTGAATAATTGCAACTATAAAATAAACCAAAAGTTTACCCGATAAGATTGAAAGAAAATTACCGGGAAATGTTCTCAACCGGATAAACATCCCTTCCGAACGTTCATAAATGATACTACCTGCCAAAGGTAAAACGATAAAAAATATTGAAAAAATAGCCCAAGCAGGAATGTTATGCTGAACAGCACTTGGCTGATATGTTTTTTTTAGATCTCTGACAGCATATGCTTCCTCATAAACAAAAAAATCAGAATCGGGTAGCACCGCTTTTGAATCTGATTCCAACAGCTGAGCAATTTTTTCACCCATTATTTGAAATAATAACTTCGTTTTTATGGAAGAGATCAACTCTTTTAATCCACTATTGATAGCCATTACAAAAGATTTGTTTGCCGTAGGATCGATAATGATCTCTACTTTCACCTGTTCTGGATTTTTTAATACCGTGCTTTTCTGATCAAAAAAAACGTTCACCAATTCGTCCACATTACCACGCAGTATGTTTGTCGCATTTTTGGGTATCACTAATGCTGCGAGAAATTCTCCCTCTACAATTCTCTTTTTGATGTCATCGGATGATTTATATATTGTTCCGTCATCAACTGTTAATTCACAAATTCCGAATTGCTTAAACCCGTTTTCGATTGCAAATCCAAGGCTGTCATTGTCATTGTTAACCAGTAATACAGGGATTCCGGACTGAGAAAGACTTTTATATGCCTCATGTTGAATGAGCGTCATAATGAACACAAGCAAAACTGGCATCACAAAAAGAACCGTGATACCGGTTTTGTCAACAATCAGCAATTTGACTTCTTTAATTAAGGTTGAAATTAATCGATGCATATTAGTCCCTTATTTTTCTTCCTGTAAATTTTAAAAATACATCTTCCAAATCAGTTCCATTCTCTTGTCGGATCAGATCAAGTGGACTTCCCAAACAAAGTATTTTCCCTTGATCCATGATTGCAACTCTATCACAAAACAATTCGGCTTGTTCCAGATAGTGGGATGTATAGAGAATCGTCATCTTTTTATTTACATTCAGTTCTTTTAAATATTCCATCATAGATGTTCGCGTCTGAACGTCCATTCCAACTGTTGGTTCATCGAGCAATAAAATGCTAGGTTCGTGTAATATTCCACCGATGAGATTTATTCTGCGTTTCATTCCACCGGAATAATTTTTGACTGGTTCATCACTGTTTTTATCAAATCCGAATTTTGACAAACATTCCTGGACCCTTTCTTTCAAGACATTCCCTTTTAGGCCATACATCCTTCCAATAAAAAGAAGATTGTCCCTACCGGATAAGGTTGGATACAGTGCGATATCCTGAGGAACCACACCAATTATTTTTTTAATAGATTCCAGATTTTTACTGATCGAGTATCCTGCAATTTCGGCATTTCCGCTACTTGCTTGGAGTAAACCACAAATGATCGAAAAGAAAGTTGTTTTTCCAGCTCCGTTTGGTCCCAACAATCCAAATATTTCTCCATTGAAAATATCCAGATTCATTTCCTTGAGGGCAAAGGAATCATTCCCAGAATATTTTTTGGATAAATTTGAAATCTGTATGCAGCAATCCGCCTTCATTTATTTGATTTTTTAAGAAAAACAAAATTAGCTGTTTTAAAATAAAATAGAGTGTTTTTCCTGATTTAAATAAAAGTAAATATGGCAGAACGACAATAATAAAATTTGCCATCGTACAGATAATACATACCGGGATGAACAAAATCATTTGACTGTTTGAAGAATCTTCATTAGAAAAGCAAGGTGTTTTAAGGTACACGGATCATTCAAAAAGATAACCGACAAAGAAAAACAGTTTCTCAACAAGAAGTCGGACTCTATAAAAGCGCTAACAGCCCTTACAAAAGATTTTTAAATAAAATTATTAAAATTCCGTATTTTTGTAACTCAAAATTATTTGCTGGTTAAAATGAAGAAATCGTGTGCGGTAGTTGGTTCGGGAATTGCAGGATTAGCTGCTGCAATCCGGATAGCATCAAAAGGTTATGCCGTTGATGTTTATGAGGCGAATGATTATGCAGGAGGAAAAATGAAGGAACTACGAAAAGAAGGATATCGTTTTGATATGGGTCCGTCTATTTTTATGTTACCCGGACTTATTGATGAATTATTTGAACTCTGCCACAAAAACCCGCGCGATTACTACACCTACAACCCGGTGGATATTTCATTTAAATATTTTTTTGAGGACGGTTGCGTCATAAATGCATTTACAGATGTAGAAAAATTCGGAGGAGAAATAGCACTCAAAACACTTGATACCAAGAAAGCGTTTGACAATTACCGAAAGGATATTGAAACGAAATACAAGATAACAAATTCGATTTTCATTGAAAATTCATTACATGTATTCCGTAATTTCATTAATTGGAAAACAGTATACGGTCTGCTCAACTTTCACAAAATCGATGCATTCAAGTCGATGAACAAAGGAAATAGATCTTTTTTTAAGGATCCTCGTTTGGTTCAACTGCTCAATAATTTCGCAACGTATATCGGATCAAACCCTTTTGCTGCACCTGCCACACTAAACGTTATCCAACACTTAGAAATCAATTTGGGCATTTATCTGCCTGAAAAGGGGATGTATTCAATCGTTTCTGCATTAGTAAAATTAGCAGAAGATATGGGCGTAAAATTTCATTACAACACCACTGTTGAAGAAATTATTACAGGTGGAGGAGACAATGGATGGAAAAAGAAAAAAGTGATCGGCATAAAAACAAAAAAAGCTGAACTTATTTCTTACGATCGTGTGATAAGCAACATGGATATCTACTACACATTTAAGAGATTATTGCCTAAAGAACTTGCGCCTAAAAGAATTCTGGAACAACCAAAATCAAGTTCAGTAATTGGATTTTTCTGGGGAGTAAATAAAAAACATGAAACGTTAGGACTACACAACATGCTTTTTTCAAATGATGATGAAGGGGAATACAAAGCAATATTCGACAACAAAACAGTATGTGACGACCCCTCTATTTACATTTCCGTTTCTTCAAAAAAGAATATAGCCGATGCTCCAAAAGATTGCGAAAATTGGTTTCTATTTGTAACGGTTCCCAATGATCAAGGTCAGGATTGGGATGAATTAGTAAATCGGACACGTAAAAATATTTTTGAAAAAGTAAACAGGATGCTTAAAACAGATATCGAAAAGCATATTCAGTTTGAGGAGTTGTTGACGCCACAGATAATTAAGAAAAATTATTCCAGTCCGTTTGGCGCCCTATACGGTAATAGTTCTGATGATAAATTTGCCTCTTTTTTTCGGCATTCAAATTTTTCAAAAAATATAAGTGGACTTTATTTTGTTGGAGGAAGTGTGCATCCCGGAGCAGGAATACCAATGTGTTTAAATTCCGCAAAAATAATGGATAAGGTTTTTTCTTAAATTATATATTTAAAAATCAGTTCATTATTTCTATGGTTGTTTTTTCAATTTTTTTGCCTTTAAATAATATTTAAGGGGCACCCAAAGCATACCATAACAAACGTCATCCTCTTTTTTATAATCCGGCTTACCATCGTGTTGATGATGCGCAAGGTGTCCATATTTTAGTGCTAGCAGATGAGGGCTTTTTGTTTTTGCTAATACATTTATTCGCTTATGAATCAAGCCATCGTGAATAAGCGCGTAACATGCACCATAAAGAGTAACTCCAATTCCAATATAAAACTTGTAATCATAGCCATGCATGACACCAAACATCATTAACAACCAACATGGAATTACAAATATTAGCGCAAAAAAATCGTTTTTTTCAAATTTCTTATTGTGAGAAATGTGATGATCACGATGCAAATTCCAAAGAAATCCATGCATAACAAAGCGGTGCAAAATCCATGCAACAATTTCCATTAAAACAAATGAAACAACTATTATAAGGGCATTCCAGAGATATATCATTATTCAAAAATTTGTTCAATCAGCAATATTATTCCTATCCTATTATTCCATTAATTCTAAAACCGAAAAAAATCGTATTTGTTTTCCAAAACAAATTTATTTTAGAAAAAGAAATGCAAAATGCACTGTTTATGAACGTAAAAAATTGGCATTTCATTAACTGCATCCAACTTCATGAAGCAAATGCTCCATTAAATCAAAAATCAGAAATGAGAAGGAAAACCATTTAAATTCGTTTGCTAAATTACAAAAAAAGAAGCAGAGATTACATTCTTTGCATTTGAAGGGAATGTGACGAATTTCATTATAAATCACTTCATTTCTTAAACAGTATATACCCGAATTTTAAATACTACAAATAAATATGTTTTTATACTTTTTCTAGTGATATCTAATCTCGAAGTGTAATTAAAAAATAAAACTTTTGTGAAATTTATGAAAATTTTAATGTGGAAATTTTTCAGTGTATTAGAAATTCCGCACCGAGAGCCCCCACTTGACCACCATTTTTTGCCCCCACCATTAAATAGGTAAAATTACTTTGAAATTAGTATTTTTAGGTTCCCTTTTGCGGGGGATGTTTTAAGTGGAATGGTGGGGTCTGAAAAAATGAAATTTACAACTAAGAGAGCTTATGAATTCTTCAAGTTTTTGAAAATCGAACATTTCTATAATTTAAGAGCGAGAAACAGAATGAGAATGAAGAAAAATCAGAGTGCAAAACTTCGCTCTCGCTCTGTTTCTCACTCT